>JBBQEX010000041.1:0-67270 GCA_038321315.1 Haliangiales bacterium | reverse complement strand
GGGGCGCGCGCGATCGGCTCGTCGCGCGGGTGGTCGGCGGCGACGGCGTCGGCGCCCATCGCGTCGCGGCCGTCGTCGAGCCCGGCTACGCGCTCCTGACCGACGCGCGCGCGTTCGCCGCCAACGCGTCGGCGTGGCGCGAGGCCGAGCTGCCCGCGACGACGCGCGGCGACGCCGGCGTCTGGCGCGGCGAGGGCTACTTCGGCGCGCGCGTGCGTGACCCTGGCGTCGCGCACTCGGTCGACAACGACTACCTCGCGATCCTCGTCGCCCGCGAGACCGGGGTCGCCGGGCTGCTCGCGCGTGCCGCGCTGTTGCTCGCGATCGCGATCGGCGCCGCCGTGCTCGCCGGGGCCCGCCTGCGCCACGCGAGCACCGCCCACCGCGCGCGCACGCTGATCGCGGCGGTCGGCTGCGTCCTCATCCTGTACCAGCCGCTCGCGGCGCTCGGCGTCCTGCCGCTCACCGGCATCAGCTGGCCCGGGCTCGGGATCGACAGCCCCGCCGATCTGTGGCTGTTCGCGATCGGTGCGCTGTGGTGCGCGCTCGGCGGCGACGCGACGTCGACGACCGACGACGAACGCGTCCGGCTCGCCCCGCGTGTCGTGCGCGCGCGCCAGCTCGTGGTCGCCGCGCTCGTGTTCGCCGGGCTCGCGACCACCGCGATCGTCGCGCGCGCCGGTGCGTGCGCGCTCGACCGCGCGGCCGACGCTGACCACCGCATCGACGCCGCGCTCCACTACGCCGCGTCGCGCGCGTGTCCGTGGCGCGACCACACCGCGGGCGCGCTCGGCGAGCTGGTCCCGACCTCCGCCGAGCTCGCGAGCGATCCGACCGATGACGCGACCCGGCGCTTCGATCGCGAGGTCCGCGAGCGCTGGGACCGCGCACGCCCCGGGCTGCTCGACCGCTGTCACGCCGGACCGTGCAGCCTCCTTGCCGACGGGATCCGCCTCGCGGTCGATGGCGATCACGCGACCTGCACGATCGATCGACTCGATGATCTCCGGCCGCCGGATCACCGCGCGCCGGCACCGCGGATCCGCGTGGTCGCGGCGACGCTCGGCATCGCCGCGCACGACCTCGGCGAGCTGATCACCGCGACCGGCGTCACGCGCGTTCGCGACACCGCCCTCGATCTCGGCGGCGGCACGACGATCGAGATCCGACCGTCGCCGCGCGCCGCGATCCTGCGCGGCCCGGCGCAGCTGTTCGTCGCCGATCCGACCTCGCCCGGCGCGTGGCGCCGCATGGTGCACGGTCCCGAGGTCGTGCTCGATCGCGTCGCGCTGGTCGTCACCGATCGCGCCGCGCTGTTCCGGCCCACCGCCGATGCGCTGGTCGCCGACGACGGCGATCCGGGCGCGACCGCCGCGCGCCGGGTCTATCCGTACGGCGCCGCGCTCCCCGAGCTCGGCTGGGTCAACCCGTACGACGTCGCGCACTCGCTCGGGCTCGACGGCTGGATCCACGCCGCCCTCGCCCGCACCGGCGCGGCCACACCCGCGTGCGGCACGCTCGCGCCGCCGCCGATCGCGCGCGACACGATCTGCGCGACCAGCCCACTCGACGGCGTCACCGAGTGCCGCATCAGCCTGCAGCCCGAGCTCGTGCGCCGGCTCGGCGAGGCCCTCGTCGCGCCGACCGCGACACGCCGCGCGTACGTCCTCCTGCGCGGTGACACCGGCGAGATCCTCGCGCAGGACAGCGTCGTGCCCGGGCGTTCGCCGCTCGCGTACGCGCCGGTCGACCGCGCCGCCGAGCGCGCCCTCGTGGCGCTGCGCGAGTCGCCCGGCGAGGCCGATGCCGAGCGCGTCGAATGGAATTTGCCGATCGCCGCCGGCTCGACGCTCAAGCCGGTGATCGCGCGCGCTGCCGAGCAAGCGTTCCCGACGCTGCTCGCTCGGCTCCAGCTGTCGGCCGCCGGCCACGGCGCCGGTTGTCACGGTCGCCACGGCAAGGCGGTCGATCCGATCTTCGGGCACTGCCCGCCGACCTCGGTCGCCGGCAACCCGACGACCGCCGACCTCCACGACTTCCTCGCGCACTCGCCGAACTGGTACGAGGCCGCGCTCGGCATCGTCGGGCTCGGGATGGGAGCCGACGCGCGGATGTCGATCGCCGGCCGCGCGGTCACGCTCGACGACCTGCGCCCGCGCGACGTGCAGGGCTGGTCGACCGCCGAGGCGCTCGAGATCGCCGACGCGACCGGGCCGATCGTCGGCAAGCGCACGATCGTCGTCGCCGGCTTGCGCCGCACGGCGCTGTGGTCGCATGTCGAGGCGCTGCTCGGCCGCACGACGTGCACGCACTGCGCGCGCGCCGCCGCCCGCGCCGACGTGTGCGCCGCACGCGCGCTGCCGATCGCGAATCCGTCGGCCGACCTGCGCTACCTCGTCGCGCTCGGACCGGATCGCGTCGAGCTCGACGACGGGCCGCTCACCGAGTACTTCCAGCTCCTGCGCGGCTCCGGCGTCCAGCCGGTCGGTTCGCTCGCCCAGGTCACCGACGCGTGCGGCCGCGTGATCTACGACTCCACCAGGCACGCGGCGTCATGGTTCCCCGCGCCGGTCACCGGCGCGACGCCGACCTACACCTGCGCGGGCACCGGCACGACGTCGACGGTGCTGGGCGCCGACGGCGGCCTGTGCGCCGTCGTCCGGCCCGGCGGCACCGCGTACGCCGGCATCAAGGACCTGCTCGCCGATCCGCGCGTCCTCGTCTACGGCGCCAAGACCGGCACGATCGACTCGCTCGCCGACCTCGCGCGCCGGAGCTCGGCGTGTCGCGCGTGGAACGCCGCGCACGCCGCCGCGGCCCAGCTCGCGTGCGGGGCGACGACGCCCGACGACTCGCTGCTGCTGATCGCGTTCGGCATCGTCACGCCCGACGGCACGATCCCGCTGACGCTCGGGATCCAGCTCCAGCGCGGCGGCAAGGGCACCGCGGCACGGGCGACCCCGGCGATGGTGCGTGCGATCGCCGACTACCTCGCCTACCAGCCGAAGTCGCCGTAGCACTCCTGGCGCCGTAGCGCGTCGTGGATCTCGCCGAGGTATTCTCGGTCGTCGAGTGCGCCACCCGGCTCGATCGTCACCTCGGTGAGCGCGGTCACCGGGAGGCTCCGGATCGCGGCCGCGACCCGCGCGCGAGCGTACTCCGTGTCGACGCTATCCCAGGCGAGCGTCAACACGCTGAACCGGTGGTCTCGACCACGCCGCAGGCGGACCGCCGGGCCGCTCGGGCGAAGTCCATACAGCGTCCACGCGAACGTCAGCTGCTCGACCTCGCTCGCGCCCGCATAGTCGGCTCCGGTGCGAAAGATCCGGAACTCGGGATCGCGGATCACGAGTGTGGGCACCGCTGCCGTGGCGAGCAACGCCGCGACGTCCTCGGACCCCTGCAGGCAGACGGCCGCCTGCACGAGCGCCGGACACCTCGCGAGCAACCGCGCGAGCACGTCGACCCCGAGCCAGCGAGCCCCGTACTGGATGACCGCGTGCTCGGCGAGCACCGCGAGGAGCCCGTGATCCTCGTCCGCGTCGAGCCGGGTCGCGACGGTCGAGTCGAGCGACAGGGTGCGCAGCGAGTGGAGCACCGGCTGGGTGATCACCCGCACGACGTCGGCGGACGACATGAAATGGCCACGCGCATCGATCGCCCTGACCGTGCTCCACCCCGGGTGCCCGAGCGCCCGATCGACCGCACCGACCGTGCTCTTGCCAAGCTCGCACGAGTCGAACATGCCGTGCTGCCACCATCGCAGCCGGGTGACGTCGACGATCGGGCCGAGCCAGCGGTCGCGCTCGGCCTCGAGCTCGGCGAGTCGCTTCTTGTCCTCGGGCTCGAGCGACTCGGCGGTCGCGAGCACGATCAGCTCGCCGCGCGGATCGCCGCGCTCGAGCAACCAGTCGGCATAGACCGATCGACTCGCGACATCGCCGTGCTCCGCGAGCCGCGCGAGCAACTCCGCCTCGGTCGCCGCGATCGCCGCGGGGGCTGGGCTCGCCGGCTCGATCCGTCGGTCGTCGAGCTGGGCGGCGATGCTGTACGTCAGCTGCGGCCCGGGCTCGTCGGGATCCCAGCCGTTCGCGAGCGCGTGGTCGATGCCGCGCCGCACGAGCCACGGCGTCACCAGGTTGCCGTGCTCGTAGTGGATGGCCATCGCGCGACCGGCGCGCTCGACCGCGCGGACGACGACGCGCAAGCCGGAGTCGCTCGGGGTCAACCTCCACCAGAAGCGGCGGTCGCCGACGACGATCGTGCGCTTGGCGGTCAGATCTTCGGGCCGGCGCCGCGGACCTCAGCAGATGCCTGGGCCTCGTACTTCTTGAAGTTCTCCTTGAACAGCCCGGCGACCTTCTTGGCCTGCGCGTCGAACGCGGCCTTGTCGTTCCACGTGCCGCGCGGCTGGAGGATCTCCGCCGGGACGCCCGGGCAGCTCGTCGGGACCGCGAAGCCGAACGCCGGATCCTCGACGGTCGCGACGTCGTGCAGCGAGCCGGCGTGGATCGCGTCGATGATCGCGCGCGTGTACTTCAGCTTGATGCGCGAGCCGGTGCCGTACGCGCCGCCCGACCAGCCGGTGTTGACCAGCCAGGTCTGTGCGCCGTGCTTCTTCAGCTTCTCCGCGAGCAACTCGGCGTACTTGGTCGGGTGCCACACGAGGAACGGCCCGCCGAAGCACGGCGAGAACGTCGGCTCGGGATCCTTCACGCCGACCTCGGTGCCCGCGACCTTCGCGGTGTAGCCCGAGATGTAGTGGTACATCGCCTGCTGCGCCGTGAGCTTCGAGACCGGCGGCAACACGCCGAACGCGTCGGCCGTCAGGAAGATCACGTTCTTCGGGTGGCCGCCGACCGCGGGCAGCTTCGCGTTCGGGATGTTGTCGAGGATGTACGAGCCGCGCGTGTTCTCGGTGATCGACGTGTTGTCGTAGTCGACGAGCCGCGACTCCTCCTCGTACTTCACGTTCTCGAGCACCGAGCCGAACTGCATCGCGTTCCAGATGTCGGGCTCCTGCTCCTTGCTGAGCTTGATCATCTTGGCGTAGCAGCCGCCCTCGATGTTGAACACGCCCTGGTCGCTCCAGCAGTGCTCGTCATCACCGATCAGGAGGCGCTTCGGATCGGCCGACAGCGTCGTCTTGCCGGTGCCGGAGAGGCCGAACAGGATCGACGTGTCGCTGCCGTCGCGCGACTCGGTCGCCGAGCAGTGCATCGACAGGACACCCTGCTTCGGCATCAGGTAGTTCATGATCGTGAACACACCCTTCTTCATCTCGCCGGCGTAGTCGGTCCCGAGGATCACGAACTCCTTGCGCTGGAACGACAGGTCGATCGACGTCGGTGATGTCATGCCCGCGGTGTGGCGGTTCGCCGGGAAGCCGCCCGCGTTGAAGATCACGTAGTCGGGCTCGCCGAAGCTCGCGAGCTGGTCCGTCGTCGGGCGGATCAGCATGTTGTGCATGAACAGCGCGTGGTAGGCGCGCGCGCAGACGATGCGGACCTTGATCTGGTACTTCGGATCCCAGCCGGCGAAGCCGTCGACCACGTACAGCCGATCGCGCGTGTTGAGGTAGTCGATCGCGCGCTCGCGGTTGATCACGAAGCTCTGCGGGTCGAGCTTGATGTTGACGTTGCCCCACCACACGTCGTCGCGAACCTCGGGCTCGTCGACGACGCGCTTGTCGGTCGGGCTGCGACCGGTCTTCTTCCCCGAGAACGCGATCAGCGAGCCGGTCGACGAGATCGCCGAGCCCTTCTCGAACCTCAGCGCCGCCTCGTAGAGAAATGCCGGCGAGGCGTTGCGATGGACGTCGGTGACCGAGATGCCTTGTTTCGCGAGCGAGAAGGTCGACATGGCCGCGGTTATACCAGCGCGTTCAGGGGTTCGCATCGCCCGGCGTGAGGGACGTGCAGAACTTCCAGTCCATCGCCGCGTTGTCGCCGTCCGTCCCGTTCGGCGAGCGACACAGCGCGCCCTGAACAGTATTGGAATCCGCCACCGAGGCCGCCAGGAACGTGCCCTCGACCAGCGAGACCGGACCGGTGAACCCCGGGAGCGTGACGGCCGTCATCGCGCCCTCGTAGCAGAACCGATCGATGACGGTGTGCGTCGTGGTATCGACCAGCGCCAGGCCGTCCGGCGGGCCGTTCTGGACATCGCCGCCGCTGGTGTGCCAGTCGGGATCGATGTGCAGCGCGGTGGTCGGAACGATCGCCCCGGTCGACACCACCAGGTAGCCGCCCGCATCGATCGTGGCCGCGGCGGCCCCGAGATCGATCGTGCCATACACGGTGTTGCCGTTGCCGTTCACCAGATACAGGGTGACGCCGGTCAGGGGCAGCGCGCCGCCCGACGGGTTGAAGATCTCGATGTACTCGGCCGTGTCGGGCCCGACGTTGTCGTAGTCGACCTCGTTGATCACCAGGTGGTTCGCCCCCGTGCTGACCGTCACGGTCGCGGTCGTCGCCGCGCCGGCACCGATCTTCGCGCTCACCGTGACCGGCGCCGTCGCCGCCACATCGAGGTACGTGAACGTCGCGGTCAGGGCGTGCTGCAGCACCGTGACCGAAGGCGGCACCGAGCCGCCGGCGGTCGCCGCGAGCGTGACGACCGTGCCGCCGGCCGGCGCGGGCTCGTCGAGCGTGACCGTGAGGTCGGTGGCGCCGTTCGGCGCG
Source organism: Haliangiales bacterium (assembly GCA_038321315.1). GTDB lineage: Bacteria > Myxococcota_A > Polyangia > Haliangiales > Haliangiaceae > JABFXX01. The sequence continues at coordinate 60,587 of JBBQEX010000041.1, read as the reverse complement.
ACCGATGCCGCGGTCGGCGACAGCGTCGCGGTGGTCGGGGTCTCGAGCGTGTCGAGCACGCGCACGTGGGCGGTCGAGATCAGCGTCGGCTGCGACGCGAGCACCGCCTGGACGGTGACGTCGGCGGTCTGCGTGTTCGCCGTCATCTTGACGGCACCGCTCGTCATCGTGTCGGGGATCAGCACGTCGACGACGGTCAACCCCGCAGCGCCGACGCCGGTGGTCGTGACCGTCACGGTGGTCGCGCCCTGCGCCGGACCCGACAGCGTCACGGTGAGCACGCCGGGGAACGAGCTGCCGGCGATCGTCTCGCCGACGCGCGCGTAGGACAGCGCCGGACCGAACGACGCGATGACCGGCGGCCCGAGGTTGAGATCGCCGCTGTTGCGCGGCTCGAGCGTCGACGCGTTCGAACGCAGCGCGAGGAGCCCGGTGACCCCGCCGTAGACCTGGCCGACCTGCGGGTTCGGCTGCGCGTAGAGCAGATCGTCGATCACGATCTGGTTCGCGCCGGCGTCCTGGCAGGTGACCTCGCCGAGCATCGAGTTGACCGCGGTCGCCGTCGTCATGCCGGCGGAGACGAGGACACCCTCGAGCTCCGCCGCGCGGGTCTGGCCGGTCTTGATCTCGGCGTAGGTCGTCGCGATCGGCATGACGGCCGGCACGTCGTCGACCGTCGTCGTCGCGGTGATCGCGGTGATGGCCGTGAGCTCGATCTCCGGCATCGTGGTGCCGAACGGCGTGACCGTGCCGGCCACCGTGACGCGCCGGTTGACGACCGCGTTCGCGAGCTGCGTGTTGGCCGTGCCGGTGTAGACGAAGATACCGGAGTACTTCTCGTCGACGTAGCCGGTGTCCCCCGCCTTGATCTGCATGAAGAAGCCGCTCGCGTTCTTGCCGGTCACGAGCGCGTTCTCCACCGTGACGATCGTGCCGGCCGTGATCTGGCCCTTCTTGATCGCGTAGATCGTCGTCGTGCATGGCGTCGAGCCCGGGTTCGCGGTCGGGCACGAGTCGCACGCGTCGCCCTTGCCGTCACCATCGGCGTCGGCCTGATCGGGGTTCGCGACGTTGGGGCAGTTGTCCTCGGAGTTGATCTTGCCGTCGCCGTCGGTGTCGTTCGGATCCGCCATCGCGCAGGTCGTCGAGTTCGCATCGGTCGGGCACGGATCGCAGATGTCGCCGATGCCGTCGCCGTCGGCGTCGGCCTGCTTCCCGTGATCCATCGGGCGGATCGGGTCGAACATGTTCGGGCACAGGTCGGTCGCATCCGGGATGCCGTCGCCGTCGGCATCCCCCGCGGACGGGACGCCGGTATAGGCGACCGGATCGGCGGGCGCCGAGATCCGCGACGCCACGCAGGTCGGCTCGTTCGGCGGCGGGCCATCACTCGGACACGCGAACAGCTGGTAGTCGGAGCCGACCGCGGCCGCGAGATCGGTGTAGGTGCGGTTGATCTCGGCCATCAGGCAGACCTTCTTGTCGACGCCGCACACCGGCAGCGGATCGCAGTTCGTGGTGAGGCTGTCGATCAGCGCGGCGTCGCCGTACAGCGACTTGCCGCTGCGCATGACGAGCACGACGTCCTGCGGGTCGGCGTCGATGATCGCGCGGAACGGCGCCTTGCCGTGCGCGTTGTAGATCGAGATGTCGGCGAGGTGGCCCATGACGAGCGTGCCGAGCACGTCGTCGACCGCGGTGACCGACGCGGCGCTCTTGGTCGCCATCTTCCACAGCGCCTCGTCGCTGAAGAACTTGTTGAAGTAGGTCGTGTTGACCGTATCGGCGCACTTGAGCTCGCGGAGCTCGTTCATCGAGCCCGACGGCAACCAGTCGGTGCCGAGCGCGATCTCGACGCCGGCGCGCGCCGCGATCGGCAGGCGCGCGGTGTCGCCGTAGAGCGAGATGTTCGAGCGCGGCGACCAGATCAGCGCCGTGTTCTTCGCCGCCATCTGCTGGTAGTCGGCCGGCATCAGGCCGATCGAGTGGATCATCGCGGTCTTCGCGAGCAGGAGGTCGTGCGACTTGCCACCCTCGGCGGTCGTGCCGCTCGCGGTCGTGTCATAGGTCGTCGACGTCTGGCACAGGAACTCGTTGTGCGCGGTGTCGTCGATGCCCTCGGAGGTGTGCGGCTCGTACGCCATGTACTGCGCGACCTGCCCCGGCGTCGTCGGGTTCTTGCCGTAGTTGCAGTCGCCGGTGCGACGCCCCGCGCTGAGGTCGTCGAGCGGGAACGTGTCCATGTCGACCTTGACGCGCGAGACGCCCGGGCCCTCTTTCGCCATGTCGTCGAGGTTGCGCACGAGGCCGGGACCCGCGGTCGAGCTGCCGACGACCGACGTGGTGCCACCCATCACGAAGCGGAGCTCGCCCCACTCGAGTTGCGCGAGGCCGGTCGCGTTGCTCGGGTTGAGTGCGGGCGCGTGGGTGACCTTCGTGTGGCCCTCGTACGCCGCGCCGCCGTTGCGCCACTGCTGGCGGTCCTCGTAGCGCTCGGTCGACGCGACCTTCGGCGCGCTGTGCGTGTACTCGATGTGATCGTGCGTGTTGATGAGGCCGGGCGAGATCACGCCGTCGGGGCAGCTGACGATCGTCTCGCCGCCGGTGGCGCAGTTGCAGCCGACGCAGGCGATCTGGCCGGTCGCGTCGATCGCGACCTGGCCGCCCTTGAAGATCATGCCGGGCGCGAGCACGGTGCCCTTGAGGAGCATCGTCGTGCCGGCGCCGGTGACCTCACAGGTCCCGGTCGTCAACGGCGTGAGCACTTCGCACACCGTCTCGGTGGTCGGCGGTGCGTCGGGGTGGCCGTCGGAGGGAGCGTCGATGCCCGCGTCGTTGTTGTGATTGGTGCTGTTACAGCTACAACCCGAGGAGAACAGGCCCCCGAGCAGGACCAGGATCGGGGCGAAAACCAGAAGGGGGCGACGCATTGGGCGCGGACCCTATCACGAGGTCTGTGGCGCCGACGTGACGTATTTAACGCTAGTCAGCGTCGGCGATCGGCCTCGGGACGATGCTGGCCACCGCCTCGGGGAGGCCGGGCTCGAGCGGAATGCCCACAACGGTGGGCGCTCGATGCTTGGCCCGGGCCCGCTTGACGGTCTCGTTCGCGGTCACGAGGACGACGCCGATCGCCGCGTACATGATGAGGGTGACGCGGCGAGCGAGCACGAGCGTCACGCCGCGCGCCGGGTTCTCCCCCAGCGCCTTGAACAGCTTGTAGTAGCCACCTTCGGAGACGCCCACGCCCATCGGCACCAGGCTCGACAGCATGTAGACCGAGAACCCGCCGACCGTGTAACCGGCGACGAACCCGAGCGTGATCGACTAGCCGACCGCGTGCAGGATCATCAGCGACAGCCCCATCGAGGTCAGCCGCGACAGCGTGACTGCGCCGAGCCCACCCAGCCGATCGCGGCGGCGCGAGTTGGTCACGTACTTCACCTTGTCGTCGACCGAGGCGAGCCGCGGCTCCCAGCGCGCGTAGGCCGAGCGGGTCAGGATCACGCGGCCGAACCGGGTCAGGAGGCCGCCGCGCACGAGAACGTAGATGCCGATCGCGAGGATCGCGCAGATGCCCGACGAGCCGAGCATCACCCAGCGCAGCCAGTCGGCCATCGGCACGAACAGCACCATGATCGGCGCGGCGATCGCGACGAGCCCGAGCTCGACCGAGAAGCTGACCGCGTTGTAGAGCAAGATCGTGGCGACCGCGCGCGACTGGCTGACGTGCTCGGTGAGCACCGAGATCTTGATCGCCTCGCCGAGGTTGCCGGTCGGCGTGACCGCGTTGACCGCGCGCCCGGCGAGCTGCGCGAGGATCGCCTGGCGGAGCTTGACGCTGCCCTGCTCGGGCGACATGAACGCGCGGATCGCGACGGCGTCGAGCGTCGTGATCGCGATCTCGAGCGCGGCGACCGCGAACCACCACCAGCCGATCCGGCGAAAGTACGAGCCGATCGTGCGCAGTCCGGTGTCGTGGATCGTGTAGACGAGCGCGACCAGCGCGGCGGCCAGGGAGATCCTGGTCACCCAGCGTGCCCACTGGGGTCGCTCCGCCATGTTCGCGCTCAACCTACGATCAATCGAGGGGTTGGTCGAGACTGTCCGCCACGAAGCCCATGACCTCTTCGAGCATCTGGCCGAAGTCGTCGTAGAACTGCTGGTCGAGCGCGTTGTCGCGTGCGTCGTACATCACGACCGGGCATTCCCCGGCATCGGTCTCCCGGCTGAAGTCGAGGCAAAACCACTCGCGCTGCTGCGCGCCGATCCCGACGACAACGAGGTGATCGGCGAGCTTGCGCTCTTCGCGCGCGCGCAGCGTGCGATGCACGACGGTATCGTCGCGCCCTTCGGCACCCCGCTCCGAGACCCCGACAAAGTCGTGGACGACGCCGAGGTGCTCGGGGAGCGCGATGCCGCCGAACGTCCGGAGGAACGTCCGGTACGACGGCGGGAACGTGATCCCGAGCGCCTCTTCGGCCGCGCTGATCGCGGCCTCCGAGGTCGGGCCGAAGATCTGACACTGGACGTCGGAGAGGGACAGCCGCTTCCGGACGCGTTCCACGAGCTCGATGGTGTCGGACATCATGGCGAGCAGCCATTATGCACGGTGGTCGCGCGAGACAAGGTGAAACGTCGGTCACTCGCGCGATGCGTGGTCGCACGGTGGTCGCACAGCTCGATGCACTTGACTTTATCCGGGGCGAGGCATCGCGAGCGGGAAGGCGAGCGCATCGACCACGGCGAGCTCCATGTCGGTATCGGTGATCCGAAACGCCGCCTGCATCACGCCCGTGAACGGGATCACGCGCCAGCTCGGCACCGTCGCGGGGACCTCGGCGACGAGCGTGTAGACGACGATCCAGTAGCGATCGATCGGGTCGGGCAGCGTCGAGACCGCGCGCGCGAGCTCGCCGAACACCTGCGCGTCGGGTGCACGCTGCCGGCGGAACGCGCGGTACAACTCGGAGTCGAGCTCGTCCTTGCCGAGCATGAGGTCGGGGATCGCGGCGAAGAAGTCGCGGACCTGGTGGCGCTGCTCGTCGGTCGCCATCCCGCGCGCCAGCGCACGCAGCGCGAACACCTCGCACGCGACGCCGATCAGGTTGCGGATCCGCAGGAACCGATCGTCGAGGTAGACCTGCAGCTCGCCGGCCTTGGTCGCGTCCATGATCTCGGACGCCTCCTGCGGCCCGATCCGCAGCGCGATCCGCAGCGCTTCGAGGAACGACACCTCGCCGGCCGCCAGCTGATGGTCGGCGAACGCGACCTCGGTCGCCATGCCGTAGGCGCACAGCCGGTGGATCCGGGCCGGCAGGCCCTTCGCGATCGCCCCGGTGCGCGCGATCGCGCTGCCGGCGAAGTCGATCGCGTCGAGCGACAGCGTGATCAGCGTCTTCGCCGAGCCCGCGCCCATGCCGCGGAACAGCGGATGCTCGGCGATCTGGCGCTCGAGCACGGCGCGCTCGCGCGGATCGTCGACGCCGTCGGCCAGCGCCGCGCCGATCATCGCCTCGATCACGAACCGGCGCGGATCGTTCGGCCGCAGCGCGCCGCCGAGAAGATCCTGAACACTGCGCTCCATGTTGGGTGGGGCATTCTACAGCGCGCCGATCGCGATCACCAACGCCACGCCGGCCATGGCTGCGGCGATCGCGCGCACCACGAGCCCGATCGGCACCGGCGCCTCCGTCGCGCGGGGCGACCTGCGACCGCCGAGCACCAGCGCGCCGAGCACCGCGATCGCGAGGACGATCGCGAACGGGAACGGCCGCGCGTGGACGGTCTCGAGCCGCGCCTGCTCGCGCGTCCGATCCTCGATCGAGACGTCGGCGTGCGTCGCGACCCAGCGGGCGTAGTCGCTCGCGATCGCGCGGTCGCGCTCGGGCTGCATCGTCTGCGCGTAGATCTCGTCGCGCCGCAGCCGCAGCTCGCCGAGATCGAGCCCGACGTTGACCCCGGCGGCGACACCGATCGCGAGCGCGAGCTTGCCCGCTCGCGCGGCACCGCGGCCGGGCATCGCGGCGATGATCGCGCCGACCACGCCGCGTGCGCCGAGGTACGCGCAGCCACACGCGGCGAGCCCGACCGCGATCGCGAACGGCGCGCGCGCGTCGCCGAGCACGCGATACAGGAGCGTGCCATCGCCGTAGCCGTGCCACGCACCGGTCGCGAGGTACCACAGCGCGTGGATCGCGAACGCCGCGCCGAGCCCGCGGACGACTCGGCGCCCGAGGGTCGGGCCGCGCCGCCGGATCACCCAGGCGGCACCGAGCCAGACCAGGCCGCCGAGGACCAGCTCGATCGCGATCCCGCCCATCGCGATGAACACGAATTTCTCGACCGTCGCGGCCGGGACGGCATAGCGGATCCAGCCGCCCGCGAACCAGAACAGCCGCACGTCGGTGACCTCGCCACCGACGAGGAGCGCCGCCCCACCATGCCCCACGAACTCGTGTGCCACCAGCCCGAAACGGCTGGCCGCGAGCCCGATGCACGCGAGCGCCAGCGTCAGCCGAATGAGCGCAGACATCCCAACAGAGGTATCATCGAGCGGTGATGCACCGGGTGCTTGCCATCGTGGCTTTCGGGGTGCTGTGCGCCTCGCAGGTTGCCGAGGCCGGCAAGCTCAAGGTGTCGATCGAGACCGAGCCGGCCGGCGCGACGGTCTACTTCGAGTCGACCGAGAACACGCCGGTCTGCCAGGCGACCCCGTGCGTCGTCGACATGCCGGCCCAGGAGACCGCGGTCTACATCCAGCTGAAGAACTACCAGCCCGAGCTCGAGGATCTCGATCCGGCGAAGAAGCAGCTGCACATCAAGAAGATCTTGAAGCCCGCGGTCGGCGCGATCGTGATCAAGGACGGCAAGGGTGCCCGCGTCACGATCGACGACGAGGACAAGGGCAAGGCACCCGATCGCTTCGAGGTCGGCGAAGGCGCCCACCACGTGATCGTCACCGACGCCAAGGACAAGCACCTCTACGAGGACTTCGTCGAGGTCAAGGTCGGCGAGGACACCACGATCGAGGTCGGTGACGGCACGAGTGGCGGCGGTGACAAGGTCGATCCCGACGGCCCCGCGATCACCAAGCCGAGCAGCCCGCGGAAGCCGCACGATCGCTACGTGCTCGGCTCGGTGTCGGCCGATGTCGGGTTCCGCTCGTTCAGCTACACCAACAACCAGACGATGGGCACGCTGCGCGACGTCAGCGAGTCGGGCGAGTTCCTGCTCGGCCCGATGGTCGAGGCGTGGCCGATGGAGATCCTCGGCATCGGCCAGGCCAAGGGCCTGTCGGTGATGGCGCGCGTGCAGTTCCACCTCAACTCCCAGGCGGTCGACAGCAAGGACACCCAGAGCCTGTCGACGTTCTGGCGCAACATCGAGGCCCAGGTGCGCTACCGCTGGACGTTCGCCGACGTCGTCGGCGTCGAGGTCGTCGGTGGCTACGGCCACGACACCTACCGGTTCAGCGGCCAAGAGGCCGAGATCGGGCTCGTGCCCGACGCCGACTACCAGTCGGTGCGCTTCGGCGCGCGGATCGTCGGGGCGCTCGGCAAGGTCGAGCCCTACCTGTACGTCGAGAATCGCATCGTGCTCACCGGCGGCAGCCTCGACTCGCGCTTCACCGGCGGCTCGTCGGCGACCGGGCTCCACGGCGCGCTCGGCGCCCAGGCGCGGTTCGGTCCGCTCGGCATCCGCCTCGAGGCCGCGCTCACGCACTACAGCTGGACGTTCAAGTCGAACAGCACCTCCGACATGCGGATCGCGGATGGCGCGACCGACGCGATCACCCAGATCAGCGCCAGCGTCGGCTACAGCTACTGAGTCACTCGGCCATGAACTTCTCGAACGCCTTGAAGTTGTAAGGCCGACCGAGGAAGTCCTTCACGAGGTCCGCGGCGTCCTTGGTGCCGCCGCCGGCGAGCACCGCGTCGCGATACTTCGTGGTCGTCGCGGTGTCGAGCAGCCCACCCTTGTCGAACGCGGTCAGCATGTCCTTCGCGATCGCGAGCGACCACATATAGGTGTAGTAGCGCGACGAGTAGCCCATCAGGTGGCCGAACGAGGTCTGGAACTTGGTGCCCTCGACGAACGCGAACGGCGTGTACTGCGCCTGCAGCTTCTTGACGAGCGCGTCCTGGCCGGCGCCGTCGAGCTTCGCCGGATCGAGCTGGTGGAGCTGGAGCGACAGCGCGGCGTACAGCATCTGCTGTGCGGTGCCGGTGCCGCGGCCGAACTTGTAGGCCTGGCGCATCTTCTCGACGAGCTCCTTCGGGATCGTCTCGCCCTTGGCGTTGGTCGCGAACTTCGAGAGCGTCTCGTAGCGCCAGCCCCACTCCTCGAACATCTGCGACGGCGCCTCGACGAAGTCGGCCTCGGTCGCGACGCCGCTCTGGCGCACCCAGTGGTGCTTGCCGCCGAGCACGTGGTGCATCAGGTGCCCGAACTCGTGGAACATCGTGACGACGTCGCCGTGATCCATGAGGCCGGTGTCGAAGTTGCAGATCAGCGCGCCCTCGGGCAGCTGCTTGCCGGGCACGCCGTCGAGGATCGGGAACTGCGCGGCGTGCTTGTACTTGCCCTCGCGCGGGTGGAGGTCGAGGTAGATGCGGCCGAGCTTCTCGGCCCCGCGCACGACGTCGAACACCTGGACCGACGCGTCCCACGGGCGCGCCTCGGACACCGCGCGGTACTGGATGTCGTAGATCTGGCCGGTGATCGCGAGCAGGCCCGCGAGCGACTTGTCGAACGAGAAGTACTTGCGGACCTCCTGCGAGTCGACCGCGTACTTCTTGTGCTTGACCTTGTTCTCGAGCCAGCCCTTCTGCCAGTCGTTGACGACCTTGGCCTTGGGATCGATCGTCTTTAGCTCCTTCAACAGCTCGTCGTAGTCGCGCTTCGCGCGCGCCTTGGTCGGGCCCGCGACCTGCGCGATGAACTCGGCGGCCCGCTTGCCGGTGCGGAGCATCTTGTCGTCGCTCTCGTAGTCCGCCCAGTCGCGAAACCCGAGCAGCTTGGCCTTCTCCATGCGGAGCTTCAGCACGGTCTGCAGGTACTCCTCGTTGTGCGCCGAGCCGCGCAGCCGGAACGCGACGTAGAGCTGCTTGCGGAGCTCGTCGTCGTCGGCGTAGGTCGCGAACGGGATGTAGTCTGGATAGTCCGTCGAGATCTTGATCGTGCCGTTGGCGTCGGGCTTGTGCGCGGCGATCCAGTCGGCCGGCAACCCGGCGAGGCGCGCGGGATCCTTGACCTCGATGTAGCGGGTGTCCTCCGCGATCGCCTGGCTGAACAGCTGCGCGGTCTTCGTGATCTCCTCGTCGATCGCCTTGGCGCGCGCGCGCTTGGCGTCGGACAGATCGATCCCGGAGCGCTTGTAGTCGCGCAGCGTGAACAGCGCGAACCGCTTGGTGTCGGCGTCGGCCTTGTCGAGCGGCACCGCGCGCACCGCGTCGTACGCGCGCTTGTCGAGGAACAGATCGGAGACGAACTTGCTGACCTTCTGCTCGCACGTGCGCGCGGCATCGCGGACCTTGCCGTCGGGGTGCACCTCGGACCACAGCCCTGCCTTCTCGGCTGCGTTGTTCACGAAGCGCTGGAGCTCGTTGTAGGTCTCGAGCGTGTTCTCGACCGTGCGCGGACCGGTCACCGCGTAGAGCGCGGTCTGTTGGTCGGCGGCCTGCGCGAGCGTGGCGTCGCACTCGGCAAGGAAGCTCTCGGCCGCGCTCGGCTCCGGCTTGACCGGCACCGGCGGGGTCGTCGGCCGCGCGACCGGCTCCGGCGTGTTGACGATCGGATCGGGCTTGGGAACCTCGATGACCGCGGGCTTGGGGCTGCCGCAGGCGGCGAGGAGCGTGGCGAGGGCGAGGAGTTGCTTCATGGGAGTCACCAGACCGAGCAAGTGGTGGTCGGACGCATCGGCGTGCCGGCGGCGCAGCCGAACGCAGCGGCGAATTCGGGGAGATTGCGGAGCGCGCCGAACACGCGGAATTTCGGCGGCGCGTGGACGTCGACGGTCAGCCGGCGCTGGACCTCGGCCGGGCGATCCTTGTCGCACCATGCCTGGCCGGTGCCGAGGAAGAACTGCTGATCCTCGGTGTAGCCGTCGGCGAGGTAGGTCTTTGCGGCGTCCTTGCGGAGCGTGCGGTACGCGGCGAACGCCATCTTCACGCCGCCGAGATCCGCGATGTCCTCGCCGAGCGTGAGCTTGCCGTTGACGAACTGCTTGGGCGCGGCCTCGAACGTCGAGTACTGGTCGGCGACGCACGCGGCCTTGGCGTCGAACTTGGTCCTGTCGTCCTTGGTCCACCAGTTCTTCAGGTTGCCGTCGGCGTCGAACTGCGCGCCCTGATCGTCGAACCCGTGGGTGAGCTCGTGGCCGATCACCATGCCGATGGCGCCGAAGTTCGCGGCGATCTGGCGATCCTGGCCGAAGAACGGCGGCTGCAGGATGCCGGCCGGCAGCGCCGTGTTGTTCATCGTCGGCTCGTAGTACGCGTTCACCGTGAACGAATTCATCTGCCACTCGGTGCGATCGACGGGCTTGCCGGATTTGTTCAGCACCCGGTGCGTCTCGAACGCCGCCGCGCGCATCGCGTTGCCGGCGAAGTCATCGCGCTTGACGGCGAACTCGTAGGCCCGCGGCTTGTCGGGATAGCCGATCATGCGGGCGACCTTCGCGAGCTTGCCCTGCGCGATCTTGCGCGTCGGCTCGGACATCCAGTCGAGCTTGCCGAGCTGCTCGCCCATCGCCGCGACGATCGCGTCGACCAGCGCCGTCGCGGTCTGCTTGCTCTGGCCGCCGAACAGCTTGGCGGCGTAGAGCGCGCCGACCGAGTCGCCGAGCGCGGCGGTGGTCGCATCGACGCAGCGCTTGGCGCGCTCCTGCGGCTTCTCGACGCCGGTCAGCGCGCGCTGGAGCTCGAAGCTCTCGTCGACGAACGCCTTCGGCAGCGCGCCGGCCGCGCCCTCGAGCGCGTGGTACTGAAAGTAGCTCGACCACTGCGCTGGCTTGAACTTCGCGCGCACCGCATCGAGCCCCGCGAAGAACTTCGGCGTGCCGATGATGATCTTCTTGCTCGGCGTGAAGCCGACCGCCTTCCAGTAGCCCGGCCAGTCGACCGACCTGGCCTGCTTGGCGAGGCCCTTGCCATCGGTCGGGTTGTAGCTCGCCGGGATGTCGCGGCGCTCGACACCGGTCTTGGTCAACCTGGCGAGCTCGGTCTCGATCGCGACGACGTCGTCGCCCGCGGTGTCGGACTTCGAGCCGGCGAGCGCGAGCAGCTTGCCGACGTGCGCCTTGTACGCGGTCACCTTGTCGGCGAGCTCGGGCTTCACGTAGTAGTCGCGATCCGGCAGGCCGAGCCCGGCGGCGTCGAGCGCGGTCACGTTCGTCGTCGAGTCGTGGAAGTCGGGACCGACGCTGTCGCTCCACACGACCCAGTTGCCGAGCTTGTGCAGCTCGACGACCGCGGCGAGCCACGACTTGCCGTCCTTGACGGCGCGAGCCTTGTCGAGCAGCCCCTTGATCGGCGCGAGGCCGGCCTTCTCGATCGCGGCCTCGTCCATGCACGACGCGTAGGCGTCACCGACCTTCTTGCTCGTGACGTCGGGCGACGCCGCGGCGGCCTCGAGGATCTGGCGGAGCGCGGCCGTGTTCTTCTCGTCGAGCTCGGAGAACCGCGCCCAGCGCGCGCGGTCGTCGGGGATCTTGGAGGTCGCCATCCAGCCGCCGCACGCGAGCTGGTAGAAGTCGACGCACGGATCGGCGGTCCGATCGAGCGACGCGGCCTCGAGCCCGACGTCGGCGAGCGAGACCTTCACGGCGTGCGGGTCGCTCGACGCGACCGGTGCTGGCGGCGGCGGTGCGGCATCGGGAGGCGCCGGCGCGGGATGCGGTGGCGGCGGCGGGGTCGTCGTCGGTGGCGGGCCCTTGCTCGAGCACGCGGCGATCAGCATCAGGGCGGCGAGGGACGTACGCATTGCTGGCGCGGAACCTAGCACGCGTTACGCTTGCGCCATGCGCGCGATCATCGTCGTGGGGATGCTGGCAGCGACGGCACATGCGACACCCCGCGACTTCACGCCAGAGGTGAAGCAGCTCTACGCGAGCGTCGCGTGCGGCGACGGTGCGAAGTCGGTGCACTGCGCGGAGGTCGAGAAGTCGATCGCGAGCTGGCGCACGCGGTGGCGCGACAAGGTGCAGCCGTTCGTCGCCGCGCACGTCGCGTCGCCGCCGACGACCGTGGTGTATCCGTTCGGCGGTGGCGATCTCGCGACCGCGCTCGCGGTGTATCCCGACGCGACCGACTACACGACGCTGTCGCTCGAGGGCATGGGCGATCCGCGGTCCGCTGCGCACCCGACCGCCACGCAGCTCGCGAAGTTCCGCGCCGTGCTCGTCGCGAACCTCGGCTGGGCGTGGAACACGACGACGCAGCTGTCGATCGACTCGAGCGAGACCGGGGCCGGGATCCCCGGCATCCTCGCGCTGACGATGACCGCGCTCGCCGCCAACGGCTACGAGCCGGTGTCGGCGCGGTTCTTCACGCTCGGCCGCGACGGCGCGATCGCGTACGTCGGCGACGACGAGCTCCGCGCGTGGGACGCGCGCCCGCTGGCCAGACCGACGCACAAGGCGGACAACTCGCTGCAGGTCGGCCTGTTCAGCGACGTCGAGATCAGGTTCCGGAAGCTCGGCGATCCGGCCGCGCCGGTGAAGACCTTTCGCCACCTCGCCGCCGATCTGTCCGACGACGGGACCGCCGCGGCGATCGCGTTCGTCGCCGCCCGACCGAGCTTCGCCGTCGTGACCAAGGCCGCGAGCTATCTGTTGTGGAAGCCGACGTTCGCGCAGCTGCGCGCGACGCTGCTCGCGCACATGGCCGTCATGGTGTCCGACGACACCGGTATCCCACCGCACCTCGCCGTCGGGTTCGTGCAGGACGTGTGGGGCAGCTATCACGGTGCGTTCTTCGACTGGGCCGACAAGGTCACCGCGCGCGAATTCGCCGCGTACTGGAAGGCACACACCCAGGGGCCGCTCGACTTCCGGTTCGGCTACTACGACGACAAGCGCCAGCCGCACCTGATGATCACGCACAAGTAACGCCGGGTTACGCGATCGTACGCAACCCGCGCCGCCGCCGGCGATACGTGCCGGACCATGGCTCAGCCTGCCGCTCACCTCGCCCTCCTCGCCGCCGTCGATCCGATCACCGTCGCGGTCGACGCGTACCTCGACGCCACCATCGAGCGCTACACCAGCACGCTGACCGCCGCGCTCGCCACGCTGCGCGAGCCGTCGACCTCGCGGCCCGATCGCGCGATGCGCTTCGTCGGGTTCGCGGTCGAGACGCTCGCCGGGTTCGCGCGCGGCGCCGCGCTCGATCCGCTCGCGCAGCTGTTGCGCCGCCACGCCGATGCGGCCGGCCGCGCCGCGCTCGCAAAGCTGCTCGCGACCGGCATCGCCGCGACGTCGCCGGCCGCGTCCGGCATGCCCGTGCTGGTCCGCATGCTCGCCGATGCCGAGCGCCGCCCGCTGGTCGACGACTTCGGCGCACGCCTCCACCTTCGCATCGTGCACGACCTCGCCGACCTCCGCGCGATCGCCCGCCGGCTCGCCGCCGCCGCGCCCGGCGCCCTCGCCGACCAGATCGCCGCGCTCGGTGCCGACGACACCGCGGCCCTGCGCTTCGGCGATCAGCTCGGCCTGGGCTGGGTCACCGTGGGCGCCGCGATCGACGCCCACGCCGCGCCGCGCATCGAGCACGCCCGCAGTCGCGACCTGTGGCACGGCTGGCTGCGCTACGTACGTGGCCAGCGCGCCGCGCGCGCCGTCGAGTGGCGCGTCGGCGACCGCCAGCTCACCGAGGGCCTGATGCAGATCGGCTGAATTGGGGACGGTGTCAATACTTGCTCGGTTTGCTCCGAATCGGAGCAAACCGAGCAAGTATTGACACCGTCCCCAATTCACAGGCCATGTTCATCCTCGGCGGTTATCAGAGCGACTTCGCGCGGCACCTGTCGCGGGAGGGCCGCGAGATCGGCGATCTGGTCGGCGAGTGCGTCGACGGCGCGCTCGAGGCGACCGGCGTGGCACCGGCGGAGATCGAGACGATCCACGTCGGCAATGCGTTCGGCCAGCTGTTCAACGGCCAGGGCCAGCTCGGCGCGATGCCCGCGACCGTGCGTCCCGCGCTGTGGGGCATCCCGGCATCGCGCCACGAGGCCGCGTGCGCGTCGGGGTCGGTCGCGCTGATCGCCGCGCTGCTCGCGATCGAGGCCGGGCGGTACGATTGCGCGCTCGTGCTCGGCGTCGAGCAGGAGCGCAACGTGCCGGGCGACGAGGCCGCGCGCCACCTCGGCGCCGCCGCGTGGGTCGGCCACGAGGGCGACACCGGCACGTATCCGTGGCCGAACATGTTCTCGCAGATCGCCGACGCCTACGACCAGCGCTGGTCGCTCGACGACCGCTGCCTCGCCGCGATCAGCGCGAAGAACTTCAAGAACGCGCGCACGAACCCTCGCGCGCAGACCCGCGACTGGCGGTTCGACGCATCGACGCCGAACCCGATCGTCGAGGGTCGCCTCCGCCGCCAGGACTGCGCGCAGGTCACCGATGGCGGTGCCGCGATCGTCGTCGCCGGCGATCAGTTTGCCGCGGCGTGGGCCGCGAGCCACGGCCGTACGATCGAGAGCATCCCGCGCGTGCTCGGGTGGTGCCACCGCACCGCTGGCCTCGGGCTCGCGCAGAAGCTCGCACGCCACACCCACTTCACCGAGCTGCTGTTCCCGGACGTCGCGCGCGCGGTCGAGGAGGCGCGGAGCCGCGCGCGCCGACCACGCGAGACGATCGACGGCTACGAGGTCCACGACTGCTTCACCGCGACCGAGTACATGGCGATCGATCACCTCGGGCTCACCGAGCCCGGTCGCTCCAACCGCGCGATCGAATCCGGCGTGACCGAGCTCGGCGGCGCGAGCCCGATCAACCCGGGCGGCGGCCTGATCGGCGGCGGTCACCCGGTCGGTGCGACCGGCGTGCGCATGGTGCTCGATGCCGCGCGCCAGGTCACCGGCGCGTGCGGCGACAACCAGATCGAGGGCGCGAAGACGATCCAGACGCTGAACCTCGGCGGCAGCGCCACGACGGTCGTCAGCTTCATCGTCGGCGTGTAGGATCCCCGCGATGCAAGTCCGCGAAGTCGGCCGGATCCCGAACCAGCTCCCCGCCGACGACGATCATCCGTATCGCACCGGCGCGTGGGCGCCGACGTTCGTCGAGTACGACGCGACCGAGCTCGAGGTCGTCGAGGGCACGATCCCGCGCGACCTCGACGGCATCTACCTGCGCAACACCGAGAACCCGGTGATGCCGGCGATCGGTCGCTATCATCCGTTCGACGGCGACGGCATGCTGCACGCGATCCGGTTTCGCGACGGCGCCGCGGCCTACCGCAACCGCTTCGTGCGCACGACCGGGCTCGCCGCCGAGCTCGACGCCGGCGAGCCGCTGTGGGCCGGCATCATCGAGTCGCCGCACAAGTCCAAGCGCGAGGGCTGGGGCGCGCGCCGCAAGATGAAGGACGCGAGCTCGACGGACGTCGTCGTCCACGCCGGCCGCGCGCTGACCACGTTCTATCAGTGCGGCGAGGTCTACCAGCACGATCCGGACACGCTCGCGCAGCACGGCGCCGCACCGTGGGCCCCACCTGGCGGCGTGTCGGCGCATCCCAAGCTCGATCCGGCGACCGGCGAGCTCCTGTACTTCACGTACGGCACCGACGCGCCCTTCATGCACTACGGCGTGCTCGATCGCACTGGCAGGCCGACCGTGTTCCAGCCGGTGCCGCTGCCCGGCCCACGCCTGCCGCACGACATGACGTTCACCGAGCACCACGCGATCCTCGTCGATCTCCCGCTGTTCTGGGATCCCGCGCTGCTCGAGAAGGGCACGTATCGCCCGACGTGGCACCCCGAGCTCGCGACCCGGTTCGCGATCGTGCCGCGCGCGGGTGGCGAGCCGCGATGGTTCGAGGCCGCGCCGACCTACGTGCTGCACTGGATCAACGCGTACGAGGACGGCACCGAGATCGTCGTCGACGGTTACTTCCAGGAGGACCCGATGCCGAAGCCGGACCCGGCCGACGGCCCGTGGGCCGGCCTGAAGAAGATGGTCGACATCCACGCGATGCGCGCGAAGCCACACCGCTGGCGGTTCGATCTCGCGACCGGCAAGACGCGCGAGGAGCGCCTGTTCGACGACATCAGCGAGTTCCCCTCGATCCACTACACGCGCCCCGGCAAGAAGCATCGCTACGTGTGGTCGATGACGGCGCCGGTCGGCTGGTTTCTGTTCGACGGCATCAAGCGCTACGACCTCGAGACCGGCGCGACCCAGCACTACCAGTATCCCGCCGGCGTCTACGCGAGCGAGGCTCCGATGGCGCCGCGCGCGTCGGGCGTCGAGGACGACGGCTACCTCGTGACGTTCACGACCGACGCGGGACGCGATCGCTCCGAGTGCCACATCTTCGACGCCGCGCACGTGGCGGATGGCCCGGTCGCGCGCGTCGCCCTGCCCGCGCGGATCGCGAGTGGCACCCACGCGTGCTGGGCGCCGACGAGCGCGCTCGGTCGGCCGTGATATCGTCGACGAAATGATCGGCGACAGCGTCGGCGGCTTCACGATCGTCTCGCGGTTCGGACGCAGCGCGCTCGGCGAGCTGTGGCACGCGCGCGACGGCGTCATCGTCGAGTTGCTACCCGAGGGCACCGCGTCGTTCGCCGCGTGCGAGGTCGCGCACGTGCACCTCGCGAGGCCGCGCGCGACCGGCACCACCGATGGCGGTCGCCCCTACCTGGTGTACGCCGAGCTGCGCGGCGAGCCGCTGCCCGAGCTGATCCTTCGCGCCGGTCGGCTGCCGAGTAGGCAAGTCGCCGACCTCGCCGGCAAGATCGCGTCCGCGCTCGACGCGCTCCACGGCGCCGGCCATCTGCATCGCGGCCTCGCGAGCGCCGGGATCTTCGTCGATGGCGACGAGATCACGGTGCTCGACGCCGGGCTCTCCACCACCGCACCGCACGGCACGGTCGCGAGCTACGCCGCACCCGAGACGTGGGATCCGGGCGCGACGCTCGATGCGCGCGCCGACATCTACGCACTAGGCGCCATCACGTTCGAGATGGCGAGCGGGCGCGCGCCGTTCGTCGGCAGCACGCCGGACGAGCTGCCGCAGCGCCACGCCCTCGCCCATCCGCCGGCGCTCGCGGCGCTCGTGCCCGACGTCGCGAAGACGCTCGACCTGCTGGTGCAGCGAATGCTCGCGAAGGATCCCGGCGATCGACCGCGCGCCGCCAAGGAGCTGTCGTTCGTGTTCGAGCTGGTCGAAAACAACGAGGCCGTGCCCTCGCTTGGCTCGACGATCAAGCAAGCGGAGAACTAGCCTGTGAATTGGGGACGGTGTCAATACTTGCTCGGTTTCGGCCTCCGACGTCCGCAGGGCGGACGTCGGAGGCCCAAACCGAGCAAGTATTGACACCGTCCCCAATTAGCCGGAACGCGGCGGACGACCCGGGTGTCAGAACCGGACGATGCGCAAACGCTGGTTGCTCGCCGCTCTCGTCCCGACCCTCGCGCACGCCGATGTCTTGAAGGCGACGCGCGACCAGCCGATGTTCGAGGTGTCGCACACGGTCGACGTGCGGATCGAGGACGGCGTCGCGGTCTACAAGGTGAAGCGCCAGTTCGCGAATCCCGGCAAGGTCGCCGACGAGGCGGGTCTCATGATCGATCTGCCGGCCGGCGGCGCCGCGACCGGCCTGCGGATCCGCGCGAAGGAGCGCTGGTACGACGGCGAGCTGATGGAGCGAGGCAAGGCCGCCGCGCTCTACCAGGAGATGACCGGCTTCGGTGCGTACGCGCCGAAAGATCCGGCGCTCTTGCAGTGGCTGTGGGCCGACAAGCTCTACCTCCAGGTGTTCCCGGTGATGCCCGGCGAGGTCTCCACCGTCGAGTACACGATCACCGTGCCGACGCGCTATGCGGGCGGCCGCTACTGGATGTCGTATCCGCGGCTCGCCGCGACCGATCCGAAAGACACCTCGCACGGGCTGCCGCTCGCGACCCCGATCGTCACGGTGCATCCAGCGTGGGGCAACGCGCTCACCCAGATCGTCGTCGACGGCAAGCGCGTCGCACCCGACACCGCGATCGTGCTGTCACCACCGTTCCACGAGGCGTGGGAGACCGCGGTCGGCGCCGATCCGTCCGGCAGCTACGTCGCGTCGGCGATCGAGGTCCCGGCGTCGTCGCACACGCAGCAGACGTTCTCGACCGCGAAGGTCACGGTCGACATCCGCCACACCTACAAGGGTGACCTGCGCGTCGAGCTCCTCGCGCCGAGCGGCGAGCACGTCACGTTGTTCGATCGCACCGGTGGTGGCGACAACAACATCGCCGCGACGTTCCCGGTCAAGTTCGTCAAGCCGACCGTCGGCGCCGGAACGTGGCGCCTCGTCGTCTCGGATCACGCGGGGCTCGACAACGGCTCGATCGACAAGTGGTCGCTCGTGGTCGGTGACACCACGCTCGCCGCGACCGATACGCCCGTGTTCATCCCCGACGCGCCCGAGACCGCGAACGACGCGGGCCTCGCGACGCTGTCGGTCGCGGCGCAGCCGATCGCGACGTGGACCGCGCGGCTCGGCAAGGTGACCGCGTCGCCGCAGCACGCGTTCGGCCGCCTCGAGGTCGACGTCGCCAAGGAGCTCGTGCCGCTGCCGAGGCGCGCGCAGATCGTGTTCGCGATCGACACGTCGTTCTCGGCGACCGACGCGATGGTCGAGGCGCAGCTCGCGGTGATGCGCACGTACCTGTCGCACGTGCCCGACGCCGAGGTCGAGCTCGTGACCTATCAGCGCGAGGCGCGCCGCGTGTTCGGCAAGTTCATCCCGGCATCGGCGATCGGCCCCGCGATCGCGGACGCGCGCGCCGCGGGCAAGCTCGCGCTCGGGAACGGCAGCGCGATCGATGCCGCCGCGCGCCTCGCGACCACGCTGCTCGCCGACCGCAAGGGCCCGCGCCGGCTCGTCGTCGCCACCGATCACCTGCTGCGGACGTCCCTGTCGGATGCCGCGGCGCTGGCGTCGCTCGCCAGGCTGCCCGCCGATGTCGTCGTCCACGTGGTCGCGCCGCAGCTCGACCACGACGATCGCGTCTCGCTCGTGCGCGACGACAAGGACCCGCTGTCGCCGCTCGCCACCAGGCATCACGGCATCTACGTCGCGCTGTCCGGCATGCCGGCGAAGACCGACAAGGACCTCATGCCGATCGTGCTCGAGCTCGTGCGGCCGACGCGGATCGAGAAGCTCGCGCTGTCCGGCGGCTTCACCGCGGAGGACGTGCTGCACGAGGGCGAGGGCCTGCGCCTCCTGATCAAGGACACCGACGCCAAGATCCCGGGGCGCGTGGTGCTCCAGGGCGTGATGTGGAGCGATCCGATCAGGAAGGAGCTCGTGGTCAACGACGCGTTCTCCCGCAGCGCCGCGGCGTGGGTGTTCGGCGAGGACGAGTATCACGACCTCTCGGTCGCCGAGCAGCTGAAGGTCGCGTTCATGGGGCGCGCGGTGTCGCCGGTGACGTCGTACGTCGCCGCCGAGCCCGGCACGCGGCCGTCGTCGATCGGGTTCCCGCTGAACGGCTCGGGCACCGGCGCCGGCTACGGCACGAGCAATGGACGCGGCATGATGGGCAGCGGGTATCGCGCGCCACCGGATCTCGGCGCGCTGATCGATCGCAAGGCGTGCATCGCGAAGTTCGCGCCCGCCGCGGGCTGGCGCGTGCAGCTCGAGGTCGAGACCACGAAGGACGAGGTCGTCGATGTCTCGACCGATGATCGCTCGGCGTTCGCGACCTGCGTGCTCGAGGCGACCTGGCGCGTCCGCCTGACGCCGGCGTTCGATCTGCAGCGCGAGCAGTTCTCGGTCGAGCTCCGCGACTAACGATCGAGCTGACCGACGTGCGACTGATGCTTCACCGCGGCCCACTCGATGCGCTGCGGCGTCGCGAGCCCGAGCGTGACGATCGCGGTCGACAGCTGCACCTTCATCGAGCGCTGGTATGCATGTGCGGCCCGCAGCCGCTCGCGCGTCAGGATGCCGGACGCGACGAGGTAGTCGCCAAAGCCGGGTAGCTCGATGGTCTGCGCGCGCATCGGACGCGATGCGTAGCGGTGCGGCGCGGGCAGCGCGGGGGCGGTCGGCCTCGGGATCCCGGCGAGCGTTGTCATCGGCGGAGCCGGCGGCAGCGGCAGCGGGCCCGGCGTCGGCGTCAGGTGGCGGATCGGCCGCGGGGCGGGCGTCCGCCACGCCGGATTCGGATCGGAGCCGCGCGCGAAGCGCTCCTGCGTGCGGCGGCCTTCCTCGAGCGTGCGCGCGGTCGGCTGCTCTAGCGTCTCATCGGGCGGATGCGTGCCGCGCGCGAATCGCGGCTGGCTACCGGCGCGCGCGATCCGGACCGGCGACGGCGCCGCGTCGACGGCCGCGAGCCGCTCGCGCGCGATCTGGTCCTTGGGGTTCAGCCGGATCGCCTCGCGGAAGAAGATCGCGGCGGACTCGTGCTCGCTGCGCCGCGCGGCGACCTCGCCGAGCAGGCGATACGCGAGCGCGCACTGCGGATCGAGCCGGATGATGTCGCGCAGATCGGCCTGGGCATCGAGGTCGCGGCGCAGCGCGATGTGCGCCCGGGCTCGAAGCACGAGCAGCGGGACACACTCGAGCTCGGCCTCGAGGGCGCTGGACACCAGGGCGACCACCCCGGGAAAGTGTCCGGCGTCGAACAGCTCGTTGGCGGTAGCGATGACTCCTCGATCCACAACCGACATAACAGCAAGCAGTAGGCCATGTCAGAACGCGTGATAACTGCTTGTGATCGCTATGTTTTGATCCGATCTCGAGGCATGTGAGCGGGGACTTTGCGGGAGGGTTGGGGCCTGCCATCCCACCGTGCATACTAAATCCATGCGCCTGGCTCTGGCCGTCGTGACGGCGGTCGTCACGCTCGCCCTGCCGGCGCGCGCCGAGATCGAGCACGCGCGACCCACGCACGACGCGCACGACGATTTCTGGCGCACCGTGATCGATCCGCATGCCGACGAGGTCGTCGCGCTGGTCGTCCGGTGTCGCGCGGCCCTGCGCGCCGCCGACGGCAGCAAGGGTCAGGACCTCGACGCGACCGCGCTCGACAACCGCGACCGGCTGTACCGCGAGGTCACCGCGATCCTGGTCTACGCACGCAAGCTGTCGCCGAGCAACGTCGAGGTGCTCGAGCTGCTCGGTCAGGCGGCCGACGAGGCCGGCCAGCCGCGCCTCGCGCTCGACGCGCTGCACGCCGCGCTCCGCGTGCCGCGCGAGACCCGCCCTCGCGAGGATCGCGAGAGTCAGCGCGACGACCGCAGCAGCCAGACGCGCATGGCCGGCATCTACCTGCGTCTCGGTCAACTCGACGACGCGATCTACTGGGCACGCACCGCGGTGACCGACGTGCTCCTGCGCAACACCAACGAGCACGACCACGCGCTGGTCTACCTGTCGACCGCGGTCGCGCTGCGTGGCGACATGCCGGCGGCGATCGACGTGCTGCAGCTCCGCGCGCGCGATCAGGCGTCGTTCGCAACGCTCGCGCTCGTCGTCCAGCTCGATCGCGACGAGCAGCGCGGCGCGGCGACCGACACGCTCGAGCGCATGCGCAACCTCAACAGCGACAACTTCGCCGAGCAGCTGCTCGACGACGTCGCGCACTTCCGGTTCGCGCCACCGGAAGACGAGCACTACTATCGCGCGATGGTCGACGAGGCGCTCGACGCGGTTATCGAGGCTCGTGCCGAGTGGCTGACCTACGCCTCGTTCGAGACGCCGTATCGCCGCCGCGCGCTCGACCACGTCGCCGCGCTGGACGCCGCCCGGCGCGCGCGTCCCGCTTCGCCCCACACGCAGATCGTGCCGCTGATGCCGCCACCGCCGAGCATCCATCGTAGGATTCACCCGTGAAGCTGGCCCTCGCCATCACCACGCTCGCGCTCGCGGGAGGTGCCCACGCCGAGACCACGGTGTGGACGCGTGCGATAGGCGGCGATGCCGCGGAGGCCACGCGCGCCGCGTATCGGCACGCGCTGATCGAGGGTGACGAACACGCGCTCCAGGCCAACGCGTGCATGGTGTCGCCGAACGAGCGCAAGCGACAGGTCGAGCTCGCGCTCGACAGCTACAAGCGCGCCGCGGCCGACTCTCCGACCGAGGGCGAGCCGCACTACCGCATCGCCGCCGTGCTCGACGCGTTCTACGTCTGCGGCCAGAACGCGCCGCTGCCGGATCCCGAAGATGCCTGCCAGCTGTCGACCAACCTGTGTAGCGTGCAGTCGTTCCTCACGTACGCGCCGCAGATGATCGCGGAGATCGACGCGTTCGAGGCGCGCTCGCCGCTCGATCCGCGGCTGACCGTGGTGAGCGGCATCTCGTCGCTGCTGTTCGAGCGCGCGATCGTGCGCACCAAGCTCTCGACCCCCGGCCAGCTCCTCGGCGCCGCGCACGACTACGAGAAGATCCTCGCGCGTGGCGATCAGCAGGCGACCGAGGAGGTCGTCTCGAACCTCGCCGAGACCTACATGATGCTCGACCGGCTCGACGAGGCGATCGATCGCTACACCGAGGCCGACTCGCACGGCAGCACCGAGGCGAAGTTCGGCCTCGCCGTCGCGCTCGATCGCAACGGCCAGACCGACCGTGCGCGCGACACGATCCGCGCGCTGTCGCCCGAGGCGATCGCGAGATTCCACATGCGCGTCGTCAACGGCGAGACGTTCTTCGTCCCGCTCGGCGAGGTGCACTACTACGAGGCGCTGATCGAGGAGTCGCGTGGCCGCGACGCGATCGCGCTCGAGCAGTGGCGCGCGTACATCGCGTCCGGCGCCCATCCGCAGTACCAACCCGGCGCCAAGGCGCACGTCGCCGCGATCCTGAAGCGGCTCGCCGCGCAGCCGATCCTGCGCACGCACGACGAGGATGACGAGTGAAGCGCTTCGCGTTCGCCCTGCTCGCGATCAGTGCCGTCGCCTCTGCCCAATCCAAGCGCTATCCGCCGGTCGCCCCGGACAAGGATCGCGAGGCCGAGCAGCACTCGCACCTGTGGGACTCCGCGCTGCATCCCGAGCGGCGCACGTACGCCGAGCTCGTCGAGCACGCGCGCCCGATGGTCAAGGAGAACCGGCCGACCGAGCCACGCCTGAAGGCGGCGATCGTCGAGCTCGACAAGGCGATCGCGCTCCAGCCGAAGAAGCCGGACGCGTACGCGCTGCGCGGCGAGGCCTACCAGAAGCTGTCCGACTGGCCGAAGTGCGCCGACGATCTCGCCGCCGCCGATCAGCTCGCGGTGCGGCCGTCCGATGACCCGCACGACGACGTTCGGCTCGAGGAGCGCAAGAACCTCGGGACCTGTCAGGCGCGCGCCGGCCGCTACGGCCTCGCCGAGCAGACGCTCGCGCGCGCGGCCTCGACCGGCACGCGCGACTGGTTGATCTGGATGCGGCTCGGCGAGACCCGCATCGCGCTCGGCAAGCTCGACGAGGCGATCGGAGCCCTGACCACCGCGACCGAGATCGAGCCGCGCAACACGACGATGCGCTGGCTGCTCGCCGCGGCCTACGATCGCGCGCGGATGCCGAGCCAGGCCGCCGAGCAGCTGCTGCTGGGCTACCGCGACGATCGCTACTTCTCGTCGATCCGCAGCCCGCAGCTCGGGCCGTATCTCGGCGAGGACGAGCCCGACTACCTGCTCGGCCTCGCGTTCGGCACGATCACCGAGTCGCCGCTGTCGCCGACACAGCCCGAGCTCCAGCTCGCGTACTTCCAGCGCTACCTGCGCCACGCGCCGAACTCGCCGTGGCGCCGCCGCGCCGAGGAGCACGTCAAGGAGCTGCGCGCGGTCGACTATCCGGAGACGCTCGCGCGCCGGCTGAGCGCCCCGCTCGACCTCGAGGCCGCGCGGGTCGCGGTCAAGAAGTCGATGCCGGCGATGCGCGCCTGCCTCGGCAAGCTCGACGCGGTCCTGAAGGTGACGGTCACGCGCACCGGGCCGCACTCGCCGGCGCCGACCTACCGCGTCGACCCGTTCGTCGATCGCACGCGGCTGCGCCCGACGATGCCCGCCGCGCCCGGCGTCAGCATCGTGACCGACGAGAACTACGCGCCCGAGGCCGCCCGTGCCGACCTCGATGCCGCCATTCGCTGTGTCGAGCCGCTGGCCGACAAGATCGGGCTACCTGTCGTGAAAGAAAAAGATTCGTCCTACGCGGTGATCTTCTCGGTCGTCGCACCGTGATGCGAACGCTCGCGGTCCTCCTCCTCGCGGC
This sequence comes from Haliangiales bacterium, assembly GCA_038321315.1. GTDB lineage: Bacteria > Myxococcota_A > Polyangia > Haliangiales > Haliangiaceae > JABFXX01. The sequence goes on along the minus strand of JBBQEX010000041.1, from coordinate 36,177 downwards.
GGCCGCCTGTGGTGGCAAGTCCGATGATCCCAAGCCGCAGCCGAAAGACGCCGGCATCGCGGTCCACGCGCCGGTCACGCTGCCGTTTCATACCGAGACGATGCCGATCCCGCTCGCCGAGCCGCTGATCGAGCTGCCGAAGCAGGAGAGCTTCACGCTGGTCGCGCCCGGCAAGGCTCCGCTCGCGGTGCTGCGCTACAAGCTGGAGGCGCGCGTCGGCAGCTACCTCGCGGAGACCGCGCTGACCACACGCCACGTCGAGCCCGCGACCGGCGCGTGGTCCGCACCGCTGAAGCTCGCGGTGATCCACGATGGCTTCTCGATCTCGACGCAGCCGACCAACCTCCAGATGCGCCCCCTGCCCGCGACGCTCGACGGCCCATCGTCGCCCGATACCGAGGAGTACATCGGTGGATGGAAGACCGAGATCGCTGACCACCGCGCGAACGCGGCGATCGACGCGCGCGGCCAGCTCGGCAAGGTGGTGTTCAACGATGACCCATCGGGAGAACACACGCAGAATCCCCGCGACGAGCTCGCCCAGCGCCTGCTCGCGACGCTCGTGCCGTTGCCCGACAAGCCGGTCGGCATCGGCGCGGTGTGGAAGGTCGTCACGATCCTGCGCCAGCGCCACGCGTACCTGAAGCAGACCGCGACCTACACCCTGACCGCGATCACCACGACGCCCACGACCGCGTGGACGATCGGCGTCGACATCAAGCGCACCGCCGAGGCGCAGCGGGTCCTCGATCCGACGCTCCCGCAGGGCGCGTCGATCGATCTCGTCGCGATGTTCCGCGAGCTGTCCGGCACGCTGACGATCGACCCGACGCACCCGATCGGCGTCGGCAAGCTCGCCGTCGAGTCGCGCCTGCACGTCCGGGTCAACGTCAAGGACAGCTCCACCGAGCAGCTCGTCGAGGACCTCGGCACCGTCGTGCTCACCGCGCCTACCCCTTGACGAACGCGACGGTGATCCCGTCGCCACCTTCGTTGGGCTCGCCCGGTCGCAGCTTGGCGATGCCCTGGTGGGCCGCGAGGTGCGTGCGGATCGCGGTGCGCAGCGCGCCCGTGCCGTGGCCGTGCACGACGAACACCGCGTCGCGGCCTGCGAGCAGGCTCTCGTCGACGAAGCGATCGACGCTGGCGACCGCGTCGTCGGCGCGCTGGCCGCGGACGTCGATCGTCGAGTCGATCGTGCGCGCGGTGACCTTGCCACCCGCGGGGATGCCGTCGATCAGCACGACCGGCGGGCCATCGGGCTTCGCGAGTGGATCGGCGATGACCGCGGCCTCGCGCTGCTGCGCGCGCCGCGCGTTGCGATGCGAGTCCATCAGCACGCTGTCGATCGGGACGATCGCGCGCATCGAGCCGACGCGCACCTCGACCTTGCCATCGGGCGAGATGCCGACGACCTCGGCGCGACCGAGCCGCGGCACGATCACCGGCGCGCCGAGCGCGAGCTGCTCGAGCTTCGCGGGCGTGCCCGGCAGCTGCGGCCGCGGCGGCTCGAGCTTCGCGATCGTCGCGCCGACCGGGGTCAGCCGACGCGTCGCGGCCTTGACGTCCTCCGCGGTGGCCTGGGCGAGCGCCGCGCGTGCCTTGACGTCGCGACGGACGTCCTCGATCTCGCGGCGCGCGAGCCGCAGCGCGGCGATCGCCTCGCCGTGCGCGGCGCGGGTCTCCTTGTCGAACTTCCCCTTCGCGCGCTCGCGGTGCATCCGGCTCTGCGCGCGCTCGGCCTCGGCGGCCTCGAGCTCGGCGAGCAGCGCCGCGCGCTCCTCCTCGAGCCGGCGGCGCTGATCCGACAGGCTCGCGAGCATGTCCTCGATCCGCGCGACCTGCGGCCCGAGCAGCGCCCGCGCCCGCTCGACGACGTCCTCGGCGACACCCATGCGGCGTGCCACCGCGAACGCCCCCGAGCTCCCGGGCGCGCCGAGGTGCAGCTTGAACGTCGGCTCGAGGTTCGCGAAGTCGAACCCGACGGACGCGTTGGCGAACCGCGCGTCGATCGCGTAGAGCGCCTTCAACCGCTCGTAGTGCGTGGTGACGATGCACATCGCGCCGCGATCGGCGAGTCCCTCGACGACGGCCTGCGCGAGCGCCGCGCCCTGATCCGGATCGGTGCCGACCGCGATCTCGTCGATCAGGACGAGCGAGCCGCGCGTCGCGGTCTCGAGCAGCTCCTTCAGGTTGACCATGTGACCCGAGAACGTCGACAGGTCGTGCTCGAGGCTCTGCGCGTCGCCGATGTCGGTGCGGACGTCGGGGAACCAGCCCATCACGCTGCCGCTCTCGGCGGTCAGGTGGAGCCCGGCGCGCACCATCAGCGCGGCGAGCCCGACGGTCTTGAGCGCGACCGTCTTGCCGCCCGCGTTGGGCCCCGAGACGATCAGCGACGCGCCCGGTGCGACGGTGATGTCGTTCGCGACGCAGCGGCGCTCGGCGAGCAACATCAGCGGGTGCCGCGCGTGGAGCAGCGCGATCTTCGGAGCGTCGTCGATCATCGGCTCGGCGGAGATCGTGTCGTCGGCCATGATGGCGGCGGCCGCGATCACGTCGAGCAGCTCGGTGGCGGCGGCCGAGGCGTCGAACGCGTCGGCCTCCTCGGCGACCCAGCCCGAGAACTTCGCGAGGATGCGGCGCTCCTCGTCGGCGACGTCGCACTCCGCGAGCTTCATGCGGTTGTTGAGATCGACGATCTCGTCGGGCTCGATGAACAGGGTCTGACCACTCTGCGACGTGCCGTGCACGATGCCGCGCACGAAGCCCTTGCCGTCGGTGCGCACTGGCAGGACGTAGCGGTCCTCGCGCTGCGTGTAGAACTCGTCCTGCAGGTACGGTGCGTACTTCTCGTCGGTCAGCATGGTCGCCAGCCGGCGATCGAGCTCCGCCTTGATCGACGCCAGAGCGCGTCGCAGCGGGCCGAGCGCGTCGCTCGCGTGATCGACGAGCTTGCCATCGGTGTCGAACGCCTCGAGGATCGGATGGAACACGTGGCCGAGGTCGCCGATCTGCTCGGCGATCAGGGCGAGCCGCGGTGCGGCCTCGGCGTGCTCGCGCAGGTGGACGCGCAAGCGCGCGAACGCCTTGCCCGACGTCGCGACCGCGACGAGCTCGGGTGCGTCGAGCGCGGCCGACTTGCGGGTGCGCGCGATCGACGCCGCGATGTCGCTGATGCCACCGAGCGGCAGGCGTGCGTCGAGCCGCGCGAGATCGCGGGCCTCGCCGACCTGCCCGGCGCGATGGCGCGCGTCTGCGGCCGTCGGCAGGAAGCTCGCGCCACGCACCGCCGCCGCACCGCGCGCGGTCGCGCAGCGCTTCGCCCAGTGGTCGACGAGGGTCGGCCACCCGAGATCCTCGAGTGTCTTCATGACGGTCGCCGTGTTTATCAGCCCGGGACGAGATCGGCGAGGCTTGGCACGACCCGATTGCGCCCGCCGCGCTTGGCGGCGTACAGGTTGTCGTCCGCGCGCTTCACGAGCGTGGTGGCGTCGACCTGGTTTTCCTTGGTCATCGTCGTCACGCCGATCGAGATCGTGAACGAGATGCCGTTGTTGTCGAACATCGTCGGGCGCTCCTCGATGAGCTGGCGCAGGTGCTCGGCGAACACGACGCCGCCCGGCAACGCGGTCGACGGCAACACGCACGCGAACTCCTCGCCGCCATAGCGCGCGAACAGATCCTCGCGGCGGATGCGCGGCTTGATGCGGTTCGCGAGATCCTTCAGCACCGCGTCGCCGGCGAGGTGGCCGACCGAGTCGTTGATCTTCTTGAAGTGATCGACGTCGAACATCACGAGCGTCAGCGGGTGGCCGTAGCGCGACGCGACCGCGATCTCGCGCTCGAGGAACTCGGAGAAGTAGCGCTTGTTGTGGATCCCCGTCATGCCATCCTGGATGGCCATGTTGTGGATCGCCTCGTGATAGGCGCTCTCGATGTTGGAGCCGGCGAGGAACTTGTAGATCGCGTCGCCGAACCGCACCTGATCGGCGTCGGTCAGCTTGGTCGAGCGGATGCGGCTCTCGTTGACGAACGTGCCGTTCGTCGAGTTCATGTCCTCGACCCACCATTCGCCGGCGTCGTCCTGGAACAGCTTGGCGTGCTGGCGAGACACCGAGCTGCGCGACACCACGAAGCCAGCCTCGGAGTCCCGCCCGACGATGTACTGCGGGTTGAGCAGCGGGATGCGGCGCCCGATGTCGGGACCCGGCGGGTGGAGGTTGACGAGGCATGCCTCGCCGACCGGTCCGGCCTTCTTGTCGACCGGACCGATCGGACGCTGGAGAATCAGCGTCCCGCCTTCTCGGTAGTCGTCGGTCACAGTCCTTCCAAGGATTTATAGCGCGGGTTCGAGGATCGACACAAACCACTACGACCATTGGCGCCCCATCGATCACCCGATCGTCGCAGGGGCATCACCTGAAAACACACGGTTACCGCTGCTTTGGCGGACCGTAGGCGACCTCGAACGTCCGGTCACCTGCCGCTCCCACCATCGGCGCGATCGCGCCGACCAGCATGTCGTTGATCACGGACCACGCCCCGGCGCGCTGGTCGGCATCGAGCCGGTCGACCAGACGATGGGCGGCCTTGTCGGCGACCGGTGACACCACGGTCGTCAGCACGAGGTGCCCGCCGATCGCGGCCTCGATCACCGCGCTCGCGGCCGCCGCGCTCGACGCCGCGCCGATCACGATCGCGTCGGCGCCCTCCTGCATCGCCGCCTCGACCCCGGACTTGACGTCGGGCACGTGGCGACCGACCTCGCGCTGGCTGATCCACGGGCTCAGGTGGACGATCTCGATCGGATCCTCGATCGACACGACGCGCCGGCGATTCTCGCCGAGCCAGCGCAGCATCGCCGACAAGGTCGTGGTCTTGCCGACGCCGGAGCGTCCGCCGATCAGCACGAGCCCGCCACCCTCGAGCATGTTCTCGACCTCGCCGAGCCCGAGTTGCTCGAGCGTCGGCGGATCGCCGAACAGGAGACGCAGCGATGCACCGGGCCCGCGGTGATCGCGCGTGAGCGTGACGCGGATCCGGCCCATGCCGTCGTTGTAGGTGAACATCGCGGTGCCGCGCGACAGCCAGGTCTCGCGCGCCTCGGGCGGCGCGATCACGCCGAGCTCGCGCGCGAGCAGGTCGGCGTCGATCGCGCTGCGGGTCGAGGCCGCGACGAGCTGACCGTTGACGCGCATGAACGCCGGCGCGCCGGCCGCGAGGTAGACATCGGTCGCCGACGCCGAGCGCGCCTGCGAGGTCAGGAGGTCGAGGAGCGCGCTGCCCGACGACGTCGACGCCGCGGGAGCCTCGTACTGGCCGCGCTCGATCGCGTAGCTCTCGTCTTCGGTCGGCGCGACGACCGGCTGCTGCGACGAGCCGCGCACGCTCTGCGCCGGCGAGACCGTCGGGAACCCGCCGGTCGACCGCGGCTGGGTCTTGGGCCCCGAGCCGGCGGCCGGCATCGGCGGCTGCGTCGGCGGATTGAAGCTCGCCCCGATCGTCGCCGGCTCGATCAGCACCTGCCACGCGTTCGGTCGCGGCTGGATGCTGATCTGGTAGCGCGCGCCGGCGGAGTCGTGCTCGAACCGCACCGGGCGATTCTGATCGAGCTGATCGATCGCGGCGGGTGGCGCGACCTCGCGCACGAGCATCACGAGCTGATCGTGTGGCGTGACCTGCGTCGCGTGGCGATCGCCGGTCGGGAACCGCAGCGTGACGGCCTGACCGGACGTGAGGATCGCGCCGGCCGCGCCGAACTTCTCGATGCTGCGGATGTAGACGTCGATCTTGCCCAACATGCCTCGTTACTCCGACAGCTCGGTCACGCAGACGATCTGCGCCTTGTTGATCAGGTAGTGCTCGCTCGCGGTCCACAGCCGGACGAACCGATCGGCGCGGTTGAGGTGATCGATCGCGCGCGGTCGATCGTGCGGCGAGTCATCGAGCAGCGTGCCCTCGAGCGTGCGGCCCGCGGCGAGCTCGACGGTGACGTGGTGCTGGCGATCGTGCAGCGTGATGTCGCCATCGACCTCGAGCGCGACCCAGGTCAGCGCGCGCTTCGCGAGCAGCTGCACGCGATCGGCGAGGCGCGCCGGAAGGAACGCCGCGCTGTCCTCGAGCGAGGCGGCCACGTCGTCGAGCAGCTGGGCGTGCCCGGTGCGCGGGATGTCGGAGACGAACAGCTCGGCGTGCGCGCGGTCACGACCGATCATCGCGAGGGTCACCGGCACGGCGAGCGTGGGCAACCGCAACTCCGAGGATCGATCCACGTAGGAAATGTACTATGGCTCACCTGTCGTCGGGTGGCGTTTCGAGGCTTTCGCGTTAGCCTCATCGGATGGCGAGTGGGTGGACTCGACTGTTCGCGGCGACGACGCTGATCGGCGCCGCGTGCACGACGTACCTGCTGATCGATCGCCCGCGCGCGTGCCCGATCGAGACCGCGGCGAGCGGCTCGAGCACGCCCGTGGTCGCTGCGGATCCATGGCTCGACAGCACGCCGCGCTCGGCGGCGATCGCGATCCCGACGAAGGCGCGCCCGGAGCCCGAGCTGCCCTCCGTCAAGGAGGAGTCGCGCATGGATCGCCGCGCGCGCCGCACGCTCGAGATCGCCGCCTTCCTCGGTCGCCAGGCCAACGAGACCGACGACGAGTATCGCGCGCGCATGGTGCCGCTGATCACCGCCGGGCTCGCGCAGTCGCGCGAGAAGGCGACCGAGATGCGCAAGCTCGCCGAGCAGAAGGCGCACGTCACGCCGGCGCAATCGGCGCAGCTCGACAAGGCGTTCGACAAGGTCTACGGCGACGCGCTCGACTACACGAACAAGGCGATCGCCGATGGCACGCTGTCGCCGTACGAGCGCAACGTGTCCGGCTGGCTCGAGATCGCCGGCGGCATGGGCACGATCCTTGGCGACGCGCAGGGCCAGGTCGGCAAGATCCTCGACCCGGCGCAGATGAAGACGATGTACGACGCCGGCTTCGAGTGGGGCGAGTACCTCGGCGTCGAGGCACCGTGGGAGAACCTCAAGCCGCCGCCGCCGCCGCCGAAAAGTCCCTAGAGTCCGATCCAGTAGTTCGCCTTGATCATCACGATGTCCTCGGACGGCGCGCGGCCGAGCTCGCCGAGATCGTGATCGAGCATGAAGCGGGTGTCGGCCGACGAGGTCTGGCCGTGACTCCAGATCGCGAAGATGCTCGAGCCGGGCCGGTACTCCCAGCGCAGCACGATCGTCGAGCGCAGCTGGCGGAAGTTGAAGTCGGGATGACTGAACGCGATCTCCGCGGTGCCGTCGCGATTCCGATCGACGAAGTAGGTCCCGTCGGTCTCCCGGATCTCGGCGCCGCCGAACGTGTGGAACCGATCTTCGAACCGGCGCGCGCGCGGGTGATCGACGTCCTTGAGCTCGGTGTAGCGGCCGGTCGCGATGAACGGCTGCGCGTAGACCTGGAGCGCGAGGTGCGGCGAGAACGTCCAGTTCGCGCGCAGCGTGAGCGACATCGTCGTCTGATCGATCGTCCCGAAGATGTAGTGCGGCTTGCCGGTGACCGCGTCGTCGACCTCGCTGACGTACTGCATCGGATCGTGGCGCGACGACCAGCTCGGGCCGATGAACAGGTCGACGTTCGAGCGCGCCTGGATCGTGGCGCCGAGATCGACCGAGCCGACCTCGGTGTGCGACTCGGGATCGATGCCGAGGTTCGCGCTGAGGTTCGCCCACACCGCCTTGCGACCGTCGGTGTTGATGTTGGCGAACGCGTTGTAGCTCGTGGTGCCGGCGAGCGCCGGGCCGCCGCGCAGCGCGCCCGTGTCGAGGATTCCGTGGTTGATGCTGCAGCCGCCGCCGATCCCCCAGTAGTTCGCGAACTGACCGTGCGCGTTGCACTCGTAGCCGAACACCTCGACCTCCGGCGCGAAGTCCGCGACGTAGAAGATGTCGTGGTTCGCCTGCCAGTTGAGCAGGTACTTGCCGGGCTCGTCCTCGCGATACTGCATCCACAAGAAGTTCCCGATTCGATCCGCGCTCTGCTGGAACCCCATGTCGTTGAGCTCGAGGCCCGGCGAGCGAATGTCGAGCCCGGAGCCGTAGCGCCAGTGCTTGGTGTCGCCGAACTGGCCGAGCGACGCGGTGATGTCGTAGCCGGACATGCTCGTCCGGTGCGGATCGAACGTCAGGTAGCTCGCGTCCGGCCGCTGAAACAGGTGGCGCTGGAGCTGCTGGGTGCCGGCGATCGCCAGCTCGCTGCCGTGGACGTAGCTGCCGAGGATCGCGATGTCGGCCTGCCACGCGCGCTCGGCGAACCGGTGCGAGAACTGCGTGCCCGCGGTGTACGCCTGGTCGTGAAGCACGTCGACGAGTGGGGTGTCGCCGAGCGCGCGGTCGACCGCGGTCAGCGAGCCACCAAGGGTCGTCGCGCCGCCGCGGAAGTCGCGCTTGACGCGCGCCATCGCGTAGTTGGTCAGCGCGGCGACCGTCAGATCGTGCCGACCCATCGAGTCGGAGAGCGTCGCGGTCTCGCCCGCGGTGACCGCGTCGAACACGCCGACCGACCAGCCACCGCGCGTCTTGCCGGTCAGCTTCGCGGCGCCGTAGATCGCGGTCGATTGCGGCTTCTTGATGTAGTCGTAGGCGACGTCGGGATCGTTCGGCGCGGCACCGATCCGGCGGCTGTAGAACGAGCCCTCGATCGAGTTGTCGCCGTTGCCGATCGGCAGCCGGAACAGATCGGTGCCCTCGAGGAAGAACGGTCGCTTCTCCGCGAAGAACAGCTCGTTCGCCGACAGGTTCACCATCGAAGGATCGGCCTCGACCTGACCGAAGTCCGGGTTGATCGTCGCCGACAGCGTGAACGCCGGCCCGAGGCCGTACTTGAGATCGAGCCCGAGGTTGAACTTCTTGCCGATGTGATCGTTGATCGGGTCGCCGATGTCGATCGGCATGCGATCGATGCCGCCCGTGATGTACGGCAGGAACTCGAGCCGACGCGCCGGCTTCAGGTTCGCGATGCCATCGACCACGCCGAAGTGGCTGACGATCTCGGGCGAGGAGCGCGGCCACGGCGACCACGTGCTCTGCTCGTTGGTGCGTCCGACGACGCGCAGCATCTGAAACCCCCAGTCGTTGGCGCCGTCGCCGGCATAGCGCAGCTGGTTGAGCGGGATGCGGAACTCCGCGGTCCAGCCCTCGGGGGTGATCAGCGAGTTGCCGGTCCACACCGCATCCCAGGTGTCGTCCTGGTTCGAGTCGTCGAACACCAGCATGTCGCGCTGTACGCCGGCGGCGTTGAGCTGGAACCCGAACGCCGTGCGGCGATCGTGATAGCTGTCGAACGCGATCACGACGAGATCGGACAGCACGTCGACGTCGCGCCGCGTGAGCAGGTTCTTGATCTTCGCGGGCTCCGGATCGGCGGCCCAGACGCCGACATAGATCGCGCTGTCGTCGTAGAGGATCGCGAACGAGGTCTCGACGTCGGCCTTCGCGCCGTCCTTGGGATAGCGCTGGATGAAGTGCGATTGCTTCGGCGCCGCTTGCCAGGCGGCCTCGTCGAGATGGCCATCGATCGTGAGCGAGCTGGTGATCCGCTGGGCGTGCGCGCGGACGTCCTCGGCGCGAGCCACGCGTGGCGCGAGCAACAGCGCGATTAGCAAATACAAACGTGCCATCGGGAAAGGAGCCGCCGATCGTCGTGTCGGTGGACGTTCCGCACAACAGTCTGGTTGCGGCTTTTTTACTGCGACGGCGTGCGACGGGCCTGCGACTCGTCGGAAGTTCTCGCGTGCTCGAGCAGGATCTGGGTCACCGGCACGCCGACCTCGTCGCGCCCACCGATCGCGCACGGCGAGAACTCGAAGTGACCGTCGCGCCAGTCGAGGAGGCGCATCAGACGCTCGCGCGGCGCGCCACCGAGTCCCTCGACCTTGAGCACGCGGCCCTCGGACACGAACAGCCGGCCGACCTCGCCGCTGCGCAGCACGAGGAGGATGCCGGACTTGCGCTCGAACTCGAACAGCGACAGCAGCGTGCCGAGGCCGATGTCGACCAAGCTTCCACGCATGCCGGGGCTGCCGTTCGGGGCCTGCGGCGCCGCGACGCGGTGCACGCGAATCACGAGCTCCTCGTCGAGGAATGGCCGCGGGATGTAGTCGCGCACGCCGGCGCGGAACGCCTCGAGCCGGCCGAGGTCAGCGTCGTCGCCGGTCAGGATCAACGGCACGTCCGAGAGCGTCGAGTGCTCGGAGATCGCGTACGCGAAGTCGACGCCGGTCATGCCGTCCATGTCGCCGGCGGCCGCGATGATCGCGTCGGGCCGCCAGGTCTGACACGCCTGCAGCGCGTCGGGCACGCTGTCGACCGCGGTGACCTTGAAGCCCGCGGCCTCGAGCCCGCGCTGCATGCGCGCGCGCAGCGGGGCCTGCGGCTCGACGACGATCACCTGCGTCGTCGTCGAGAGTCCCGGGTTCGTGATCTCGCTGCGCAGCGTCTCGACGTGCGCGCGCAGCTTCAAGCGCGCGACGCTCTCGCCGCCGAGCAACTCGAAGCCCATCCCGGGATGGCGCCCGAGCGTGCGCGCCGCCGTCGGCGTCAGGAGATGCGCGACGCGACCCTGGAACACGATGAGCTCGCCGTCGGGCAACACGAGGCGAATCTCGGTCTCCTCGTTGATGTCCATCAGCGCTTCGGTGCGAATGAACAGGCCGCGTCCGGACAGATCTTCGGTCTCGGCGACCACGGCGCCGGACTCCCGATCGAACTCGACTCGACATCGGCTGACGAGTCGCTGATCGCGGCTGCGACGCGCGCTGCTTGCCACTGGCAAAAATGATAGCGAGCCCACGAAATCTTGTCCTGTTTGCGATCACCCCCACGGTCGAACGGATCCCTAATCCGTGTGATTTCAAATGATTGAGATTCAAGCCTTGTGATCTCAGGAGGTTTCAAGAATCTTTGAAGCATCCTGGAGCATCGGAAGGACACCGCCATGACCCTGCAAAACGCTGTCGATGAGTTATCGGTTCTCGACCGGCTCGCGCGCGTGAGCGCATCGCGCGGTGCCGGTGAGCTCGGCGAACGGCTCGCGAGCCTCGAGCGCTTCGTGCGCGCCGACCTCGCGAACTTCGAGACCGAGCTCGCCACGATCCCGCGCGGCGCGCGGCTGATCCAGGAGGCCGCGCATCACCTGCTCGACCTCGGCGGCAAGCACCTGCGCCCGCTGTGCGTCGCGCTCGCGAGCCGGTTCGGCAGCGGGTTCACCGACGAGGCGCGCGGCCTCGCGATCGCGGTCGAGCTCGTACACTCCGCGACCCTCCTGCACGACGACGTCGTCGATCTCGCCGAGCGCCGGCGGGGTCAACCGGCGGCGTGCACGGTGTACGGCAACGCGGCCTCGATCTTCGCGGGCGACTGGCTGCTGGTCGCGGCGCTCCGACGGATCTCGGAGGTCGGGATCCCCGGCATGCTCGATCGCATGCTCGGCGTGATCGACGAGATGATCATCGCGGAGTCGGTGCAGCTCGAGCGCCGCGGCAAGGTCGCCGGCGACCTGCGCGACGGCTACTTCAAGATCGTCGAGGGCAAGACCGCGGCGCTGTTCCGCTGGGCGATGATCGCCGGCGCCCGCGCGGCCGGCATGTCGCGCGCCGAGGAGAAGGCACTCGAGACCTACGGCCTGCACCTCGGCGTCGCGTTCCAGGCCGTCGACGACGAGCTCGACTTCAAGGACGGCACGGGCAAGGACCCGCTCGCCGATCTGCGCGAGGGCAAGATCACGTACCCGATGGTGGTCGCGATCGAGCGCGACCCGTCGCTGCGCGATCGGATCGAGGCGCTGTTGCGCGGCGACGGCGACCCGCCACGCGACGACCTGGTCGCGCTCGCGCTCGCGATCCGCGAGACCGGCGCGCTGATCGCGACGCGCAAGCTCGCCGAGGAGCACGTCGCGCGCGCGCTCGACGTGCTCGCCGAGTTGCCGGTCGGCCCGGCACGCGAGGCGCTCGTCACCGTTGCCCTCGCTTCGCTGGAGCGGCAGTCGTGAGTACCGAGATCACGACCCTCGGGAGCGGCGCGATGTTCGATCGGATCGCCGCGCGCTACGACCGGGTGAACCGCGTGCTGTCGCTCGGCCTCGATCAGGGCTGGCGGCGCCGCACCGTGCGCGCGCTCGAGCTCGGCGAGCGTCCGCGCGTGCTCGACGTCGCGACCGGCACCGGCGACCTCGCGATCGCGATCGCCGAGATGCGCCCGAACGGCACGGTCGTCGGGCTCGACCCGTCGCCCAACATGCTCGGGGTCGCGGCGCAGAAGATCGCCAAGAGGCACCTCGCCGACCGCGTCACTCTCGTCGAGGGCGACGCGCAGAAGCTGCCGCACGCGAACTGCGAGTTCGACGCCGCGACGATCGCGTTCGGCATCCGCAACGTGCCCGACCGCGCCGCGGCCCTCCGCGAGCTCGCGCGCGTCGTGCGGCCGGGTGGGCGCATCGCGATCCTCGAGCTCGGCGAGCCGCGCAGCGGGATCCTCGCCCGCGCCGCGCGGGTTCACACGCGCTACATCGTGCCCAAGCTCGGCGCGCTGCTGTCGGGCAAGACCGAGTACGCGTACCTCCAGCGCTCGATCGCCGCGTTCCCGCCGGCCGAGGAGTTCGCCGCGCTGATGACCGCGTGCGGGCTCCACGTGATCGGCGTGACGCCGCTGACGTTCGGGGCGTGCACGCTGTACGTCGCGACGCCGCGCGAGGGGGACTCGTGAACACCGAGGCGGTCGCCCGCACGATCGCGATCCCGCCGATGCCGGACAGCGCGCTGCTCGATCGCGGGCTCGCGATCGCGGCGCGCACGCGCGGCCTGACGTTCGTCGCGTTCCCCACCGAAGTCGCGCCGGCCGCGGCGCTCGTCGACGCCTGGCGCGATGGGACGCTGGCGTCGTGGTCAGGCCCCGACGGCATGGTCGTCGTCGGGATCGGCGCGGCGCGCGAGCTGCGCGGGCGCGGCGCGGCGCGGTTCGACGAGGTCGTCGCCGCGGCGCGCGCGATCGCGATCGGCGGCGCGGCGATCGACGGGATGCCGGCACCGATCGCGGCGCTCGGCTTCGCGCGCCCTCGCCTGCTCGGTGGCGCGGCGTTCGCACCGGGTGCGGCCGACGCGGCCCCGTGGACTGGCTTTGGCGACGCGTGGTTCGTCCTGCCGCGCTGGACCTACACCCACGACGGCCAGCGCGCGCAGCTCGTGCTCGCGATCGACGGCGCCAACGTCGTCGACGGCGCGCGCTGGAGCGACGAGCTCGCCCGCCACCGCGCGGCACTCGCGCAGCGGTTCTCGCCGCACGCGCAGCCGGCGCTTCGCGAGATGGCGGTCGCCGATCCGGAGACCTGGCGCGGTCAGGTCGACGCGATCGTCGGCGCGATCGGGGACGGCACCTGCTCGAAGATCGTCGCCGCACGGACCTGCACGGTCGAGCTCGCCGAGGCCCCCCGCGTCGCCGACCTGCTCGCCGCGCTCGACGCGCGTCACGCCGAGTGCGTGCGCGTGCTGATCTCGCCGCCGGGTGCCGGTCGGCTCGTCGCCGCGACGCCCGAGCGCCTGGTCAAGCGGACCGGCGCGATCGTCGAGTGCGATGCGCTCGCCGGCACGATCGCGACGTCGGCCGCGGATGGCGACGCGACGCTGCGCGCGAGCGACAAGGATCGCCGCGAGCACGCGCTCGTGGTCAGCGCGATCGCGACCGCGCTCGCCGACGCCGAGGTCGACGTCGAGATCGCCGAGACCGGGGTCCGGGCCCTGCGCCACGTGCTGCACCTGCACACGCCGATCAAGGGCACGCTCGCGACGCCGCGGCACGTGCTCGAGCTGGTCGCGCGCTTGCACCCGACGCCGGCCGTGGGCGGCACGCCGACCGCGCTCGCGACCGCGTGGATCGCGGATCGCGAGCCGGTGTCGCGCGGCTGGTACGCCGCGCCGGTCGGCTGGTTCGATCTCGACGGCGACGGCGAGTTCCGCGTCGCGCTGCGCTCGGGCGTGCTGGTCGGCACGCAGGCGTACCTGTGGGCCGGTGCCGGCATCGTCGCCGGGTCGGATCCGGATCGCGAGCTCGCCGAGACCGACGCCAAGTTTCGCGCGATGCTCGGTGCGCTCGGAGTCGTCGGATGATCTCCGACGCGGTCGCGCAGACGCTGTGGGCCGAGCTCGTGATCGGCACGCTCGGGGACGCCGGCGTCGCGACGATCGTCATCAGCCCGGGCTCGCGCTCGACCCCGCTGGTCGCCGCGCTGCCCGAGTTCGCGCGCTCGAACCAGGATGTCATCACCATCATCGACGAGCGCGCCGCGGCGTTCTACGCGCTCGGCGTCGCGCGCGCGACCGGCCTCCCCGCCGCGCTGGTGTGCACGAGCGGCACCGCGGCCGCGCACTACCTGCCGGCGCTCGTCGAGGCCAGCGTCGCCGCGATCCCGCTGATCGCGATCACCGCGGACCGACCACCCGAGCTCCAGGGCTGCGGGGCGTCGCAGACGATCGATCAGGTGAAGCTGTTCGGCGATCACGTGCGCGCGATGATCGATCTCGGCGGCCCGGTCGGCGGCGAGCTCGCGCTGCGGGCGGTGCGGCGCAAGATCATCCAGGCCGTCACGCTCGCGCGCGGACCACATCCCGGACCGGTCCACGTCGAGGTGCCGCTGCGCAAGCCGCTCGAGCCGGCCGCGCCGGCCACCGAGGCCGAGCGCGCGCTCGCCGCCTACGCGCGCGGCCTGCGCGGGCCCGTGCAGATCGCGGTGCCGCGGCTGGTCGCCGACGGCGCGGCGCTCGACGCGCTCGCCGCCGCGATCGACGCCGAGCCCGACGGCGCGATCGTCGTCGGCTCGCTGCCGGTCGCGATCGCCGAGGTCGCCGCGCTCGCCGCGCGCACCGGCTATCCGGTCATCGCCGAGAGCGGCAGCCAGCTGCGGTTCGGCGCGCTGGCCCACGCGGCAACCCCGATCGACGCGCTCGACGTCGTGCCACTCGCGCGGCGGCCGGTCGCGAAGCTGATCGTGCAGCTCGGTGGCGAGCCGGTCGCGGCGAGCTGGCCGGCGTGGAGCGCGAGCGCGCCACGCTGGGTCCTCGCGGCGCACGCCTGGCACGATCCGGACTCCTCGGCGCGTGGCGTGATCGTCGGCGACGTCGCGATGTCGCTCGCGCATGTCGTCGGGCGCGTGGCGTCGCGCGCGAACGCGGCGTGGCTCGCGAGCTGGCGCGCGGTCGAGCGCGACGCGGCGGCCGCGCTCGAGCAGGCGCTCGCCGCGCACCCGGGCAGCGAGGGCCACGTCGTGCGCGCCGCGATCGCGGCGATGCCGGCGAACGCGACGCTGCAGCTCGGCAACAGCCTCCCGATCCGCGTCGTCGACCAGGTCGCGCGCCGCGGCGATCGCGCACTGCGCGTGATCACCCAGCGCGGCGCGGCCGGGATCGACGGGCTCGTCGCGTCGGCGGCCGGCGCGACGCACGCCGGCCATCCGGTGCTGCTCGTGCTCGGCGACGTCAGCTTCGCGCACGACCTCGGCGCGCTGGTCGCCGCGCGCACCGCCGCCGCACCGCTCGCGATCGTCGTGGTCGACAACGCTGGCGGCCAGATCTTCGCCGGCCTGCCGATCGCGCGCACCGCGAGCCCGGCGCTCGTCGCCCGCCACTTCACGACGGCGCCGGAGCTCGATCCGGTCGCCATCGCGATCGCGCTCGGCGCGCGCGGCGTGCTCGCGCAGACGCCCGGCGCCGTCGCCGCGGCGGTCGCGACCGCGCTCGCCACCGGCGGCGTGACGGTCATCCATGCCCCGGTCACCGCGAGCGGCGCGCACGACGTGCGCCGCACCGCCGTCGAACACCTGCTAGGAACCCCATGAGCAAAGTCAGTCGCTACGCCAAGAAGACCGCCACCACGAAGCCCGCCTGGACCAAGTCCACCGGTGGCTACGAGGACATCCTCCTCGAGGTGGCCGAGGGGATCGCGAAGGTCACGATCAACCGGCCCGACGTGCGCAACGCGTTTCGTCCGCAGACGATCGCCGAGCTGATCCGCGCGTTCGACGCGATCCGCGACGACGCGACGATCGGCGCGGTGATCCTGACCGGCGCGGGCACCGAGGCGTTCTGCTCGGGCGGCGACCAGCGCGTGCGCGGCGACGGTGGCTACGTCGGCTCCGACGGCGTGCCCCGGCTCAACGTGCTCGACCTCCAGATGCGGATCCGCTACCTGCCCAAGCCGGTCGTCGCGATGGTGGCGGGCTACGCGGTCGGCGGCGGCCACATCCTCCACCTGGTTTGCGACCTGACGGTCGCGGCCGACAACGCGATCTTCGGCCAGACCGGCCCGCGCGTCGGCAGCTTCGACGCCGGGTTCGGCAGCTCGTACCTGACGCGCATCGTCGGCCAGAAGAAGGCGCGCGAGATCTGGTTCCTGTGCCGCCAGTACGACGCCCAGGAGGCGCTCGACATGGGGCTCGTCAACACCGTCGTGCCGCTCGCCGAGCTCGAGGCGACGACGATGACCTGGTGTCGCGAGATGATGCAGCAGTCGCCGACCGCGCTGCGCTTCCTGAAGATGGCGATGAACGCCGACTGCGACGGCCAGGCCGGCATGATGGCGTTCGCCGGCTCGGCGACGCTGATGTACTACACGACCGACGAGGGTCGCGAAGGCAAGGAGGCGTTCCTCGAGAAGCGCCCGCCCGACTTCACCAAGTTCAAGCGGTACCCCTGATGTCGGCGATCTGGATCCAGGCGGCGCGGCTGCGCACGCTGCCCGCGGCGATCGTGCCGGTCGTCGTCGGCACGGCGGTCGCGGCGGCGAGCGGGCACATCGCGTGGCTACCCGCCCTCGCCGCGCTCGGTGGCGCGCTGGCGATCCAGATCGGCACGAACTTCGCGAACGACGTGTTCGACGCCGAGAAGGGCGCCGACGGGCCCGATCGGATCGGCCCGGTGCGCGCGGTGTCGGCGGGCCTGATCTCGGCGGCCGCGATGAAGCGCGCGATGATCGCGGCGTTCGCGCTGGCCGCGGCATTCGGCCTCTACCTCGTCGCGCACGCAGGGTGGCCGGTCGTCGCGATCGGCGTGGCGTCGATCGCATCGGGCATCGCGTACACCGGTGGGCCGTGGCCGCTCGGCTACCACGGGCTCGGCGATCTGTTCGTGATGATCTTCTTCGGCTTCGTCGCGGTGTGCGGCACCGCATACGTCCAGCTCGGCCACGTGCCGTGCCTCGCGGTGTGGGCCGCGATCCCGGTCGGCGCGATCGCGACCGCGATCATCGTGGTCAACAACCTGCGCGACCGCGCGACCGACGTGCGCGTCGGCAAGCGCACGCTCGCGGTGCGCTTCGGTCGCCGCGCCGCGATCGTCGAGTACGCCGCGCTGCTCGCGCTCGCGTACGTCGTGCCGGTCGCGCTCGCGCTCGGCGGCCGCGGCTGGGCGCTGCTGCCGCTCGCGACGTTGCCGCTCGCGCTGGTCCGCCTGCGCGCGCTCGCCGGCGCCGCCGACGGCCCGACGTTCAATCGCTGTCTCGCGGCGACCGGCCAGCTGTTGCTCGCGCACGGCGTGCTGTTCGCGATCGGCCTCGGGCTGTGATCGTCGTCGCGATCGCCACGCGCGTGGTGCGCTGGCCGATCGCGGCGGGCGGCGCGGCCCGCGATCGCACCGAGCGCGCCGCGGTGATCCTCGAGGTCCGCACCGCCGACGGCCGCATCGGGCGCGGCGAGGCCGCACCGTTGCCGGGGTTCTCGCGCGACACGCTCGCCGACGCCGCCCGCGCCCTCGCCGGCTTCGCGGCCACCGCGCCGTTCCCGCTCGCGTCCGGTGAGGTCGCCGCCTGCGATCGCGCCGAGCCGTTCGCCAGCTCGCCGGCCGCGCGGTTCGCGATCGAGACCGCGCTGCTCGATCTTCAAGGGCTGCTCGCCGGCCCGCCGGTCGCGACCGCGATCGTCGTCGACGACGTCGCCGAGGCCCGCGCGGCGGTCGCCGGCGGCGCGCCGGTCCTGAAGCTCAAGATCGCGCCGGATCGCGTCGCTCACGTCCACGCGATCGCCGCGGCGTGCCCGGGTATCCCGCTGCGACTCGACGCGAACCGGACGTTCGCGCGCGCCGACATCCCCGCCCTCGTCGCGAGCCTCGCCGGGCTGCCGATCGAATTCCTCGAGGAGCCGTGCGCGGACGCCGCGTCGCTCGGACCGCAGCCGATCGCGATCGCGCTCGACGAATCGCTGACCGCGGCCGGCGCCGAGCTCGCGATTTTGAAGCCGACCGTGATCGGCGGGCTGCGCGCGTGTCGCGAGCTCGCGGCGCGGTCGCGGCGCGCGATCGTCACCCACGCGCTCGAGGGCCCGATCGGGCTCGCCGGCGTGCGCGCGGTGGCGCGGGCGCTCGGCGGCGGGCCGCACGGGGTCGGCGCGAACCGCGCGATCGTCGTCGCCGAACCGACCGCGGCGACGCTCGAGACCGTGACCGCCGCGCTGCGCGCGCGCACGCCGATCGCGCTGATCCATCACCGCGCGACGCCCGACGAACAGCGCCGCCAGCGCGCGCTCGTCGAGCACGCCGCGCTGCCACCCGACGCGGCCGCGATCCTGTTCACCTCGGGCTCGACCGGCGCGCCGCGCGGCGTCGTCCTGTCCCACGCCGCGCTCGCCGCCGCCGCGGCCGCGCACGCCGCACACCTCGGCTGGCACGCCGACGATCGCTGGCTCCTCGCGCTGTCGCTCGCGCACGCCGGCGGGCTCGCGGTCGTCGTCCGCTGCCTCGCCGCCGACCGGCCGATCGTCTTGGCGACCGACAACCTCGCGCGCGACCTCGAGGGCGTCACGCTCGCGTCGCTCGTGCCGACGCAGCTCGCCGCGTTGCTCGACGATCCCGCGTGGCGCTCCCCCGCGCGGCTGCGCGCCGTGCTGCTCGGTGGCGCCGCGGCGCCGCCCGCGCTGCTCGCCGCCGCCCGCGCGCGCGGGGTGCCGGTGCTCGTGACCTACGGGATGACCGAGACGTTCGGCCAGATCGCGACCGCGCTGCCCGGCGATCCCGACACGCTCGTCGCGCTCCCCGGCGTGACGCTGACCGCCGGCACGCTCGCCGTGGCCGCGCCGATCGCGATCGCGGCGCCGATGCTCGCGACCGCCTACCTCGACGAGAGCGGGCTCGCGCCGATCGCGACGCCGTTCGTCACCCGCGACCTCGGCTACCTCGACGCCGGTGCGCTGCACGTGGTCGGGCGCGCCGACGACGTCATCGTGACCGGAGGCGAGAACGTGCACCCCGCGACCGTCGAGGCCGCGCTGGTCGCGACCGCGCACGTCCGCGCCGCGTGCGCGTTCGCGATCCCCGATGCGCGCTGGGGTCAGCTGGTCGGCGTCGCGGTCGTCGCGACCGGCGAGCTCGACCTCGCCGCATGGCACGCCGCGCTCGCGCCGGCGGCCCGGCCGCGCCGGATCGCGCTGGTCGACGCGCTGCCGCTCCTGCCGACCGGCAAGGTCGATCGGCGCGCCGCGGCCATGCTCGCGACGCGGCCGATCGAGTACGATCGCTAGTCGATGGGTGTGCGGTTCCTCGACGACGCGGCCAGCGCGGCGTTCGAGCGTGCGATCCAGGCGATCGAGCAGGCGTCGGCCGTCGAGGTCGTCGTCGCGGTGCGCCGGCGCTCGGGTGACTACCGGCACGCCAACGGCGCGATCGCGCTCGCGTTCGCGTTCGGCGCGCTCGCGATCACCCTGTTCGCCGAGACCGAGTTCTCCGTGGTCGCGATCCTGGCGGGCCCGATGCTGTTCGCGATCGGCGGCTTCGTGCTCCCCGAGCTCGTGCCGTGGTGGAAGGGCCTCCTGACCTCGCGCGCGTCGCTGCGTGCCCACGTCCAGCGCGCCGCCAAGGCGACGTTCGTCGAGCGCGGCGTGCACAACACGACCGGACGCAGCGGCGTGCTCGCCTACATCTCGCTGCTCGAGGGCGACGTCGCGCTCGTGCCCGACAGCGGCCTCGTGCTGCCCGCCGAGGTGCTCGCGCGGGTCGAGGCCGCGATGGCCGACGCGATCCCCAAGGGCGGCGCCGCGGTCGCGGCCGCGCTCGGCGAGCTGACTCCGCACTGCGCGCGCGCGCTGCCGCACCAGGACGACGACGTCAACGAGCTCCCCGACGTCGTGCACTCCGACGAGAAGAGGCGGCGGTGACCCGCAAGCGCGCCCTCGCGATCGCCGCGGGCATCGCGCTGCTCGGCGTCGCGGCGTTCGCCGAGGCTCGCCCGGGCGGCGGCGGCAGCTACTCCGGCGGCGGCGGGTTCAGCTCGTCGAGCGGTGGAGGAAGTAGCGGTGGTGGCGGTGGTGGCGGCGGCATCGGCCTCATCATCGACATCATCCGGCTGATCATCTGGTTGATCGAGCTGATCGTCGTCTACCCGTACATCGGCATCCCGCTCGTGCTGTTGCTCCTCGGTCTGTTCATCTGGAGCGCGTACAAGCAACACCACAACAAGGACTGGGACAGCGGCCCGCCGGTCGTGCTCCGGCAAGCGGTGTCGCTCGACGCCATCCGCACGCAGGACGAGGACTTCTCGCAGCCGGTGTTCGAGGACTTCGCGTTCCGGCTGTACGCCGCGCTCCACCTCGCGCGCCCCGATCGACTCGACACGCTCGCGCCGTACGCGACCGGGCACGTGCGCCGCGCGCTCGCGGCACGCAAGGATCGGCCGGCGACCGCGGTCGTGATCGGCGCGATGCGCGTCGTCGGCGTCGCGGTCCCGATCGACGAACGGCCGACGACCGTCGAGCTCGAGTTCGAGGCCAACCTCGCGAGCCCCGAAGGCACGCTGTTCGTCGTCGAGAGCTGGACGCTCGAGCGCGCACACGGCGTGAAGTCGAGGCCGCCGAAGCACACGCGAATCTTTCCGTGCCCGAACTGCGGGGCGCCGTGGGCCGCCGCCGACACCGGCACCCAGGTCTGCCAGTCGTGCAACCAGGCGGTCGACAATGGCCGGTTCGACTGGGTCGTCGTCGACGTCGTGCTGCGGTCGAGCGACGAGCGCGGCAAGACGCTGCTGCAGAACGTCGAGGAGCGCGGCAACGATCTGCCGACGATCCGCGCGCAGAACGTCGACCAGCAGGTCCAGAAGCTCGTCGCCGTCGACCCCGAGGCGACGCCGAGCTCGATCGAGGCGCGCGTGCGCCTGATCTACAAGGAGCTCTACGCCGCGTGGGCGAACAACGATCTCGCGCCGGCGCGCGGCCTCGTCACCGACGGGCTCTACGACTACCTGCAGTACTGGATCGGGATGTACAAGGCGCAGGGCCTGCGCAACGCCCTCGACGACATGAAGATCGCGACGCTCGCGATCGCCAAGGTCACGCGCGACAAGTACTACCAGGCCGTCACGATCCGCGTGTTCGCGTGCGGCTACGACTACGTCGTCGACCGCGAGGGCAAGATCGTGTCCGGCAGCAAGTCGAAGACGCGCGACTACACCGAGTACTGGACGCTGATCCGCACGGCCGCGAAGAAGGGCGCGACCAAGATCGAGCCGGTGTGCGGCAACTGCGGCGCGCCGATCGAGATCGATCAGGCCGGCGAGTGCATCCACTGCCGCGCGCACGTGACCGCCGGCGAGTTCGACTGGGTCCTCTCGAAGATCGAGCAGGACGACAGCTACCGCGGCTAGCGCGAGCTCGCGAGCGCGTCTTCTCCGTACAGGCGAGCGCTTCGCGAGCCGATGATCCGACGGAGGATGCAACGCGGTCGGCTTGCCCGAACGCGCTCCATGCTCCTAGAACGACTTCAGGAAGTCTTTGGCGCGCTGCTCGATGGCGCGCTCGGCGAGATCCTTGCCGAGCTTGCCGAGCTTGACGAGCTCGCCCTTGGGATCGTCGGCGAGGTCGGCGACCGGGATCTCGAGCGGCATCTCGACGTCGTGCGAGCCGAACAGCGCGCCGCCGAGCGTCAGCTTGCCGTGCTCGTAGCGCAGCTTGACGTCGACGCCGCCGGGCAGCTCGACCTTCGCGCGCAGCGACTGGAGCGCGAAGATCCACGACAGCGGGGTCTTGAACACGGTGTCGCTCGCCTCGGCGTGCTCGACCGTGATCGCGATACGACCGAGGCCCGGCAGGAACGCGCTCGGCGAGAACTCGAGCACGGCATCGTCGATCACGACGTGGCGCGCGTGGACCGGCGAGTTCTTCACGTTGCGGAGCGCGAACGCCTCCGCGGCGGTGACCTTCACGTGCATGCCGTGGATCGTCAGCGTGCGGCAATCGCTGTCGACCAGGGCGGCGCCGAGGATCGGCAGATCGCAGCGCACGTCGTCGACTTCGATCGCGAGGGCGTCGTCCTTCTTGATCGACAGCTTGCCGAGCTCGAGCCGGCCTCGGATCAGCGCGAGGTCGAACGTGTCGACCTTGGCGACCGCCGCGAGCGGCTCGCCGAGGTGCGCGGTGATCCGATCGGACAGCTTGCCCTTCATGACCACACCGATCACGAGCAGCGCGACGAGCCACAGCACGAACAGGCCGATGACTACCTTGGCGAAGCGCTTCATGTCTGGTCCTTCCAGTATTGGGGATCTCGCCACTTCGTGCACGCCACCGCGAACAGGGTGCCCCGCAGCGCGACCTGGTCGGCGAGGAACGCGACGTACAGCCCGAGGTGCAGCGGGAGCTGGCGCAGCTGGAGCGCGAGCGTCACGCCGGCGACGACCAGCGCGATCCGCGGCAGGCTCGCGATCCGCGTGCGGCGCACGAAGTAGAACAGGTCGACCGTCGGATCGAGCAGCGTGATCGGCTCGCCGCGCAGCACCGAGAGCACGACCTCGACCGCATCACCGCCCTCGACGAGCGGCGGCATCCGGCACAGCAGCCGCTGGTCGACGGGCACGCGCAAGACACCGCCCTGGAAGCTGCCCGCGCGCAGGATCACGCGCAGCTTGGCGCCGGCCTCGATCGGTAGCAGCTCGCCGCCATCCTCGACGCGGAGCTGGAGCTGGAGCGCGGCGAGCTCGTAGATGTCGCCGATCCGCTCGCCGATGCCGACCGCGACCATCGCGCCGGTCCCGACGACGCGAACGACGCGCGCCGACGTCCGAAACCGCCGATCGGTCGCCTTCAGGTCGGCGATGTCGCGCGCGATGTCACGCTGCGCGAGCGCGAACCGAGTGAACGCCACGGTCAGCCCGAGGAGCCACAGCAGCAACCAGGTCAAATATCGAGATCGCCGATCTCGGCCGCGTGCTCGGTGATCATCCGGAAGCGCGCCTGGACGTCCTTGCCCATCAGCTCGCTCATCGTCTGATCGGTGCGCAGCTCCTCGCCCGGCTTCACCTTGACGCACAGCGAGTGGCGGGTCTTGGGATCGAGCGTGGTGACCTTGAGATCGCCCGGCGGCATCTCGCCGAGACCCTTGAACCGGCTGACCTCGGCCTTGGTGTTGCCCTTGGCGTGCTGCTTGATGAACGCGTCGCGCTGCGCGTCGTCGAGCGCCCAGAACGTCTGCTTGCCGATGTCGACGCGATAGAGCGGCGGCTGCGCGAGGTAGACGTGACCGGCGTCGATCAGCCCCTTCATGTGCCGGAAGAAGAACGTGAGGAGGAGCGTCGCGATGTGGTGGCCGTCGGAGTCGGCGTCCATCAACAGGAAGATCTTGTGATAGCGCAGGCCGCCGAGGTTGAAGTTGTCGCCCATCCCGCAGCCGAGCGCGGACACGAGGTCCTGGAGCTCCTTGTTCGCGAGCAGCTTCTGGTTGTTCGCCTGCTCGGAGTTGAGGACCTTGCCGCGCAGCGGCAGGATCGCCTGCGTGTGCCGGTTGCGCCCCTGCTTCGCCGAGCCACCTGCCGAGTCGCCCTCGACGATGAACAGCTCGCTCTCCGCCGGATCGGTCGACGCGCAGTCGGTCAGCTTGCCCGGCAAGTTCATCCGGTGCGAGACCAGCGTCTTGCGGGTGACCGCCTGCGCCGCCCGCGACGCCTCGCGCGCGCGCGCCGAGATGATCGTGCGCGCGATGACCGCCTGCGCCCAGTTCGGGTTCGCGTTCAGGTAGTTCTCGAGCTGCGGGCGCACGATGCCCTCGACCTGCGCCGCGACCTCGGGGTTGTTGAGCCGGTTCTTGGTCTGGCTCTGGAACTGCGGCTCGGGGATGTAGGTCGACAGCACCGCGACCACGCCCTCGCGGATGTCCTCGGCGGTCAGCGTCACGCCCTTGGGCTCGAGGTTGTGCGTCGCGATGTAGTTGCGCACCGCCTTCACGATCGCCGCGCGCATGCCGGCGTCGTGCGTGCCGCCGTCGGGCGTCGGCACCGAGTTGACGTACGTCTTGATCAGATCGTCGGCCGACTCGGTCCACTGGAGGGCGAGTTCGACGGTGAGCTCGGGGTCCTCCTTCTCCATGTAGAACACGCCGCCGCTCGACGGCACCGGCAGCTTGCCGCGCTCGGCGACGATCTTCGGCAGGTACTCGACGATGCCCTGTGGGTGCAGGAACGTCGTGGTCGCGGTCGGCGTCTTGGTCTCGTCGTGGAACACGATCTCGAGCCCGCCGTGCAGGTAGCTCTTGGTCTCGAGCCGCTCGGCGATCACGGTCGCGTCGAACGCCAGCTTGCCGCCGAACACGTCGTCGTCCGGGTGGAACTTCACCGTCGTGCCGGTGCCGCGCGCGGCCCCGAGGTTCTTCAGCTTCTGGACGACCGCGCCGCGCTCGAACTTCATCTCGTAGCGCTCGCCGTCGCGCTTGATCTGGACGGCCAGCTCGCGCGACAGCGCGTTGGTCACCGACGCGCCGACGCCGTGGAGCCCGCCCGACTTCTCGTAGTTCGCGCGGTCGAACTTGCCGCCCGCGTTCAACATCGTGAACACGACCTCGAGGCCCGACTTCTTGGTCTTGGTGTTGATGTCGACCGGGATGCCGCGGCCGTTGTCCTCGACCGTCGCGCTCTTGCCGTTCTTGTGGAGCGTGACCTCGACCTTGCTCGCGTGCTTGTTGATGACCTCGTCGATCGA
Organism: Haliangiales bacterium; assembly: GCA_038321315.1. GTDB lineage: Bacteria > Myxococcota_A > Polyangia > Haliangiales > Haliangiaceae > JABFXX01. Next base: position 11,197 of record JBBQEX010000041.1, on the reverse strand, counting down.
GTTGTCGACGATCTCCCACAGCAGGTGGTGGTAGCCATCCTTGCCGATGCCGCCGATGTACATGCCCGGCCGCTTGCGGACGTGCTCGAGGCCCTCGAGGACCTGGATGTCGTCGCCGCCGTAGGACTTCGATTGCGCCATCTCAGTTCACTCCCTGGCTGCCTTCGGCGTTCGCGAGCGGCACGATCGTGACCGGCCTCTCGACGAGCACGAGCGTCGCTTTCTTGACGATCTGGTGGCCCTTGCCACCGCGCGCCTTGGCCTGCTTCGGATCGGCCGGCAACTCGAACGTCTTGCCACCCTTCTCGGTCTCGACCAGCAGCTTGTCGGCCTTCTGGCCCGCGACCACGCCGATCACGGTGTCCTCGTCGCCGGTCTTGATCACGGTGACGCCGCGGCCCGGGTTCTCGAGCTTGTTGATCTCCTCGGCCTTGCAGTACGCGACGTAGCCCTCGCGGGTCGCGCACACCACGATGTCGGTGTCGTTGCACGCGATCACGTCGAGCACCTCGTCGCCGTCGCCCGGCTTGGCGTAGCGGCGGCCGGCCTTCGTGGTCAGCTCGGTGTGCGGGGTCATCGCGAAGCGCTGGCCGTAGCCGAGCTTCGTGATCGCGAGCAGCGTCTCGGGGACGAGCGCGCGCGCGTCGAGCGTCATCGCCGCGACGATCTTCTCGCCGTCGGCGAACTTGAAGTATTTCTGCGCCGGCTCGCCGTAGCCCGACGACGGCGCGATGTCGTTGATCTTGATGACGTACGCGGCGCCGCGCGACGTGAAGAAGATGACCTTCTCCTTGGTCGAGCCGGCGAGCACGTGGGTGACCGCGTCGCCCTCGCGGGTGCGCGTCGCGGTCGGATCCTTGACCTCGCGGACGCGCTTGATCCAGCCGTCGCGCGTGACGACGACGTTGGCGTCTTCGTCGACGATGAACGCATCGGCGTCGAACTCGAGCTCCTCGCCGCCGGTCTTGGTGCGGCGCGGCGTGCCGAGCTCGTCGGCGACCTTGCGCAGGTCGTCCTTGATGATCGTCCAGAGCTTGTCGTCGCTCTTCAGGATCGCCTGGATCTTCTTGGCCTCGGCCTGCTTCTCCTTGAGCTCGTCGCGCACGACGTTGACCTCGAGCTTGGCGAGCCGGTACAGCTTGAGCTCGAGGATCGCGTCGGTCTGGATCTCGTCGAGCTTGAACCGCTTGATGATCTTCTCGGCGGCATCGGCCTTGCCGTCGGACGCGCGGATGATCTTGATGATCTCGTCGAGCGCGTCGAAGATGAGCGCGAAGCCCTCGAGGATGTGGATCCGGGCCTGGAGCTGGCGGAGCTGGAACTCGAACCGGCGCGACGTGACCTCGAGCCGGAAGTCGAGGAAGTAGCCGAGCATCTCCTTGATGCCGAGCCGGCGCGGCATCAGCGCACCGTCGACCGGGATCTTGCGATCCGAGTCGTCGGACAGATATCCCGGTGGCACGAGGCACGTCATGTTGACGTGGAACGCGCTCTGCAGCGGCGTGTTCTTGTAGAGGTACGCCATCACCATCGCGGGATCGGCGTCCTTCTTGATCTCGAGCACGACGCGCACGTCGGTGGTCGACTCGTCGCGGATGTCGACCAGGTACGGCAGCTTCCGCTCGCGCACGACGTCGGCGATCTTCTCGACCAGGTCCGACTTCTTGAGCGCGTAGGGGACCGACGTGATCACGATGTCGGTGCCGCCGCGCTTCTTCTCCTCGAGCTTGTACTCGCCCTGCACGCGGATCGTGCCCTGGCCGTCCTTGTAGATCTGGCGGACCTCGACCTTGCTGTTGAGGATCTGGCCGCCGGTCGGAAAGTCCGGACCGTGGATGTACGACATCAACTTCACGTGATCGAGGTCGCGGTTGTCGGCGAGCGCGATCAGCGCGTTCGTGATCTCGCGCAGGTTGTGCGGCGGGATGTTCGTCGCCATGCCGACCGCGATCCCCGTCGAGCCGTTGACCAGCAGGTTCGGGTAGCGCGCCGGGAGCACGGTCGGCTCCTCGCTCGACGAGTCGTAGTTCGGCCGCATGTCGACGGTGTCGAAGTCGAGCTCGCGGAGGAGCTCCATCGCGGGCGGTGCGAGCCGGCACTCGGTGTAACGATATGCGGCGGGCTCGTCGCCATCGAGCGAGCCCCAGTTTCCGGAGCCGTCGACGAGCGGCACCCGCAGCGCCCACCACTGCGCCATGCGGACCATCGCGTCGTAGACCGAGGTGTCGCCGTGCGGGTGATACTTGCCGAGCACGCGCCCGACGACGGTCGCCGACTTGCGGTACTTCGCGTCGGGCCGCAGGTGCTCGTCGTTGATCATCGCGTACAGGATCCGGCGCTGGACCGGCTTCAAGCCGTCGCGGACATCGGGCAGCGCGCGCGACGTGATCACGCTGAGCGCGTAGTTCAGGTACTTCTTGCGGGCCTCGACCTCGAGTGAGGTGTCGACGCCGTCCGCGGCGGCACCGTCGCCACCACCGCCGCCACCGCCGCCCTTGCCACCGCCGCCGCCGCCCTTTTCCTTGGGTGACGCGGATTTCTTCGTCGATTCCTGCTTGGACTTCGCCATGGTGGTCTTGGTCGCCGGACCTTGCCCCGTCTGGGAGAAAAGTTCCAGTTGCTCACGCGGCTCGACAGTGGCCATTTCTTTGGTCCCTCGGGAGGCCCGTGATATTGCTGGCGTCCCAACCCCATGGTCAGGAGACGATCGGTCTCGCGCAAGAAATCGTCCCGATCCGGTTACGTCGGAACGCTGGGCGGTCCACCCGCACGCAAGAACGGCGGCTGGCTCGTCCTCGTGCTCGGTGCGCTCGTCGTCGTGAACCTCTACGTGTTCGTGTGGGACAAGCAGACGTCGGTCGGCGCGATCAAGGCCAAGGCCGAGGACCCGACGATGGTGATCGCGGCCCGGCCGCTGGTCACCGAGGCCGGCAGCGCCGCGCCGATCCCGGCCGCGGTCGCCCCGGTCGCGCCGCCAGGAACGATCGATGGCAAGGTCGGCAAGACCGACACGCTCGGCCGCGTGCTCAAGAAGAGCGGGCTCGGCGCGACCGAGGCCAACGAGGTGATCCGCGCGCTCACCGGCGTGCTCGACTTCAAGACGATCCGGCAGGGTCAGACCTATCACCTCGAGCGTGGCCCCGACGGTCACGTCAAGCTGTTCTCGCTCGTCGTCAGCAAGGTGCACAGCGTGCGGGCCGAGCGCGCGCCGTCCGGTGAGCTGGTCGGCAAGGCCGACGACTCGTCGACCAAGGTCGAGGACACGGCGTTCGGCGGCACGATCGAATCGTCGCTGTATGCCGCGATCAAGGCGACCGGCGAGAACGGCTCCCTGGTCGACTTCTTCGTCGACGTGTTCGCCTACGACCTCGACTTCTACAACGACACCCACGACGGCGATCAGTTCCGCGTCGTCGTCGAGAAGGAGACCAAGTCTCCCGACGATCCGGCGCAGCCCGCCGAGTTCCTGCGCTACCGCCACATCCTCGCCGCGGAATACAAAGGCAAGGCCGGGACGTTCCGCACCTACTTCTGGAACGGCGCGTACTTCGACGCCGAGGGCGAGTCGGCCGACAAGGCGCTCCTGAAGACGCCGCTGAAGTTCTCGCGGGTGTCGAGCGGCTTCGATCGCAGCCGGATGCACCCGGTCCTGCACACCGTCAAGGAGCACCTCGGGATCGACTACGCCGCGCCGGTCGGCACACCGGTGTGGGCCGCCGCTGCCGGCACGATCACCCAGCGCGGCGAGGCCGGCGCCGCCGGCAACCTCGTCATGATCAAGCACGCGAACGGGCTCGAGACCGCGTACATGCACCTGTCGAAGTTCGCGGACCAGAAGCTCGGCGACAAGGTCGAGGCCAAGACCGTGATCGGCTACGTCGGCCAGACCGGGCTCGCGACCGGGCCCCACCTGCACTTCGGCGTGCGGGTCGACGGCGCGTACGTCGATCCGTCCAAGTTGCCGCCGATGCACGGCACCGCGGTCGCCGCCAAGGACCTGGACGCGTTCCGTGCAGAAGTCGGCAAGCTCGACGCGATGTTGGCCAAGATCACGGTCGCGCCAGTCGTCGTCAGCAAGCCGTAAACGGCCTTGCCCCATGGGCACTTCGTCGTCATGCTTGATCTGTGGTCAAGCTCCTCGTCGGACTCATCAAGGGCGCGGTGATCGGTGCGGCCATCGGGTTCGGGGCCGACGCCGCCCGCGCCAGCTTCTTCTCGCCGTGGGTAACCTACGGCTTGATCGGCGCGCTGGTCGGGTTGATCTGCGGCAAGCCGATCTGGAACCTGTTGAAGGACAAGAACCAGACGAACATCATCGCGGTCCTGAAGGCCGCGTTCGGGTTCGGCGTCGGCTGCGGGCTCTACGCCCTGCTCGCCAAGGCGTGGGCGCCGTCGGCGATGATGGTCAGCGGGTTCGACATCTTCTCGTGGCCGGTCTCGGTCGGCGGCGCGATCGGTGGCGTCTACGGCGGGTTCGTCGAGCTCGACGACTCGATCGGCACCAACGACACCGGCAAGAAGCCCGCGGCGCGCAAGAAGCTTCCCGCCGCCGACGAGTAGTAAGATGCGCCGGTGCGCAGCGCGTTCCTCGGCTGTCTGATCCTCGCGGCGTGTGGCGACAACCTGCCGGCGAGCGGCGTCGCCATCATCGACAACCAGGCCTCCTGGGCGCCCGCGATCGACGAGCTCGTCAAGCTGACGCCCGCCGACATCTCGCTGTCGGGTGACGCCGCGTTCACGATCATCCTCGAGTTCGATCCGGCGGTCGGCTACGAGGGCTTCCTCCTCGAGCAGGCCGCGCCGGACGTGTGGAAGGTCCACGCGAACGACGTGCTCGGCGCGCAGTACGGCGCCGCCGCCGCGCTCGAGAACCTCGGGATCCGGTTTCACCATCCGTACGATCCCGAGGTGCCGGCCAAGCTGGCCTTCGCGCCGACGACACCGATCGGCGTCCTGCAGCAACCGGAGGTGCGCGTGCGCGGCCTGCACCTCCACACGCTGCATCCGGTCGAGCCGTACTTCGCGATGTGGGAGCCGGGCCCCGGCAACCAGAACGACGCGCACCGGATCATCGACTGGGTGATCAAGAACCGCGGCAACTACGTGCAGTGGGCCGCGCTCAACAACATCGACGACCCGGCCGAGCACGCCGCGTGGCAGACCTACACGCGCGAGCTGATCGACTACGCACACCTCCGCGGCATTCGCGTCGGTCTCAACATCCAGCTGTTCGGCCAGTCGAACCTGCAGCAGGCCTTCGATCTGTCGGAGGATCGCACCGGCACGGTGCCGATCGCCGACGAGGTCGCCGCCAAGCTGCCGCTCGTCACGACCGGCGTGCCGTTCGATGTCTACGACCTCAGCTTCGGCGAGTTCTTCGGCGCCGCGCCCGACAAGTTCATCGCCGCGGTGGACGAGGTGCAGAAGCAGCTCGCCGCGGTCGTGCCGAACGCCGAGATGCACGCGATCGTCCACGACGGCGCGACCCAGCGCGTGACGTACATGGGGCAGGACCTGATCTACTACTTCCTCGTCAAGTTCGCGTCGCCGCGCATCGTCCCCGACATCCACACGGTCATGTACTACGACATGTTCGAGGACGCCGGCGGCGCGTATCACCACGCCGACTTCCACGAGCACCTCGCCTACCTCGAGGAGCGGATGTGCGCGAAGCAGCGTGCCGCGTACCACCCCGAGGACGCCTACTGGGTCGCGTTCGACAACTCGGTGCCCCAGTGGTTCCCGCTCTACATCCGCAGTCGGTGGTTCGATCTCCAGCAGTTGAAGGCGCGGCCGTGCTGGCCGCTCGACGAGCACCTCGTGTTCTCGAGTGGTTGGGAGTGGGGCTACTGGATGAACGACGTCGCGTCGCTGCGCGCGAGCTACCGCGTACCGGCGTCGGCGGACGCGCTCGTGCGCGAGACGGTCCCGGCCGGGATGGCCGACCTGGTCGACGCGGTGATCGACATCCAGCACACCGCGCTGATCGATCAGCACCTCGCGGCGTACCTCGCCTCGCGCGACATCGCGATCGATACCGGCCGCTCGATCGGCATCGTGTCGCAGCCCGATCGCGTGACGTTCGATGACCTGGTCGCCACGCCCACCCTCGCGCCGAGCTTCACGACCGACGTGATCGATCCGCTCGCGCAGTACGCCGCGGCGCTCGAGGAGCTCGTACCGCCGACCGGTGATCGCTGGGTGACCGAGATCGCCGACGGCCTCGCGATCGACACGCTGCGCGCGAAGTTCGTGCTCGCGGCGTATCGCGCGGTCCTCGCCCACCTCGCGGGCGACGGCGCGACCGCGACCGCCCAGTACGCGACCGCGACCGACCTCGCGACCGCGGCGCGCGCGATCGTGGCGAGCCGCCACGCCGTGCTCCACGACGCCTCACCCTTGTCGAGCGCGACCGCCGGCGCCGCGCACGGCCGCCTCACCGGGCGCACGCCGAACAAGACCTACTACCAGTATGGCTACCTCGAGAACGCGGACACCTCGTGCTTCTGGCAGCGCGAGCTCGCCCAGGTCGGCGGCATCCTCGGCGACACCTCGGTCGGAGCCCCGCCGGGCTGTCTGTTCTAGCGACACCTGGCTGTCGGAGCCACCGTGGCTAGTCGACTGGCCGGGGTGCGACCAGTGCGGTTCCGCGCACTTGCCCCGGCACGCCGGATGCTTGATCCCGGTTCATGCGCCACGCCAAGCTGTTCTTCCTCGGCCACCTGGTGCTCGTCACGATCGCGATCCTCGGCAGCGTCTAGCTCTCACTTCTTCATGACGCGAGCTGCTCGCGTCGTGAGGGCGCTGCCCTCACTTCTTCATGACGCGAGCTGCTCGCGTCGTGAGGGCGCTGCCCTCACTTCTCGACGTCGAGCACGATCCCGATCTGGTCGATCGAGCCGCCGAAGGTCCCGCCGAAGCTCCGCGCATCGCCCGCGTGGAATGGGTTGTCGAGTGAGAGCCCCGAGACCACGAGCGGGTGCGGCGTCTCGAACGTGCGCGACCAGCCGAGCGTGATCGTCACGCCGCCGGCGGTTGCTTCGAGGCCGACCGCGACGGTGTGGCCGCCGAGCTCGCCGAACGTCGGCGAGAGGTGTCCGAGATCGGTGCCTCCGCGCGTGTACGCATAGCCCGCGGTCGCCCACAGGAGGCCCTCGATCAGGTTGACGTCGCACGCGCCGCGCATCGCCGCGTGCGTGTGCTCGATGATCCGCGACGTCACCGCGTCGAGCTTCGAGGTGAACCCGCTCGGGTCGCGGATCGCGAGGCCATCGATCGCCCAGTTCTCCGCGCGCTCGGCGTAGCGCCAGTAGTCGAACCCGACCTCGACCACGAGCCGCTCGCCGAGATAGCGCGCGCCGGCGCGCAGCGTCCACGGCTGGCGAACCGCGAGGCGCGCGGTGCCGGCGCCGCTCACGCTCGGGCCGTCGGCGGTGCCGGTCGCCGCCGCGGTGCCCGACGCCGCGATGTCCTGCGACCACGCGATCGAGCCACCGAGCTCGAGCGGCGTGTCGGTCGGCGCGACGAGGACGCCGAGCACGGCGCTCGGCACGAACGGATCGTGCGCGCGCAGCGAGACCTCGAGATCGTTCTTCGGATCGGCGAGCCGATCGCGGCCGTCGAACCCGGCCCACACCGCGCGGGTCTCGCCGACGGTGACGCGCGACCCCGCGACAGCGAGGCCGACCGCGAGCTGGTCGCCGAGCCGGCGGGCGACCCCGAGCGTCAGGGTGTCGCGACGAAGCTCGCCAGCGCTGCCGGCATAGCGATAGTCGAATGCGTTGCCGAGCTCGGTGTACGGCAGATCGGACGGCGAGCGCAGCGCGCGATCGGTCACCCCCGACGTCATCGCGCCGCCGCCGATCACCCAGTCTCCGATCGAGCCCTCGATCGCCAGCATCGGCACGATCGCCGGGCCGGCCTGGTTGGTCGCCGGTGGGGCGTCACGATCGAGCGAGCGAAACGTGACCGCATCGTCGATCACGCCGGCACCGAGCTGGATGCGCCACGTGTCGCGCCGCGCGAGCGCCGCGGGGTTGACGAGGAGTGCCCCACCACCGTCGTCGCCGACCGTCGCGGTGCCAGCACGACCGATCGCCCGAGGCGAGCCGCCGACCACGACGCCCCCGTCGGCGTGCGCGGTCGCGACCAGGGCCGCGAGCGTGCCGAACGTCACCCTTTGGCGCATCGCTGTTGCCGAGTGTTTCACGACGCAACCCGGTTCGTCGCGCCGGGCTCTAGTGAGAGTGAAGCGCCGAAAGGATCGCGATGAAGTCTCTCGAGATCGAACGGTTCGATGCGCCCGGTTCTCTCGCACCAAGACCTGGACGGAGGACGACCCGGAGGATGAGCCCACCGGGTCGGCTTCGTCATCGTGACCGCCGACGATCGCACGTTGTGCAGCACGGTCTCCGCCCTCGAGATCGCCCGCCACTACGCGATCGAGGCCGGCTATCTCGTTGCCTGATCGCCTGTTTCGGCATGTTTCGACGCGCTCGCTGGACCCGTTCCCCCGGCATACTCGAAGCGTGTCGGAGGCCCCGATCCGGATCGTGTACGTCGAGGACGACGAGCGCCTCGCTCGCCTGACGACACAGTACCTCGCGACGCACCAGATCGACGTGACGCTCGTCGCGCGCGGTGACCTCGCGGTCGCCGAGGTGATCCGGGCGCGACCCGACGTCGTGTTGCTCGACCTCATGCTCCCCGGCATCGACGGCATCGAGGTCTGCCGCCAGCTCCGCCAGCGCTGCGACGTGCCGATCATCATGGTGACCGCGCGCGGCGAGGAGGCCGATCGCGTGGTCGGCCTCGAGGGCGGCGCCGACGACTACGTGATCAAGCCGTTCCAGTCGCGCGAGCTCCTCGCACGGATCCGCGCGCAGGCCCGGCGCGGTCGCGGCGAGAGCGGCCCCCGCGCCGATCGGCTCGAGCTCGGCACGATGACGGTCGATGTCGCGACCATGGAGGTCAGCGTGCGCGGCCAGGTCGTCTCGCTGACCACGAACGAGTTCGCGCTGGTCCACGCGCTCGCGCAGCGCGCCGGTCGCGTGCTCGGCCGCGAGCAACTGCTCCAGCTCGTCCATGGCACGGCCGACGAGGCGTTCGATCGCTCGATCGACGTGATCATCTCGCGCGTGCGGCAGAAGATCGAAGAGGATCCGCGCAACCCGCGCCTGTTGAAGACGATCCGCGGCGCCGGTTACATGCTCGTGCCCGGCGAAGCATGAAGCTGCCGTTTCGCTCGCTGGTCTCCCGGCTCGTCGCCGTCGGCCTGCTCCAGCTGCTCGTGGTCGCCGGGACCGCGCTCGCCATCTTCGTGCTCGAGGGCCCGCACGAGCCGGCGCGCCCGGGCGAGTTCCTCGATCGTGCGACCCGCGACAAGCTCGAGCAGCTCGTCGATCAGCCAGCCGCGTTGAACGCCGTGCTCGCGGGCCTCGAGGATCACCGGATCGACGTCTCGCTCTACGACGGCGATCACCAGCTGGTCGCCACCAACGTCGAGCCGGCGCTCGCGCCACCCAAGCGGCACGGCCCACCGGGAGGACACGATCGAGATCACCGCGATCACGACCGCGACCACGACGGGCCGCCGCCCTTCGACATGATGGGCATGGACGAGGCGCACGTCATGGTCGTGCCGTACCACCCCCACGAGCAGCACGGCTTTTTGGTCGCGCGCGGTCGTCCGGGTGCGCCGCCCGGCGCGATCGGCCCGGTGCTCGCGCTGATCTCGGGCTTCATCGTGCTGGTGCTCGGCGCCCTCATCACCGCGCGCTGGGTCGTGCGCCCGATCGACCAGCTGTCGCGCACCGCGCGCAAGCTCGGCGAAGGCGACCTGTCGGCGCGCAGCCGCCTCGGTCGCGACGACGAGATCGGCGAGCTCGGCAACCGGTTCGACGAGATGGCCGAGCGGCTCGAGCGCCTGCTGCGCGCCGAGAAGGAGCTACTTGCCAACGTCGCGCACGAGCTGCGCACGCCGCTCGCGCGCATCGGCGTCGCGCTCGATCTCGCCGGTGAGGGTGATGCGGTCGCGGCCCGCACGGCGCTCGGCGAGATCGCGGTCGACGTCGGCGAGCTCGAGACGATCGTCGATGACATCCTGGGCACGCTGCGCTTCGAGATCGCCCGCGATCAGCCGCAGCTGCCGCTGCGTCGTGCGCTCACCCTGCCGGGCGAGATCGTCCGTGCCGCGATCGAGCGCATGCGGATCCGACACCCGGATCGCGCGCTCGCGCCGGTGATCGCCGACAACCTCCCGGTGCTTGACGTCGATCCGATGCTCGTCCGCCGCGTGATCGACAACCTGCTCGAGAACGCGCACAAGTACACGCCCGATCGCGCGTCGACGATCGACCTCGCGGTGCGGATCGCGGGCGACTCGATCGAGATCTCGATCCACGATCGCGGCATCGGCATCGACCCGGTTGATCTGCCCCGCGTGTTCGACGCGTTCTTTCGCAGCGATCGCAGCCGGTCGCGCGAGACCGGTGGCGTCGGCCTCGGCCTCACGCTCGCCAAGCGCATCGTCGAGGCTCACGACGGCACGATCGCGGCGGCGAGCACGCCCGGCGACGGCACGACGCTGACCGTGCGCCTGCCGATCGCGAAATGATCTGCAACGCCGACGACAAACCGCTGCACGGCGCGGGCACCAGAGTGACCCCATGAAAGCCATCGCCATCGTCGCCTCGGGATTCCTCGTCACGCTCTCGGTCGTCGCGCAGGCCGATCACCCGGTTCCGCCGCCTGGCCACCATCGGCCGCCGCAGGAGGCGTTCGACGCCTGCAAGAACGCCAAGCGCGGCGATGCCTGCACGATCAAGCACGACGACCACACGATGACCGGCACGTGCGATGCGCCGCCCGACGTCACCGAGCTCGCGTGTCACCCCGATCATCCGCCCGGTCCGCCGCCCGAGTCCTTCGCCGCGTGCGAGTCCAAGAAGGCGGGCGACCGCTGCTCGTTCGATCACGACGGCCACGCCGTCGCCGGCACGTGCAGCAAGGGGCCCAACGGCGAGGCCCAGCTCGGCTGCCGGCCGGACTGATGTCCGGCCGGCGCCCTGTGAATTAGGGACGCTTTTCCGAGTTTCCGGGGGTTGGGGGGCGACGACAGGCCACAGGCAAAACACAACGCAAAGAAAATCGGGCCGCCCGGCCAAAGACTCGGCCCGGCCCCAGCGGGGGGGCGCGC
>JBBQEX010000040.1:0-70573 GCA_038321315.1 Haliangiales bacterium | reverse complement strand
GAGAATCACCCGGCTGGTCGCTTCGGCCGCGTAGGACGACCACGCCAGCGGCGGAGATCCCACGCCTTCGAACTCACTTTGCAACTTCACGCCCGACGGAGAGACGTGCGCAAACCGCGATTTTTCCACAGCCTGCTAGCGTGCTCGGCGATCGCCGCGGTCGCGCTCGCCGGCGTCCGCACCGACGGCGGGCGCGGCGCGCTGGTCGGCCAGCTCGCCGTGATCGTGGCGTGCGGCTCGACGCTCGTGCTCGGCGCCGACCGGCCGCTGAGCGGCGGCTGGGAGATGAGCTACTTCGGCGTGATCGCCGCGATCCCGATCGGGATCGCCGGGCTCCACGCGGCCGCCCGCGCGCCGCGACCCGACCCGAGCGCCGCGGTCAGAAGCGTCGCCCACACCGTCGCGATGGTGGCGCTGGTCGCCCACGCCGCGCTCGGGCTCGCGCTCGCCCAGCACGGCCGCTTGCACGTGCCGTCGTGGATCCAGCGCACCGAGCTGCTCGGCTTCGACGTCGCGGCGGTCGTCGGCCTCGTCGCGCTGGTCCAGCTCGCGCTCGCGATCGGCGACCGCCGGATCCTCGCGGGCGTCGTGCTGTGGGGGATCCCGGTGATGGCGCAGGTCGCGGTGACGTTGCTCGTGCTCGATCTCGGCGAGCTGTCGACCGTGACCGGCGCGTGGCTGCCGATGCACTGGTCCGCGATCGTGCTCGCGACCGCGGTGGCCGCGGTGGTGATCGGCGGCGGGCTGGTCTCGGCGATCGCCGCCGAAGGGCCCGCGGTCGCGTGGCCGAGCTACGCGGTCGTCGGGATCCTCGCGGCCGGCCTGGTCGCGTTCATCACCGACGTCGAGCTCGAAGGCCACGCGCTCGACGACGGGTACCGCGGCCTCATGGTCGTCCGCGAGCTGGCGCACGGAGCCGGCTCGCTCCTGCTCGCGATGCTCGTCCGGGCGCACCGGATCGCGTGCGCATACACCGACCTGCCACGCGCGATCGCGCGCTGATGTGTTAGCGTCGGCGCCGCGATGGAGCTCCGCGCGCTCACGGTCCTCGACTCGTTACAGCCCCAGCTGACGGGTTTCCTGCAGACCGTCTGCGCCGGCTTCATGCCCCGCGAGAAGGAAGCGGCCGCGTTCATCGAGATCGCGCCCGGTATCGCGATCAACCAGCTGACCGACGTCGCGTTGAAGACGACGACGTGCCGGCCGGGCATGCAGATCGTCGAGCGCGCCTACGGGATGCTCGAGCTCCACGACCAGGACAAGGGCCAGGTCGAGGCCGCGGTCGACTCGATCGTCGAGCGCATGGGCGTCAAGCGATCGGATCGCATCAAGCCCAAGGTCATGACGACGCAGATCATCACCGGCATCGACGGCCACCAGAGCCAGCTGATCAACCGGATGCGTCACGGCGACATGATCGTCGCCGAGCAGACGCTGTACATCCTCGAGGTGTGGCCCGCCGCGTACGCCGCGATCGCCGCGAACGAGGCCGAGAAGGCCGCGCCGATCCACCTGCTCGAGATGATCACGTTCGGCGCGTTCGGGCGGCTGTGGCTCGGTGGCTGGGAGGCCGAGATCAAGGCCGCCGCCGACGCCGCCGAGGCCGCGATCGCGAAGATCGACGGCCGCGACGCCAAGCCATAAACCGGCCGGTCGGGCAGGGGGCGATCGCATCCCGCCTGCTACATTGCCGACATGACGGCGTCAGCACTTCCCTCGGCGCTGCGTGCGCCGTTCTCGCACGGTGGCCCGAGCGCGATCGATGCGCAGCTCGCCCAGCGGCTCCTCGGTCTCGCGCTCGAGGCCGGCGGCGACTATGCCGACATCTACTTCGAGTTTCGCGTGTCCGCGGACTACGCGCTCGAGGACGAACAGATAAAGACGCTCGGCCGCGGCATCACGCTCGGGCTCGGCGTCCGCGTCACCAAGGGAGACGCGACCGGCTACGCCTACTGCGAGGATCTCGCGTGGGAGAAGATGGCCCACGCCGCGAAGACCGCCGGTCAGATCGCGGCGACCGGGAACAAGATCGCGCCGCAGGGCGTCGCGCCGCTCTCGCAGATCGCGATCCCGAGCTTCTACGCGGTGCCGATGCCGTCGCTCGTCGTCCCGGCGCCCGACAAGCTCGCGCTGCTCCGCGCCGCCGACAAGGCCGCGCGCGCGTTCGATCCGCGCATCGTCAAGGTCGAGGCGAGCTTCGCCGAGTCGATCAAGGAGGTCCTGCTGTTCACCAGCGACGGCCGCCAGGCGCACGACATCCAGCCGATGATGCGCATCGGCGTGCGCTCGGTCGCCGAGGAGGCGGGCAAGCGCCAGAGCGGCTCGGGCGGCGGCGGTGGCCGGTTCGGCATGGAGTACTTCGCGAACGCCAGGACCGAGGCTGCGGCCCACGGGCGCGAGGCCTCGCGTGTCGCGATCGCGATGCTCGACGCGCGCGACGCGCCGGCCGGCGAGATGCCGGTCGTGCTCGGCCCCGGTGACTCCGGCATCCTGCTCCACGAGGCGGTCGGCCACGGGCTCGAGGCCGACTTCAACCGCAAGGAGACCTCGAACTACACCGGCCAGCTCGGCAAGACCGTGGCGTCGCCGCTGTGCACCGTGGTCGACGACGGCACGATCGCGAGCTCGCGCGGCGCGATCAACGTCGACGACGAGGGCTACGCCGGCCAGAACAACGTCCTCATCGAGAACGGCGTGCTCGTCGCGTACATGCACGATCGGCTGTCCGCGAAGCACTTCGGCGTCACGCCCTCGGGCAACGGGCGCCGCGAGTCGTTCCGCTCGATGCCGCTGCCCCGGATGACGAACACGTCGCTGCTCGGTGGCAAGGACGCGCCCGACGACATCATCAAGAGCGTCAAGCGCGGGATCTACGCCAAGCGATTCTCGGGCGGGCAGGTCAACATCTCGAACGGCGACTTCGTGTTCTCGCTGTCGGAGAGCTATCTCATCGAGGACGGCAAGCTGACCGCGCCGCTCAAGGGCGTCAACCTGATCGGCAACGGGCCCGACGTGCTCCGCCGCGTCGACATGCTCGGCTCGGACTTCGAGCTGTCGGACGGCATCTGGACCTGCGGCAAGGACGGCCAGTCCGTCCCGGTCAACGTCGGCACGCCGACGGTTCGCATCGGATCGATCACCGTCGGAGGCACGCAGCAATCATGAGTGGGGCGCAGATCACGGAGCAGACGGTTCGCGAGCTCGAGGGCATCGCGAAGCTGGCGGTCGAGCTGGCGAAGAAGGCGGGCGCCGACGACGCCGAGGTCCTGGTGCGCGATGGCAGCGAGCTCACCGCGAAGATCCGGCTCGGCCAGCCCGAGCTCGTGCAGGAGGCCGGCAGTCGTGCGCTCGGCCTCCGGGTGTTGCGCGGCGGCAAGCGTGCCGTCACGTACACCAGCGATCTGCGGCGCGAGTCGCTCGAGGCGCTGTGCGCCGAGTCGGTCACGCTCGCGGATCTCGCGGAGCGCGACGACTACGCGCTGCCGCCCGATCCGAAGCTACTCGCGACCTCGTTCCCCGAGCTCGACCTCTACGACCCCGCGGTCGCCGAGGTCGATGCCGCGTGGGCGCTCAAGCAGGCCATCGCAGGCGAGGCCGCCGCGCGCCGCGATGCGCGGATCACGAACAGCGAGGGCGCGACGTGGTCGCGCGTGCTCGGCGCGACGGCGTTCGCGACCAGCGGCGGGTTCGTCGGTGGCTACCGCGGCAGCTACGCCTCGCTCGTCGTCGAGCCGCTGTGCGACGACACCACCGACGCGGCGAACCCCAAGAAGCGCAACGGCTACTGGTGGACCGCCGGTCGGTTCCTGTCCGAGCTCGAGGCCGCCGAGGCAGTCGGGCTCGAGGCCGCGCAGAAGACGATCGCGACGATCGGCTCGCGCAAGGTCGAGACCCAGGAGTGCGCGATCGTGTTCGACCCCGAGGTCGCGCGCTCGATGGTCGGGACGATCTTCTCGGTCGCCAACGGCAGCGCGTTCTGGCGCAAGTCGTCCTACCTCGTCGGCAAGGAGGGCCAGCTCGTCGCGTCGCCGCTCGTCACGATCGTCGACGATCCGTTGATCCTCCGTGGCCCCGGCAGCCGGCCGTTCGACGGCGATGGGCTGCCGACCCGCAAGAACAACGTGATCACCGCGGGCGTGCTCGATCCGGTGCTGTGCGACGTCTACAGCGCGCGCAAGCTCGATCGCGCGTCGACCG
This sequence comes from Haliangiales bacterium, assembly GCA_038321315.1. Classification (GTDB taxonomy): domain Bacteria; phylum Myxococcota_A; class Polyangia; order Haliangiales; family Haliangiaceae; genus JABFXX01. The sequence goes on along the minus strand of JBBQEX010000040.1, from coordinate 66,376 downwards.
GCTCGGCCGGACGCGGCGTCGGCGGCAATCCAGGCCCGACGACGTCGAACCTGGTGATGCAGAAGGGCACGACGACGCGCGCCGACCTGCTCAAGCAGACCAAGCGCGGGCTCTACGTGACCTCGCTGATGGGGTTTGGCTTCAACCCGGTCACCGGCGACTTCTCGCGCGGTGCGGCGGGCTTCTGGATCGAGGATGGCGAGCTGACGTTCCCGGTCTCGGAGGTCACGATCGCCGCGAACTTCGACGAGATCTTGAAGCGCATCGACCTCGTCGCCGACGATCTGGTGTTCCGTAGCTCCACCAGCGCACCTACGTTCAGGGTCTCGCACATGACGCTCGCGGGCACGTCGAAGTAGCGCCCGCGCCTACACCGCCAGTGCTTGACTCCCATGCCCGCCGATGGAACGATCCTCCTCGTGCCAGCCGTCGCCACGGCAGGGGGGCTGCCCTCCCGTCTCGGCAAGTACGAGATCCTCATGCCACTCGCCGCCGGCGGGATGGCACGGATCTATATCGGTCGCGCGACCGGCATCGGTAGCTTCGAGCGGCACATCGTCCTCAAGCTGATCCTGCCGGAGCGCGCGAACGACCACACCGCGGTACAGATGTTCCTCGACGAGGCGCGCCTCGCGGCCGCGCTCAATCACCAGAACGTCGCGCAGGTGTTCGAGGTCGGCGAGGACCAGGGCATCCACTACCTCGCGATGGAGTACGTGCACGGGCAAGACCTGCGCGCGCTGCTCGCGAAGGCCGGCGGATCTGGAACCCGCGTGCCGATCGAGCTCGCGCTCACCGTCGTCGCGGGTGCGGCGTCGGGGCTGAACCACGCACACGAGCGACGCGGGCAGGATGGCGTCCCACTCGGCATCGTCCATCGCGACGTGTCTCCGTCGAACATCATGATCGGCTACGACGGCTCGGTGAAGCTGCTCGACTTCGGCATCGCCAAGGCGACGCAGCGATCGATCGAGACACAGTCCGGCATCATCAAGGGCAAGTTCGCGTACATGGCGCCCGAGCAGTGCCGCGGGCGCGACGTCGACAAGCGCAGCGACGTGTTCTCGCTCGGGATCATCCTCTACGAGATCACGACGCAGCACCGCTGCTTCCGCGCCGACAGCGACTTCGACACGATGCACCGGATCGTCACCGGCGACGTCGTGCGCCCGACGCGCCTCGTGCCGAACTATCCGGCGGCGCTCGAGGCGATCGTCTTGAAGGCGCTCGCGGTCGATCCCGCGCAGCGCTACCAGAGCGCCGATCAGCTGCTCGAGGCGGTCGAGAGCCTCGCGTCCCAGGCGCGCATGAGCCTGTCGACCAATGCGCTCGGTCGCTTCATGGTCGAGATGTTCGGCGACCAGCCCGAGCCGTGGCTCAACGCCGCCGCGCGCGCCGCGATGGCGATGCCGCTGCAACCGCGCGAGTCGACGATCTCGAACACCAACTCGAGCGAGCCGGTCGCGCCCGTGCCACCACCGCCACCGCGCCCGGGCACGCCGGAGCCGTGGACGCCGAGCACGATCCTCGATCTGCCGCGTGGCGGGGACGCGCCGGTCGAAGATCCGCCGCAGCAGGAGTGGAACGCGAAGTCGTACCCGACGGTGCCGCCGTATCAGGCACCGACCGGCCCGGTCGGCGACGGTCGCCAGTCGCAGCCCGTGATCGGCGGCGACGGCCGTCAATCGCAGCCGCAGATGCTGCCGCCTCCACCCGCGGGACCGCCGCCGATCGCGCTCGTCCAGCCACAGGCGTACCCGATCTCGCAGCCGCCGCCGTTCACGACGCCACCGTCGGGCAGCGGCCCGGCGATCAAGGTCGCGACGCCGTCCCCGTATCCGCTCGCCCAACCGCAGCGCGGCGACCTGTCGTATCCGCGCTACGAGGTCGGCACGTCGGAGAGCGTCGACAGCGCGCTCCAGCTCAAGTCGAACAAGAAGATGGTCTTCATCGGCCTTGGCGTGGTCGGGTTCGTCGCGATCATCGTGATCGCGGTCGCGATGTCCGGCAAGACGGTCCCCGAGGTCGCGGCGCTCACGACCGACGCGTTCGTCGCCCCTTCGCCGATCGCCTCGGGGGCCGAGGTCAAGCCCGCGATCGTCGACCCGCCGATCGCGCCGAGCGCGACCGTCGACGCGGCGGTCGCACCGATCGCCGCCAAGCCGCCCGACGCCGCGATCGTCGATCCGAGCGGCAGCGCGACCGAGCCCGAGGAGCAGATCGCGATCCGCATCATCTCGGATCCACCGGGCGCCGACGTCCAGCTCGATGGCCAGTTCGTCGGCATGACACCGCTCGCGATCCATCGCAAGCCGGGCGCGACCGCGACGATGCTCGTGCATCACAAGGGCTTCCAGGACAACGTCGCGCACGTCGACCTCGGCGGCGACATCGCCAAGACGATCGTGCTCAAGCGCGACGACAAGGTCGCCGCCGCGGTCGTCAAGGTGCCGGTCGTCGTGAAGGAGCCGAAGCCCCCGGTCGTCAAGGAGCAGAAGTCGACGAAGCGGAAGTGTCAGCCCAAGGAAGCGGTCGACCCGTTCGACACCGTCACGCCGATCTGCAAGTGACTACATCATCAGGGGGACGTCACCGGCCACGCGGAGTGGGGCGCCGGTGGCGGCGCGCAGCTCGTCGACCGTGACCCCGGGCGCGCGCTCGCGCAGCACGAGGCCATCGGGGGTCACGTCGATCACGGCGAGCTCGGTGACGATCGTGTGGACGCAGCGCAGGCCGGTCAGCGGCAGCGTGCACGTCTTCAGGATCTTGGGGCCACCATCCTTGGTCGTGTGCTCCATCATCACGATCACGCGGCGGCTGCCGGCGACGAGATCCATCGCGCCGCCCATCCCCTTGACCATCTTGCCAGGGATCATCCAGTTCGCGAGGTCGCCGTGCTCGGAGACCTCCATCGCGCCGAGCACGCTGACGTCGACCTTGCCGCCGCGGATCATCGCGAACGACGTCGCCGAGTCGAAGAATGCCGAGCCCGCGATCGTCGTGACCGTCTGCTTGCCGGCGTTGATCAGATCGGGATCCTCGTCGCCCTCGAACGGGAACGGGCCGATGCCGAGCAGGCCATTCTCCGACTGGAGCACGACGTCGAGCCCGGCCGGGATGAAGTTCGCGACCGAGGTCGGCATGCCGATGCCGAGGTTGACGTAGTAGCCGTCGCGCAGCTCGCCGGCCACGCGGCGCGCCATCTGCTCGCGGTCGAGGCCCTTCATCACGCCACCTCCCGCTTGCGCGTCGTGCGTTGTTCGATCGGCTTCTCGTAGTTCGTGCCGACGAAGATCCGGTGCACGTAGATCGAGGGCAGGTGCACGTGATCGGGCTCGAGCGCGCCGACCTCGACGAGCTCCTCGACCTCGACGATCGTGACCTTGCCGGCGGTCGCGCACAGCGGGTTGAAGTTGCGCGCCGTCTTCCGGAACACGAGGTTGCCCCAGCGATCGCCTTTCCACGCCTTCACGATCGCGAAGTCGCCGCGGATCGCGGTCTCCATCACGCAGTGCTTGCCACCGAGCTCGCGCGTCTCTTTGCCTTCGGCGATCTTGGTGCCGTAGCCGGTCGGCGTGTAGAACGCCTCGATCCCGGCGCCGCCGGCCCGCAGTCGCTCGGCGAGCGTGCCTTGGGGACACAGCTCGACGTCGAGCTGGCCCGACAGGAACAGCTTCTCGAACACCTTGTTCTCGCCGACGTAGCTCGAGATCATCTTCTTGACCTGGCCCTGCGCGAGCAGGACGCCGAGGCCCTTCTCGGTGGTGCCGCAGTTGTTCGACACGATCGTGAGCTGCTTGGTGCCGCGGCGGGCGAGCTCGGCGATGCAGTTCTCCGGGTTGCCGGACAGGCCGAAGCCGCCCGCCAGGATCACCGCACCGTCGAACACGTCGTGCAACGCGGCCCCGGCATCGGGGAAGACCTTGTTCATCGGCTGTATGCTTACCGCCGCCGGCGATGCGGATCATCACGTTGACCACCGATTTCGGCGCGCGCGACGGCTACGTCGGCGCGATGAAGGGCGTGATCGCGCGGATCGCGCACGACGCCGTGGTCGTCGATCTGGCGCACGACGTACCGCGCCACGACCTCGCGCACGCGGCGTGGGTGGTCGCGTCCGCGTGTACCGAGTTCCCGCACGGCACGATCCACGTCGTCGTGGTCGATCCGGGCATCCCGGGCAGCGCCGTCATCGTGAAGACCGGAGGGCACCTGTACGTCGGGCCCGACAACGGGGTGTTCGCGCACGTCGCGAACGAGATCAGCGAGGCGTGGGCGATCCGGTTTCCGCGGTTCATGGCGCCGCGCGTGTCCCCGACGTTCCACGGCCGCGACGTCTATGCGGTCGCCGCCGCGATGCTGGCGCGCGGCGAGCTGCCGTCGCTCGCCGGGCCACAGCACCGGCTCGTCGGCCAGCTGCCATGGGGCCCGCGGGCGGTCGGCGAGGGCCGGGTCGTCCATGTCGACAACTTCGGCAACCTGATCTCCGACCTGCCGATCGCCGAGGCCGGTGCCGCGGTGGCGATCGCCGGGCACACGCTGGGCGTCGTCGAGACGTACGCGGCGGTTCCCGTCGGCGAGCTCCTCGCGTATACCGGCAGCTCGGGCACGATCGAGATCGCCGTGCGCGAGGGCCGCGCCGACGAGCGGCTCGGGGTCGCGCGCGGCGCGCCCGTGATGCCGAGCGATCCTGCACTCCGAGGACCGTACCGATGACCGAAACCACCGAGCTCGACCTGACGATCGACAGCCTGGGCGCGGGTGGCGATGGCGTCGGGCGCGACGCGACCGGCCGCGTGACGTTCGTGCCGCGCACCGCGCCGGGCGACCTCGTGCGGATCGCGGTGACCAGCGTGACCAAGTCGTTCGCGCGCGGCAAGCTCGTCGAGGTCCTCGCGCCGGGTCCCGATCGGATCGCCGCGCCGTGCCCGCACTTCGCCGCTGGCTGCGGCGGCTGTCAGTGGCAGCACCTGACCCGCGCCGCGCAGCTCACCGCCAAGCAGGACATCGTCGCGCGCGCGCTGCGCAAGCTCGACGGCCTCACCGTGCATCCGATCGACGGCACCACGCCGGACTACGGCTGGCGGCGGCGCGCGCGGTTCCACGTGTCGGGCGGGCGCGTCGGGCTGTTCGTCGAGGACACCCACACGCTCGTGCCGATCGCCGCGTGTCCGCAGCTCGAGCCGGCGCTCGACGTCGCGGTCCAGGAGATCGCCGGAGCCTCGCCTCCCGACGGCGAGCTCGTGTTCGTGCTCGGCCGCGACGGCGATGTCGTCGCCGCGACCGAGTCGCGCTGGCGCGTCCCGCCGCGCCTGAAGAACAAGGGTGGCCTGCGCGGCGTGATCGCGGCCGGCGAGCCGCACGGCGCGACCACGGTCACGCTCGAGGGCTCGCTGGTGTGCGGCCCGTGGGACTTCGCGCAGGCCAGCGTGATCGGCAACCGCGTGCTCGGGCTGCGCGCCGCGGCCGCGCTCGGTCCGGGCCCCGGCATGTTGCTCGAGCTCCACGCCGGCGCCGGCAACCTGACGCGCGCGTATGCGTCGGCGGGCTGGAGCGTGATCCCGTCGGACCTCGTCGCGCCCGCGGTCAAGCCGGCGAACTTCCTGGTCGGCCACGGCGTCAACATCCTCGGCCGCGCGCCACAGACCGACGCGATCGCGCTCGATCCGCCGCGCACCGGCTGCGCCGACGAGGTCCCCGGCATCCTCGCGCGCCGCCCGAAAACGATCGTCTACGTGTCGTGCGATCCGGCGACGCTCGCGCGCGATCTCGTCAAGCTGGTCGCCGGTGGCTATCGCGCGACCGACGCGTGGCCGATCGATCTGATGCCGCAGACCTCGCACGTCGAGGTCGTCGTGCGGCTCACGCTTCCGTAGGACGCGGCGCCATGAGGGCGTGCACGACGTGCCGCTGATCGGACTCGCTCGCGAACCAGTCGCGCGGGAACACCATCGCGCGCTGGCCGATCTCGACGATCAGGACCGGCGCCGTGCGATGCCACGGCACCGAGCGCCGCAGGAAGTACACCGCGGTGACGTCGTTGCGCGGCACGACGACCGGCTTGCCGCGACAGATGCCGCGCGGCAGCGTGACCTGGGTCGAGCTGACCTTGATCGTGCCCGCCGGGTTGACGAACGTCTGGACGAGCTGGAACGCGCGGTAGCAGCCGATCGCGATCAGCACGAAGCCACCCCACACGCCGACCGTGCCGAGCTTCCACACCAGCAGCGATCCGACGATGATGCCGAAGCCGGTCCACGCGGCGAACCGCTGGCGCGAGACCTCGAGCTCGATCTCGAGCGCGGTCCGCTCGGGCGCCGCGTCGCCGGGCGTCTCGCTAGGCACGTCGCCAGTCGCGGGTGAGCTCGCGGACGCGGGCTTGGATCTCGTCGAGGTGGACATGCAGGAGACGACGCGAGGCGACGACTTCTTGACCATCTACCACGACGTCGGTGATCGCGCGAGATGACAGCGCGTAGACCACATTCTTTTCCAGGGCCTGGACCGGCCACATCGACGGATCATCGAGATCGAGCGCCACCAGATCGCAGCGGAACCCGGGGGCGATCCGCCCGACCGGCAGCCGGAGCACCTCGCCGGCGGTGCGCGTGCCGAGCGCGAAGCAGGTCTCGGCGTCGATGGCCTGGCCGTCGATCTTGTGGACCTTCTGGAGCAGCGCCGCCATGCGCATCTCGTCGAACACGCTGACCCGGTTGTTCGAGCAGCCGCCGTCGGTGCCGAGCCCGACCTTGACGCCACGCTTTGCCAGATCGACGAGATCGGTCACGCCGTCGCCGAGGAACATGTTCGAGCCGGGGCAGTACGCCAGGGAGCCGCCGCGCGCCGCGAGCAGCGCCCGCTCGGAGTCGTCGAACCAGCAGCCATGGACCGCGATCATCTGCGACAGATCGACGGGCAGCGCGTCGATCGCGTGGAGCGGACGGGCGCCGAACCGCTCGAGCGACTGGGCGACCTGGTACTGCTCCTCGGCCAGGTGGATGTGCCACGGCACGCCGGCATCCTTCGCGCAGCCGGCGCCCGCGACGATCATGTCCGGCGACGCCCCGTGCTGGCTGTGCGGCGCGGGCTGCACGCTGGTCATGAACCGCGTGCGGTCCTGGTAGCGCGCGTGCAGCGCTTCGAAGTTCGCGACCGCCTGCGGGATCGTCTCGCGGTAGCTCGCCGGCGCGCCGTCCCAGTCGTAGAAGCAGCGCGCGAGCACGATCCGCATGCCGAGCCGCTTCGCCGCCTCGATCGTCGCGCTCGCGTGATCGTTGGCGCCGGCGTTCAGGTAGTAGAAGTCGCAGACCGTGGTCACGCCGTGGAGCAGCATCTCGCCGAACGCGAACAGCGCCGCGGTCGCCATGCCGTCGGCGTCTAGCCGCGGCGAGTACTTGTAGAGCGCCTGATCGCGCCACGCGAGGAAGGGCAGGTCGTCGCCGATCCCGCGCAGCAGCGACTGGAAGCTGTGGTTGTGCGTGTTGATCGTGCCGGGCACGAGCGCGCGCCCGCGCCACGCGACGTGTCTGGCGCCCGCCGCGCGCGGATCGTCGAAGATCGTGCCCTGCGCGCCGACCGCCACGATCGCGCCGTCGACCGCGAGCACGGCGACGTCGTCGATGACGTGAATGCGCCCTTCGGCGCCCCGCCCATCCTCCACGAGCCCCTTGTCGGCCGTGATCAGCGTGTTCACACGGCCTCCGAGACCGACGCGAGGTTGAACTCGTGCGTGCGCAGGGCGGGCACGCGCATTCGCGGATCGTCGGCATCGCCGACCAGCTTCGGCACGCCGAGCCCGTCGCAGCGCGCGAGCATCTGCACCGGCGACTCGTTGAACCGGAAGTTGTTCACCGGGCCGGCGACCGCGCCGTTCTCGATCAGGTAGGTGCCGTCGCGCGTGAGGCCGGTGACCATCAGCGTCTGCGGATCGAGCGAGCGCAGGTACCAGAACCGCGTGATGAGGACGCCGCGCTTGACGCCCTTCACGAGATCGTCGAGTGACGCCTTGCCGCCATCGAGGATCCAGCCCGCCGGATCGCCGGTCGCGGGCTGGCCCTGATGCTGGGCCCAGTAGCGGCTGTACGCGAGGTGACGCGGCGTGCCCTGGTCGAGCCAGGTCGTCGGCTTGCGCGGCAGACCCTCGGCATCGAACGGCGCGGTGACCAGCGCACCATCGGTCGGATCAGTGCGCAGCGTGATCGTGTCGGGGAACAGCTTGTCGCCGACCTTGCTGCCGCCCGGCTTGGCGAAGTACGAGCGCCCCTCGTCGGTACGCCGGGCGTCGAACGCGCCGGTGAGGAACTCGAGCAGCGCGCCGACCGCGGCGGGCTCGAGGACCACGGTGTACTTGCCGGCGTCGAGGTGGCGCGCCTTGGCCGAGCTCTGCGCCTTGGCGACCGCGACGGTCGCGAGCGCGGCGGGATCGAGGTCGGCGACCTTGTTCGACGCGGCGCCGGCCCAGCCCGAGCCGGTGCCATCGGGCGTGCGCGCGGTGGTCGAGAAGCTGCACGCGGTCGAGTCGTGGCGCGCGTAGAGGCCCGCGCTGTTCGCGATCGCGACGTAGCTCGTCGCGTGATCGTAGAACCCGGCGATCGTGACCTTGGCGTCGTCGGCGGCGCGGATCGCGGCGGCGACCGCCTTGGTGCGCGCGACCGCGGTCATCGCCGAGGTCGCCGGATCGACCGCGGCCTTGACGACCGGATAGATCTGGCGCGCGAGCGGCGCCATCAGCTCGGGGTTCGGCGGCGACAGCCGCGCCATGCGCAGCGCGCGGCCGACCGCGTCGTCGAGCGCGCGATCGTCGAGCTGGTTGGTCGTCGCCGTCGCGACCCGGCCGTCGAGCGCGATCGTGACCGCGAGGCTGACGGTCTCGATCGTCGCGGCCGCCGTGATCTCGCTCGCCGCGAACCGGGTGTAGCCGCGCTGGGTGTTCGCGATCCGCACGAAGATCTGTGCGCCCTTGGTCGCGCGCCCGAGCATCAGGATGCGATCGACCAGCCGCTGCAGTTGCGCGTCGTTCATCGTGTCGACCTCCCTTCGGTCGGCGCTCGCCTCGAAACTGCTTCGAGGCTCGCGGGTGTCGACCTCCCTTCGGTCGGCGCTCGCCTCGAAACTGCTTCGTGGCTCGCGAGGCCGCTCACGGCTGACCTCCGCGCCGGTTGGTCGAGATGATCGACGCCTTCCGGATCCGCACCGGCGGACAGCCATGCGACACCGCGTTGCTCTGGCTCGGCTCGCCCTTGCCGTCGGATAGGCTGCCGTGGAGCTCCCACGACTTGGGGCCACCGATCAGGTCGCAGGCGCGCCAGAACTCGAGCGTGTTGGCCTGGTAGGCGACGTCCTTCAACATGCCGCGCCGCTTGCCGCCACGGATGTCGTAGAACGTCTGGCCGCCGAACTGGAAGTTGAGCCGCTGGTGATCGATCGACCACGAGCCCTGGCCGACGACCAGGACGCCGTCGTCGGTCGCGGCGACGAGGTCGTCGAGCGAGCGCTCCGCGGCGTGCGGCGCGAGCGACACGTTCGGCATGCGCTGGAACGGGACGCCGGCGTAGCCCTCGCCGTACGAGCAGCCGCGCGACGACGTCTCGCCGATCCACGCGGCCTGATCGCGCGTGGTCTGGTAGCCGACGAACGTGCCCTTGTCGACCAGGTTCCAGCGCTGGGTCGCGACGCCGTCGTCGTCGTAGCCGCAAGTCGCGAGGCCGCCCGGCGTGGTCTTGTCGGCGTAGAACGTCAGGATCGGCGCGCCCATCTTGAGCGTGCCGCGCTTGTCGGGCGTCGCGAACGAGGTGCCCGCGAAGTTCGCCTCGTAGCCCATCGCGCGATCGAGCTCGGTCGAGTGCCCGATCGACTCGTGGATCACGAGCCACAGGTTCGACGGCGCGAGCACGAGGTCGCGCTTGCCGGCGGTGACGGTCGGCGCGGCGAGCTTCTCGACCGCCTCGGCGGCGATCCGCGGCGCGTCGGCGACCAGGTTCGCGGCCTCGACGTACTCCCAGCCGGCCTGGCGCGGCGCGAGGTCGTGCGCGCGGGTCGCGAACTCGCCGCGCTTGTCGTCGATCGCGGTGACCGAGAACGTCGGGCCGAGCCGCACCATCGTCTGCTCGGTGTACGCGCCGTCGGTCGATGCCATCAGCTTCCACTCGGACGCGGCCGCGTAGCGCGCGCTCGCGAACTTGATGCCCTTCTGGCGCATCGCCGCCTGGTTGATCGCGATCAGGAGCGCGGCCTTGTCCTCGAGCGGGATCTTGAACGGATCCTTGGTCAGCGGCGTCTGCCACACGTCGACGTTGGCCGCGACCGGGGCGAGCGCGACCGGGCGACTGCGCGACGGCGCGGTGGCGACCGCGATCGCGACGGCCTGCTTCGCGAGGTCCTCGACCGAGGTCACATTCACGACCGGCGCCGCGGCGTAACCCCACGCACCCTTGGCGATCACGCGGACGCCGACGCCGTAGTCCTCCGACGACCCGACGTGCTCGATGCGCTCCTCGCGGGTCGCGACCGACTCGCGGCGAAACCGCACGATGCGAACATCGGCGTAGCTCGCGCCGGCCTTGGTCGCGGCCGCGAGCCCGCGCTTCAAGACGTCGTCGAGCGTGGCATCGGTCAGGAGGCCGCGGGCGAACGCGAATCGCGGGGCGAACAGGGCCACGGCCGCCCCGATCGCGCCGCCGTGCAAGACCGAACGCCGAGACAGCGTCATAGGGCACGTATAACATGCGCCCCGATGGACGAGCTGCTCGCCGAGATCCGCGCCGGTCGGTTCGATCCGCTGTATCTCCTCCACAGCGAGCACCCGATCCTCGTCGAGCGCACGGTCGCCGCGATCCGCGACGCCGTGGTGCCGCCGATGGCGCGCGGCTTCAACTTCGACGTCATCGAGGGCAAGCCGAGCGGCGGCAAGATCGTCGCGCTCGCCCAGACGCTGCCGATGATGGCCGCGAAGCGCCTGGTGTTCGTCCGCGACCTCGCGCTGATGCCAGCCGACGACGCCGACGCGATCCTCGCGTACCTCGGCAAGCCGAACCCGTCGACCGTGATCGTCGCGGTGACCAGCAAGCTCGACAAGCGGCTCAAGCTGTTCGCCCAGCTGAGCAAGAAGGGCTTCCTGCACGTGCTCGAGGCGCCGCGGCAGATCCAGCCGTGGGTGCGCAACGAGGCCAAGGCCAAGAACGTCGCGATCGACGGCGCGGCGATCACGCGACTGGTCGACACCGTCGGCAACGATCTGTCGCGGCTCGCGCTCGCGATCGTGCAGCTCGGGATGTACGCCGGAGATCGACCGGTCACCGCCGACGACGTCGACGAGTTGATCGCCGACACCCGCGAGCGCTCGGTGTTCGAGCTGACCGACGCGATCGGCGCCGGCGATCGCGGCCGCTCGCTCGCCGCGGTGGTCTCGCTGTGCGATCAGAAGGAGAGCGCGGTCGGCGTCGTCGTGATGCTGGCGCGCTACATCCGCAACCTGTCGCAGCTCCACAAGCTGAGGCAGGGCGGCGTGCCGCGCAACGAGTGGGGCAGCCGCATCGGCGTGCCACCGTTCGTGGTCGACAAGCTGATCGCGCAGGCGCGCTGCTACACGCCCGACGTGCTGGCTGGCGCGACCACGCGGCTCGCGCTCGCCGATCGCGCGTTGAAGGGCGACATCACGCTGATGTCGCACCTCGGCAGCCGGTTCACCGGGCCCGCCGTCAAGGCGCTCGGTCGCGACCTCGCCGAGCGCATCGTGCTCGAGGACGTCGTCGACGGAATCGTCGCCCTCGCGGACAACCCGCTGAGGTAGGCTCGACGCGTTGCGCCCGGCGTCGAACATCCAGCTCGGTCCCTACCGGTTCCACGAGCGCCTCGGCGAGGGCGGCAGCGGGCAGGTCTATCGCGCGACCGGCCCCGACGGCTCGGTCGCCGTCAAGATCCTCGGGCCGTCCGGCGAGCTCGACGACGCGGCGACCGCGCGGTTCAAGCGCGAGATCGCGGCGCTCCAGCAGCTCGCGCACCCGAGCCTGGTCACGCTGCTCGACCACGGGATCGACGCCGAGCTCGGCCCGTACCTCGTGCTACCGCTGTTGCCCGGCGCGCACCTCCGCGACGTCGTCGGTGGACGCGCGCTGTGTCCCGAGGCCGCGATCCTGCTCGCGCGCCCGATCATCGCGGCGACCGCGGCGCTGCACGCGGCGAGCTACGTCCACCGCGACCTGAAGCCGGAGAACGCGATCGCGTCGCCGGCCGGCGGCGTCACCGTGATCGATCTCGGCCTCGCGTGGCGCGATGGGATGACCCGGCACACCGAGTCGGGCGCCGCGGTCGGCTCGGTCGGCTACATGGCACCCGAGCAGATCGATGGGCGCCCGGTGGCGGCGAGCGCGGACGTCTGGGCGCTCGGCGTCATGCTCTACGAGTGGATCGCCGGCAAGCGACCGTTCCAGCGCGCGCGCCCCGCCGAGGAGGCCGCCGCGGCGCTGGTCGGTACGTTCGCGCCGCTCGACGCCGTCGATCGCCGGACCGACACCGAGCTCGCGCAGCTCGTCGCCCGCTGCCTCGCGATGGACCCGGCGACGCGGCCGACCGCCGACGAGCTCGGCGCCGCGCTCGACGCGATGATCGACTGGTGCGAGCCGGGCGACGCCGAGCGCGCCCAGGTGATCGCGGATCCGATCGCGTACCAGCACAAGGTCGCGCCGCTCCGCGTCCGGCGCGCCGAGCGTCGCGCGCGCGAGGCGCTCGATGCCGGCCAGCCGTTCGTCGCGCTCGCGCGATGCGATCGCGGCCTCGCGTATGCGCCCGATCATCCGGCGCTGGTCGCGCTGATCGCCGAGGCCGAGCTCGCGACCGGCGGGGCAGGCAAGCCCGCGGCGGTCAGCGCCGCGCAGCCGGTCGCCCGATCGCGACGCACGCTCGCGATCGCCGCGCTCGCGGTCGCCGGCGTCGCGATCGTGCTGCTCGCCGTCGCGCTGCACGGCGCGACCCGGCCGCCGGCCACCGCCGAGCCGAGCGGCGATCTGTGGAACCAGCCGACCGCGTCGAGCAAGGTGCCGACGGTCGTCGAGACGCCGACCCACGAGAACGTGCAGGCGCTCGGCGCGATGGTGAACCTGCTCGGCCGGGTGTTCGACAAGGTCGAGAGCGAGGACGGCACGCTGCGCGACAAGTGCGTCGGGCTCGCCGAGCATGGCGATCCTGCCGCGATCGCCGCCTGCGACGCCGCGGTCCGGATGCGCAAGGACGACGCGGTCGCGCTGGCCGCCCGCGCGATCGCCGAGCTCCGGGCCGATCGGGTCGACGCCGCGCTCGCCGACCTCGACCGCGCGATCGTGATCCGCGACGACGCCCGCTGGCGCCGGATCCGGGCGGTGGGCCGGGCCCAGAAGGGCGACGCGATCGGCGCGAAGCTCGATGTCCAGCGCGCGTGCGACCTCGGAGACAGCGCGGCCTGCAAGGAGTTATAACGAGGAGATGGGGTGCCTGTGTTGTGGGAAGCCGTGCGACGTCGGAGCGCTCTGCCGCCCGTGCGCGCTCGAGGTCGCGCCGTGCGACGGGCTGATCGCGGACCACGTGACGAGCAAGGTCGATCCCGAGGAGGCCGCGGCGTGGGTCGTCGACGGCTTCGGCACCGCCCACGCGCTCGCGCCACGGTCGACGATCGGGCGTGGCCAGGATGGCCAGCTCGTGATCCTCGCGAGCTCGGTCTCGCGCGAGCACGCGCGGCTCGAGCGGAGCGACGCCGGCTGGCACATCCGCGACCTCGGCAGCCGCAATGGCTCGTTCGTCGACGACGTCCGCCTGCAGGGCCGGTTCCTCTTGCCCGAGCGCACGCGGCTCAAGATCGGCGACGTCGCGATGTGGTTCCTCGCCGAGGTCGCCTACCAACCCGCCGAGGGCGCGTCGCTCGAGACCGCGTCGGCCGGCGGCGGCATGGTGCGCTACCTGCTCGCGCTGCCGGTCGGCGAGCTGTGCGTGGTCGGCGGCAACGACAACAAGTCCGGTGGCGCGTTGCTCGCGCGCACCTCGCCGGATCAGGCGTGGCAGGAGCGCGGCCTCGCGCCGCTCGAGTTCCAGCTGTTGCGCGCGCTGTGCGTGCGCGGCATCGAGGAGGCGGGCTCGCCCTCCGCCGTGCGCGGCTGCGTCGCGACCAAGCAGCTCGTGCGCGATTTGCCGTTCCAGAGCCGGTTCGCGAACGAGGAGAACGTGCGCCAGGTCGTCAAGCGACTGCGCGGCCAGCTCGACGAGGTCGCGCCCAAGGGCCTGCTCGGGGTCGCGCCTGGCCGCGGCTACTACCTCGGCGCGACCGTCACGATCGCCGGCTGAGATCGATCGTGATCGCGGTCGGATCCGCCTTCTCCTTGGCGCGGGCCGCCCGACGCCGGCGCTTGTGCACGACCTGATCGACGACGACCGCCAGGATCAACGTTCCCGCGATGATCGCGAACGGCCACACCGTGGCGAACGACGCGACGATGACGGTCAGCAGCAGCTCGACGATCAGCTTGGCCACGAGACGAGGTGTACGACCCGAAACTGCCCGAGCACACCGGGTTCACGCGAAGCTCACGCACGCTTGCCGAGGTCGACGCTGATCGTGAGCGTCGGCGTATCGTGGGTCACGGCCTCGCTCGCGGTGCGCGCGGCCCGGAACGCCTCCCACCAGGCGTGCGCGGTGGCGTCGGGCCAGTCGGGCGAGACGGGCAGGGCGAGCAGCGCGGCGTGGAGCGCGAGTGCGCTCGCCGGACGATCGGCGGTGGCCTTTTCGAGGCACGCGAGGATCAGGCGCTCGAGCGCCGCGGGGATCTCGGCGCGCAGCTCGCGCGGCGGCACGACGGCGCGCGCGACGTGCGCCGTCACGATCTCGTGCGGCGTCGCGCCCTCGAACACCGGGCGCGCGGTCAGCAGGTAGTAGGCGACCGCGCCGAGCGCGTACAGATCGGCGGCGGCACCGACCGGCTCGTCGCGGGTGACCGCCTCGGGCGCGAGGTACGCCGCGGTGCCGAGGATCGCGGGAGGTCGCGTGCCCGAGGCGCTCGCGGGCTCGGGTTCGATCTCGACGACGAGGCCGAAGTCGACGACCTTCACGAAGTCGAGCAGGCCGCCGCGCTCGCACAGGATGATGTTCGCCGGCTTGATGTCGCGGTGGACGAACCCCATCGCGTGCGCCTCGCCGAGGGCACTCGCGGTCTGCGCGAGGATCCGCACGACGCGGGCGATCGGCTGCGGGCCGTGGGTCTTCACGAGCTTCGCGAGGTCGATGCCGTCGAGGTACTCCATCGCGTAGTACAGGAGGCCGTCGGGGCTGCGGCCGTAGTCGTAGATCGCGATCGTGTTCGGGTGCGTGAGCTGCGAGGTCGCCTGGACCTCGGTCTCGAACCGGTCGAGGTTGTCGCTGCCGATCTTGTCGGGGCGCAGCAGCTTGAGCGCGGTCGGGCGGCGCAGCAGCGTGTGTTGCGCGTGATAGACCTCGCCCATGCCGCCGCTGCCGATCGGCCTCCCGATCGTGTACTGGCCGAGCTGCATCGCGTCGCTGACCTTCTGACGGAGGCCGTAGATCACCTGGGAGCCGATCGTCGCGAGCAAGACCGCGATGGCGGCGAACACGATGCCGCCGATCGCGTAGGCCGGGCCCGGGAGATCCTGCGTCGTCTTCACCGCGAGCGCACATCCGGCGGTGACGACCGGCACGAAGATGAGGATCGACACCACGAGCGAGCGCCGGCCACTCGACGGCACGACGATCGCGCGCGTGAACACCACGAACGTCGCGTAGATCAGCGACGCGTAGCCCGCCGGACGAAACTCGGCGGCCCCGATCGCCGAGCCGCCGAACGCCGCGCCGATCGTGATCGCGTAGATGATGTCGAGCCGGTAGAGGTTCGCGATCGACGGTCGCCGCCGCACCAGCGCGATCCGCCAGATCAACGCCATCACCGCGAGCAGGATGGTCGCGCTGCCGAAGATCTCCTCGTTGCGCTGCGGGACGATCGACGG
This sequence comes from Haliangiales bacterium, assembly GCA_038321315.1. GTDB lineage: Bacteria > Myxococcota_A > Polyangia > Haliangiales > Haliangiaceae > JABFXX01. The sequence continues at coordinate 50,398 of JBBQEX010000040.1, read as the reverse complement.
ATAGACCCGGTACATCGCGGTCAGGAACACGAGCAGCGCGACGAAGCTCCAGAACATCAGCTTCGAGAACACCTCGAGCCGGCCCTGGAGGTTCGCGCGGGCCTCCTCCTCGGTCTCGGGGCCACGCCGCACCTGCGCGATCAGGCGCTGGGAGCGGCGGCCGCCGGCGTTTGCCATGGTTGTACGCTACTCGATCACGCGGATCTCACGGCGTCGCGACGGCCGTCTCACGACGACAAGCGTCATGTTGGTCGGGAGATGGTTCGAAGTCTGGTCCTCGCGACGATCCTGGCGGCCACCGCCGCGGGTGTGGCGCGTGCCGACGAGCCGATGCCGCCGCCGCCGCCCGCGGATCCGGCCGATCCCGAGGCGCCGACGCCGCCGCCGGTCCCGCAGCTCGACAACCCGGCAACCCCGACCAGCCCGGCAGGAACCGGCAACACGCCACCCGCCGCGATCGAGCCCGGCGCGGCGATCGATCCCGCCAAGGTCGCCGGCTCGCATGTCGTGATGCGGCGGCGCGACGCGAGCTACGTGCAGATCATGCGCGGGCCGTTCCAGTCGTCGCGGCTGTTCGCGATGCCGACCGCCGACGTGGTCGGCGCCTACGTGCTCACGCTGTCGGGCGACGGCTCGCTGTTACAAGATCCAGGCGTGCTGTCGGCGGCCGGCGTGCTCGCGATCGGCTTCGGCGACATCGCGCAGCTCGAGTATCGCCACACCGAGGCGATCAGCGTGTCGGGCGTGACCGCGCCGGTGCCGGCCGTCGGGCTCCAGCTCAAGATCCCGATCCCCGAGCACGCGAACGTGCCGGCGTTCGGCATCGCGATCCGCCGCGGCGTGCCGCGCGCCGAGCAGTTCGGCGACACCACGGTCACCGAGACGGTGCACGACGTGTACCTCGTCGGTCGCCTGCGGTTCTCGTTCGCCGACTGGTTGACGCTGCACGGTGGCGTGCGGGTCTCGAGCGCGCACCTCGAGCTCACCGGCACGAACGCGATGACCACGCATCGCACGATGTGGCTGCCGACCGCCGGGTACGAGGTGGCGATGAACCCGACGGCCAAGATCGTCGGCGAGGTCGCGCTCGCGCCGCGGTTCCAGTGGACGAAGACCTCGACCGAGGCGTCGATCGACTACGGCTTGCTCGGTCGACTCGGCCTGCGGTGGTCGGTGATTCCGTCGGTCGTGATCGACGGCAGCATCGGCTACCAGCTCGACGTCGCAAGCCACGCGCCCACTTCTCAGTTCGGATCGGTCGTGCAGTGGGACATCCGGCTCGGTGCCGAGGTGTTCGTTCCCTGGGGCGCGCTGGCCTGCCGCGCCGTCGGGGTCTTCTGTGATTGAGCAAACCGTTGGGCCAGCCGGAGGCATGTCATGAAACGAACCAATGCGATCGTCCTGGCGGCGCTGCTAGCGTCCGCTGCCCTGGCTGGTGCGCAACCCGCGCCGCCTACACCCGCGGATCCGTACGGGGTCCCGATGCCGCCACCGACCGATGGCAGCGGCAGCGGCAGCAGCGGCAGTGCCCAACCGCCGCCGATCACCGATCCGGCGACGCCGACGGCGGGATCCGGATCCGGATCCGGATCCGGATCCGGATCGGCGACACCCGAGGTCAAGCCCGATAAGCCGGACGACGGCTACAACCCGAACAAGCCCAAGGTGAAGCTGCCGGATCGCCAGGTCGACAGCCCGGTGATCATCACGAGCCCGACCGGCTGGCTGCTGCCGGCCGCGGTGCTGTACTCGAAGACCGCGATCGACACCGGCGGCGGCGTGACCAGCGACAACCGCGTCGGGCTCGGCGACGTCGCCGAGTTCGGCCTCGCGACCACCGATGCGGTGCGCCAGCGCGCGGCCGGCGCCGATGGCCACCCCGACGAGAACCAGACCGCGACGCGGATCCAGCCGTACCTGACCGCGTCGTTCCGGCTCGGCGTCGGCGAGAACCGGCTGTTCGAGCACCAGCCCGGCATCACGCTCGGCTTCATGAAGTCGTTCGAGCGCAACCACGACAACGAGAAGACGCGGATCGCCCAGCTCACGCTGGTCGCCAGCGAGCACCTCGGACGCCGGGTCGCGATCCACGCCGGCGGCGCGTTCTGGGACGCGTCGGTGCAGGCCAACACCGGCGACGATCGCAGCGAGACCACGCTGCATGGCGAGACCAACCACTGGAACAAGCAGATCCGCGCGTTCGGCGGCATCCAGGTCGAGCCGATCGACAAGTCGATGATCCTCGTCGACCTCGGCTGGGCGCCCGAGTTCTGCTACGCGTGCACCGGCGACGACAAGATCCGGCTGCGCCCCGAGCTGTCGTGGGGTGTGCGCTATCAGGTCGCCGACTGGCTGCAGCTCGACTCGGGCGTGCGCGTGCCCGACATCGGCAACGCGAACCTGCTCGACGCGCAGATCTTCGGCGGCCTGACGTTCACGTCGTGGGGCCTCCGGCACGGGGTCGATAGCCTGAAGTGAAGTACCTCGCGATCATAACGATCGCGTGGTGTGCCCTGGCACGGGTCGCCCACGCCGACGATCGCTCGATCGGTCACGTGGTGACGGCGCCGACTGCATGGCTGCCGACGACCTTGACCGCGACGGCCGGGCTCGACCAGAAATTGGGCTCGAACGTGGCGCTCGGGGTCGGGCTCGGTGGCCTCGCGGCGGTCGAGCTCGACGACGACACCGACGTCCGCGCGTGTGGCGCCTGCACCGATCCGACCACGCGCGCCGAGCCGATCCACCTGCGGCGGGCGACGTTCAAGATGGGCCTGCGGCCGAACCGCTACTTCAGGTATCAGCCCGCGTTGCTCGTCGGGTTTCGCAAGAGCTGGCGCGGGGCCGACAACGCTCGCGTGGCCGAGCTGTGGGGCGTGATGAGCGAGGATCTCGGTCCGGTGCGGCTGCACGTCGGCGTGATGGCGACCTCGGCGACCGACGCCGACGTCCAGCTGCTGCACGCCAAGCCGAGCGCGTTCGGCGGGATCGAGTGGACGCCGCCACAGTACCCGCGCACCAGCCTGATCGGCGACCTGGTGTGGGTTCCGGAGCTGACGGCCAAGCCCAGGCTCGAATACATCACCGGGCTGGCGGCCCGGTACCAGGCGTTCTCCTGGGGCTCGATCGAGCTCGGGGTGCGACACCGCCAGGACGACGGGATCGGGGACGCCGAGTTTTTCGCCCGATTGAACCTCCTGGCGCGATGAAACCGGCCGGTTCGCGACACCTCCTGTAGCCGATCACGAAAGCGTTGCATCCGCAGACGCACGATCGCAGGCAGGATGGCATCCCGATGAAGCGCGTATGGTGGGTGGTCGCGATCGTGGCGGCGACTGCAGGGACGGCGACGGCCGAGCCGTGTCCGGTGACCATCGTGCGCGCGCCCGATGCGGTGCGTCCGGTCGTGGCGCAGTGGCTGGCACAGGAGGCGCGCTGCAAGCGGCTCGAGGTCCGGATCGTCGCGACGGACGAGGGGCTCTACGTGCTCGCGCGCGATGACCGAGGCCGGCTCCACGAGCGCGTCGTGCCGAACGCCGATGCCGCGGGCGTGCTGATCGCGAGCTGGGCGGCCGACGACGAGCTCGCCGCGCCGGGGCCGGATCCGGTGGCCGCGATCGCCGCGCTGCCCACGGCGCCGGCAGTCACGATGCCACCCGGCGAGGCACCGGTGCTCGCGCAGGTCGCACCGGCGCCGCGTGGCGATCCGCGCTGGCTGACCGTCGGCGGCCTGATCGGTGCCAGCGATGGGGGTGGGTTCGGCGTCCGCGCCGAGCTCGACGTCGCGACCGCGCGCCGGTTCTCGCTCGGCGTCATCGGGTCGTGGTCGCAGAATCGGTTCGGCGCCAACACCGACAGCTCGAACGGCGTCGTGCAGACCAACGACACCAAGGTCCTCGCGGCGCTCGCGCGCACCGTGTCGCTCGGCCAGCGGTGGGACCTCCGCACGTCGATGGGCGCCGGCATCGTCTACACCTCCGCGCTCTACCACCGCTGGGAAGGCAACCAGTTCCTGTCGGGGATCGCGAGCGGCACGTTCCCGACCGCCGAGGCCGGCGTACGGGTCGCGCGCACGTTCGACCGCTGGGCGATCGGCTTTGGCCCGGTCGTCACGCTGTTCGCGCAGGATCTCAGCGCGCCGCAGTCGGGCGGCATGCAGAGCGAGATCCTGCGCCGGGGTCTCGAGCTGGCCTTCTACGCGGCGATCGCGCACCGGATGTGACGTCGCCGAGCGAAAAGCGCGGCCAGCTCGTCCAGCTGTTCCCGGCCCGCGAGGCCGACCTCTCGGACCGCGGCCTGGTCGCGGCGTGCGCGGCCGGCGATCGCGCGGCGCGCGCGCAGCTGTTCGAGCGCCACGTCGCCGTCGTCCATCGCACGGTCCGGCGGATGCGCGGCAGCGACGAACACGCGGTCGACGACCTGGTCCAGGGCACGTTCCTCGCGGCGTTCGGCGCGGCGGCGACGTTTCGCGGCGACGCGGTCAAGCCGTGGCTGCTCGGCATCGCGGTCAACGTCGTGCGCGACTACGCGCGGCGCGAGATCCGGCGCAAGCGCGCGCTCGAGGCGGTCGCGCACACGACGGTCGCACCGGCGCGCCGCGACGCGTTCCTCGTTGCCCGCCTGCCCGACGCGATCGCCGAGCTGCCGCACGATCTGCGAGCGGCGCTCGTGCTGATCGACCTCGAGGGCGAGCGCGGCATCGATGCGGCGCGGGCGCTCGGGATCCCAGAGGGCACGCTGTGGCGCCGGGTGTTCCACGCGCGCCAGACGCTGCGCGCGCGGCTCGGAGGTGACGCGTGATCGCGTGTCCGGCGATCGAGCAGCTCGCCGCGATCGCCAGTGGCGAGGGCGATGTCGCGACACTCGCGCACGCGACCGGCTGCGCGAAGTGCGCGGCGCTGCTCGACGATCAGGCGACCACGCGCGAGCTCGTGCACGCCGCGCCGGTCCCGGCGGCGCTGTCCGCCGCGCGCCGCGCCGAGCTCGCCGCGACGCTGCTCGCGGCCGCCGACACGGAGCTCGATCCACCGCGGCGGGCCTCGTGGCGCATCGCCGGGCTCGTCGCGCTTGCCGTCGCCGCGGCCGCCGCGATCGCGATCGCGCTGATCGGCCACGACGCGCCCCCGGCGGTCGCGGTCGCGCAGCCCGCGCTCGTCGAGGGTGTCCCGGCGATCGCGCGGATGCGGCTCGATGGCGTCGAGCGGGTCACGCCCGGCGAGGGCACGATCGTCGTCGATGCGGTGCACCGCACGCGGCTCGACGTCACGGTGAGCGACACGCGGATCGCGGTGACCGAGGCCAAGGTCGCGGTGACCACGCGCCGCGGCGTGATCCAGGAGATCGCGGTGTTCGCGGGCTCGGTCGAGCTGATCACGCGCGGCGACAAGATCACGCTCGAGCGCGGCATGGTGTGGACGCGACCGACCGACGACGTCGCGGTGGTCGCGGAGCCCGATCCGACACCGGTGCGCGCGCCCCCACCGCCGCCCAAACACGTCGCGCCGCCGCCACCGCGGCCGGAGCTGACCGCGCCGGTACCGGAGATCGCACCAACACCGCTGCCCGACACCGGCATGGGTGCGTTCCGCGTCGGCTGGACCGAGCTCCACGCCGGTGACTTCGCCGCCGCCGCCGATGCGTTCGATCGCGCGACCGACGCGGTGATCGCGGAGGACGCGGCCTACTGGGCCGCGATCGCGACGCTGCGCGCGGGTGATCGCGCCGGGGCGATCCGGCGCCTCCAGGTCTTCCTGACGCGGTTCCCCGACAGCACGCGCGCCGACGACGCCCGCATCCAGCTCGTCCGCCTCGGCAGCCGAGGGTAGGATGCCGCCATGCGCATCGCCGTCGCCGCCGACCACGCCGGATATCCGCTCAAGGCCCGGGTGCTCGAGGTCGTGCGCGGGCACGGCCACGACGCGATCGATCTCGGCACCCACTCGACCGAGCCGGTCGACTATCCCGACATCGCCGCGGCGCTCGGCGTCGCGATCCAGGACGGCCTCGCCGATCGCGGCGTGCTCCTGTGCGGCAGCGGCGTCGGCGCCGCGGTCGCCGCGTGCAAGCTGCGCGGGATCCGCGCGGCGGTGTGCCACGACACCTACTCGGCGCACCAGGGCGTCGAGCACGACGACCTCAACGTGCTCGCGCTCGGCGCGCGCATCATCGGCCCCGAGCTCGTGACCGAGCTGGTCACCGCCTACCTCGGCGCCTCGTTCACCCACGAGGAGCGCCACGTCCGCCGGCTCGCCAAGATCGCCGCGCTCGAACGCTAGGCGCGAGACGCGCGCCACGCGGCGAGCTCGGCGGGCGTGACGTCGGCGCCGTGATGGAGCGCCCAGTTGACGCACGCGATTAGATCGTCGGCGTCCTCGATGCCGACGCCGACCCGGATCAGGCGATCGAGGCCGTAGCGCGCGACCACGTCGGGCGGCGTGAAGTACTCCGAGACCGTCTTGTGGTGATTGATCTTGGTGGCGAGCCCGTCGAACGACAGCGCATAGCGCGGCACGCCGCAGCTGACCAGGACGTCGGCGAGGTGGCCGGTCGCGCGCTCGTCGGCGCCGCGCACGCGGAACGACAGCAGCGAGCCGTGCCGCGTGTAGCCGCGCGCGATCGCGGCGGCGTCGGGATGATCGGGGCGCGAGGGGTGGTTGACCTGCTCGACGCGCGGGTGGGCGGCGAGGAACGCGGCGAGCCGGGTCGCGGTCGCCGATCGGCGCGCGTGCGCGGCGCTCGCCGCGGGCAGGCCGCGCGCGATGCGCAGCGCGCGCGCGTCGTCGAGGATGCCGCCGCGCATCGCGACCAGATCCATGACCGCGTTGCCGAGGTCGGCGTCGTCGGTCGCGAGGTAGCCGCCGAGCGCGGTGTCCTGGCCGCCGAGCGCCTTGGTCAGGCTGCCGACGACGACGGTGACACCCTCGGCGAGCAGCGGACGCGGGAACGCCCACGGCGTCGCGATCGTCGAGTCGATCACGAGCTTGGCGGCCGGCGCGCGGGCGCGGACCGCGGCGACCAGTGCCGGGATGTCCTGCGCGCGCAGCAGTGGATTCGTGAACGTCTCGGCGAGCACGAGGCGCGTGGCCGGCGTGAGCGCGGCGGTGAACGCGGCGAGGTCGCCGTCGTCGACCAGCGTCAGCGTGGCGCCGACGCGCTTCGCGCTCCAGTCGAGGAACGTGCGCGTCTTGTTGTAGACCTGTCGCATCACGACCGCGTGCGCGCCGGCCGCGAGCACGACGTCGGCGACCAGCGCGATCGCCTGCATGCCGGCGTCGGTGACGATCGCGGCCCCCGCGCCCTCGAGCGCGCGGAGCTCGGCGATCAGCGCGGCGGTGCCGGGCGTGCCGTAGCGCGCGTAGAGGTGCGGCAGCTCCGACCACGCGCCGTCGCCGGTGATCATGAAGTTGGCCTTGCCCTCCTGCCACGCGACGACCTCGGGCGAGCCGTAGAGGTCGCGCTGGATCGTGCGCTCGGTCGGGTGCAGCCACGGCCGGTTGGCGTCGAGCCCGGCGTGGAGCTCGCGAGTCGCCGGCGCCATCTCGGCGATCGGCGGACGCTCGCGGGGGCAGCCGGCGGGATCGAGGTAGCGCGTCACTCGGTCACGCCGAGCCACAGCGTCTGCTCGACGCGACCGAGCGCCCCGAGCTGACCGACGAGCTCGGCGAGCTGCGCGTCGCTCGACGGCGAGATCAAGAAGCCGTGGTGCGTGATCGCGGCCTCGGCCCGCTGCGTGCGGCTCTGCACCGCGAGCCCGGCGCGCCGCACCAGGCTGTCGACCCGGCGCGCCAGGCCGGGATGCGCGACGGCGTCGTCCTCCGCGCCGTGCGCGGTCGAGACCCGCAGATAGTGGCGGCGCGCTGGCGACGGCACGACCGGGATCGAGCGCGGCATCGGCCACTGCACCGAGTTGTCCTGCGCGAGCTCGATGAGGTCGCCGAGCACCGCGGTCGCGGTCGGCAGCGCGCCGGCGCCCTTGCCGAACAAGCTGAGATCGCCGGACGCGGCGCATCGCAGGTAGACCGCGTTGTACTCCTCCTCGACGGACGCCAGCAGGTGCCAGTCGGGCAGCAGCAGCGGCTCGACCGCCGCGGTGATCGCGCCGGCGCCGTCGACCGCGCGCGTCGCGTGCGCGATCAGGCGGATCCGGAAGCCCATCGCCTCGGCGAGATCGCAGTCGGCCGGCGAGAGCTCGGCGATGCCGCGCACCGCGAGCGCGTCGGGTGGCACCCACACGCCGAACGCGCGGTAGGCCAGGATCGATAGCTTGGCCGCGGCGTCGTGCCCGTTGATGTCGGCGCTCGGGTCGGCCTCGGCGAAGCCCTTGCTCTGCGCCTCGGCGATCGCGCGCGCGAGCGGCAACTCGTCCTGCTCGAGGCGCGTGATCACGTAGTTGCAGGTGCCGTTCACGATCGCCATCAGGCTCTCGATCTCGTCGGCGCGATGCGACAGGTGGCGCACGATCGGGATCGCGGCGGCGGCGGCGGCCTCGCACAGGAGCGGCGTCTCGGTGCGCTGCGCGATCGCCGACAGCTCGCCGAGCTTGCGCGCGAGCAGCGCCTTGTTCGCGGTGACGACCGGCTTGCCGGCGGCGAGCGCCGCGACCAGCGTGCTCTCGACCTCGTGACCGCCGGCGACCTCGACGATCACGTCGACCTCGGGATCCGACACCAGGTCGAGCGACCGCGCGACGCGCACGATGCCGGCGGCAAGGGCAGGGCGCGCCTTGTCTGGATCGCGGACCGCGAGGCGCGTCACGCGGAACCGCACGCGATAGCGCTCGGCCATCGCGGCCTCCTGGCGCGCGAGCAACTCGAGCACGCCGCCGCCGACGACGCCGCAGCCGATCAACCCGATCCGGATCTCGCGCACCGGCCGGCCGCCGACACCCTGCCAGCGCGCGCGCGGCGCATCGCGCACGGTCGCGAAGAACCCCGAGTCGCGCAGCAGCGCGGCGAGCCGATCCTGGTCGGCGAGGAACGCGTCGTGCCCGAACTCCGAGTCGAGCTTCCACAGCGACACCGCGACGCCGACCGCCTGGAGCTCGCGATACAGCTCGTGCTGGAGCGCGTACGGGAACAACAGGTCGCCCGGCACGCCGACGACGAGCACCTCGGCGGTCACGTGCGACAGCACCGCGCGCATCGCGACCGGATCGGCCGAGAACCGCGAGCGATCGATCGCCTCGGACAGCATGAGGAACGTGCGCACCGGGAAGCGCTCGGCGAACCGCTGGCCGTGGTGATCGAGGTACGCGGCGACCGGCGGCCGATCCAGATCGGGCGCGAGCACGCCGAACCGGGTGTCGAGCTCGTCGCGCCCGCGGTACGTCAGCATGCCGAGCTGCCGCGCGCGGATCATCCCGAGGCGCTCGCCACCATCGGCGACGCGCTGGCCGTCGCGCACGAGCTCGCGCTGCAGGTGGCGCGTGGCGGTGCCCCAGCCGTCGGGGCGCAGGCCCGCCGAGATCGTGACGAGCCGCGCGCAGCGCGCCGGGTGTCGCGCGGCGAACGCGATGCCGACCAGGCCGCCGAGGCTCGCGCCGATGTACGTCGCCGGCGTCGTCGCGCCGATGCCGTCGAGCCACGCCGCGATCAGGTCGGCGAGCCCGAGTGCCGAGAGCGGTGGTAGCGCGTCGGTGTCGAACCCGCGCCAGGTCGAGCCGTTGCCGGGCCAGCACGGACACACGATCGTCATGCGCGCCGGATCGACGAGGTCGCCGGCGAGCAGCGCCGGCCACCACGCGGTGCGTTCCGCGGGCTGCGACGGATCGCCGAACGGGAACGGCGAGGCCGTGATCCCACCGACCACGATCACGATCGGTGCGCTGCCGAGCGGCCGGCCGAGCACGAACCCGGCGAGCGTCACGTCGGCGAGGGCGTGACCCTCGATGGTGATCGCGGGCAGCCGGACCTCGTGGTGCGCGGGCGTTATCGCGGACATGCGGCCGTCATCCTAGATCAAGAACCGCACTAAGATGATCGCGTGAAGCTCCTGACGTTGTTTCAGCCGCCCGGGCGACCGTGGAGGAGCCCGAGCCTGTCGCCGTTCTGCGTGAAGCTCGAGACCTACCTGCGGATCACCGAGACGCCGCACGAGGTCGAGCCGATGGCGCGCAGCGGCGCGCCCAAGGGCAAGGTGCCGTACGTCGACCTCGGCGATGGCACCATCCTGGGCGACTCGCACCTGATCATCGCCGAGCTCGAGCAGCGGCGGATCGCGGCTGGCAAGCCCGCCCTCGATGCCGGGCTCGGCGCGCGCGACGCCGCGGTCGGACACGCGGTGCGCCGCATGCTCGAGGAGGGCTTCTACTACGTCATGCTGCATCAGCGGTGGACCCCCGAGGCCTCCTACGAGGTCATGAAGGCGGCGTTCAAGAACTTCGTGCCCGGCTTCGTGCTGCCGCTCGTGCGCCGCGACATCAAGAAGCGCGTCCACGGTCAGGGCACCGGGCGCCACACACTCGAACAGACCGCCGCCTTCGGCGCCGCGGACCTCGAGGCGCTCGCCGACGTGCTCGGCGACCAGCCGTTCGTGCTCGGCGACCGGCCGCGGATCGTCGACTGCGTCGCGTTCGCATTCGTCGAGTCGATCCTCGCGTTCCCGGTCGACTCGCCGCTGAAGCAGCGGCTCGCCGCCCGCGCGAACCTCGTCGCGTACCGCGCGCGGATCCGGGCGCGGTGGTACCCGGATCTCGAGCCGGCAGCCTGAGCACCGGGCTGCTATCATTATCAATGTGGTGACCGACGGGTTCGCAGCGACCGCGCAGGGCGAGCTCGCCCCGCCGGATCGGCTCGCCGCCGGCGCGAAGATCGGCGACTACGTCATCGATCGGTTCCTCGGCGCCGGCGCGATGGGTGAGGTCTATGCCGGCCATCACCCGGTGATCGGCAAGAAGGTCGCGATCAAGCTGCTGAAGGCCGACCTCGCGAGCTCCGCCGAGGCGACCGAGCGGTTCGTGCGCGAGGCGCGCGCGGCCAACGTCATCGACCACCCGAACGTGATCGACATCTTCAACTTCGGCACGACCGAGACCGGCCGGCTGTTCCTCGTCATGGAGCTGGTCGCCGGGATGTCCCTGCGCGCGCGCATCGCGAATGGCCCGCTCGAGGTCGATCAGGCGCTCGCGATCCTCGGCACGATCGCCGAGGCGCTCGACGCCGCCCACGCCCGCGGCGTCGTGCACCGCGATCTCAAGCCCGACAACGTCATGCTCTCCGCGGAGACGCCGCCGAAGGTGTTCGTGCTCGATTTTGGCATCGCGCGCCTGGTGTCCGCGGCCGACGCCGCCAAGGGCCTCACCGGCAACGGCACGCTGACCGGGCAGGGCACGTGGCTCGGCACGCCGGGCTACATGGCCCCCGAGCAGTGGAGCTCCGACGGCGCCGGGCCGGCCTCGGATCGCTACGCGCTCGGCGTGATGGCGTTCGAGCTGCTCGCCGGCAAGCTGCCGTTCAGCGCACCGAACCTGCCGGCGATGATGGAGCAGCACTTCCGCGCGCCGGTGCCCGCGCTCGGCACGCGCCGCGGCCCGATCAAGACGCTGACCGGCGACGCGATCGCGACCGAAACGCTGGATCCGGTGCTCGCGCGCGCGATGGCAAAGGACCCCGACGCGCGGTTCCCGACCGGCGGTGCGATGGTCGACGCGCTGCGGCTCGCGACCGGAACCGGTACCGGCCCGGTGATCGGCAAGCTCGGCAAGCTCGAGCGACCGACCGTGCCCGTGACCCGGCGACCATGGCTGCCGATCGCCGCCGGCGTCGGCGTGCTCGGCGCCGCGATCGCCGCCGGCATCATGATCAGGAGCAAGCCCGCCGAGGATCCCGAGACCGTGCCGGTGGTCGCGCCGGCGGGCAGCGTCGCGCTGCGCATCACCACGGCGCCGCCGGGCGCGGTGCTGGTCGAGAACGACCGCGTGATCGGCCCGACGCCGCAGGACCTCTATCCGCATCCCGGGGAGCGCATCTCGCTGACCGCGAAGAAGCCGGGCTACGAGCCGATCGCGACCCAGCTCGTCGCGCCGCCCACCACGGCGAGCGAGGTGCAGCGCCACGTCAGGCTCCAGCTCGTGCAGAGCAATGGCTTCGAGGGCGTGTGGCGGCTGTCGAACGGCGAGCTGCGCGAGTTCCGGCGCGCCGGCGAGCGCGTCGACATCTACAAGCGCGACGCGGTGACCGGGCCGAGCGAGCTGTATCGCACCTACGATATCGTGGCCCCCACCGACGGCGCGCCCGGGTTCGCGTTCACCGGCCACGAGACCATCGTCGCGGCGGGCGATCTGCGCTGCACCTTCCAGTCGACGGTCGCGTACCACTACGATCCGGCGACCGACGCGCTCGACGTCGCGCGCGAGCACGTCGGCACCAAGGTCGAGGACGGTCACTGCGTCGTCGTGTCGCGCGAGCTCGCGGCGGGTCAGCTGCTCGCGCGGGTCGACGGCGCGGGCGACGTCCACTACCACGACGCGCCGGTCGGCCGCCCGCCGATCGCCAAGCCGTCGCCGACGATGGACAACACGCTCGACGACAAGCTCGACCAACGTCTCAAGCCGGGCGACGACAAGTCGATCCAGCAGAAGAATGCACCGCTGCCGGCGCCGCCGATCAAGCAGGCGCCGGTCAAGAAGGCGGTGAAGCCGTCGCCTTCGAAGAAGTCCGCCGCGATCGACTTCGGCAACGGCGCAAAGGGTAATGCACCCAACGCGCAGATCCAGCAGCAGATGCCGCCGCCGCAGGTCCCGCCGGCGAATCCCGACACCGAGCCCGCCGCGCAACAGCAGCAACCGCAGCAGCTCCAGAAAAAGTGAGCGGAGAAAGTAGTATGCTGGTGCCGTGGGGACCGACGAGGAAGCGCATCGGACGCTGGAGACGATGCAGGATCGCCTGGGGCGTGGGCCCAACGTCGCGCTCGGCGTCGGGCCGAACCCGAGCCCCGAGGAGCTCCGCAGCGCGTTCCTCACGCTGACCAAGGCGTATCACCCGGCGCGGTTCGGCCGGATGTCGAACGAGCTGCAGAAGCTCGCGAACGAGGTGTTCCTCCAGATCCGCGCGGCGCACGATCTGCTGCGCGCGAACCAGCCGCCGCCACGCACGACGACGTCGCCCGGGATGCCGGTCGTCAAGCCCGCGCCGCGCGTCACGGTCGGCACGACCGTCGGGATGCCGCCGATCGCGCGCACGCCGGTCGCGGTCGGCACCCAGCGCGTGCCCCGCGATGTCACCAAGCCGCTGCCGGTCGTCCCCGATACGCGCGAGCCCGCGCCACGCGATCGCCCGAGTGGCCCGATCCCGGTGCTGAAGCGCCCGGACCCGGGAGCCAAGACGCCGCCGCTCGAGCTCGCGCGCCCGACCGGGCCGCGTCGGCCGACGACGCAGGGGCCGCCGATCGCGAGCCGGGACGAGGCCTTCCCGCGGGTCGAGACCAAGCCCGGCACCGGGCAGATTCCACTCGGCCGCATGGATCCCGCGACCACCATGCCACCCGCACCGTCGGTGACCGTCGCGCTCGATCTGCTCGCGCAGCAGCAGTGGGACGCCGCGAAGATCGCGCTGTCGGCCCTATCGGCGATGGCGCCGGACTCGCGCCACGTGCGGGCGCTGATGGCGTTCGCGGCAGGGCGCCAGGCCCAGATCGAGCGGCGGCTCGACGATGCTCGTGTCGAGTTGCAGCGTGCCCTCCAGCTCGATCCCGATCTCGCCGTGGCGAAGACGGCGCTCGGCGAGCTGTTCTCGCGCAAGAAGTGACGTATTCTCGAGAGTGATCGATGGGGCGTATCATCGGTATCGATCTGGGTACGACCAATTCGTGCGTGGCCGTACTCGAGGGCGGGGAACCGACTGTCATCCATAATCAGGAGGGCGGACGAACCACGCCCTCGATGGTCTCGTGGAACGCCGACGGCGACGTCATCGTCGGGGCCGCGAGCAAGCGCCAGATGGTCACGAACCCCGAGCGCACGGTGTTCGGTGCCAAGCGGCTGATCGGTCGCAAGGCCAACGACGTCCGAGACCTCGCGTCGCGCCTGCCGTACAAGGTCTCCGCCGGCCGCAATGGCGACGCCTGGATCGACATCGCCGGCACGCCGCGCTCGCCCCAGGAGATCGCGGCCCACGTGCTCGCCAAGATGAAGCGCGTCGCCGAGGACTACCTGGGCGAGACGGTCGACGAGGTCGTGCTGACGGTCCCGGCGTACTTCGACGACGTCCAGCGCCAGGCGACCAAGGACGCCGGCGCGATCGCCGGCCTCACGGTGCGCGCGATCCTCAACGAGCCGACCGCGGCCGCGCTCGCGTACGGCGTGCACCACCAGCACAACCAGCGGCTCGCCGTGTTCGACCTCGGCGGCGGCACGTTCGATATCTCGATCCTGGTGATCGAGAGCGGCGTGTTCGAGGTCCTCGCGACCTGCGGCGACACCGAGCTCGGCGGTGATGACTTCGATCGCGTGATCAGCGACATGCTCGCCGACGGCTTCGCGGCCGAGCACGGCATCGACCTCCGCAAGGACTCGGTCGCGCTGCAGCGCCTGAAGGAGGCCGCCGAGCGCGCGAAGATCGAGCTGTCGTCGGCGATGACGACCGACATCAACTTGCCGTTCGTCGCGGCCGGGTCGGCGGGGCCCATCCACCTGATCCGCGAGCTCGAGCGCGGCCAGCTCGAGCGGGCCTGCAAGAGCCTGTTCGATCGGCTCGAGGCGCCGTGCCTGAAGGCCCTCGAGGCCGCGCGCTGCCGGCCCGACGACATCGACCAGGTGCTGCTGGTCGGCGGCATGACGCGCATGCCGGCGGTGCAGGAGCGGGCCGTCCGGATCTTCGGCAAGCCGGCGAGCAAGGGCGTGAACCCGGACGAGATCGTGGCGATGGGCGCCGCGGTGCACTCGGGCATCATGGGCGGCGAGCTCCAGGAGGTCGTGCTGCTGGACGTCACGCCGCACGACATGGGCGTGAAGGTCGCCGGCGATCGGATGTCCGTGGTGATCCAGTCCAACACCAGCATCCCGACGCGCGCCAAGAAGGTGTTCGCGACGACCGAGGACAACCAGACGTTCGTGGCGATCGAGGTCTACCAGGGCGCCGAGGCGCTGGCGTCCAAGAACCGGCGGCTCGGGCGGTTCGTGCTCGGCGACCTGAAGGCCGCGCCGCGTGGCGCGACCAAGGTCGAGGTCAGCTTCACGATGGACGCGGACGGCATCCTGGAAGTCGCGGCGGCCGAGGTCGGCACCGGACGCGCGGCCAGCGTGACGATCGAAGCGTCCAGCGGGCTCACGGCGGACGAGATCCAGAAGCTCGGCACCCGGGTTCACTGAACGGGGCGAGCACTTCCCACCGCTCCCCTTGCCACCCAGGTCACGTCGCAGAATCGGTCTTATGTCAACTAGCGGGTATGGGAACGGGCGGAAATGATTGGGTTGGCGTTTCGGTGTATGTGCGCTGCGGTAGCGTCGCAGCCATGACGAAGCTGAGCTGGGTGGCTGCCGTGACGTTGGCGATCGGTGGCTGCAGCAGCAAGGGCGGCGATCCGCAGGCGATGCAGGCGATGCGCGCGGCGGCGGTCAAGGCCACGAAGGAGCTCGCCATGGAGGCGTATCCGATCTGGGCCTCGACCCATCCGGGCACGGAATGTCCCGCCGGCCTCGCCGACATCGCGACGGCGGATTACGCCAAGGACGCGCTGGACCCGTGGGGCCATCCGTACGCGATGACCTGCGGCCGGAGCGCGCCGGCGGCGGCCCACGGCTTCGGCGTGAGCTCGGCTGGTGACGACGGCAAGGCTGGCACCGCGGATGATGTCAACTCGTGGGAACCGTAGAGGCCTCGGCGATGGCGCCTCCAGACAACGACGCCGATGCAACGCGCTCGCAGGCGCCGGTGCTCGCGGGCGCGATCGCGACCGCGCCGATCGTCCCGGGCGACACGTTCGTCGATGACCCCGAGCGCTACGCGGTCGAGGGTCGGATCGGCGCCGGCGGCATGGGAACCGTGGTCGCGGCCCGCGGGTCGCGGCTCGGCCGCCCGGTCGCGCTCAAGATCGTCACCGCGGCCCGCGAGGATCTGAGGCGGCGGTTCGAGCGCGAGGCCCAGATCACCGCGCGGCTGCAACACCCGGCGATCGTGCCGGTCTACGGCGCCGGCCGCGGCCGCGACGGGCACCCGTTCTACGCGATGAAGCACGTGTCGGGCGAGCCGCTCGATCAGGTGGTCGGCAAGGCCGCGACCCTGGCGGACCGGATCGCGCTCCTGCCGAACGTGATCGCGGTCAGCGAGGCGATCGCGTACGCGCACGCCGAGCGCGTGATCCACCGCGATCTGAAGCCGGCCAACATCCTGGTCGGCGCGTTCGGCGAGACCGTCGTCATCGACTGGGGGCTCGCCAAGGATCTCGCAGCGACCGCGGATGACGACGACGAGGTCACGGCGAGCCCGCCGCAGGCATCCGGCGACGAGACCGCGTACGGCAAGGTCATGGGCACGCCGGCGTACATGCCGGTCGAGCAGGCCCGCGGCGAGCGGGTCGACGAGCGCGCCGATGTCTACGCGCTGGGCGCGATCCTGTATCACGTGCTCGCCGGGCGATCGCCGTTCGTGCGCGACGGCGAGACCGGCGTGACCTGGGAGAACATGCTCGCGCGCGTGCTGAGCGCACCACCTGCCCCGCTGGCCACGCTCCAGCCCGCGGTGCCGGTCGATCTGCTCGCGGTGGTCGCGCGCGCGATGGCGACCGATGCGGCGGCGCGCTACCCGTCGGCCGGCGCGCTCGCCGAGGACCTGAAGCGGTTCCAGACCGGCCAGCTGGTCGGCGCGCACGACTATTCGAGCTGGCAGCTGCTGCGGCGCTGGCTGCGGCGCTACCGGACGGCCGTGGTGGTCGCCGGGGTTGCCGCCGTCGTGCTCGCCACCGCGTCGACCGTGATGGTCGCGCGGATCGTCCGCGAGCGCGACGCCGCCGAGGTCGCGCGCACCGAGGCCGAGACCCAGCGCGGTGTCGCCGAGACCCAGCGCCGGCGGGCCGACGAGCAGCGCGACGGAGCCGAGCACCTCGTCGGGTTCATGCTGAGCGATCTGAAGCCGCAGCTCGATCGCGTCGGGCGGCTCGACATCATGCGCGGCGTCGCGAAGAACGTCGACGACTACTACGGGCGGCTCGACCAGACCGCGTCCGGGCTCGATGCCCGCGCGGTCGATCAGCGGGCGGTCGCGCTGCGCGTGCTCGGCGACGTGCTGATCGATCAGGGCGACTCCGCCGCGGCGACGCGGGCCTATCGCGCCGCGATCGCGCTCGAGACCGGCAGCCGTCGAGACGGCGCCGTGGTGCCCGCGGCACGGGCGCAGATCGAGCTCGGCGCGGCGCTGATCGATCAGGGCGACCTCGATGTCGCCGCGGTGGCGGTCGACCACGGGCGCGCCGCGCTCGAGGCGCTCTCGCCGCGCTCGCCGGAGGCCGAGGTCGCGCTCGCGACCGCGTACCGCCGGCTCGGGATCATCGCGTTCCAGCGCGGCCATCACGACGACGCGATCGCGCCGCTCGCGCGCTGCGCCGAGCACGCGCGTGTGGCGCTCGCCGCGGCCGGCCCGCACGACTTCACCGCCAAGAAGGAGCTCGCGAAGTGCCTCGACCGCACGAGCGACGTCGACAGCGCGCGCAACGATCGCGTCGCGGCAGAGCGCGATGCCCGGGCGAGCCTCGCGCTGCGCGAGGAGATCATCCGCGACGACCCCGGCGATCTCGAGGCTCGGTTCGGGGCCGAGGTCAGCTGGGACAAGCTCTACGTGCTCGCCGTGCAGGCGAGCCAGCCGGCGCAGGCCAAGGTCGCGTCGGACACCGGGATCGCGATCGCCGAGTCCCTGGTGCAGCGCGAGCCCGACAATGCCCAGTGGGCCCGGGCGCTCGCGAACGCGTATCTTCGGCGCGCCGACATGGCGTCGAGCGCCGATCAACCGGGGGTGGCGGCGCGGGTCACCGGCCAGGCCGTGGCGATCGCCGAGACGCTGGTCGCGCGCGCGCCGCGCGACGCCGACCGGCTCGCGGACCTCGCGGACTACCTCGGCAAGCAAGGCAGCTACCTGGCCGACGCGCACCAGCTCGACGCCGCGCTCGCGTCGCTGCGCCGCGCGCTCGCACTCGCCGAGCAAGCCAGCGCGATCGCGCCCGCGAACACGCAGTATCGCGCGAGCGTCGCGACGGTCCACGAGTATCTCGGCGACACGCTGAAGCTGCGCGGAGATTTCGCGGGCGCCGCGACGGAATACCGCGCGCGACTCGCGATCGACCTGGCGCTGCTGCACGATGCGCCCGACGACGTTCACCTCGCGTTGAACGCCTCGGCTACCCGGTTCTGGCTCGGCGACGCGCTCGCGCAGCAGCCCGCCCACCGCGACGAGGGCATCGCCGCGATGGCGACCGCGCTCGAGGCGCTCCACGCGATGAAGGCCGCCGGCCAGCTGTCGCCCGACTTCGCCTCGACGCTCCCCGAGCTGGAGGCCGAGCTCGCCAAGGCGAAACGCTGAGTCAGATCCGCAGGAGCGCGTCGCGCATCTCGACGGCGGACTGGTAGCGCCGCTCGACGGCCGGCTCGAGCGCGCGCTCGACCAGGTGGCACAGCGCCGGCGGAAGGTCGCGGACGCGGTGGTGAAGTGGGATGATCGGCTGCTCGAGCGAGATCCGGATCCAGTTCGCGCCGTCGGGGTAGTCGCGCGGATAGGCGCCGGTCAGCAGCCGGTAGATCGTGGCGCCGAGCGCGTAGATGTCGGCCGGTGGCTTCACGTACTTGAAGTCGAGCAGCTGCTCGTTCGACATGTACGGGATCGTGCCGCCGAGCGCGCCCTCGCGCGTGATGCCGCTGGCGCCCGAGTCGTGAAAGTTCTTCGCCAGCCCGAAGTCGGCCAGCTTGACGACCGGCGCGTCGACCGCGCTGTGCAACAGCATCAGGTTTCCCTCCTTGATGTCGCGATGCACGATCCCGCGCGCGTGGGCGTGCGCGAGACCGTCGAGCGCCTGGGTCGCGATCGCGACCGCGCGCTCGGGCCTCACCGTCCGGCCGCCCTCGAGCAGCGTGTCGCAGCTGACGCCCTCGACGTACTCCATGATGATGCTGAAGTTCCCGGGCATCGGCTCGACCAGGCCGAACACGCGGACGATGTGCGGATGGTCGAGGTCGGCCTGGACCGCGGCCTCGCGGGCGAACATCCTGCGCATCTGCGCGGACATCGCGGCCCTCGGCAGGATCTGCTTGATCGCACGGAGCGCGCCGGTCTCGACGTGCCTCGCGAGGAAGACCGAGCCCATCGCGCCGCGCCCGAGCACGCGGACGAGCGCGAACTCCGGCGGCAGGATCGGCGCGACGGCGAAGTTGTCCTGGCAGCTCTCGCACACGAACACGACGTCGTCTTCGCCGGGACGCGCGGGCTCGTTCGACGCCTGCACGCCGCACCGGCAGCGCACGGTGACGAGCTTCTGATCGGTCATCGGTGCGCCCCAGCCATGCGACGTCCGCTGGATCGAACGGATCGTCTCGGGCATCGGATCGAGGACGAGCTCGACCTGCATCACGGTCTCGCCGACCTGGATGCGATCACCGGCGACGAGCTCGGCCTCGACCTCGCGCCGGCCGTTGACGAACATGCCGTGGCGGCTGCCGAGGTCGCGGACGCGCAGGCGCAGGCCCTCGAGCACGATCTCGACGTGCTTGCGACTCAGCGCCGTGTCGCCGGGCACGCTCAGCTGCGCCTCGGCCCCGCGACCCACGATCGCCGTCTGCGTCCCGGAGAGCTCGAGGACCTGACCGATCGCCGCCCCGGCGACCACGTGGATTCGCGCCTTCACCCTGCTTCAGAATACGTGATTTCCTCGGAGCATCGGCGCCCCAAGGACGGTGCGTTCGTGAGCGACCCCGGGCCCGGGGGCGGTCTCGGCGGCCCCGGTCGAGATCGATGCCTGAGGTGACAGCCCCGCCGCCGATCTGCGACCGGCCGGTCGCCGAGATGTCGCCTGGGGTCCGGCACGGCTTCACCGTCGTGCAACGGACGTCGGTCAGCCTGATCGCAAGGAGGCCCGATGAACCACTACACGATCCGGACGCTTTCAACGGATGACTTCGCCACCCTCGCGCAGCTCGAGAACGACGTGTTCGGTGCGATGGGAGAAGCGGTGCTGTGCCCGCACTACCTGCGGTTGTGCACGGAGATCTTCGCGACGTCCTGTTTTCTCGCGCTCGACGGCGAGCGGCCCGTCGGCTACCTGCTCGCGTTCACACGCGGCGACGAGGTCTTCTGCACGACGCTGGCGGTGATCCCCGAGTACCAGCGGACCCGCGTGACGATGCAGCTGATCGGCGCGTTCGTCACCGACATCATCGATCGCGCCGAGGTGTGCTGGTTCACCGTCAAGGAGGACAACGCGCCGGCCCGCGCGCTCCACCGCATGCTGGGCGCGACGGAGGTCGGCCGCCGCACCGACTACTACGGGCCGGGCGACGAGCGCCTGGTGTCGAAGATCGATCGCGCGACGTTCGAGCGGATGCGGTCGAAGTACGAGCGGCTCGGGTTCGTGCGGCGAAGGACCGCCGAGGTGGCGGCGTGATCGGACGGCTCGCGCGGTTCGCGCTGCTCGCGCTCGACGCGCGCGCGGTGCCGCGAGGTGCGCCGACAAGTCGCGCGATCGCGGCGCGCTGGATCGCGGCCAACGCGCTCGCCGCCGGCGGCGTGCAGGTCGCGTTCGAAGGCCCCGTGCCACGCGGGCCGCGCGTGTTCGCGCTGCGCGCCCCGAGCTTCGCGGCGGCGATCGCGGCGGTGCCGGTGCTGGTCGACGCCGACACGTTGCCGCGCGGCTGGCGGCTCGCCCTGTGCGCGCTCGGCTTGCCGCTCCTCGATCGCACGCCGGAGCTCGCGCTGGCTCAGGGCGCGTCGGTCCTGTCCGCCGGCGGATCCGCGGCGTGCGCGCTGACCGTCGAGCTCGAATCCGAGGGCTACCGGGTTCGCGTCGGGCCGCCAGACCGTATCCTCGTCGCGTGAACCAGCTCGCCGGTGATGACGCCGGGATCGCGATCGCCCGGCTGGCGGCGGCGTGCCCCGACGCCGTCACCGAGCTCGTCCGCGTCGGCGACGTGCCGATCTACGCGTTCGAGCTCGGGACCTCCGAGGCCACGGCGCCGGTGCTGCTCGTCGTCGGCGGGGTCCACGGTCTCGAGCGGATCGGCACCGAGGTCGCGATCGCGTTCCTCGGCTCGCTGGTGTCCCGGCTGGCGTGGGACCAGCTCCTGCACGATGCGCTCGCGCGGTGCCGGATCATCGTGGTCCCTCAGCTCAACCCGATCGGGATGGCGCGCGGCCAGCGCGGCAACGGGAACGGCGTGGACCTCATGCGGAACGCGCCACCGCATCCACTCGGTGGCACGCCGTTCCTCGGAGGCCAGCGGATCTCGCCGCGGCTGCCCTGGTACATGGGCCGAGCCGGCGCGCCGATGGAGCCCGAGGCGGCGGCGCTGGTCCGGCTCGTCGAGACCCGCGTGTTCGGCGCGCCGTTCTCGATCGCGCTCGATCTCCACTCGGGCTACGGGTTCGTCGATCGGCTGTGGTACCCGTACGCGCGCACGCGCGAGCCGATGCCGGATCTGCCGGCGATCGCGGCGCTCGGCCGGCTGCTCGACGACACGCTGCCGAACCACGTCTACCGGCTCGAGCAGACCGCGCAGGCGTACACGATCCGCGGTGATCTCTGGGACTACCTCTACGATCGCCGGCGCGCGGTGAACGCGGGCACGATGTTGTCGCTCACGCTCGAGATGGGCTCGTGGGCGTGGGTCCGCAAGAACCCGCTGCAGGGGCTGTCGTCGCTCGGGCGGTTCAACCCGGTCAAGCCGCACCGCCATCGCCGCACGCTGCGGCGGCACCTCCCGCTCGTCGAGTTCTTGCTCCACGCCGCCGCCTCGCACCGCGCATGGATGCCAGCGTGATGGGTGTCAGTGATGGGACGTCGCCCGGCAAGGTCGCGCCGTACTTCGTCGTCGTCACGCTGATCCACGTGGCCGCGCTGGCGACCCGGTTCGACGTGCTCGCCGCCAGGCTGCCGGCCGGTGCCGACCTCGCGATCATGGTCGCCCAGTTTCCGCTGATCGTGCTGTCCGGGTTCTTCGAGGGCGGCCTCGACTACGGCCGGCCGATGCCGGAGTTCCCGGCGTGGATGCGGATCCGGTCGCGGCCGGTGAAGCTCGCGATGACGTTCGGCTTCATCTACCTGTGCTGCGTCACGCTGCAGACCTGGCACATCTCGATCGGCCCGATCGATCCGACGCCGCCGCTCGCGTGGCCGACCGCGCAGCGCGCGGCGTGGTTCGCGATGTTCACGGCCGGCATGTTCTTCCCGTTCTACCTGGCCGCGACCGGGCTGTTCATCCCGATCTTGCGGGTGATCACGAAGCCGCTGCGCTACCTGCCGAGGCCGCTCGGCGCGCTGCTCGCGCTCGCGCTCGGCGGCGGGGTCGGGCTCGTCGTGTTCGCGCTGGTGACGTCGACCGCGCTCGGCGCGTACGTCGCCGGCGTGCACCGGTTGTTCGCCGAGCAGCCGGCGCTCGGGCTCGGGCTGACCGGCGGCCTGACGTTCGGCCCGATGCTCATCGGGCTGGTCGTGGCGCGGCTGCGGGGCTGACGGTCCACGCCGCGAGGTCGAGCGGCACCATCGCGGCCGCGTGGCCCGCGAAGCTGCACCGCGACAGCGCGGTCGGCTCCGGGCTCACCAGCACCAGGAACCGCGCGCCGACCGAAAGCTTGCCGGGCGTCCACACCGACAGCGGGAACCACACGTGCCACTCGCCCCGGGCCTGCCCCGCGACGAGCAAGCTGCGGTCGCCGTCGACGAGCTGGACGGTCATGAGCCGAAGGCTCGTCGTACAGATCAAGCGATCGACCGGCCCGGCGGCGGCGGTTCGGGTGGCGATGGCGAGCGCGAGGGTCAGGATTCGCATGGTGAGGTCATGACGCGCGGCTCGTTGGATCCCGTGTCAGGTCTGCGTCAGCGCTGGAATGGGTCGCCGATGCGGCCGGTTGGAAGAGACATGCGGCCGGCCATTCTGATCACCCTCTTCGCGCTCACGGGATCGGCCCTGGCCGAGCCGGGCAAGCGCATCGTCAAGCTCCCGCCGGATACGATGATCACGCTGCGCTACGACGACCAGGTCGTGATCCCGATGCCGCGAGGCATGCCGCACGTCCAGCTCGTGCCGCTGGTGCCGGCGTTCGGCGACGCCCGCGCGTTTCCGCTCGGCATGGTGCTCGTGTTGCCTCCGGCGCCACGTCGCGTGATCGCGGTGTTCCGCGAGGTGCCCCCGGACGACGACACGGGCGGCAACCCGCTCGTCGATCTGGGGCTCGGCCTCGGGGCCGGCGCGATCGTGCTCGCGGGCTGGCTCGCGACCCGCCGGCGCGAGGCTATGCATCCGGTCGGCATGTTGTAGCTTCTCGGGGTGGCGGACGCCCTCGCGCTGTTCGGACCGGCGGCGCGACAGTGGTTCGCGAACAGCTTCGCGGCGCCGACGCCGGTGCAGGCCCGGGGCTGGGAGAGCATCTCGCGCGGCGCGCACACGCTCATGCTCGCGCCGACCGGCAGCGGCAAGACGCTCGCCGCGTTCCTGTGGGCCCTGGATCGCGTCGTGCGCGATCCCAGGCCGGGCACCCGGGTGGTGTACGTCTCGCCGATCAAGGCGCTCGCCTACGACGTCGAGCGGAACCTGCGCGCGCCACTCGTCGGGCTGCAGCAACTCGGCGCCGGCGGCGGGATCGCGGTCGACGTCCGCACCGGCGACACGCCGCAGAAGGAGCGCGAGCGCCAGCGCAAGTCGCCCGGGCAGATCCTCATCACCACGCCCGAGTCGCTCTACCTGATCCTCGCGGGGCGCGCGCGCCAGCGGCTCGAGGGCGTCGAGACGATCATAGTCGACGAGATCCACGCGCTGGCGCCGACCAAGCGCGGCGTGCACCTCGCGCTCACGCTCGAGCGGCTCGATCACCTGGTCGCGCGCGCCGGCAACCGCGAGCCGCAGCGGATCGGGCTGTCGGCGACCCAGCGGCCACTTACCGAAGTAGCTCGATATCTCGGCGGCGATCGTCCGGTCGAGATCATCGACGCATCGGCCAAGCCGACGATGGACCTCGAGATCATCGTGCCGGCGCCGGAGATGGACAACCCGGCGCCGATCGGCAAATCGGATGGCGGCGGCCAAGATCCGGATAGCCGAGCGCCTCGCGAGGCGAACAGCAAGACATCGTCGGTCCAGCGGACCGGCGATGGCATGTGGCCGCACATCCACCGCCGCCTGCTCGAGCTCATCCTCGCGCACCGCTCGACGATCGTGTTCGTCAACTCGCGGCGGCTCGCCGAGCGCGTCGCGCAGGCCGTCGCGGAGCTGGCGCCCGAAGCGGGCGACCTCGTGCGCGCGCATCACGGCTCGGTCGCGCGGCACCAGCGGTTCGAGATCGAGGAAGCGTTGAAGGCCGGCCGGCTGCGCGCGATCGTCGCGACCAGCTCGCTCGAGCTCGGCATCGACATGGGCGCGGTCGATCTCGTCGTGCAGATCGAGTCGCCGGGCTCGGTGGCGCGCGGCCTCCAGCGGGTCGGGCGCGCCGGCCACCACGTCGGCGGCACGAGCATCGGCCGCATCATCCCGAAGTTCCGCGGCGACCTGCTCGAGGCGACCGTGATCGCCAAGCACATGTTGCTCGGCGAGGTCGAATCGATCCGCGTGCCCGACAGCGCGCTCGACGTGCTCGCCCAGCAGATCGTCGCGATGGTCGCCGGCGACGACTGGTCGGTCGCCGAGCTCGAGCGCGTGATCCGGCGCGCCGCGAGCTACAAGGACATGTCGCGCCAAGCGCTGGTCGGCGTGCTCGACATGCTCGCCGGGCGCTATCCGTCGGACGAGTTCGCCGAGCTGCGGCCGCGGCTGACCTGGGATCGCCAGACCGACATGCTCGTCGGTCGCAAGGGCGCGCGGCTCCTGTCGGTGGTGTCCGGCGGGACGATTCCGGATCGCGGCACGTTCGGGGTCCATCTCGGCCCGACCGGCCCGCGGATCGGCGAGCTCGACGAGGAGATGGTCGCCGAGAGCCGCCGGGGCGAGACGTTCATTCTCGGTGCGTCGACCTGGCGGATCGAGGAGATCACGCGCGATCGCGTGATCGTCACGCCGGCGCCCGGCGAGCCCGGCAAGATGCCGTTCTGGCGCGGCGCCGGGCCCGGCCGACCGGTCGAGCTCGGCCGCGCGCTCGGCGCGTTCACCCGCGAGCTCGACGGCAAGCTGGCCGGCGATCCGATCGCCGCGCGCCGCTGGCTGACCGACGCCTACCGGCTCGACGCGTTCGCCGCCGACAACCTGGCATCGTATGTCGCCGATCAGCGCACCGCGACCGGCGCGATGCCGACCGATCGCGCGCTGACGATCGAGCGGTTTCGCGACGAGCTCGGCGACACCCGCATCTGCTTGCTGTCGCCGTTCGGCGGCCGCGTCCACGCGCCGTGGGCGCTCGTGCTCGCGCGCCAGCTCGAGGATCGCCTGGGCTACCCGGTGCATCCGCTGTGGACCGACGACGGCATCGCGCTGCGGTTCGCCGAGGGCGACGTGATGCCGTCCGATGACGAGTTGATCCCGGAGCCCGAGGATGTCGAGCGCATCCTGGTCGACGAGCTCGCGCGCTCGGCGACGTTCGCGAGTCACTTCCGCGAGAACGCCGCGCGCGCGCTGTTGCTCCCGCGCCGCCGGCCCGGCCAGCGCACGCCGCTGTGGGCGCAGCGGTTGCGCGCGCAGCAGCTGATGGGCGTCGCGTTGCGGTTCCCCGCGTTCCCGATCACGCTCGAGACCTATCGCGAGATCCTGCGCGACATCTACGACGTGCCGGCGCTGGTCGACGTGCTCGGCCAGCTGCGCACGCGCGCGATCCGGATCGAGGGCGCGACGACCGAGACGCCGTCGCCGTTCGCGCGCTCGCTGGTGTTCGACTACGTCGCGGCGTTCCTCTACGAGGGCGACGCCCCGCTCGCCGAGCGCAAGGCCCAGGCGCTCGCGCTCGACCGCGAGCTCCTGAAGGAGCTGATCGGCGGCGGCGCGCTGCGCGACCTGCTCGATCCCGACATCCTCGACGAGGTCGAGGCCGAGCTCCAGCAGCTCGCCGAGAGCCGGCGCGCGCGCGACGTCGACGAGATCCACGATCTGCTCCGCCGCGTCGGCGACCTGTCGGCCGACGAGATCGCCGCGCGTGCCCTGCCCGACCTCGCGCTCGCGCCGCTGGTCGCCACGCGCCGGATCGTCGAGGTCCGGATCGGCGGCCAGCTGCGCTACGTCGCCGCCGAGGACGCCGGCCGCTATCGCGACGCGCTCGGCGTCGTGTTGCCGCCCGGCATCCCGGCCGCGCTGCTCGAGCCGGTCGCCGCGCCGCTCGAGTCGTTGATCGGCCGCTACGCGCGCACCCACGCGCCGTTCACCGCCGATGGCCCGGCGGCGCGGTGGGGGCTCCTGCCGACCACGATCGAGCCGGTGCTCGAGCTGCTCGCCGGTCGCGGCCAGCTGGTGCGCGGCGAGCTGCGGCCGAACGGGCGCGGCCTCGACTCGTGCGACCCCGAGGTCCTCCGCCAGCTGCGCCGCCGCACGCTCGGCAAGCTGCGCGCGCAGGTCGCGCCGGTCGACGCCAACACGTACGCCGCGTTCCTGCCGCGCTGGCACGGGCTCGATCAGCCGCGCCGCGGGATCGGCGCGCTGCGCGACGTGATCGTGCGGCTCGAGGGTGCCGCGCTGCCGTTCTCCGAGCTCGAGTCGCGGATCCTGCCGGCGCGCATCCTGGACTTCCAGCCGCGCATGCTCGACGAGCTCGGCGCGTCCGGCGAGGTCGTGTGGATCGGGGCCGGCGCCCTCGGCGGCAAGGACGGTCGCGTCATGCTGGTGCGCCGCGAGCGCGCGGCCGCCCTCGCACCGGCGGTCGAGGGGCTCGCCGATCCGACGCCGGTGCACGCCGCGATCCTCGCGCACCTCGCCGCGTCCGGCGCGTCGTTCCTCGTCGGCATCGAGCAGGCGGTCGCGCGCGCCGTGCCCCGCGAGCTCGCCGGCGGCGCGACGATCCCGTCGGCGATCTGGGACCTCGTGTGGGCCGGCGCGATCACGAACGACACGTTCGCGCCGCTCCGCGCGATCGGGCAGCCCGCGCGGCGTCGGGCGAGCCCGTACGCCAGCTTCGGCGGGCGGTGGTCGCTGGTCAGCTCGCTCGGTGGCGTCGCACGGCCGACCGATCGGATCCACGCGCTCGCGACCTCGCTGCTCGAGCGCTGGGGCATCGCGAGCCGCGCAGCCGCGCGCGCCGACGACGTCGCTGGCGGGTTCGCCGCGGTCGGCGACGTGTATCGCGCGATGGAGGACGCCGGCACGGTGCGCCGCGGGTTCTTCGTCGAGAGCCTCGAGGGCGCGCAGTTCGCGTGGCCGGGCGCGATCGATCGGCTGCGCGAGGTCTCGCGCGGCGCGGCGGCCCAGGTCCTCGTGCTGGCCGCGCTCGATCCGGCGTGCGCGTGGGGCGGCGCCCTGCCCTGGCCGGTGCTGCGCGATCCGACCGCGAAGCCCGCGCGGCGGGTCGGCGCCACCGCGATCCTCGTCGACGGCGCGCTCGCCGTCTGGGTCGAGCCCAAGGCCCGCCGGCTCGCGACCGCGGTCGAGCTGCCACCCGAGACGATCGAGCTCGCCCTCGCCGTCGGCCTCCCGCAGCTCGCCGCACGCCAGCGCCGGCGCGAGCTCCTGATCGAGACGATCGACGGCCAGCCCGCCGCGACCTCGCCGCTCGGCCGCACGCTGCGCGACGCGCGCGCCGACTACCGCGGGCTCGTGATCCGCGGCGCGCTCCGATCGCCCGAGCCCGAGCCCGAGCCCGAGCCCGAGCCCGAGCCCGAGCCCGAGCCCGAGCCCGACGACGCCGATGCCGGAGGGTGACTCGATCCACCGGATCGCGGCGCGGCTCGCCGACGTCGTCGGCCAGCCGATCGTCCACGCGACCACGCAGGGCCTCGTGCGCGCCTCGCTCGCCGGTCGCACGATCGCGACCGTCGCGGCGCACGGCAAGCACCTCGTGATCGCGCTCGACGACGGCACCGAGATCCGTGCGCACCTCGGCATGTACGGTCGGTTCTTCCGCGATCCGGCTCGCCCGTCATCGCCGGGGCGCGAGTCGCTCGTGCTCGCGCTGCCGGCGACGCGGCTGGTGTGGCTCGGCGCCAAGACGATCGAGATCGCCGCGCGCCGCGCGCCGCGCCACGGCATGGCGGTCGCCGCGCTCGGCCCCGACGTGCTCGCGGCCGACTTCGATCCCGCCGCCGCCGCCGCGCGCGCCGCGCAGCATGGCGCCACGACGATCGGTGAGGTCCTGCTCGATCAACGGATCGCCGCCGGCATCGGCAACGTCTACAAGTCCGAGGTGCTGTTCGTGTGCGGGGTCGACCCGCGGACGCCGACCTGCGCGCTCGCCACCGCGATGGTCGTCGCGATCTACGCCGAGGCCGTCCGCCTCATGAAGCGGAACCTCGGGCCTGGGCCACGCCGCACGATCGCCGATCGCGACGACCCCGACCCGTACTTCGTCTACAGCCGGACCGACAAGCCGTGCCGACGCTGCGCGTCGAACATCGCGTGCTTCTCGCTGGGCGATCCGCCCCGCTGGACGTGGGCGTGCCCGCGATGTCAGCCGTTCTCCTGACCACCCGATCAGCCGGCAATCGGAGGCGTCGCACGGATCCCGAGCTAACTGCTCGGAACCTGGCAAGCGCGCGTTGGTATCGCGGTTGCTCTTCATCCGGTCATGGTCACCGCCCGCGCCTACACGAGCCCCACCCCTGTCGTGTCGCCGATCACGAGCGAGGTCTCGACCACGTTGTCGGTCGGGGCGGGCGTCGCGTACGAGGTGTTCGCGGACGCCATCGAGGTTCCGCGCTGGCTCCCGATCATCCAGACCGCGAAGATCCTCCACCGGACCGCGGACGGTCGTCCGCAGAAGGTCGCGTTCACCCGCAAGCTCGAGCGCGGGTCGCTGGGCTACACGCTCGACTACACCTACGATCCCAAGGCGCTGATCGTGTCCTGGGCCACTCCCGCGACCAGCAACGTCGTGCTCCAGGGCGAGGCGCGGTTCATCCCGCTCTCGGGTCGCGCCTGCATGATGCTGTACCGGCTGCTGATCGACCTGCCGATCGTCGACGACCTGATCGAGAGCGAGCTCGACCGCCACCCGGCGTCGCTCGTGGTCGCCGAGTTCCGCGAGCACCTCCGTCGGCTCTGCTGACCCGCGGACACCTACGTACATCACGCCGTGCCGAGATCCCGCACGAAGCGAATGGCCCGCCGGGGAGCCGCGCTGTAATATTGCAGCGATGTCGTCGTCGCCGGAGGCAGCGAACGAGCTCGCCGGCGACCTGCGCGGGCTCGAGGACAAGCTCGCGCGCTGTCTCGCATCGCTCGCGATGCACTTCCAGCCGATCGTCCACGCCTCGACGCGTGCGCGCTTCGGTTACGAGGCGCTCCTGCGCAGCGGCGACAAGTCGCTGCCGCATCCCGGCGCGATCCTCGATGCCGCCGAGCGCCTCGAGAAGATCCAGACCCTCGGACGCGCGGTGCGCGCGAACTGCGCGAAGACGATCTTCGACGCGCCGATCGAGCGCGGCGTCACGTTCATCAACCTCCACCTGCTCGATCTGTTCGACAAGCAGCTGACCTCGCCGTTCGCGCCGCTCTCGAAGGTCGCGTCGCGCGTCATCCTCGAGATCACCGAGCGCACCTCGCTCGATGGCGAGCTCGACCTGCGCTACCGCGTCGCCGAGCTGCGCGAGCTCGGGTTCCGGATCGCGATCGACGACCTCGGCGGCGGCCACGCGCGCATGGGCACGTTCACCCCGCTCGATACCGACTTCGTGAAGCTCGACATGTCGCTCGTCCGCGACGTCGACAAGCACCCGATGAAGCAGCGCCTGATCAAGAGCGTGACCGACCTGTGCCGCGAGCAAGACATCACGATCATCGGCGAGGGTGTCGAGACCGAGGCCGAGGCCCAGGTGCTCGTCGACCTCGGCTGCGACCTCTTGCAGGGCTACCTGATCGCGAAGCCGGCGCTGCCGTTCTGCGACGCGCTCTGATTCTCAGTCGAGGTCGAACGCGTACAGGATGCCGCGGTTCGACATCACGTAGAGCCGGCCGTCGGCGATCGTCGGCGGCGCGGACACGCCCTCGCCCGGATCGAAGTACTCGAGCGTCTCGCCGGTGCGGCGATCGGCGATGAACAGGCCGTCGGTCGCGAGCGTGTAGATCAGGAGCTCGTTCCAGACGGTGGGCGCGCCGGGCTCGCCGCCGTTCTTGGCGCCGACGCGCCAGATCACGTTTCCGCCGAGATCGACGCAGTACGTGCCGAGGTCCGCGACGCTGACGTAGAGCATCTTGCCGTCGGAGGTCATGCCGCCGACGTTGCCGGTCGCGCTCGGCTGCGCGGCGTCGAAGAACGGGACGCGCCAGCGGACCTGGCCGGTCGCCTTGTCGAGCGAGAAGATGCCGCTCGACGACGACGTCGCGTAGACCTTGTCGCCGATCACGAGCGGCGTGGCGTCGACGTCGACGAACTTCTCGGCCTCGCCCTTCAACGAGGTCGACCACGCCACCGAGCCGGTGTCCTTGCGGAGCGCGGCGAGCGTCCCGTTCGAGAACCCGGTGTAGATCGTGTCGCCGTCGACCGCGATGCCGGCGTGGCCGCGGAGCGTGTACTCCTCGGGCGTCTCGGTCTTGTACTGCCACTTGTACTTGCCGGTCGCGACGTCGAGCGCGACGACCTGATCGGCCTCGTTCGCGAAGATCAGGAAGTCGCCGGCGATCACCGGAGACTGACCGATCGGACCGCGGCTCTGGTAGCGCCACTTCTCGGCGCCGGTCTGCGCGTCGATCGCGAGCAGCACGCCATCGCCGGTGCCGACGTACAAGACGCCGGCGAGCGCGATCGGGGCGCTCGCGATGGCCCCGAGCTGACGCTTCCAGCGGACCGCACCGTTGCCTGGCTTGAGCGAATAGAACCAGCCGCTCGCGGAGCCGATGTAGAGCGCGTCGGCGAACACCGCCGGCGCGGCGAACTCCTGCGGCGTGACCTCGGTGCGGCGATCGGCGGTCGCGAACTTCCAGTGCAGCGATAGCCGATCCTCGCCGAGTGGCTCGGCGGCCTCGGCGCTCATCGCGTTCGCGCGGTGGGTCTGGGCGCGCACGCAGCCGGCGCCGCTGGCAAGGACCGCGATCAGGGCGAGGTGTGTCTTCATGCTCCCAACGTGGCGAGGCGCGCCTCGATCAGGTCCGTCAGATCGTTGGCATCCTTGCCGAGATCCTTGGCCTTCTCGAACGCGGTCTTGGCGTCGTCGCGCTTGTTGAGGAGCTCGAGCATGCGGCCCTCGTGGTACTTCGCGTAGGCGGCGCGCGGGCCGGCCTCGTCGGGCTGCATCACCTTGAACGCGGCGAGAGCCTCCTCGTAGCCCTTCTGGCGCACGGTCGTGTCGGGGTTCGCCGCGGCCTTGGCCTCGAGCGCGAGCCCGAGCCCCTCGCGGCACAGGACGCCGTCGAGACCCTCGATCGCAGGCGCGTCGCACGTGCGGTAGCCGGCGATCGCGTCGTCGAACCGGCCGACGTCGACGAGGAACGCGCCGTTGAACTGCGGGGTGACCTTGACGTCGTTCTTCGAGATCGCGGCGAGGACCGCGGTCGCGCGCTCCTTGGCGTCGGCGAACGACGGGTGCTTGACGTCGGCGGGCGTGCCGGGCTCGCGGAGCGGCTGCTCGGCGAGCGCGATCACGTCGGCCAGCGCCGCGGTCGACTTGCGCTCGCCGCGCTGCTTGAACGCGCGATAGCCGAAGAACACGGTGACGACGATGGCGACGCCGACACATGCCCACGCGATCTTCTTGATGTGCGGGAGGATGCGGTCGACGAACGACTCGCCGCCGATCTGGACCGGCTTGGGGGGAACCGCCGCGGCGGCCTTGGGCTTGGTGGGGGGTGCGTCGGCCATGGCGGGATCCTCGAGCAGGCGATGTAGCACCGACCGCGCAAGAGCGTCAATTCGTGGGGTTACGACCTCGCATGGGGATGCCAGGGTTGCCTCCCGGGCGCGGGTTTGCGACCGTGTCTGGGTCTTGAAGTTCCTGGTCGCCCTCGCCGTCGTGGCCGCGTTGGCCGTGCCCGCCCGCGCCGAGGACGCGCTGTCGGTCGGGCTCGGCTGGGCGACGTTCTCGACGGTGGGCGTCAAGAAGGGGAGCATGGCGGCCCCCGCCCTGTCGCCCGACGTCGGCGGCGCGGGCAACCTGACCTACGAGCACGGGCTCGGGACCGACCTGTCGCTGCGGGCCGATCTCGGCGGCGGCATGTTCTACGGCGGGATCCAGGACGCCAAGAAGCAGACCGAGCTGAGCTACGCGCTCCTGGTCGATGGTGGCGTCACGGTCCGGTTCGACGTCCTCAAGTACGTGCCCTACGCGTTCGCCGGCCTCGGCGCCGTGATGTCGGTCGGCGGGCCGATCGCGGATCGGCGCGACCTCGTCGTCGTGCTCGGCGGCGGGCTCGACGTGCTCGCGAGTCGCGCGCGGTCGTGGGGGCTCGAGGCCCGGCTCGCCAGCTTCGGCGGCGACATCACGATCTTCACGCTCGGCCTGCGCGGCACGACGCGCTGGAACTTCTTCTAGCTCACTTGCGCGTCGGATCGTCGTCGTGGCGATCCTTCTTCGGCTTGACCGCGATGCGCAGCGGCGTGCCTCGGAAGTTGTAGCGCTCGCGCAGCCGGTTGACGAGGAAGCGCTTGTACTGTGGCGACAGCCCGTCGGAGTTGGTCGACAGCACGAACGTCGGCGGCTTGATCATCGCCTGCGTCAGGTAATAGATCCGGATCGCGCGCCCGTTGTGGAGCGGCGGCGGCATCTCCTCGATGACCTCGGCGAAGAACCGGTTGAGCTGCGCGGTCGGGATGCGGCGGCGATGCTCGCGCGCGACCGCGTCGACGAGATCGAGCAGGCGATCGACGCCGTCGCCGCGCTGCGCGGACAGCAACACCACCGGCGCCCACGTCAGGAAGTGGAAGTTGTCCTTGGTGTCTTCGCGCAGCTTGACCTTCGCGGCGTCGCTCGAGATCCGATCCGACTTGTTGAGCGCGATCACCAGGCCGCGACCGGCCTGCTCGACCATGCCGGCGAGCCGGGCGTCCTGCTCGCTCGGGCCGAGCTCGGCGTCGATCACGAGCACGACGACGTCGGCGCGCTCGAGCTGGCCGATCGCCATCGACACCGCGATCTTCTCGATCTCGATGTCGATCTTCGCCTTCCGGCGGATGCCAGCGGTATCGACCAGGAGGTAGTCGCGGTCGCCGATCGAGAACGGCGTGTCGACCGGATCGGTCGTCGTGCCGGCGACGTCGTGGACGAGCGAGCGCTCCTCGCCAAGCAGGCGGTTGGTGAGCGACGACTTGCCCGCGTTGGGCCGACCGACGAACGCGACGCGCAGCGGCTTCTCGGCGTCCGCCGCCTCGGCCGCCTCGTCGGGCTCGTCGGTGGGCGCGCCGAGCAGGTCGTCCCACGGCGCGGCCTCGTCGGCGTCCTCGTCGATCGAGTCGAGCGTCTCGTCGGTCGGCGCCACGGTCTTGGGCTTGGTCGACTCGGCGATCGCCTCGAGCAACGCATCGACGCCGCGGCCGTGCGCGGCCGATACCGGCCACGGCTTGCCGAGGCCGAGCGCGTGGAAGTCGTGGATCAGGTCGTCGCGGATCTCGTGATCGATCTTGTTGACCGCGAGGAACACCGGCTTGCCGGTCGCGCGGAGCTCCTTGGCGAGGTCGCGATCGACCGCGGACAATCCGGCGCGACCATCGACGACGAGCAGCAGCGCGTCGGCCTCGTCGATCGCGCGCATCGCCTGACGGTGAATGCCGGCGCCGATCACCTGGGTCGCGGCGTCGGGATCGAGGCCGCCGGTGTCGACCAGCCGGAGGTCGGTGCCGAAGTAGTCGGTCTCGCCGTAGCGGCGATCGCGCGTCAGGCCGGGGGTGTCGTGGACCAGCGCGGGCCGACCGCCGACGAGCTTGTTGAACAGGGTCGACTTGCCGACGTTCGGGCGGCCGACGATCGCGAGCAGCGGGATCCGGGTCACGACTTCACTCCATAGCCGAGCTTCCGCAGCCCGACCTCACCGCGGCTCCACTCCTCGAGCACCTTGACGAACAGCGACAGGTGCACGGTCTTGCCGCCGAGCGCGTTCGACAGCGCGGCGCGTGCCGCGATCCCGAGCTCCTTGATGCGCGAGCCCTGCTTGCCGACGACGATCGCCTTCTGCGAGGCGCGCTCGACGACGATCACCGCGCCGATCGCGATCTCGGTCTTGCTCTTGTCGCTCCAGGTCTCGATCTGCACCGCGCACGCGTACGGCAGCTCCTGGCCGAGCTGGTGATAGAGCTGCTCGCGGATGATCTCCTGCGCGATGAACTGCGGCGAGCGATCGGTCACCATGTCGGGCGGGAACAGCGCCGGGCCCTTCGGGAGGCGCAGCGCGACCGCGCGCTCGAGCGCGTCGATGTTGTCGCCGAGCGCCGCGGAGATCGGGACGACCTCGACGTTCGGCGCGAAGTCGCCCCACAGGCCGATGATCGGCAACAGCTCGGGCTTGGCGATCTTGTCGACCTTGTTGAGCGCGATGATGACCGGCTTTTGGCGGCTGGTGTCGCGCAGCGCGCTCGCGTCGGCCTCGCCGTGGCGCTCGGGCGTGCGGCCGCGGCGATCGGTGGCGTCGACGATCAGGAGCACCACGTCGGCCTCTTCGGCGGCGGCGTGGGCGGCGTGCTGCATGTAGCGACGCAGCGGGCCCTGGCCGTCCTGCACGCCGGGCGTGTCGACATAGGCGATCTGCGCCGGGGCGCCGTCGACCTCGATCGTGTGGACGCCGAGGATCCGGTCGCGGGTGGTCTGCGGCTTGGCCGAGACCGCGACCAGGTGCCGGTCGAGCACGCGGTTCAGGAACGTCGACTTGCCGACGTTCGGCAGGCCGACGATCGCGCAGAACCCTGCGCGGATGTCGTCGGGAGCTGCGTCGTCGGCCATGGCGCGACCGTGTAGCACTAATCGAGCATGCGGTCGACATGCGCGATGGCCGACAGCACGAACACGACCCGGGCGGCACCGAGGAGGCTGCCGAGGCACCCGAGCGTGACCGCCGCCGCCGCGACGAGCCGGATCCGGCCCGGCAGCTCGCGCCGGCGATACGCCGCGACACCCAGGCCGACCGCGGCGAGCCCGAACCCGAGCGCCAGGTAGAGCCCCGGCGTCGGCACGCACGCGGCCACCACCGCCGCGATCGCGAATCCGAGAGCCAGCCTCACCATGCCTCGAAGCTAGGGGCTGACGGCGAGCCGGGCCAGTTTTCAGAGGGCCAGGTAGAGGATGTAGCCGACCGCGCCGCCGATCACCGCGACCAGCGCGACGAGGAACGCGACGCCGCGGAACAGCTTGGCGCGATCGACGTTCGACAGGATCTCGCGCAGCTCCATCGCACGGCGATCGCCGGTGCCGAGCTCGACGTCGATCGTGTCGATCGGGGTCAGCTGGGCGCGCAGCGCCGACGGGCGATCGACGTAGAGCGCCTCGCCGAGCTGGAACAGGTAGCGATCGCGGAGCGCCTCGGCGTCGCCCGCCGCGCGATCGACGACCTTGCGCTTGGCGCCGATCGCCTCGAGCAACTCGGCGACGCGATGGTGGTCCTCGGCCTCGGCCTTGTCGAGCGCGACCCGGCGCACCTGGGCGTCGTGCTGGGCGGCCTCGATCGCGGCGATCCGGGGCTCGAGCGCGTCGAGCTCGGCCGCGATCGCGGGCTCGTCGCGCTCCACCGTCTTGCGATCGGCGCGCAGCGTGGCGAGCTCGGCGGCGATCGCGGCGGGATCGAGCTTCTGGCCCTTGAGCGACGTCTTGCTCGCCTCACCCGCGGCGATCGCGCCGTCGAGCTTCTGCAGCGAGTTGCGCAGCTCGGCCGAGCGCTTCTTGATCGCGAGCGCGTCGCGATCGAGCGGCTCGCGCTTCTTGGCGAGCCCGGCGAGCTCCGCCTCGACCGCGGCGACCTCGGCGACGTGCTGCTTCTGCTTCTGCTCGCGCTCGCGCCGCGTGCGCTGCAGCTCCTGATCGGCGGCGGCGACCTGACCGGCGTGTCCGGCGCGCTCCTCCTCGACGGCGGCGAGCTGATCGCTCGTCTTGCTGAGCGCCGGGTGATCGAGCTCGGTCTGCACCGCGGTGCGGCCGAGCGTGACCAGGTTGCGGTGGCGCTCCGCCTTGCGCGTCACCTGCTGCGCCTCGAGCGCGACCAGCTCGGCGCGCGCGCGTCGCACGCCGAACATCACGGTGAACACGTAGCGCGTGTCGCCGCCGATGCCCCGCTTGCGCCGCAGCGTCGCGGCCGTGCGGAGTCGCGTGCCGGGCGCGGTGCCGATGATCTGCGACTCGCCGTGATCGTCGGTGGTCGGATCGCCGCGCTCGAAGCGCGCCGTGCCGGGCACGTTCGGATCCTCGGGCGCCGCGCGGATCTTGTGCGCGGTCTCGTCGAGCAGCGTCCCGACCGGTGGCGCCCGGACGATCGTCTCGGGCGCCTCGTCGATCTGGAGCAGCGCGCTCGCGGCATCGCGCTTGATCGTGTACTGCGAGCTCGCCTGCGCGTGCATCTCGCGCAGCTTGTCGCTGCCGAGCAGCGAGTGGTGATCGAACTCGCCGGTCGGCACCGGGCCGGTGCGGTGCGGGCCGCCCGGGCCGTCGTACTGCGGGATCGTCATCGAGCTCTCGCCGTCGTCGGTGTCGGGCGCCTCGAGATCGCCGGGCTCGAGCTCCTCGACCTCGCCGGTCGCCTCGGTGGTCGCGCGCGGCTGCGCGGGCAGCGGCAGCTGCAGCTGCGCCTTGGGTGCGACCGGCGGATCGATATCGGTCGCGTCGATCACGGGACGCGCGCTCGCGATCACGAGCGGCGCGGTCGTCACCGGCGGCTTGGTCTGCACCGCGTGGATCGCCGACGCCGCGGCGGTCGGGATCAGCTGCGACATCGACGGTGGCGGCGTGGTCGAGCCCTTCGCGCGCGCGGGTGGCGGCGTGGTCGACGGCAGCACCGCAGTCGATCCGCTCTTGCGCGCCGAGGCCGGCGTCGGCGGCGGTGCGGTCGGGCTCTTCGTGC
The DNA here is from genome assembly GCA_038321315.1 of Haliangiales bacterium. Taxonomy (GTDB): domain Bacteria; phylum Myxococcota_A; class Polyangia; order Haliangiales; family Haliangiaceae; genus JABFXX01. Next base: position 13,188 of record JBBQEX010000040.1, on the reverse strand, counting down.
GACTGCTGTCGCCGACCGGTACGCCGAAGAACGTCGGCCCGGTCGGGCTCGTCGGCATCGGCTTCATGCCACCGCTGTCGTTCGCGAGCTTCTTCGCCGGTGCGGCCGGCGGGGTGGCACGAACAACTGAGGCCTCGATCGCGATTCGCGCGGCCGATCCAGGCGGTGGTGGTGGTCGGGTCTTCGGCTTCTGCCGCGGCGCGTCGGCCGCGACCGGCGCGACCTTCGGCGGTGCCGGATCGCTGGGGGGCGCACCCGGTTGGGACACATCCCATCCGGAGGCCAACTCGGCGATTCGTCCCTTGGTCGCATCGCCGAGCCGACGCCGATTCCGATCGTCGTCCGCCACGCAACGCCGAGGTTACCATGCCCACACCGCGACAGGTCCAGTTCGGCGACGGTGCCAATGTCGTTGACAGGAGGTGTCAATGTCGTTGACATGGCAGGGCGATGATCGAGATCAACGCGCGGTTTCGGGTCGAGGCCGTGGTCGGTCGCGGCTCGTTCGGGCGCGTGCTCCGCGTCGTCGACCGGGTGTCCGGCGAGCCGTTCGCGATGAAGCTGGTCACCGGCGCGGCATCGGAGGCGATGCTGCTCGACGAGTACGCCCAGCTGGCGCGGCTCGCCCACCCCGCCCTGCCCCGCGTGTTCGAGATCGGTCGCACCGACGCGCCGATCACGCTGCCGGACGAGCTGATCGCCGCCGGCGCGCCGTTCTTCGTCGCGCAGTGGATCGCCGGCCCGCGCTGCGATGCCACCGCGTGGCGTGGCTCGCCGATCGCGCTGCTCGCCGACATCTGCGGGGCGCTCGCGACGATCCACGCCGCCGGCCTCGTCCACGGTGATGTCGCGCCGCAGAACCTGATGTTCGCGACCGCCGAGCGCGCGAGCCACGTGCTCGTCGATCTCGGGCTCGCGACCGTGACCGGGGTGCGCGGCACGCCCGCGTACATGGCGCCGGAGGCGTTCGCCGGCACGGTCGAGCCCCGCAGCGATCTGTACGGCCTCGCCGCGTCGATCGTCCGGCTCGTCGATGGCGCGCCGCTGTACGACGCGCCGACGCTCGGCGAGCTGGTCCAGCGGATCGCGATCGGCGGCGCGCGCCCGCGACTCGCCGGGGTGCCCGCGCCGCTCGTCGATCTGCTCGGCCGCATGCTGGCGCGCGATCCGGCCGCGCGACCGGCGTCGGCGATCGCGGTGCTCGCCGAGCTCGCGACGATCAGCCCGGCGCTCGGGCTCGCCACGCGGGCGCCGGTCGGCAACCTCGCCGACGCCGCGATCGACGCGCTCGCGCTCGCCGCGTGGCCCGGGGCGCGCGCGCTGGTCGACGCGACCGCCGCGGCGAGCTCGCGCGGCGCGATCGTGGTCGGCACGATCGCATCCGGCGCGCACGCGATCGTCGACGCGGCCGTGCGCGTTGTCCAGCTCGCGCGGGTCGCGCGCGGCGCGCAGGCGCTCCCGGTTTGTCGCGGCGCGCTCGACGAGCTCGTGCCCGGCGCGCGCGCGCCGGCCGCCGCGCTCGGCGCGCTCGACGGCCTCGTCGTCGTCGAGCTCGGCGATGATCCGCGCGCCGCGGGTCTGCTCGCCAACCTCGCGCGCCCCGACACGATCGTCGTGGTCGACGACGCGGTCCTCGGGATCCGGGTGCCGCGCCTCGATCGCGCCGCGCTCGGCGAGCTCGCCGCCCGCGTGTTTGGCGAGGTGCCGTCGGATGTGTGGCTCGACGGGCTCGCGCGCGCCGGCGACGGGCTCGCGCTGACCAGCCTCGAGCTGCTGCGCGGTGCGGCCCGGGAGCGCGCGCCGCTCGCGGTCGACTGGGGTGCCCGGTCATCGGCGGGCGCCGAGCGACTCGAGACCCGCCGGCTCGCCGCGGTGTCGGAGCCCGCGCGCTCGATCGCGCTCGCCGTCGCGATCTGGGGTGGCCGCGCGCGCCTCGATCGCGCTCTCGCCGCCGCCCGCGCGCTCGGCGGCGACGTCGGCCTCGCGGAGGTCGCCGAGCTCGAGCGCGCCGGGCTCGTGCGCCGACGCGGCGACGCGCTGGTCGCCGATCGCGCGACCTGCGCCGCCGCGATCGCGGCCGCAAGCGATCGCGCGCGCCGGCTCGCCGAGGTCGTGGTCGCCGGCGCGGTCGGCGTCGAGCTCGAGCTCGCGCCGGTGCTCGCCCACGCCACGATCGCGGGGCCGACCGCGGCGCTGGCGTGCGCGATCGCGACCGCGTTGCTCGATGGCGGCCGGGCCGATCGCGCGCTGGCCGTCGCGCAGCTCGCGATCGTCGCCGAGCCCGCGCGCGCCGGCCTGATCGCCGCCCGCGCCGCGGCCGCGGTCGGCTCGCGCGCCGAGACCACGCGGCTCGCGACCGCCGCGATCGCCGCCGGCGCCGATCCGGCGATCGCGCACCTCGCGATCGCGCGCGCCGCCCAGCGCGCCGGCGAGCTCGACGATGCCGAGGCGATCCTCGTCGAGCTGCCGCGCTCCGCGGAGGTCGCCGGCGTGCTCGCCCGGCTGCTCGTGACGCGCGCGCGGTTCGCCGAGGCGCGCGCGATCGCGCTGGCTGGCGACGCGCCGCTCGCCGGTCTGCGCGCCGAGGCCGCCGGGCTCGCCGCGTTCTACCTCGGCGCGCTCGACGACGCCGACCGGGCGTTCGCCGCGCTCGAGCTCGGCGCGCTCGCGACCGGCGACAGCGGCCTGACCGGGCGCGCGCTGTCGCTGCGCGGCATGGTCGCGCAGCAGCGCGGCCAGCTCGGGCTCGCCGGCGATCGCTACGCCGAGGCCGCGCGCCGGCTCACCGAGGTCGGCGCGCACCACGCCGCGGCGTCGGCCGAGCTCAACCTCGGTACCGTGCTCGCCGAGCGCGGCCGCGCCAGCGAGGCCCTGCCCCGGCTCGCCGCCGCCGAGCGCGTGTTCGCCGAGCTCGGCGCGACCACCGAGCTGTGCGCCGCCGAGCTCAACCGCGGCAACGCGTGCATCGCGGTCGGCCAGCTCGTCGACGCGCTCGCCGCGGCGACCTCGGCGATCGCGCGGGCCGCCGCGGTCCCGCACCTGCACGCGTTCGCGCTGCTCGTCGCCGGGGACGCCCGCGACGCGCTCGGCGATCGGCCCGCCGCGCTCGCCGCGTATCGCGAGGCGCTCGCGATCGCGGTCGCCCGCGACGATGCCCACGCGCAGCTCGCCGCCCACGTCGCGCTCGCCGAGGCCGGGGTCGCACCGGCCTCGCTCGACGCGGTCGCCGCGATGGCCGCGAGCGACGACGATCGCGATCGCTGGACCCTCGCGCACGCCCGGCTCGTCGTCGACACCGCCGATCGCGCGCTGGCCGCCTCGATCGCGCGCGCGTGTGCCGCGGTCGGGGCGCGCGCCGATCGCGCCGATCGATTGGCCCGCGCGGTCCGCGCCCACGCCCTCGCGGCACGCCACGCGCTGCGCGCCGACGATCGCGCGACGGCCGAAACCGAGACCGCCGCGGCGCGCGCGGCCCACGCGGCGATGCTCGCGGCCGCCGCCCCGGCATTCCGCGCCGCGATGCAGGCCGATCGCGATCTCGACGTCCTCCCGACGCCCGACGTCGCGCGCCGCGATCCGGATCAGCTACCGCTGCGCCGGCTGCTCGTGCTGTCGCGCCGGCTCAACAGCGAGGCGAGCCTCGCGCGCATCCTCGACGAGGTGATCGACACCGCGATCGAGCTCGCAACCGCCGAGCGTGGCTTCCTGTTGCTGCGCGAGCCCGGCGGCGAGCTCCGCGCCGTGGTGTCGCGCAACTTCGATACCGGCGAGCTCGAGCCCGGCACCGCGCACGTCAGCCGCTCGATCGCCGAGCGCGCCGCGCAGACCGGCGAGCCGGTCGTCACGGTCGACGCCGGCGTCGACGAGCGGTTCGGCGCCGCGGCCAGCGTCGCGGCGCTCCGGCTGCGCTCGGTGCTCGCGGTGCCACTGCGCCAGCGCGGCGCGATCACCGGCTGCATCTACCTCGATCATCGGCTGCAGCGCGGCGCGTTCGACGACCGCGCCGCGACCGTGGTCTCCGAGCTCGCCGACGTCGCCGCGATCGCGATCGAGAATGCCCGCCTCGCCGACGAGCTGCGCACGACGACTCGCGCGCTCGACACGCTCAACGCGCGGCTCGCCGCCGACCTCGCCGAGCGCGACGCCGAGCTCGTGCGCGTCAAGGCCGACCTGCCGGATCGCGATCGGCTGCGCCATCGCTACGAGCGGATCATCGGACGCTCGCCCGCGATGGTGCGCGTGCTCGGGCTGGTCGATCGCGCGGCATCGACCGCGCTGCCGATCGTAATCGTCGGTGAGAGCGGGACCGGCAAGGAGCTGGTGGCGCGCGCCCTCCATGACAACGGGCCGCGCGCGAGCGCCGCGTTCGTCGCGCTCAACTGCAGCGCGGTCCCCGAGTCGCTGCTCGAGAGCGAGCTGTTCGGGCACGTGCGCGGCGCGTTCACCGGCGCCGATCGCGATCGCCGCGGCCTGTTCGAGGTCGCCGATGGCGGCACGCTGTTCCTCGACGAGATCGCCGAGATGTCGCTCGGCATGCAGGCCAAGCTCCTGCGCGTCCTGCAGGACGGCCTGGTCCGCCGCGTCGGCGACAGCAAGACCAAGAAGGTCGACGTCCGCGTCGTCGCCGCGAGCCAGCACCCGCTCGCGACGCTCGCCGAGGCCGGCCGGTTTCGCGAGGATCTGCGCTATCGCCTCGAGGTCATCGCGATCCCGATCCCGCCGCTGCGCGACCGCGACGGCGACATCCCGCTCCTGGTCGACGCGTTGCTCGCCGCGATCTGCGTCGGCAAGTCGACGCCGAAGCTGACCCGCGCCGCGCTCCGGGCGCTCGCCCAGCATCGCTGGCCCGGCAACGTGCGCGAGCTCGACAACGCGCTCGCCCGCGGCGTCGCGATGGGCGGCGACGTGATCGACGTCGCCGATCTGCCCGACGCGATCACGCGCGCTCCGGCGGTCGGCGCGTCGACCACCGCACCGGCGCTCGACCGCGACGCCGATCTGCGCCTGAAGCCAGCGCTGCTCGCGACCGAGACCGCCTACCTCGGCGCCGCGATGACGCGCGCGAAGAACAACCAGACCGTCGCGGCGCGACTGCTCGGCATCTCGCGCTTCGGGCTCCAGAAGAAGCTGCGGAGGCTCGCGGGTGATCCGGTCGAGGACGACGAGGACTAGAGCCGCTTGTAGTAGGTCAGCAGCGACTCCCCGTCCCGATAGAACCCGGCGAGCTCCGACACGAGCGGATACCCGAGCCGCTCGTACATCGCGCGCGCCGCGCCGTGTGCCGGCGACGTCTCGACTCGCACGTTGCCATGGCCGATCCGCCGCTCCATCTCGCCGATCAAGGCCGCGCCGAGGCCGCGCCCGCGCGCGCTCGCCGCGACGACGATCCAGTACAGATCGAACGACGCGCGCGTCATCGCGGTCGGCCCGTAGCACAGGTAGCCCTCGACCTCGCCCGTCACGAGGACGCGGTAGTCGGGGTCGCCCGCGATCGCGCCGTCGATCAGCGCGATCGCGACGTCGAGCTCGTCGGCGTGAAACGTCGAGTCGCTGCGCAGCACCGCCTCGAGCGCCGGGCGATCTGCCGCGCGGACGTCGCGGATCACGATCGGTGGATGCGGCGCCACGCGAGCTCCGCGATCTCGCCGATCAGCTGCGGGTACGACATGCCGGCGACCGCGGCCGCCCGCGCGACGCCGGCGTCGGGCGAGATATCGCAGTTCGGGTTGACGTCGATCACCCACGGCACGCCATCGCGGTCGACGCGCAGGTCGACGCGCCCGTAGTCGCGCAGTCCGAGCGCCGCGTGGGCCGCGCGCGCCGTGGCCTCGACCGCGGCGACGAACTCGGGCGTCGCGTCGCGCAGCGGCACGGGCTTGGTGCCCTCGTAGTCGACGTGGGTCTCCTCCCACTTCGCCGCGTAGCTGACGATCCGGGGGCGATCGGCCGGCATCGCGCCGAAGTCGATCTCGTGGAGCGGCAACACGCGGGTCGACGCGCCGGTGCCGAGCACGGTCACGTTGATCTCGCGGCCCTCGACGTAGCGCTCGGCGAGGACCTCCTGGTCGAACTCGAGCATCATCGCCCTGGCGCGCCGGCGGAGCTCGGCCGGGTTGCGCACGTGGTTTTCCTCGGTGATCCCGACCGAGGCGTCCTCGTGCGCGAGCTTCAGGAACCACGGGTAGTCGAGCGCGTCGATCGCCGGATCGCCGAGCGCGTCCTCGTCGGCGAGGAACAGGTGCGGTGGCGTCGACACGCCGCGACCGCGCAGGATGTCCTTGGTGCGCAGCTTGTAGAGGCAGGCGGCGAGGCCCGCGAGGTCGGCGCCGGTGTACGGGATGCCGAACAGATCGAGCAGCCCGGCGAACGTCGGCTCGTTGGCCGGCACGCCGTTCATCGACTCGCACAGGTTGAACACCAGGTCGGGCGCCTCGGCGCGGAGCGCGGTGAGCACCTCGAACACCTCGAGACCGTGGAGCCCGACGAGCGTCACGGTGTAGCCCGCGTCGCGCAGCGCGCCGGCGATCGCTTCGGCCGAGTCCTCGACCGCGGACACGTCGCTCGCGACCTTGAGCTCCGCGTCGTAGTCGGTGTTGTAGAGAACGACGATGCGAGTCAGGCGAGCCATCTGGGACAACCGGGCGGACTCTATACCGAACTCGCGACGCGTGGACCGATCGTGCGCGCGACCTCGGCGACCTCGATCGCGGCACCGCGCGCCTCGACCAGGGAGACCTGCGGCAGCGCGAGCCCGCACGGACGGATCGCGCGCCACGCGCTCGCCGGCGTGGCGACGTCGAGCGCGAAGCCGTGCACGATCACGCCGCGCGCGACGTGGATGCCGCACGCCGCGAGCTTGCGATCGTTCAGCCACAGGCCCGCCGGATCGCGACGGAACGCGGCGCCGGGTGCGCCGAGCTCCGCACAGCCCGCCGCGATCGCGCCGGCGATCGCCTCGAGCGCGCCGACGATGCTTGTCACCTTCACGACCGGGTAGATCATCAGCTGACCGGGACCGTGATACGTGACGTCGCCGCCGCGCTCGATCCGCTCGATCGGCACGTCGCCAGCGTCGAGGATATTCTCCGCGTTCGCCGATCGCCCGAGCGTGATCACCGGCTCGTGCTCGCACAGGTAGACGTGCCCCGCGGCACCGGCCCACACGCGCTCGCGGTGCGCGAGCTGCTCGGCGAGCACCTCGCGATACGCCGCACGGCCCAGCCACGACCAGCCGATCACGCCGGCTAGCCCTGCATCAGCTCGTCGAGCAGCTGGTCGTCGACGTAGTGCAGCGGCGCGGTCCGGCTGACGACGCCGACGCCTCCGGCGATCAGCATCGCGACGAGCTGGTCGCCGCAGACCACCGAGATCGAGCGACCCGGGCGCTCGAGCTCGCGCTCGGCGTCCTCCGACAGGCTCGCCGCCGAGAACAGGATGCCGGCGACCAGGTTCTTGGCCTCGACGCCGACGCGGAGCTCGCCGATGCCGCGGCGATCGATCGGGCGGTCGCCCGATCGCGCGCTGACCAGCACCGTGCGCTCGATGCCGGGCGCGGTGACCGCGGCGTAGCTGATGCCGTCGACCCGCTTGACCCAGTCGATGTCGCGGTAGCCGGCGGCGACGAGGTACGCGTGGATCAGCCGCTCGAAGCCCGACGACGTGGCGCGCGCGACGCGCTGGGCGAGCGCGCGGTGCGTGGCGCCCGCGAGCCGCGACAGCGCCGCGGCCATGCCGGCCTCGGCGTCGGCGGTCATGCTGGTGGCGACCGGACCCGGCGCGAACAGATCGCGGCCGCGGTAGATGATGCGCGGGCGCAGCCCGAGCGAGCGGTAGCTGCGCTCGTCGCCGAGCAGCTCGGCCTTGAGCTGCGGCCACAGCTGGTCCGGCTCGACCGTGACGAGGTTGCGCTTGCGCATCATCGCCGCGAGCTGCTTCACCGGCAGCGGCTGGTTGTTGCGCAGCTGGGCGAACACGCTCGTCGCGGCATCGCCGAGCGGCGTGCCGACGCGGGCGAGCGCGTCGTGCTCGTGGATCGCGGCGACCGCGATCGGCACGGTACCCTCGGCGACCATCTGCGGCGGCGGCGGCAGCGGCAGGCGCTGCTGCGGGTGCTGGTTCGCGTTCCGGTTGTTGTCGTCGCGGCGCGGCTGGTTGTGGTTCGGCTGCGCGTTGTGATTCTGCTGCTGCTGCGGCTGACCACCGCCGCCAGCCTGCGGCGGGCGCGGGCCCCGGTCGCCACCGCGGTCGCGGCGCGAGCGGCGACCTTCGCGGCGCTCGTCCCAGCGGTGCTTGCGCTCCTCGCGGGCGTTGATCTCCGGCACCATCGGCCGATCTTCGTCGGCGGTCTGCCGATCGGTGTACTCGGTGTGCGCGGTCGGGGCCGACGCGGCGAGATCGTCGCCGTAGATCGCGGAGATCTCGCGCTCCTCGTCGGACAGCTCGGGCGGCGGCGAGGCCTCGACCTCGGGCTCGACGTGGACCTCGGCCGCGGCGCCCTCGGCGTCGCGCGGCGCGGACGTGATCACCTCGGCGTCGATGATCTCGGCGATCTCGTGGTGCGGGACGAACACCTCGGGCGACGACTCGATCTGCGCCGCCGGCTTCTTGGGCTTCCCGGCGGGCTTCTTGGCGGCGGAGGCGGGCTTACCGGCGGGCTTCTTGGCAGCCGCGGCGGCGGGCTTCTTCGCCGGGGGCTTCTTCGCGGCTGCCTTGGGCTTCGTGGTCATCGGGGACGTGTCTAACACACGAGCCGCCGAAAAATTGCCCCCACCGACGCCGACTCGTAGCGTCGGAACAAGGCGGGCACGTTCGCGCGTTCATTTCGGCACAAGGAGCTACCCAGATGCAGAAGACGAATCGGATCGGCGTCCTCTTCGGCGGCCAGTCGAGCGAGCGGGCCATCTCGCTCAAGACCGGCGAAGCGGTGATCGCCGCCCTTCGCGAGCGTGGCCACGACGCCGTCCCGATCTATGTCGACCGCGATGTCGACGTCGCGCTCCGCCAGGAGAAGATCGATGTCGCGTTCATCGCGCTGCACGGTCGGTGGGGCGAGGACGGCTGCATCCAGGGTCTGCTCGAGATGCTCGGCATCCCGTACACCGGCTCGGACGTGATGGCGTCGGCGCTTGCGATGCACAAGGGCAAGGCGAAAGAGCTGTTCCGGCTCCACAACCTGCCGACGCCCGCCTACTACACGCTGACCGCGCCCGACGCGACCGACCTCGAGGGCATCCACGGCGACTTCGGGTTTCCGTGCGTCGTGAAGCCGATCCGCGAGGGTAGCTCGGTCGGCGTCACGATCTGCCACGCGTTCGCCGACCTCGGCCCCGCGGTCGAGAAGGCGTTGTGCTTCGATGACGAGCTGCTCGTCGAGCGCTTCATCGTCGGCAAGGAGATCTCGGTCGCCGTGCTCGAGGATCGTGCGCTCGGCGCCGTCGAGATCGCGCCGCGCGCGGGGTTCTACGACTACGCGAACAAGTACACCAAGGGCGCGACCGACTACTTCGTGCCGCCGCGGCTGTCTCCAGAGCGCTACCGCGGCGTGCTCGCCCAGGCGATGCGCGCGCACGACGCGCTCGGCTGCGCCGGCGCGACCCGCGTCGACATGATGCTGAGCGACTCGGGCAACGAGTTCATCCTCGAGGTCAACACGGTCCCCGGGCTGACGCCGACGAGCCTGTTGCCGAAGATCGCGGATGCCGCGGGCATCTCGTTCGGCGAGCTGTGCGAATTGATGCTCGCCGGCGCCGCGCTGTCGACCCGCCGCGGTCGCGGCGAGCGCCGCGTGCTGCAGCGCAAGTTCGTCGGGGACGATCGCCGCACGGAGCGCGCCGCCGAGCACCACTGATGTTCTTCTCGCCGCGCTCGCGCCGGATCTACGTCGCCACCGCGCTCCTCGCCATCGGCGTGCCGACCTCGACCGCGTGGTGGATCGGCCGGAAGACCGACGCGCTCGCCGCCCACCTCGCGACCCGCGCGGCCATGCCGTCGACGATCGGCTCGGTCGACGCCGATCTGACCGGCACGATCCGGATCGACGACGTCGCGATCGGCGACCTCGTGCGGGCCGACTCGATCGAGGCGTCGGTCGCGATGAGCTCGATCCTGGCCTCGACTGCGAGTGCCGACGAGATCCGCGTCGCGGCGCCACAGATCAACGTCCACGTCGAGGCCGACGGCGATTCGGATCTCGCGCGGCTCGCGCGCCGGTTCGTCCGGCCGCGCAAGCCGGGCGCGGCGCCGTCGAAGCTGCGCCGGATCGTCGTCGATTCGGGGCGGCTCACCGCGCAGATCGCCGGGGTCGGCGAGCTGTCCGCCGAGGGCGTCGAGCTCCTGCCCGACGCCGGCGGCGTGCGCGTCGTGACCGGCGAGGTCCACCTGCGCGGCGCGAACGGCCCGATGCACGTCGAGCTCGGGTTCTCGCGCAGCGCCGCCGAGCTCGCGCTGCCCGGCGCCCATGTCGGGCGCGTGCTCGCGGTCGCTGGCACCGGCTCGCTCGCGATCGGCGATCGCCGGGTCGCGCTGCACGACGTCGCCGCCGGTCGCCTCCAGATCGATGGCGCGTCACGCGCCCTCGAGCTCCGCGCCACGCTCGACGATGCCGGCGCGCGTCGCCCGGTGTCGGTCTCGCTCCAGCTCGCGAGCGCGACCCGCGAGCTCGCCGTCGCGATCGAGGGTGACCGCGTACCGCTCGACGTGCTCGGCGCGCTCGGGCCGATCGGGGTCGAGCTCGCGCACGCCCACGCGACCGGCGCGCTCGTCGCGCGACGCCGCGGCGACACGTTCGAGCTCGCGGTCGATGGCACGCTGACCGGCGCGACCATCGATCACCCCGCGATCGCGCCCGGCCCGATCGTGCTCGGCGGCCAGCTGCGCGGCGCGCTGTCGATCGCGCCCGACGCGATCGTGGTGCGCGACGCGACCCTCGTCACCGGCGCCGCGCACGTCACCGCGAACGGCTGGCTCCGCCGCGGCGCCCCGATCTCCGGCCAGCTCGACGTCGGCCTCGAGCGCGCGTCGTGCGCGGCGCTGCTCGACACGCTGCCGCCCGCGCTGCGCGGCAACCTCGACGGCATGACGCTCGCCGGCGAGCTCTCCGCCCACGCGCACCTGACGATCGATCTCGCGGCGCCGACCGGCGACGGCGTCGCGCTCGCGACCACGTTCGCCAACAGCTGCAAGGTCACCGACGAGCCGCCCGGGGCCGATGTCACGACGCTCGCCGGGGTCGCCGATCAGGCCTACCCCGATGGCACGCACGCCCGCGTCGGCCGCGGCACGCCCGGGTGGGAGACGCTCGACGCCCTGCCCGCGCGCGTGTCGAACGCGTTCGTTGCCGCCGAGGACGGCCGGTTCCGCGAACACCGCGGGTTCGACGCGACACAGATCGCCCGCAGCTTCGAGATCGATCTCCGCGAGCATCGCCTCGCGCGCGGCGGCTCGACGATCAGCCAGCAGCTCGTCAAGAACGCGTTCCTGTCGCAGCGCCGCAGCGCCGATCGCAAGATCCAGGAGGCCGTGCTGACCTGGCGGCTCGAGAGCCGACTGTCGAAGGCGCAGATCCTCGAGCGCTACCTCAACATCATCGAGCTCGGCCCGCACGTCTACGGCATCGGCGCGGCCGCGGCGCACTGGTTCGCGGTGCCCGCGAAGAGCCTGACCACGCGCCAGGTCGCGTTCCTCGCCGCGCTGACCAGCGAGCCGACGTCGATGACCCGGCGCGTCCGCAAGGCCGGTGGCCTCGATCCCGACACCGCCGCACGGATCGACACGATCCTGCGCGCGATGAAGCGCGACGGCATGATCACCGCGAGCGAGCTCGACGACGCCAAGGCATCGCCGCTCCGCTTCGCGGCGACGGCGCTAGACCCCGAGAAATAGGCGATTGCCGAAGTTCCGCTCGAGCTCGGCCGCGAAGATCTTCTGCGCCGCCGCGTCGATGTCGTAGGCGACGCGCTTGAACTCGAACGTGCGCTCCTCGGTGTCGTAGATCGTGTAGCTCGCGCGATTGTCGTAGTCGCGCGGCTGGCCGACCGAGCCGACCGAGATGATGTAGCGGTGCTCGGGGCGGATCACGAACTTCGTCGCGACGACCTCGAACACGTCCTCGCGGGTCAGCGCGAACGACTTGCAGAGGTGCGAGTGCCCGATGAACGTGACGGTGCCGAGGTCTTCCCAGATGTCGAGGCACTTGGTGGCCTGCTCGACGGAGAAGATGTACTCGAACTCCTCGAGGTTGATCGGCGAGCCGTGACAGAACGTGACGTCGCCTTCGCGGACCTCGTATGGCAGGCCTCGCAGCCACGCCATGTTCTCCGGCGTCAGCTGGCGCGCGTGCAGGTCGAGCGCCTGGCGAGCGGCGTCGTAGTAGTAGGAGTAGTCCATGCGTCCGGCGACGGCGGCATCGTGGTTGCCGAGGATCGTGTACGCGGAGAGCTTGCGAATGATATCGCAGCACTCGTTGGGTGACGCCCCGTAACCAACAACGTCCCCGATGCAGACGTACTTATCGATGCGCTCGGACTTGAACGCATCAACCACGGCGGTCATCGCTTCGATGTTCGCGTGGACGTCGGAGAAGATCCCGATCCTCATGAAGACAGCTCCGCGATGATACTCGAAATCACGGCTGATTCAGGACTGGATCAGATCTGATTCGTCGAGCTCTTCGTCCGCGTCCTCGTCCTCTATGATCACGTCAGCTTCGTCGAGGACTTCCATGGGCCCGGAGGCGTCGAGGGCCTCCAGTCCGGCCTGGCCAGCGTCGGGGATCCCTTGCTCGAGGGACTCGAAGAACTTCCGCGAAAATGCCCGATTGACGGTGACGTCGCGCCCTGCCTGCGAGCCCTCGGCGCCGGGTCGCACCCGGGTCTGATCCTTCGCCGCCGACGCATGGAGCTCGAGCGCGTGCTTCGCGACCGGCGCGACCACACTCTGCCCACCCGCCATCGTCTCGACGGCAGTTTTCCCCCCGCGGACCGCAACGTGAGCCATGGCCCACGCGACCCGTTCTTCGACGGCGGGGGTCGCCTGGTCGCCGAGGCGGCCGTAGGTGCTCGCGAGTGGGAGGAGCGCCGTTGGTCCAACCTGTCCGATCGCGCGGGCGACCTCACGCCAGATCTCGGTCGGCTCGGTGAGGAGCAGATCGATCACGGCCTGCGTGCCGTCCTCGGTGCGGAGCAGCGCGAG
>JBBQEX010000039.1:0-72392 GCA_038321315.1 Haliangiales bacterium | reverse complement strand
CGTCGGGCCGCGCGGCAATCACACGCCGGCGTGGACCTCCAAGGCGATCCCGGTGTTCTAGACTCACGCGATGACGGAGTGGAAGAAGACCGCGTGCATCCTGTGCGAGTGCAACTGCGGACTCGAGGTCGAGCTCGGCGGTGACGACGGCCGCCACCTCGTGAAGCTGCGCGGTGACAAGGCGCATCCGTCGTCGCGCGGCTATGCGTGCGAGAAGCCGCACCGGCTCGATCTCTACCAGCACGGCGCCGATCGGGTGACGACGCCGCTGCGCAAGCGCGCCGACGGCACGTTCGAGGCGATCGACTGGGACACCGCGATCCGCGAGGTCGCCGCGCGGTTCGTCGCGGTGCGCGACGCCCACGGCGGCGACGCGATCTTCTATTACGGCGGCGGCGGTCAGGGCAATCATCTGTGCGGCGCGTACGGCACCGCGACTCGGCGCGCGCTCGACTCGCGCTACCACTCGAGCGCGCTCGCGCAGGAGAAGACCGGCGAGTTCTGGATCAGCGATCGCATGATGGGGAACGCGACGCGCGCCGACTTCGAGCACGCCGACGTCGCGCTGTTCCTCGGCAAGAACCCGTGGCACTCGCACTCGATCCCGCGCGCGCGCGTGACGCTCAAGGAGCTCGCCGCCGATCCGGCGCGCACGCTGATCGTCGTCGATCCGCGGCGGACCGAGACCGCCGAGCTCGCGGACATCCACCTCCAGGTCAAGCCCGGCACCGACGTCTGGTTGCTGGTCGCGCTGCTCGGCGTGCTGTTCGAGGCCGACACCATCGATCGCGCGTTCCTCGACCGCCACGCCGCGCCCGGCGAGCTCGAGCCGGTGATCGCCGCGATCCGCGCGTTCTCGGTCGCCGAGGCGTGCGTGCGCACCGGCTGCGACGAGGCGCTCGTGCGGCGTGCGGCGCAGGCGATCGGGGCGGCGAAGGCATTCGCGAGCTTCGAGGACCTCGGCGTCCAGATGAACAAGAACTCGACGCTGGTGAGCTACCTGCACCGGATCCTGATCCTGGTGACCGGCAGCTTCGGTCGCCCGGGCACCGCGTTCGTCCCGGTCACGCTCGTCGACATCGCGAACGGCGAGGCCAAGCGCACGAGCCCGGTCGCCGGCGCGAAGATCGTCGGCGGCCTCGTGCCGTGCAACGTGATCGCCGAGGAGATCCTCACCGAGCACCCGAAGCGGTATCGCGCGATGCTCGTCGAGGCCGCCAATCCCGCGCACTCGCTCGCCGACAGCAAGCGGATGCGCGAGGCGCTCGGCGCGCTCGACACGCTCGTCGTGATCGACGTCGCGATGAGCGAGACCGCCCGGCTCGCGGACTACGTGCTGCCGGCGTCGACGCAGTTCGAGAAGGCCGAGGCGACGTTCTTCAACTTCGACTTCCCCGAGAACTACTTCCACCTGCGGCGCCGGCTGTTCGCGCCGACCCCGGGCACGTTGCCCGAGGCCGAGATCCACGCGCGGCTGTGCGAGGCGATGGGTGTGGTGGGCGAGGCCGACTACGCGCCGCTGCGCGAGGCGGCCAAGGGCGGGCTCGCGGCGTACGCGCAGGCGTTCATGATGCTCGCGATGCGCGACCCGCGGCTTTCGGGTCAGGCGCCGGTGCTGCTGTACCGCACGATGCCGCTGACCGACGAGACTCGCGAGGGCGCCGTCGTGTTCGGGCTCGTGGTCAAGGCGGCGATGGCGCACGGCCCGTCGCTCGCGCGCGCCGGGTTCGGCGGCTCGCCGCTCGACGCGGCGGTCGCGCTGTTCGACGCGATCATCGCGCGCGAGTCCGGCGTGATCTTCGCGATCGACGAGTGGTCCGACGTGTTCGCCCGGGTGACGACGCCCGATCGCAAGTTGCACCTCGCGTTGCCCGATCTGCTGGCCGCGCTGGCCGCGCTGCCGACGGCGGACGCGATCGATCCGGCGTTCCCGTTCGCGCTCAGCGCCGGCGAGCGGCGCGCGTTCACCGCGAACACGATCATCCGCGACCCGAGCTGGCGCAAGAAGGGCGCCGACGGCGCGCTGCGAATCAGCCCCGGCGACGCGAGCACGCTCGGCGTCGCGACCGGCGACTCGGTGAAGCTGACGACGCGGCGCGACTCGGTCGTCGTCGCGATCGAGGTCTCCGACTCGATGCAGCGCGGGCACGTCTCCTTGCCGAACGGGCTCGGCACCGCGTACGGCGACGCGGTCCCCGGCATCGCGCCGAACGAGCTGACCGCGAGCGAGGATCGCGATCCGTTCGTCGGCACGCCGTGGCACAAGTTCGTCCCGGCGCGCGTCGAGCGGGTCTGATCGTCAGGGGCAGGGCGGGATCGGCTTGCCGTGGGCGAGCGCGACGAGCGCGTCGTAGTTCGCCTTCATGCCCGCGATCAGATCGCCGGGGCTGCCGCTCGCCGCGCTGAGGTGCTCGACGAACGCGAGCTCGGTCACCGCGGGGTCGTCCGTCGCGATCACCTCGACGGTGCCCTCGGACAGGTGGATGAAGTCGCTGCCCTGCGTCTTCTGGTGGCGGATCATGCCGAGCGCGGGTGCCTCGACGGTGCCGACCACGATGCCGTAGCGCCACTCGTCGTCCCACTCGACCGTGAGCACGTTGTTGACGACGTAGTGCACGAGGAAGCTGAAGATGTACGTCGGATCGTCGTTCTCGGTGATGTGCTGCTCGTTCGTCGAGCAGCGCGCGACCATCGCCGGTGGCATCTGCGACAGCATCCACAACGTCGCCGGATCGATGTCGACCAGGCCGCGACCGTGGACGTCGTTGTCGAACATCGGGTTGTTGACGGTCTGCGTGCGCAACACCTCGTCGGGACCGTCGGCCGGGCCGACCACGTTGTCCTCGAGCGGCATGAGGCCCGCGGGGAACGGCGTGGCCACGCTCCCCTGGCACGCGGCGACGAGGAGCACGGCGGGGATGACGTGCTTCACGTGCTCTCCGTGGCGAGGGTTTCGTCGTCCGTGCTGCCGCCTTCGACGATGCGCTGCGCGAGCGTGACCGGCTTGGCGAGCTCGGCACCCTCGGTAAACTTGATCGCGAACGGCACCGGCATGTCCTGGGTCTCGATCCAGCGACCGCCGCGCGGGCGCGACAGCTCGCCGGCGAGCGACGCGAGCTCGAACACCGCGGGCCAGTACAGCTCGTTGTCGCGGTCGATCGCGGTCTTCCGGCGCGTCGCTTCGACCTTCTTGAGCGCGGTCGCGAGATCCGCGACGCCGACGTTGCCGCGCGTCCAGTGCGCGAGCTCCGAGAACGCGGTGTCGACGACCGCGCCGACGCCGGCCGGCGTGCCGGGACACAAGAGGTTCTCGCCCGTGCGATCGGAGACGCCGGCACCGGCGCGGAGCACGGCATCGAACAGCGCGGGAGGCAGCGTCGCGTTGCTCGCGTAGCGGATCTCGCCCTTGCCGTTGTACTTGGCGTCGAGCACCTTGCGCGCGTTCAGGATGCGCGCGACCGCGACGATGACGGACAGGCCGGGCACGCGCGCCATGCCGGCCTGGGTGCGCTCGTCCTCGACGAGCACGATCGCGCCGCCGTTCGGTTGCGGGCGGATCCGATCGACCTTGTGTACGCGGGCCCACACGAACTGCTGGCACGATCTTAGCGCAGGTCGCCGAGCAAAGCGACGAGGCGTACGACCTCGACCTCGGGCGTGCGCTTCGACACGTAGGTGTGGTTCGACGTCACCGTCGGGCCGCGCTCGACGATGGCGAGGCTGCCGGGGATCGACGGCATGCGAAACATCACCTGGCCGCGACGGCGATAGTGCAGCTCGGCGGCCGACGCGGCCGGGGACAGATCGAGCACGAGCTCGATCGGATAGTCGTCGTGAATCCGGTCGTGGTGTGCGAGCAGGTAGTCGCCGGCGCGTAGCCGGATCGCGCGCAGCTCGGTGAGCGCGAGCTGGCGATCGGTCGTGCGTGACGCGATCGCGATCAGCGGCGCGAGCGCGGCACGCACCGTCGAGTCGGCGACCGGTTCGATCGCGTCGTAGCTGCCGCGGTCGACGAGGGCGTAGCGCGCATAGCCGGTCAGGCGCGCGCGCAGCTCGCCGACCGCGCTCGGTGACACCGCGTCGTCGACGATCGTCGCGGTGCGCGAGCCGACCGGGATCACGGGTAGAACCAGCCCGACAGCGAGAGCCGGGTCCCGGCGAGCACCTCGCGCACCTGGTGCAGTGAGATCGTACTGACATCGAACACGACGAGCCGGTTGGGGCGCGCGTCGATCAGCGCGGCCGACGTGGTCTCGACGATCGCACCGCTCGCGTCGAGGCGACACGCGTAGAGCTCGAGCTCACCGCCGGTCGGCGGTTCGGGCGATGGCAGGTAGTAGGCGAACGCGAGCTGGCGGTCGAGGCCGTCCTGGTGGTCGGCGTGCGGCAACAGGTAGTCGCCGGGCCGATACGCGTAGGCGCGCAGGTCGACGCCGCGGACGGACTTGCCCGTGACGCGCGACGCCCACGGGGCAAACGTCCCCGCGAAGTCGTCGCGCATCGCCGCGAACGCCGCGGTCGTCGGTACCGGCGCGGTCGCGTCGAACGCGTAGAGGTCGGCGACGTAGCGCTCGACCGGTTCGTCCTCGAGGATCTCGAACAGCGCGGCGAGCGCGGCGGGCTCGAGCACGTCGTCGACGACGACGTGCGGGAACGGTGGCGCCGCGCCCCAGCGTCGTTCGTCGTCGGGCACGCGCCACACGAGAATGACTGTATGCTGACGCGATCATGGGCGCCATCGACCACGTCAACCAGCTCGCGATGGGGCGGCGCGATGCGGTCGCCCAGTACGCCGCCGCGACCGAGCTGTCGCCGCCCGAGCGCGCCGCGCTGGCCGAGCTCGCCGACGAGGTGCGCGGTCGCCCGGTGATGGACCTCGGCGTCGGCGGCGGCCGCACGATCGAGCCGCTGCGCGCGCTCAGCCACGACTACCTCGGGATCGACTACTCCGAGGCGATGGTCGCGGCGGCGCGCGCGAAGTATCCCGGCGTCGCGATCGACCACGCCGACGCGTGCGACCTGTCGCGCTATCCGGCCGATCACTTCGCGCTCGTCCTGTTCAGCTGCAACGGCATCGGCATGGTCGCCCACTCCGATCGCCTGCGGATCCTCGACAGCGTGCGCCGCGTATTGCGCCCGGGTGGCGCGTTCGTGTTCTCGAATCACAACCGCCGCGCGGCGGTGCACCACGAGCTGTTCGCGTTCCCGGCGCTCGAGCTCGCGACCAATCCGCTGCGCTCGGCGGTGCGCGCGGCGCGGTTCGCGCGCGAGACCGCGATGCGCGTCGGCAACCGCTGGCGCAACCTGCGGCACGAGACGGCGACGCGCGACTACGCGATCGTCAACGGCGCGAGCCATCACTACGGCGTGATGCTGTACCTGATCGATCTCGAGCATCAGCGCGCGCAGCTCGCGCGCGCCGGCTTCACCGGGGTGATCGCATTCGACCTGAGCGGCGCGCGGATCGCGGCGGACTCGCTCGACGACTCGATCCTCTACGTCGCGAGAAAGTGAGCGTTCACGAGCTCCTCGCCGCGATCTACGCGGAGCCCGACAACCGCGACGTCAAGGCGGTGTACGGCGACTGGCTCGCGGGTCGCGGCGATCCGCAAGGCGAGCTGATCGGGCTCGCGCTCGCGGGGACGACGCCGGCCAGCGAACGCCGGATCCTCGCGCTCGTCGCGGAGCACGGCGAGCGCTGGGCTGGCGCGCTCGGAGCTCACTTCGCCCAGATCGGGCGCCGCTTCGTCGACGGATTCTTCGCGGGCGGCGTGCTCGAGGGTGTGCCGCCGAGCGCGTTCGACGATCCGGCGTGGCGCCTCGTGCGGCACCTCGGCGCGGGCTGGAGCTCGGGCGACCTCGTGCTGACGCTGGTCGGCCACCCGGCGCTCGCCGGCGTGCGCTCGGCCCAGTTCGCGCGCACCGGTGCCGATCTCGTCGAGCTCGCGCGTACCAGCCCGGCGATCGATCACCTCGAGGCGCTCGAGATCGTGGCCGACCGCTACGCGCGCGAGGTCGCCGCGGCACTCGTCGGTCGCGGGCCGCGGTTGCGCGAGCTCGTGCTGGTGTCCGACGCGCGGGGCCGCACGCAGGTCGGCTGGCGCGTCCGGGTCATCCGCGATCCCGGGTCGGGCCTGTTCACCCGCGTGATCGCGCGGCACCACGGCAGCGCGCCGAACGCCTGGCGGTGGGCGAGCTCGCTCGAGACGATGCTCGCGCGAATCGCGCCGACGCCGATCCGCGAGATCCGGATCGAGGGCACCCGGAAGGTCCTGCGTCACGAGGATCGCGCGACCCTGAACGCCGCGCTCGCCCGGTTCCCGAACGCGACGACGCTCGAGGTGCCGTGGCGCGACTCAGAAATCTGAGCTTGCGTTCGCGTCGCGATTGGCCAGAATGATGGCTCCTCGATCGCTCGCGGCCTCACGGTCTCGCGGGGTGATCGATGAAAGAAAGGCAGCCGTATACATGTCTACACCCGTGCCGAAAACCTCCACCCAGCCAGAAGGGGACGCCGGCGTATGCTGGAGTTGGCGAAGCGCTACGACGCCGTCATCGTCGGCGCGGGTCCGGTCGGACTCGCGATCGCGATCGAGCTGTCGCGCCTCGGGCTCGCCACGCTCGTCGTCGATCGGCGGCCGCCGCTCGCGGATGACCCACGGATGCGGCCGCAGCTGCTCGTCGCGCGCGCCGGCGATCTCGCACACCTCGCGCAGCTCGGCGTCGAGCTCGACGACCCGCGCCTCGTCACGCGTCTAGCGACGCGGGTCGAGCGTGACGTCGCGCTCGGCCAGACCCTGCGCGGCGAGGTGCGTGCGTCCGAGGTCGCGCCGCTGCGCACGACCGATCTGTGGACGCTCGCGTCGCAGCCGCCGGTGGCACTCGTGCCGATCGGTCGGCTGCAGCAGGCGCTGCTCGAGCGTGCGCGGCGGGCGGGTGCCGTCGTGGCCTATGGCTGCGATGTCGCCCGGCTGCGCCGTCACGCGACCGCGGTGTCGCTGGCGTGCACGGATGGCCAGACCACGACGGCGACGATCGCGATCATCGCGACCGGTGCCGCACGGAGCCTGATCGCGTCCGCGAAGTGCGGGCTCGACGTGACCGTGGCGGATCGCCGGATGATCGGCGCGCTGTTCGCGGTCAGCGGCGACCACGGTCGCTGGGTCCGCGCGGAGCAGCCGGTCGGCGACACGCTCGTCGCGCGCTCGACGTTCTTGCAGACGGCCGACGAGAACGACGCGGGAACCGCGTTGCTCGTCGATACCGTCGGCGAGGACGGCGCGCCGGCGACGGACGAGGCCCTGTTCGAGGGCTTCGCCGCGGCGGCGCGCGCGCACGGCCTCGGGGGCGCGGGGTTCCTCGTCGAGCCGCAGGTGTTCGCGACGTCGGTCGCGTCGGTCTCTCGCCGGTTCGCCGGCGGTGACGGACGCGCGCCGGTCGTGATCGCCGGCGATGCGGCGCAGGTCGGCCACGTGTTCTCCGGTGCGACGTGCTTCGTGAACCTCGCGCTCGCGCTGAAGCTGTGCGAACAGCTCCGGCCCGCGCGTGCGGCGATCGCGGAGGCGCGCGTGACCGATGCGAGACTGCTCGCGGTGCTCGCGCACTACGACGAGCAGTCTCAGATCGGCGCGGCGCTCCTGGCACGCACGTCGCAGCGGCACGTGACCCGGCTGCCGGGCTCGTGGGCGCTCGCGGGCGTCGCGGTCGCCTGAGATCAACTGTCCCCGACGAAGTCGAGGAACGTGTAGCGATCGCGGATCTCGCGGGCGTGCGCGATCGCGGCGTCGACCAGCGCGTCGGGATAGCCGAGCTCGGCGGGCGTCGCCGGTGCGCCGGCGGCGGTCAGGATCGACGCGATCTTGGCAGCCGTCGTCGTGACGGCGCCGATCCGCGCGCGCATCGCGGGCCACGACGCGGCGAGCCGGGCGGTGAGGGCGGCGGCGCGATCGGGGTCGAGGACCTTGGTCGCGAAGTCGCGCCACGCCGGTTCGCCGATCGCGGGTCCGAAATGCGCGATCACCTCCTCGCGCGTGAGCGTCGTCGGTCTCATCACCGGCGGCGTCTCGCGCGCGAGCACTTCTTCCTGGATCCGGGCCATCGCCACCGCGGTGACGCCGATCTGTTCGCCGTGAAAGGCCTCGGGGACCTCGGCGGGCCGCATCATCTCGAGGTAGTGCCCGATCATGTGCTCGCCCTGGCTCGCCGGGAAGCTGCCGCCGCACGCGGTCATCCCGAAGCCCGACAGCACGAGCGTGCGGGCGAGCGCGCGGATCGCGCCGAGGTCGCCGCGCACCAGCCCGCCGGCCTCGGCGAACAGCACCGCCTCGTCGGCGGCGAGCAACGCGAACGGCACCTCGCGATACGGTCGATCGAGCAACAGGTGTGCGAGCAACCAGTCGGCCTGCGCGGTCGGCCGACACACGCTATCGCCGAGCCCGGCGCGGATCAGCCGCACCGGCGCGGCGGCGAGCACCGAGAGATCGAGGAACACGCCGACCGGCGTGCGCGCGCGCACCGAGCGCTTGAATCCGCCCTCGGTGATCGACGCGCTCACCGAGGTGTAGCCGTTCATCGACGGCGCGGTCGCGAACACGAGTTGCGGCACGTCGCGCTGCAGCGCCACCATCTTCGCGAGGTCGTTGAGCGTGCCCGAACCGACGGCGACGATCGCGTCGGCGCCGGGCTCGACGAGATCGAGCAGCTTCGCGATCGTCTCGACGTCGGCGTGTGGATGCCGCGGCAACATCACGTGCTGGACGGTGTAGCGCGCGGCGAGCGCGCGCTCGACGCGATCGCCGAGCGCGGCGAACGTGTCGACATCCGAGATCACCGCGAGGCGCGGCCCGACCCCGACGCTCGCGACCAGCTCGACCTCGCGCCCGACGAGCGAGTCCTCGATCGCGATCGCGCGCGACTCGCACGCGAGCAGCTCGCCGGTCTCGGGATCCGGATAGCGGCCGGCGAGGAGCAGCGCGATCGGATCAGCTGCAGGCATCGAGGATCGCCCGCAACCGCGAACGCAGCGAGCCCAGATCGGGCGAGAACGAGCCGTCGAACGCGGCGGAGCCGATCGTGAACGCATCGGCGCCGGCGGCCGCGAGCGCGTGGATCTGCGCCGGGGTCGACACGCTTCCGGCGACGAGCAGGTAGCCCGGCGTGCCGCGGCGCGCGGCGCGCACGAGGTCGAGCGGATCGGCCTCGGTCGCGCGGTACGCGAGCAGGTCGACGCCGGCACATCCGGCATCCGCGAACCGATGGCAATCGGCCTCGACTTCGGCGGGCGATCCCCCGAGGCGCGTCGGATGGCTGTGGGGTCGGCCGGGGAACGGGTGATATGTCGTCGCGCTGCCGCGCAGGATCTCGAGCACCTCGTCGACCTGCGTGCCCCCGAGCAGCCGCTCGACGCCGATGTCGCGCGCGATCCGCGCCGAGTTGAGGCACGCCTCGCGCGACGTGCTCACGACCTCCATGTACGTCGTCGCGCCCTGCGCGCGGATCCCGGTGACCAGCGCGCGCAGCGTCTCGGCCGGCACGCCGACATCCTTGAACCCGATGTGGCGAAGGCCGATCGGGCGGATCTCCTCGAGCACCTCGAGACAGTCGGGGACCGTCTGGTCGGAGCGCGTGAGCATGAAGACGAAGTCCATGCGTGAAGGTTACTTGCGGTCGAGTGGGAAGGCCATCGTCTCGTCGGGACGTTGGCTGTAGATCCGCTTGGTCGCGACCTTGTAACCGGGCTTCTCGACGGTGAGCGTGACCGACGAGAACCCCATCACCGAGATCGCCGTCGGCGTGGTGCCGGCGCGCCGGCCGTTGATCGAGACCGTCGCGCCGCTTGGCGTCGACGTCAGCCGCAGCGTGTGCGTCGGTCGCTGCAGGTTGAGCTCGACCACGAGCGGCTCGGCCGCGGTCGGCGTGACGACCCGCGCGAGCTTCTCGTAGCGCGGATGCGCGAGCTCGAGCTTGCGCGCTCGGCACGGTCCGGCGACCACGATCGGCGTCGGCCCCATCACGTCGCCATCGATCGTCACCATCGCGCCGGCCGGCGTGCTCGCGACCGAGATCCGGCACGGCCCCGAGCCCGCCATCGGCAGATCGGGCTCCTCGCGCGGCTTCGGCGTCACCGTCGTCGCGGGCGGCGGCAACACGACCCTCGCTTCCGGCGTCACCGGGGTCGGCGCGGGTGCCGGCGGCGCGATCGGCGCTGGCGCCGGTGGTGTCGGTGGCGTGCTCGCCTGCGTGGTGCTCGAGGTGCGAAACGCGACCAGCCACACCAGCGCCATGACCGCGAGCGTCGCGACCGCGATCCCCGCGATCACGCCCCAGCGGCGGGCCGGCGATGGCTCGTCGAGCGACACCAGGTTCTCGTGGTCGATCGTGATCGGTCGCGCCATCGGCAGCGGTCGCGGCGGAGGCAGCGGTGGTGGCAGCGATGGCGACATCGGCACCATCGGCGTCGCGGCCGGTGGCGTCGGGGTCGGCGGCAGCGGCGGTGGGGTGTCGGGGCGCACCGGCGCGACCCCGGCGAGGATCTGCGCGATCGCCGTCGGGGCCGATGGTGCCGGCGGCACGATCAGCGGCGCGTCGGGTGCCGTGACATCACCCCACTGATCGGGCTCGGCGACCGAGTCCTGCGCCTCCTCGTAGAGCATGCAGTCGACGAACGCGCCGAGGGACTCGTCGCTGAGCGCGGTCAGCGGGTTCGCCGGCAGGATGTACGGCGAGCCCGGCGTGCGGATCTCGACGCGCGGCGGTGTCGGTGGTGGCGTCGGCGCGACGTTCTCGACCGAGGTCGGCGTCTCGAACTCGTCGGGGCTCGGCGGGATCACGATCACCAGCGGCCTGCGCAGGGTCAGCAACATCTCGTTGCTGTCGGGCGTCAGCCGCACGAACTTCACGCGCAGGCCGGGCCGCTTGAACGGATTGTCGGCGGTCTCCCACGCATCCTGGACCACGCACAGGCCGCGCAGCATCGGCGTGCCGTCGGCGAGCTGGATCGCGAACGCGGTCTCGAGCCCGATCGGGCGCATGCCGAGCGTCGGGATGAAGCAGGTGGAGCCGTCGCAGTAGGGCTGGAAGCCGGCGACGAACTCGTCGACCGTCGTGCATCGCGTCGCGATGCGCATCGCCTTGATCTTGCGGCGCGGCTCCTCCACCACCGCCGATCTTGCGACGGGTAGGCCTGGGATACTAGGGAGGCCAACTCCTACATCGGCCGCGCCGGTCAGCTACCTCACCGATTGCACGATCAATTGATGACGGGACCGGGGCAGCCGTAGGCGAAGTTGACGGCGGAGCTCGCGCCACCCTGGATCTCCGTGCAGTACGACCCGAAGAACGTGATCGTGCTGGCGTTCGGCGAGTAGTCCCAGCCGTCGGTGTGCATCGTCGAGCGCGGCACCGCGACGCCGTTGATCGTCACGGTCACCGCATCCGGAACCGGCGGCAGGCTCGCGAGCGCGAACGAGCACGTCGGCACGATGATGCCACCCGCGATCGTCGCGAGCGCGGCGTCGAGATCGCTCGCGCTGTTCGCCTCGTAGAACTTCGTGGTGCCGCTGCGGGCCTCGCCCCCGGCGGTCGCGGCGTCGTTCAACACGGTCGGGTTCGCGAACGAACCGAAGCCGAGCACGAACGTCTTGATGCCGCTGTTGAACAGCGCGGTCACCGCGGCGACCGTCTCGGCGTTCGACGCCGTGTTCGGATCGCCGCCCGCGCAGTTCGGCAGGCCGTCGGTCGCGAACAGCACGTAGCGACCCGCCGGGTTCACCGGGATGCCGGCGAAGTAGGTGAGCGCGGCGTCGAGCGCGAGGTGCGCCGGCGTGTTGCCGTTCGGCGAGTGGCCCTGGAAGTAGCTGCCGATCCCGATGTGCGCGCCGAGCGCGACCGGGACCTCGGCGACCGCGTCGACCGCGCAGTTGTCGTCGCTCGGGAACTCGAGCAAGCCGAACTTGATCTGCATGTCCTTCGCGGTCGACACCGTGGTGAGCGCCGACTTCATGATCGCCCACTTCGATGTGAACACCGGCGGGAACACCTCGGGCGGACTGCTCATCGAGCCCGAGCGATCGAGGACGACCAGCAGGTCCGGCGGATCGCCGAGGTTGACGACGCCGATGTTCGCCATCTGCGCGCCGCACGACGCGTCGACGAACGGTGTCGGGTCGGCGTCGATCGTCGACGCCGGCGCGTCGCCGTGACTGCCAGAACCGCCATCGGGGCGAGCCTTGGTGGGACCACACGCGACGAGGACGATCGGGAGAGCGGTGAGCCAGCGCATGCCGGCAGAGTTGCCAGATCTGCGGCGGCGCACAATGCCAACTTGTGCACCGCGCGTGCGCGAACTGCGCAATCAGCAGTAGCGCGGATCGGGCGCGGGGTCGGCGTGGATGTCGTGCCACATCGCGCGCACGCGCTCGACCGGCCACACGTCGCGGACGCCGGGGCCGTCGGGGCCGCCGTAGATCCCGCGCGAGCCCGTGTGCGGGTGCGCCATCGCCCACGCGAACATCGCGTCGCGCCGCGCACGGTCCGCGAGCACCTCGTCGAAGATCCGGCGACCGACCGCGATCCGCTGGTCGACCTCGGCGAACCGGCGCGCGCGGATGTCGGGCGCGTCTGCGGCCGGGAACACGAGCGGGCGATCCTTGCCGCTCGCCTCGATCAGGAACATCAGGCGCAGGCCGGCGCCGAGCTCGGGATGGTGGACGGCGCGGTGCTCGATCAGGTGCTGCTCGTTGTGCACGAGGTCGAGCACCAGCGTGCGCTCGTCGGGTGCGGTGTGGTGGCGCTGCCACGCGTCGATCATGAAGCGCGGCGTGCGCGGCGAGGCGAGGGTGTCGAGCTCGCCGGCGAGCACGGCGCCGACATGGTGCCAGGCATCCCAGAAGATCAGGAAGTTCGCGCGCTCGAGCAGGACGAACAGGTTCTCCATCGCGCCCGTCATCGTCGGATCATTGTCGTGCCCTTCGGCGCCCCGCATCGCCGCGATCCGCCGCGCGAGATCGGTCATCAGATAGCCGGCGTTGCGCGACACCAGGTGCGCCATGAACAGCCACGGCAGCTCGACGCCATGCTCGCGGGTCCACGCGTAGAGCTCCAGGTAGCTCTGCGTTCGCGCGACGTTGTCGACGTTGCGCTCGATCAGCTCGGCGCGCAGCGTCGCGAGCGTCACGCCTTCTTCTTCTTCTTCGGCTTCGCGCGGCTCGCGGGCTTCTTCTTCTTCTTCGGCGCGTGGACCTCGTGCCACTCGGCGTGGAGGCCATCGAGCACCCCGAAGAAGTAGCTGTTGGTCTTCGCGTCGAGCTTGAAGCGATAGCCGTCGAAGCCGAGCGCGGTCCCCCGCTGATCGATCTGCCGCAGATAGGTGTCGTAGCGTGCGGCGGCGAACGCGTTGCCGTCGTCGTTGAGGTCCTCGTCCCACAACTTCGCGTCGCACTCCGACATGAAGTACTTGATCGGATCCTTCGCGATCTTCTTCGCGTCGATCCGCTTGGCGGCGAGGCCGCGTTCGGCGGCCCACCACAGAAACACCGCGATGTGCCTACACGCCCGGTTCCAGGTTCCCGCGCTCTCGATGTGTGAGTCGCCCCGATCGATCGACACTGCGGCGAGCATGCCAGAGTCATGGTCTAATGGCTTCGATGGATGGGGTCTCGCGGACGATTCTGGTGGTGGAGGACGAACGGATCGTCGCCAAGGACCTGCAACAGCTCCTCACGGGTTTCGGCTACCGGGTCCCGGCGACCGCGGCGACCTCGGACGACGCGATCCGGATCGCTTCCGAGAGCTGCCCCGATCTCGTCCTCATGGACATCCGGATCAAGGGCGAGCGCGACGGCATCGAGACCGCGGCGATCCTGCGGCGCGACTTCGACATCCCGGTCGTCTACCTGAGCGCCTATGCCGACGACGCCACCGTGGCGCGCGCCAAGGCGACCAGCCCGCACGGCTACCTCATCAAGCCCGTCAAGCCCGAGGAGCTCCGCTCGACCCTCGAGATCGCGCTGCATCGCCACGAGATGGATCGCCGGCTGCGCGAGCGCGAACACTTCTACTCGACGACGCTGCGCTCGATGGGCGACGCGGTGATCGCGACCGATCCGAACGGCTCGATCACGTTCATGAACGAAATCGCCGAGCAGCTCGTCGCGCGCCGCGCCGAGCACGTGATCGGCACCGATGTCGACGACCTGATCCGCACGGTCGACCCGGGCACGGTCGACGGCACCGCGACGCCGATCGTCGACCGCGACGGCAAGGTGCTCGGCGTCGTGCGTGTGTTTCGCGACATCACCACGCAGACCGAGGTCCAGCAGCAGCTCGTGCTCGCCGATCGGATGAGCTCGCTCGGCACGATGGCCGCAGGCGTGGCCGACGAGATCAACAACCCGCTCGCAGTGATCGTGGCGAACGGCGCGCTCGCCGCGCAGGAGCTCGACGACCTCGACCGCGACGCCTCGACGCTCTCACCCGCCGAGCTTCGCGCGCGCATGGCCGACCTTCGCGCGATGCTCTCCGACGTCTGCCAGAGCGCCGATCGGGCGACCAAGATCGTCGGCGACCTGCGCACGTTCTCGCGCCCGCAGGAGGATGGCCCACGCCCGGTCGAGGTCGCCGACGCGATCGAGTGGGCGCTCCGCGTCGCCGAGCATCAGATGAAGGGACGCGCGCGGCTGATCCGCGAGCTCGCGCCGGTGCCGCCGGTGCTCGCTGCCGAGGCGCGGCTCGGGCAGGTGTTCGCGAACCTGCTCGCCAACCTGGCGGGCTCGCTCGACGAACGCCGGGCCGGCAACGAGCTGCGGATCGCGACGCGCCACGAGGGTGACCGCGTCGTCGTCGAGCTGTCGCACAACGGCACCACCCCGGATCCCGAGATCCGCGCTCGCCTGTTCGAGCCGTTCTTCCGCGGCACCGGCCTCGAGCTCGCGGTGTCACACGGGATCGTCAAGGCGATGGGCGGCACGATCGCGGTCGAGGCCGGCTACGCCGGCGGCACGCTGTTTCGCATCGAGCTCCCCGCGGCCGGGCGCCCGACCGTTGCCGACGCCGCGCTCGCGACCCCGCGCGGCCAGATCGTCCTCGTCGATGACGAGCCGCTGCTGCTCAGCTCGCTGACGCGCGTGCTGTCGCGCGAGCACGAGGTCCATGCCTTCTCGAATCCGCACGCCGCGCTCGAGCTGGTGACCCGACGCACCGACCTCGACCTCGTGCTGTGCGACCTCATCATGCCGGGACTCACCGGCATCGACATCTACGAGCGCGTGCTCGAGGTCGCGCCGAGCAGCGCGTCGAAGTTCGTGTTCGTCACCGGCGGGGCGTTCACGACGCGCGGCAAGGAGTTCCTCGCGTCGGTGTCGAACCCGTGCCTCGAGAAGCCATTCGGCCCGGACCGGCTGCGGACGTTCGTGCGCGAGTTCCTGCTGAAGACGCGCGCCGCGATCACAGCCTGACGCGCGTGTCGGCGACGGCCCTGGCCGAGGTGTTGCGGGCGTCGAGGCGAACGAGGTTCGGCAGCGCCGCGCCGAGCTTCTTCAGGCCGGCATCGCTGACCTCGGTGTTGTTGAGCTCGAGCAGCCGCAGGTTCGGCACCGACTTGGCCAGCTTGACGATCGTGGCGGCGATGTCGTCATCGAAGTCGTTCCCGCGCAGCGCGAGCGTCTCGAGCTTGGGGAGTGGCTTCGCGAGCAGCCGTGCGACGCCATCGACCGTGAGCCCGCACTTCGACAGGTAGAGCGTGTCGAGGCTCGCGAGCCCCTTCCACTGCACGAGCGAGCTGATCGCATCGTCGCCGATCGAGTTCGCGGTCAGCGCGAGCGACTGCAGCGCGGGCAGGTGCCCGACCAGCGCCTTGACGCCGACCTTCGTGAGGCCGTTGTGGGTCGCGTTGAGCGAGCGCAGGCCCTGGAGCTCCGGCAGCGCGACGAGCGTGGCGAACGCCTCGTCCTTGATCCGTCCGGTCAGCGAGAGCAGTTGCATCGCGCGCGGCCACAGCGACTTGCCGAGCTGCGCGGCGTCGTCGGCGCCGACCTGGAGCTGGAGGTTCGTGACCGGCTCGGTCTCGAACAGCTTCGCGGTCGTGATGCCGAGCCCCTTGGGGTTCGTGCGATACGAGTAGATGAAGCCGCCGCGCACCGCGAACTGTCCCTTGTACCCGAACCAGGTCTTCGCGTACTGCTTGTAGAGCTCGTCGCGGCGCTTCGCGAGCTCGCCGCGCTTGCGGATCGACAGCCGGCCGAGCAGTGCGAGCTCGAGCAGGATGAACTCGCCGCGCCGATCGTTGTGCGTGGTCAGGATGTCGGCGTAGACCCGGCGCGCGTCGACGTTGTCGGGGTCGCCGAGGATCGTGGCGAGCAGCGCGGACTTCTGAGCGCCCTCGGGCGCGACGCCGGACGGGGCGGGCTTGATGCCGGGCGAGCTGTCCTTGCCGGGCTTGGCCGGCTTGGCCGCGGGCGCGCTGCCGACGGCGGCGTCGAGCAGCTTGGTGTCGGCCGCGGTGAGCGCGCGGGGCGTCTGCAGCGACATGCCGAGCGCGCCGGCCGCGGCGGTGATGCCCTTGCCAGACTCGAACTTGAGCTTGCTGCGCAGCTTCGAGATGTCGGTGATCGGCGTGGTCGAGGCCTTGGCCTTCCACTGCTTGCCGTCGAACTTCGGCTTCTCGAGCACCGCGACGAGCCAGAGCTTCTCGTCCGGTGGCCGGACCGTGACGAGATAGAGCCGCCCGTTGTCGGACAGCGGCTCGAGGTTCTTGTTCGCGCTGATGTAGCGCTCCATGCCGAGCGCGGTCCCGACCTTGGGATCTTTGCCGGCGTCCTTCTCGAACACCGCCTTGCTGACGATCGCCATCAGATCAGCCACGGAGGACCTCCTCGACCTGCGCGACCAGCTTCGCGCCGAGCACCGGATCGACCATCTTGACGTACGCCGCATAGCCGCGCAGGTAGGCGGCGAAGTCGTCGCGCCCGCGCGCCTGCGAGGCGACGCCGTGCTTCTTGCAGTTGTGCAGGATCGCGCGGAACCGCTTCTTGTCGACGCGCGGCACGTGGATCCCGGCGTTGACCACGATGCCGGTCACCCGCTGCTGGTGCTTGTTGCGCAGGATGCGCCGCTTGTCGGGCCGCTCGTTGAAGCCCTCCTGCTGGCAGATGCCGTCGACCCACCACAGGAAGCGACCGAGCGCGACGTCGGGCTGCTTGGCGAACGAGAACGTGAGGTCGTCGGCATAGCGCGTGTAGGTCGCGTCGTACTTCGCGGCGAGGCGATCGAGGCGCTTGTCGAGCCGGCGACACGCGAGGTTCGCGAGCGCTGGCGAGGTCGGCGCACCCTGCGGCAACACGCCGGGCCACACGATCACCTTGCCGAGCTTGGGCCGATACGTCGTCAAGCCGGCGAGCGTCTTGGCGACGTCGTCGCCGTAGCCGAGGTGCTGGAACAAGCCGACGACCCGCCGGTAGTGCACCGTCGGGAAGAAGTCGCGGATGTCGAGCTTCACGACGATCGCGGCGCCGACGTGCGGCTTGGCGTTGGTGACGGTCGAGCGCTTCGCGACGAAGCCGTGACACGCGTCGTGCATCGGCACCTTGCCGAGGATCTCGTCGAGGATCTTGCGCTGCGCCTTGCGGAGCGGGTCGCGCGGCGCGGCGATCCGGCGCGAGCCACCCTTGGCCTTCGGGATGTCGAACTCGATGTACGCCGAGCCCTTGCCGGTGCCCGGCCGCATCAGCGAGCGCAGCTCGTCGAGCGGGACGCCGGCGAGCTTGGCGACCGCGGCCTGATCGGCGAGCCGCGGCAGCTTGTAGGCGGCGAGCGCGTTGACCTTGGTCGGCTTCTTCGGCTTGCGTCCGTCGACCCAGTTGGTCGCGAAGATGCCGAACGCCCAGCTCGCCGCGTCGCCGCGACCCATCGGGTTGCGGTAGTGCAGCGCGGGCGGCCGGGCGGAGCCGAGCCGAAGCTCGACGATCGTGTCCTTCGCGGCACCGCGCACGCGCGGATCGGGATCGCGGACCACGCGGCGGAGCAGGTTGCCCGCGATGCTCGCCGGCATCACCTTGCCGATCGCGTCGATCGCCGCTCGCCGCCGCGTGCCGTCGATGTCGGTCAGCTGATCCTCGAGCTCCTTCTGGAGCCGGCGGCCGGCGTAGTGGCGCGCGACCTGGTACTCGGCCGGCAGCTTCGGATCGGCGAACAGCGCGACCAGGTTCGCGATCTTCTTCGGATCGCTCGACTCGCAGATCGTCTTCACTTCGGCGAGCAGCTCGACGAGGGTCAGCATCTACTTGGCCTTCCGTGCGCGGCGCGCGGTCCCGAGGGTGGTGCGCGCGCCGCGCGAGGTGCCGGCGCGCGGCAGCGGCCGATCCTCGACGACGTGATCGGGTGGCAACTCGGCGGCGAGCATCTCGCGGGCGGCCGCGGCGGCGTCGCGCGTCGGCTGGCGCAGCAGCGCGTTGAACCGCTGGTTCTCGGCGCGCACGCCGACGCCGTGCGCGCGCAGCTCGGCGATCCGCTGCGCCGACAGCAGCGGCTCGCGCAGCGCGGCGAGGTTCTCGATCAGCTCGTCATCGCGGCGCGGGGCCGAGATGCACGCGACGACGCCGGGCTGCGACAGCGAGTAGCGATAGCACTCGGCCGCGGTCGGCGCGCCGTCGCCCGCGAGCATGCGGCCGTAGCACAGCGCGCTGAACGTCACGACCGCGGTGCCACGCTCGCGCGCGACCGGCAGCAGCTCGGTCTCGATGCCGGGATGGGCCGCGCTGTGGCGGATCATGACGACATCCCACGGCGAGGTCTCGATGGCGGTGCGCGCGAGGCCGCGGTGATGCGTCGAGAACCCGATCGCGCGGACCTTACCGCTGCGCTTGATCCGCGCGAGCGCCTCGTACGCTTCGGGATCGATGCGCGCGGCCGAGCGCGACCAGAACAGCAGGAAGCCGTCCAGCGTCTCGCGCCCGAGCTGGCGCAGCGCGCGATCGATGTCGGCCTCGATCATCTCGGGCTCGGCGTGATAGCTGCCGGCGAGCACGCGCGGGGCGGCGTGCGTGCGCAGGAACCGGGTGAGGCCGTGATACGCGGGCTCCCAGAAGAACAGGTCGGCGCCGGCGTCGGTCGCGAGGCGCAGCGTCGACGGCTGGAGATCGAACGCGCCCGAGATCGCGAGCGGGGCGACCGCGAAGCCGGTGCGGCCGAACGCGCGCCGCGCGACGGTCGCCGGGGTCGCGATCGGCTCGATCACCTCGGGCATGTCGATCACCTCGACGGTGATCGGCCGCGGTGCGACCAGCCCGTGGAGCTCGGCGACCGCGTGCAGGAGCGCGATCGTGTGTGCGCCGAACGTGGTGTCGGCGAGCGCGGCGTGGGCGAGCTCGCCGGCGGTTGGGTCGAGGTCGCGCAGCAGGTAGGCGTACGCCATCGCGCGGGCGAGATCGGGGAGCGGTGCGGCGACCAGCGCGCGCAGCCGGTTCGCGACGTCGGGGCCGTGCTCGAACGCGTCGAGCACGCCGGCGCGAACGCCGGCGCTGCGATCGGCGGCGAGCTCGCACAGCCGGATCAGCGTCGCGGGGGCGCGATCGTGGATCGCGAGCCGACACGCGCGGGCGCGCAGCTCCGGGTCGCGATCGGCGAGCGCGCGGACCGCCGCGGCGATCGCCGCCGGTGGCACGACGTGCGCGTGGGCGTGGGCGGTCACCAGGCGCTCGATCGCGGCGCGTGCGACGAACGGATCGCGATCGCCGACGAGCGCGGCCGCGGTCTCGGCGGTCAGCGCGGCCTCGCGCACCGCGGGATCCGGATCCGCGAGCTGCGCGAGACCGTCGATCTGCCTGGCGTGGACCAGGTGGCGCGTCGCCACCGCGCGAGACCCGTGGTGCGCGTCGCCGAGCGCGGCGTGCAGCGCGTCCCACGACTCGGCCCTGCCGAGTGCGTCGAGCTGGAGCGCGCGGACGCGCGGGGCATCGTCGAGCAACGCGAGCAGCGTGTCGTCGGCCGTGCGCCGGGCGTGGAGCTCGACGGCGATCAGCTCGGTCAGCGCGCCGCGGTCGTCTTCGGCGGCCCACGCGGCGAGCTCGTCGACCTCGGCGAGTGACACGACGCCGCCGCGCAGCGCGCGATCGCGGCGAGCGCGGTCGAGTGCGGCCTCGAACAGCGGCTCGAAGTCGGTGGCGACGACCCAGCCGATCGCCCAGCGACCCGCACCGGGCCGATCGGTGCGCGCGAGCGCGTGCTCGGCGATCGGGACGGCGCGATCGCCGAGCCCGTCGAGCAGCATCTCGACCGTGTCGGCGACGTGCGGGATCTGGAACGCGTCGAGCCAGTCGAGCGCGGCGATCAGCGCGGCCGGATCGCCGGCTTCGGCGAGCCGATCGCAGGCGAGCGAGCGCAGCGGCAGGTGCGGATCGCAGAGCAGCTCGACGAGCGCGAGGTTCGCGACGTGCGGGTCGGCGGCGAGGCGCGCGGTGACGACGGCCGGATCGGCGTCGAGCAGCGCCGCGGGCAGGAGGCTCGTCGTGCTGGTCGCGCGATCCGGCGCCTCGATGCCGACCGGGCCCCAGGTCGCGCGCAGGAATGTCAGCGACGCCGACGGCGGCGACGCGACGACCTCGTCGCGCACGTCGGTGTCGCGCGCGCCGAGCACCGCGAGCACCTTGACGGCCGCGTGGCGCACGCGCCAGAACGGATCGTCGAGCGCGAGCTTGAACGTCGCGATCTCCGAGGGCGCGATCGCGGCGAGCGCGTAGATCGCGGCGCGGCGGACCCACCAGACGCGATCGTTCGCGATCCGGTCAGCGAGGGCGTCGATCGCGGTCGCGGTCCCGGTGCGCGCGAGGCCCCGGATCACCGCGTCGCGGACGAGCGGGGCGCGGTCGCCGATCGCGTCGAGCAGCCACGGGCCAGCGACGTCGAACATGCCGAGCCGGATCGCGGCGGCCGCGCGGACCTCGGCGTGCTCGTCGGAGAACAGCAGACGCCGCAGCGCGAAGCCGAGCGCGGGATCGGCGGGGAGCGTGCGGATCGCGCGGATCTGCACGCGGGCCTCGAGCGCGACGAGGTCGCGGAGATCGGCGGGCATCGTCATCGACCGGCTCGCTTTCCGAGGCGCTCTTCGAGGCGCGCTCGCACCTCACCGCGCACGCTGTCGCGCTTGCCGTGCTGGTCCGCGAGCAACCAGAAGTGGAGCACGCGCGAGCCGTCGATCACGAACGAGCGATGGAACTTGGTGTCGGCCGCCTCGGCGACGGTGCCGGCGCGCGGCAGGCAGTCGCGGCACAGGCAGGGCAGGCCGGTGTCGTCATCGTGACCGGTCAGGTTGACCAGCGGTGCGAGCACGCGATCGACCTCGGCGCGATCGGCGCCGGCTGCGATCTCGGCCTCGACCGCCTCGGCGACCGTGCGTCGCAGCGCGACGTCGCTCGGAGCCTTGGCCAACTTCTCGAGCAACCCACGATTCTCGACGGCTCCCACGATGGAAGACGATAGGATCGCACCCGCGATGACGCCAGAGGTGCACGCCGAATTGTGCGCGGCGTGCCCCGGGTTCGTGCCTGGTCCCGACGAGCTTCGCGCCGGCATCCGCCTTCGCAACACCCGTGGCCGATGCCGTTCTCCACCGACCTGGGTTAGATCCGTCTTCTATCTCGAAGCCGTTTAGGCCGAAGGAAATTTGGCCAATCCGCGTGGATTCGATCAAGACGCGGGCATGTACGCTCCGCCCATCATGCCGACCACGCGCTTTCGCGCGGACATCGAAGGGCTTCGCGCCGTCGCCGTGCTCGGCGTGGTCATGTTTCATACCGGCGTGCCGTGGCTTCGTGGTGGGTACGTCGGAGTTGACGTGTTCTATGTCATCTCGGGATTCCTCATCACCGAGATGATGTCGCGGGACGTCCAAGAATCGACGCCGGGGTTCGGAAGATTTCTCACCGAGTTCTACGCTCGTCGTGTTCGCCGGATCCTCCCTGCGGCCACATTGGTCTTACTCGTTACCTTGCTCGGCGCGTCCTTGCTCCAGAATCCTATCGAGAACAGCGATCTCGTCTCCGATGCGCGCGCGACGACGCTGTTCTACTCGAACGTGCAATTCGCTGCACACGCTTCGAATTATTTCGCCGACGGATCGTCCCCGTCCC
The DNA here is from genome assembly GCA_038321315.1 of Haliangiales bacterium. Lineage (GTDB taxonomy): Bacteria > Myxococcota_A > Polyangia > Haliangiales > Haliangiaceae > JABFXX01. The sequence continues at coordinate 50,274 of JBBQEX010000039.1, read as the reverse complement.
CACTCCTCCAGTACTGGTCGCTGTCGCTGGAGGAACAGTTCTATGTGGTCTGGCCGGTCCTGTTCTTCATCATGGTTACCGCGCTCACTCGAGGGCGCCTCCGTCGCACGCCAACGATCGGAATCGGAGTGATCGTCGCAGCGTCGTTCGTCGCTAGCGTGATCTGGGTGCGCGTCGATCCCGTGCGCGCGTTCTACCTGTTGCCCGCGCGCGCTTGGGAGCTCGGACTCGGAGCGTTACTCGCTACCTTTGGCGACCGGTTAGATTTTCTACGTTCCAGAAACAAGAGTGCACTCTCGATCGTCGGCCTGATCGCTATCCTCACTGCGATGGTCTTTTACACGAAGTCGATGGCCTTCCCGGGAGAAGCGGCGCTGCTTCCGACGGCAGGGGCCGTGCTGGTGATCGCCGCCGGATGTGGTCGACCCAACGAAGGTTCGGGATTCTCGCTGCTCACTTCGCGACCGATGCAGTTCGTTGGCCGGTATTCATTTTCGCTCTATCTATGGCACTGGCCCGTCGTGGCCATGCGAATCGAACACATCAAATGGATGTACGCGAACTGGCCAATCCGAACCGTCTTCGTGTTCGCGATGTCGGTACCGGCCGCGGTGGTGACCTACCACCTCATCGAGAACCCGATCCGGCGCGCCCGCAAGTTGCGCACCAGCGTCGCTCGTTCGCTCGCGCTGGGTGCGGTTCTCGTTTCCGCTGGTTTGCTTGGAACCGTGATCTTCGAGAACTTTGGAAGCACCGCACGGCTCAGCACCGACCGCACCGTCGCCGCAACCGGGGAGCGCCTCGCGCCGATGATCCTCCCTACCGACTTCGTACCGGCGAACCTCGTCCCGTCGTTGGCGGCATCACGCGACCGCACCTACATACAGTGCGGCACGCCGTGTGTCGTGGGATTGGCTGGAGTGTCCAAACGAATCGTGCTTTTCGGCGACTCGCACGCCCTGCAATGGGGACCTGCATTCCAGGCTGCTGTGAACGCTCTCGGGGCGGAGCTCGAGCTCGATTGGTCAGGCAACTGCGCATCGTTCCTTATTCCGATCGAGTTGCTTTCCGCCACCGACAAGCAGGAATGTGACCGTACTCGCCTTACCGTGTTCGCGAGCTTGAAGGCAAACCCACCGGACATCGTGGTGTTCAGCAATACGACGTCGAACGTATTTGCGGTCAACCCCGAGCAGTGGGAACGCGGCATACGCGACGCGATTCGTCGTGTACCGAAGTCAACGATGGTGCTCATCTTCGCCGAGACGCCTCGGGGTTCGGAATCCGTCCCACTGTGCTTGGCGCACAACCTCGAGCATGCCGAACGCTGTGACCAGCGCTGGCCTGTTGAGGAAAACGCGCGGCTCGACACGATCGCCCGCGACGAAGGTGCGCGCTTCATCGACCTCCGCTCGCAGTTTTGCACGACGACACGCTGTCCGGCGATCACCCAAGATGTGTTGATCTACGGTGATGCAAGTCACCTGTCGGTGCCATTCTCTCGCACGCGAGGTCCGTGGGTGACCGAACTGCTACGCCCACTACTTGCCTCCCGGCGATGATTACGGGCTTAAGTAGTGACCCGCACGGATCCGGTGGATGGTTGGCCGCGAGGTCGCGGTCTATCGAGCTCGCCGCCGATCCGCCTCGGATGATCGCCGCGATACGCGTCGGTGCTCGCGTCTACTGTATCGTTGGTGAACCGCTCGCGCCGCCGCGAGGCACGACGCCGGCGACTTCGTCGCTGGCCGCCGTCCGCGACGGCTTGCGCGCCGCGCTCCGTCGAGGCAACTTCGGGTCGTGCGAGTGATCCTGCTCGATCTCGACGACACGCTGTTCGATCGCGGCGCTGCGTTCCGGCGCTGGTGCGATCGGCACGCGCGCGGCGCCGAGCTCGCCGCAGCGGACGATCGCGGTCGTCGCTCGCGCGTCGAGTTCGCGCGCGACGCGGTCGCCCATACCGGCGGCACCGTCGCCGCGCTCGCCGCGCGGTTTCCCACCGAGCTCGCCGCGTGCGTCGAGCCCGAGCCCGGTGTGCGCGACCTCGTCGCCGCGCTCGCCGCGCGTACCCGCGTCGCGATCGTCACGAACGGCAGCAGCGTCGCGCAGCGCGCGAAGCTCGCGCGGACCGGGCTCGCCGACGTCGTCCACGCGGTGTTCGTCTCGGCCGAGGTCGGCCAGGCCAAGCCCGCGGCCGCGATCTTCGAGCGCGCGATCGCGTGGTCCGGGAGACCCGCGCGCGACCACCTGTTCGTCGGCGACGATCCGGTCAACGACATCGCGCCCGCCGCCGCGCTCGGGATGGCGACCGCGTGGCGCGCGCGCGAGGCGTGGCCGGCCACGCTGCCGCTGCCCGATCACACGCTGGCCTCGCTCGCCGGGCTGGCGGAGCTCGCGGCGTGATCGACATGAACGCGATCGTCGGCACGCACGATCTCGCGCTGATCGTGCTCGACACGCTCCGCTACGACGTCGCCGTCGAGGAGCTCGCCGCCGGGCGCACGCCGAACCTCGCCGCGCTGCTGCCCGCCGGCTGGGAGGAGCGCCACAGCCCGGGCACGTTCACCTATGCGGCGCACGCGGCGTTCTTCGCCGGCTTTTTGCCGACGCCGGCGCGCCCCGGTCACCACGCGCGCCTGCTCGCGCTCGGCTTCGCGGGTTCGACGACGACCGCCGACACGACGTGCGTGCTCGATGGCGCGACGATCGTCGAGGGGCTCGCGGCGCGCGACTACCACACGATCTGCGTCGGCGGCGTCGGGTTCTTCAACCAGGAGAACTCGCTCGGCCGCGTGTTCCCATCGCTGTTCGCCGAGGCGCACTGGGATCGCTCGCTCGGCGTCACCGAGCCGCGCTCGTTCGAGAACCAGATCGACACCGTCGGCGCGGCGCTCGCGCGGTTGCCGGCGGGGCGGCTCGCGTTCACGTACGTCAACGTCTCGGCGCTCCACCAGCCGAACTGTCACTACCTGCCGGGCGCGACCCGCGACTCGCGCGCGACCCACGCGGCCGCGCTCCGCTACATCGACGCGCACCTCCCGCGGCTGTGCGCCACGCTGCGTCGCGGGCGCCCGGTGTTCGCGATCGCCTGCAGCGACCACGGGACGCTCTATGGCGAGGATGGTTACGTCGGGCATCGCGTCGCCCACCCGATCATCTCGACGGTGCCGTATGGTGAGGTGATCCTGTGACGAGTCTCGCCGCCGCCCTCGCCGGAACGCGCTACCAGTCGTACCTCTACGCCTATCCGCACAAGACGGCGTATCGCCGGATCGAGCCGGCGATCCCGCTCGCCGAGCTGTGGCAAGGTGAGCGTCGCGACGCGCTGTTCCTCTATCTCCACGTGCCGTTCTGCGAGCAGCGCTGCGGGTTCTGCAACCTGTTCACGCGCCCGGTGCCACCCGAGGACGTCGTCGAGGCCTACCTCGCCACGCTCGCGCGCCAGGTCGCCGTCGTGCGCCGCGCGCTCGATGCCGGCGGGCCCTTCGCGTTCTCGCGCGCCGCGATCGGCGGCGGGACGCCGACGCTGCTCGACGCCGGCCAGCTGGCGCGCGCGATCGCGATGCTGCGCACCGCCGGTGCCGATCGCGGGATCCCGATGTCGGTCGAGACCTCACCGGAGACCGCGCTGCCCGATCGCCTCGCGATCGTCGTCGGCGAGGGCGGTGCCGACCGGATCAGCATGGGCGTGCAGAGCTTCATCGAGGCCGAGGTCAAGGCGGTCAATCGCCCGCAGCAGACCGCCGACGTCCACACCGCGATCCGCGCGATCCGCGACTGCGGCGTCGCGACGCTCAACCTCGACCTCATGTACGGCCTGCCGGGCCAGACCGCTGGATCGTTCGCGCACTCGCTGGGCGAGGCGCTCGCCTATCGGCCCGAGGAGATCTATCTCTACCCGCTCTACGTGCGGCCGCTGACCACGCTCGGGCGGAAGGGCGCCGACGCGGTCGATCACCACCGCGTCGCGCTCTACGAGCAGGGTCGCCAGACGCTCGTCGAGGCCGGCTACCGCCAGATCTCCCTGCGCATGTTCCGCCGCACCGACGCGGCGAACGCCGAGGGTGCGGTGTACTGCTGCCAGGACGATGGCATGGTCGGTATCGGCTGCGGTGCGCGGTCGTACACCCGCGGCGTGCACTACTCGTCGGAGTGGGCGGTCGGCGCGCGCGGCGTGCGCGACATCATCGATCGCTGGCTCGTGCGCACCGACGACGAGTTCGCGGTCGCCGACTACGGCTTCGTGCTCGACGCCGCCGAACAGCGCCGCCGCTGGCTGATCCTGTCGCTCCTGTCCGACGACGGCCTCGATCACGCCGCCTATCGGAAGCGGTTCGGCAGCGAGGCCGCGGCCGACTTCCCCGAGCTGGCCGAGCTCGCCGCGTTCGTCGAGCGCTCCGACGCGATCACGAAGCTCACGCCCGAAGGCCTCGCGCGCGCCGACGCGATCGGCCCGTGGCTCGCGTCCGACGCCGTGCGCACGCGCATGGCCGAGTACACCGTCACGTGAGGCTCGAAGCAGTTTCGAGCCGAGCGCCGAGCGAAGCGAGGTCGACCTGATGAAGCTCGACGTGCTCTATCGCGGCCCGCTCGCGAGCTGCAACTACGGCTGCGCGTACTGCCCGTTCGCGAAGCGGAAGGACACCCGCGAGCAGCTGACGACCGATCGCGCCGCGTGGCAGCGCTTCGTCGCGTGGCTCGTCGCGCGGCCGCCGACCGACGAACTCGGGGTCCTCGTCACGCCGTGGGGCGAGGCGCTGATCCGTCGCTGGTACCGCGACGGCATGGCCGAGCTCTCGCACCTGCCGCAGATCGCGCGGATCGCCGCGCAGACCAACCTGTCGGGACCGCTCGACTGGGTCACGCGCGCGAACCCGGCGCGGCTCGCGCTGTGGTGCACCTATCACCCCGAGTGGACGACGCATGCCGAGTTCGTCGCGCAGTGTGCGCGCCTCGCCGAGGCCGGCATCTCGTTCTCGGTCGGCGTCGTCGGCCAGCGCGAATACCTCGAGGCCGCGCGCGCCCTTCGCGCCGCGCTGCCGGCCGCGACGTACCTGTGGATCAACGCGGTCAAGGCGCTCGGCTACACCGCCGACGAGCGCGCCCAGTGGTCCGCGATCGATCCGCTGTTCGAGCTCAACACGCAGCGCTATCCGTCGCTCGGCAAGCCCTGCGGTGCCGGCTCGCGCGCGATCACGGTCGACGGCGATGGCACGATGCGCCGCTGCCACTTCATCGCCGATCCGATCGGCAACCTCTACGCCGACGACTGGGCCGCCGCGCTGACCCCGCGCGGCTGCACGAACACCGATTGCCACTGCCACATCGGCTACGTCCACCTCGACGAGCTCGAGCTCGACAAGGTGTTCGCCGGCGGCTTCCTCGAGCGCGTCGCGACGCCCGAGGCCCGCGCGCGCGGCGTGCGCCTGCCGGTACTCGGCTGACCGCTACTCGTCGCGCGTCAGCACCGACCACGCGCGGTCACGGCGAACGAACAGGAGCTCGAGCCTCGTTCGTCGGGACGAGTCGAACCGACACGGAATGACCAATCGATCCGGCTCGACTAACGGACGAGCATCAGCGCGAGCAACACGGCGACGACCATGAACAGCGCGCCCGCGATCAGCGGCGCGCGCGAGTCGCGCTGCGGCGGGACCACGCGCGCCTGCGGGATCCCCTGGTGCGGCGACGGAAACCCGAACGCGCGGGCCTGCGCGACGCGCGGGTCTTCGCGATCGCCGACGAGCACGTAGACCAGGACATCGCCGATCCGACCGTCGACCCCGGCCTGACCACGGCCGGCGACGCGGATCGTCGCGCCGTGCTCGGTGCCGGCGGGGATCGCGACGCTCAGCTGCTCCGACGATCTGGTGCGCTTGGTGCCGCGGCACGCGTCGCAGACCTTCGTGTAGGTGCCGCCGACGCCCTTGCACGACGCGCACGTCGCCGAGACCATGAAGAAGCCCTGCGTCTGCTGCTTGGTGCCGCGACCCTTGCAGGCCGCGCACTCGACGGGCGACTCGCCGCCGCGGCCGTCGCAGGTCGCGCACTTCGCGTGGCGCTCGATCGAGACCTCGCGGGTCGTCCCGACGATCGCCTCCGCCTCGGTGAGGTGCTCGGTCACGGTGATGTCGGGCGAGCTCGCGAAGAAGTCTTCGAACAGCTGACCGAACATGTCGAAGATCTGGGCGGGGTCCGTGGGCGCCGGCACGCCTCGGTCGTATCACGGGTGCTGGGCGAGGAAGCGCGCGATCTGCCAGCCGTAGACATCGAGCCCGTCTCGCTCGAGGTTCGGGAGCAGGTCGCCGAATGCGTTGCCCTCGATGATCCGGTGGCCGCGCAGGTTCGCCTCGAACATGCAGTCGACGCCGACGTGGAACGCGCCGCTCGCGCGCTGGACCGCGACGCAGCTCGCCATCGCGGCGTGCCAGACGTCGTCGGGTACGGTCGCGCGCAGCGCCGCGACGTCGCCGCGCAGGCCGCCGAGGTTGAGGTTCGTGATCGGATGCGTCGCGGTGCGCATCACGACGAAGCCGACCTCGCCGCCGATCGCGAGCACGCGCAGATCGAAGTAGCGGTCGCCGGCGCGCGCCTTGGGGATCGCGCGCTCGACCTGCGCGCCCTCCGCCAGGATGAAGCCGAGCGTGCGATCGATCCGCGCCCGATCGTTGAGGCGCTGCAGGTCGCGCGTGTTGTAGCGCGCGTCGCCGGTGTCCTCGACGGTGGTGATCGCGTGCTCGGAGCCGCGCGCGCGGTGATGGAACACCGCGAGGCACGACGCCGACGAGCCGGCGGTCTGCTTGACGAACACCGATGGCCAGCCCGCCGCCACCATGCGCGCGCGCAGGTCGTCCGGATCGCGGACCGGCCCACCGGGCAGCGCGTCGGGCACCGGGATGCCGAGCGCGGTCCACGCGCGCGACGTCGCCGCCTTGTCGAACAACAGCGCGATCGCCGACGGCGGCTGCACGATCGTGAGCTCGGGGCGCGCGGCGAACGCGGCGGCGAGGTCGTCGAGCACGGCGACCATGCCGAGGTAGCCCTGGCGCGGCGCCAGGATGCGCCCGAGCTCGAACGGGATGGCATCGAGCGCGGCCGCGGCGAGCGCGGGCGAGCCCTCGGCGCGCGCGGCCGCCTCGCCGCGCTTGATCAGGGCGCGCTCGACCGCATCGTCCTCGCCGGCCGAGTCGATCCGCACGATCGCGGGTCCGCGCACCGCCGCGAGCGCCGCGCGAGCCGTGTCGGGTGCGCGCGCGAGCGCCTCCCACGCGATGACGTGGGCGGGAGGATCGCCGCGCTTCGCGAGCGCCGCCTGGAACATGGTGACCCGGCGATGCTCCGGGTTACCGACGACGATCCAGGCTCTATTCGCCGACCGAGACGTTGCGGTACTCCGGGTCGTCGTCGTCCTTCTGCTCGCTCGCCGTGACCTTCTTGCACAGGCCCTTGAGCGACTTCACGGCGGCCGGCGTCAGGTAGTTCTCGTCGAGGATGATCTCGTCGAGGTGCTTGAACGCATCCTTGTGCGCGACCAGCTTGGCCGCGCCGGCGTCGGTCATGCATCCGAGCGAGAGGTCGAGGACCGCGAGCTGTGGGAGCAGCTTGCTCTTCGGCAACGCGTCGCAGATGTCATCGGCGAACTCCGCGTTCATCAGGCCGAGGTGACGCAGCGCCGGCAGATCGGTGCGGTCGAGCAGCGGCTTGACCTGCTTCACGGTGCAGTCGCCGCCGTAGTTGTCGTCGCCGTAGTAGATCTCGAGGTGCTCGAGCGCGGGCGCCTTCATCGTCGCGATCGACTTGCCGCTGTCGGCGGAGAGCCCGCCGGTCTTGAAGATCGCGCGCTTGAGCTCGGGCGCGTCGATCTTGCCGAGCGTGAACGACCCGGCCTCGATGAGGAACGTCTTGAGGTTCGGGACGGCCTTCCAGAGCTTTCCGAGATCGCCGACGTTGTACCAGCTGATCTGATCGACGGAGTCGCCGAACTCGAGCCGCCGGATCGTCTTGGGCGCGCGCTTGGCGAGGATGTCGATCAGATCCTGGAGATCGTCGTCGGTCGGATCGTTGTTGTCCTGGAACGCCATCTCGGTGATGAAGCGGCCCGACGGATGGTCGAGCAGCGTGGTCAACACGTCGGCCAGGTTGCCCTTCCACTCCTCGTTGGCGTAGTGGTTGTGCGACAGCCGCACGCCGAAGATGAAGCCGTTGCGCCAGGTGAAGGTCGGCTTGTCGCTGCCGTCGTACGACTGCTGGTGCTCGGCGAGCGGGCCGTAGAAGTAGTCGCGGTGCTTGTCGAGGAACGCCCCGGCCGGCTTCGTCTTGTTGCCGATCTGCAACGCCATCAACTCGCCACGCGGATCGCCCTGCTCCTGGAGCCAGTCGGCGAGGACCATCCACGCGTTGCGATCGTACGGGTCGGCGACGATGGCCTTCTCGAGCTCGGGGTTGCGCTGGTTGCCTCCGGCGACCGGCGCCGCCGGTGCCTCGTCGTCGGTGGTGGCCGCGCCATCCCCGCCTCCCTCGACGTAGCCCTTCTTGGTCTTCTCGGCGATCATCTTGTCGTACTCGGACACGGCGCTCGCCTTGTCCGAGAACTCCTTGATCTTGATCTGGCCCGACGCGCCGATCTTGCCGAAGCGGGTCTTGAATGTGGTGCCGTCGACCCAGACCTCCCAGAACTTCGTGCCCTCGGCCTCGAAGTAGCGCTTGCCGCCGGGCGCGGGCGCCTTCGCCGTCTTGGTGGCCTTCTTCGTCGGTGATTTCTTGGTCGGCATCTCGGGCTCCAGCTTGTAACCCTTGGCGATCTGCGCGGCGATCTGCTTCGCGTAGAACGCCTTGGCTTCGGCAGCATTCGAAGAAAGCGCTTTGGAAAGATCGCCGTCCTCGCCGGTCTTTCCCTCGCGCATGATCATCTTGGAGCCCTGGATCTCGATCGACCAGAACCGGGAACCCTTGATGTAGCGCGGCATGACTACTTCTCTTCGTAGCCCTTCTTGGTCTTCTCCTTGACGAGCTTGTCGTACTCCTTCTGCGCGCCGGCATCGTCGTCGAACGACTTGAGCGTGGTCTGGCCGTCGGTGCCGATCTTGCCGTAGCGCGTCTTCACGTCGCTGCCGTCCTTCGTGATCTCCCAGAACTTGCTCGACGAGCCCTCGACGAACTCGAACAGGCGCGCGCCACCACCCTTCTTCGCAGGCGCGGCCTTGGCGGCCGGTGCGGCCTTGGGCGCGGCCTTCTTCGGCGGCGGCGCCTCATCCTCGTCTTCGTCCTCGTCACCACCACCACCACCGCCGACGAGCTCGTAGCCCTTCTTCGTCTTCTCCGCGACCAGCTTGTCGTACTCCTTCTTCGCCTCTGCCTCCGACTTGTACTCCTTCAGGGACGTCTGTCCCGAAGTCCCGATCTTCCCGTAGGTCGTCGTGAACGACTTACCTTTCAGATCGATTTGCCAAAACTTGTTCGAAGAACCTTCCGAGAATTCGTAACGCGGCATGGCCTAAAACGTTACACGAGCCAGCGGAGCAGATCCTCGGCACCCTCGCACCATTCGACAAAGGCGTCCGGTCCCTGGTCGGGAGCGACCCCGGGCCGGGGGGCCAGCTCGATGATCGTCGGCGCGACCTCGGCCAGATTGACATGCAGGGTCCGTAGCCCTTTGGGGAGATCGGGTATCGGCCCGAGCGACATCACGATGGAGTCGACGATCTGGCCGCTGGTCTTGCTCGCGTGCTCGATCGTCTCGTGCCACGCCTGCTCGACGACGACGACCGTGCCACGCGCGATCTCGGCCTCGAGCAGGAGCGCCAGGATCTCGCGCTCCTCGCCGAGTTGCTTGAGCGGAAACGCGATCCGGATGACGAGCGCGTGATCGCCGAGCTGCTCGTTGAGCCAGCGGATCACGGCGACGAGCCAGCCGAGCGCGAGCACGAGCCGCTGCCACGGCAGCCCGCGATCCTTGACGCGCGCGTCGTCGAGATCGGCGCCGAGCGCGATCGCGATCAGGTGGCGGTGACGGCGGAACACGCTGTCGTCGCGCGTGTAGAACAGGAGCTCGCCCTCCATGTAGCGGAGGGAGAACAGGTCGACGACGTCGTCCTTCTCCATGTAGACGAGCTCGGACGACACCAGGTTCTCGATGTTGCCGGTCGACGCGCCACCCGGCGTGATCGACGAGAACCCGCCCGCCGGATACAGCGAGTCGTCGGTCATCCGCGTGTCGCTCGCGCCGCGCTGGTCCCGCTTGCTCGGCAGTCGGCGCGGCAGCGTGCGCGTCACCGCGTCGGCCGCGGCCTGGATGTGATCGGCGGTCATCCGGCCGCCGAAGTCGCGGAGGACCTCGAGGTGGTCGATCGCGAACACCTCGCGCTCGTCGACCAGGGCGCGACTCTGGCGCGCACCGCGCGCGAGCCGGAGGTACGAGTCGGCGAGTCGCGCCGAGTTCGCGCCGAGCAGCTCGGTGCGGCCAGTCGCGTCGCGCTCGGCGCGCGGGCGGGCGAGGGCGCGACGCAGCGTCGCCGGGCTGACCGACAGCCCGACGTAGCCGGAGCGCTCGCAGATCGAGCCGACGACGAGCGCGATCGCGGCGGCTCGGCTCGACTCGGCGAGGTGCGCGAACGCGGCGAGCACGTCGTCGAACCGCGAGTTCGTCACCAGGCGCGCGAGGACATCATCGTCGTAGGCGTGGACCGCGGCGCGCAGCGCATCGTCGGCCTGGAGCGGCGCGAGCATCGGCAGGCGCTGGCCGGTGAGCAACACGGCGACGTCGGCGACCAGGCCGGGCGGCGGCATCGTCGGCAGCTCGTTCGCGCACGCCATGATCGCCGCGGCGACCAGCGAATCGTCGTCGGTCGGGACGCGCACGAGACACAGCCCGGCGGCGAGCCAGTTGGCGACATCCGCGGCCGTGCGGAGCTCTTTCGACTCCTTCGAATCCTTGGCAGCCATCAGGACAGGCCGAGCAACCTCGGGACCTTCTCCTCGAGCAGATCGACCTCGTCGCGCGTCTCGCCGAGGTACGACAGCAGCCGCAGATCGCTGCGCTCGACCGCGCCGCCGTGGACGACCCAGGCGTGCGTGCGCAGCAGGCGATACAGCTTGACGACCTTGCGGTCCGACACGAACACGCCGTCCTCGCGGACCAGCGTCTTCAGCACGCGGCGCAGCTCGCGCAGCAGCTCGTCGGAGAAGTACAGGTCGCGATCGCGGAGCTCCCTGCCGTCGGGCCCGTTGGTGCGCTTCGCGAGCACGTGCGTCAGGTAGCGGTGCGCCTTCACGAAGTCTTCCAGCGTGGCGTGGCCCTCGATCCACGGCTTCTGGTTGAGCTCCTTGTGCGTGTAGGCGTCGAGGCCGGCGTCGATCAGCTCGACGAAGTGCTCGTCCTGCACGCTGCGGCACGCGGCCTTCAAGCAGAACCGATCCTTCAACGCGGCGAGCTCGGAGTTCTCGGGGAGCTCGTTGGTCGCCGCGAGCAGCACGCGCAGCTTGACCGGGACGGGCTGGCCGTCCTGGTAGAACTTGCGCTCGTTGATCACGGTCAGCAGCGAGTTGAGGATCGCGGAGTTCGCCTTGAAGATCTCGTCGAGGAACACGAGGCGCGCGGTCGGCAGCTTGCCGCGATCGCGGCGCAGGTAGCGGCCCTCGCGGAGCTGGGCGATGTCGATCGGGCCGAACACCTCGCTCGGCTCGGTGAACCGCGTCAGCAGGTACTCGAAGTACTCGCCGTCGGGGATCTTGAGCGCGTCCTTGAACTTGATCACGAGATCGGACTTCGCGGTGCCGGGCGGCCCGACGAGGAGCAGCGGCTCCTGCGCGACCGCCGCGACACACATGAGATCGATCAGCGGCTGCTTCGCGACGAAGAACCGGCCGAGCCCGAGGCGGAATCGGTTGATCCGGTCGCGCAGGTTCCCGGCCTCCTTGGCGAGCTCGTCGAAGCTGGCCTGGGTGGCGCGCTCGATCGCGTCGACGGTGTTGGCTTTCGGGGCAGATTCGGCGGCGGTGGCGGTCACGAGGCTCCTCCAAGATCACGGTGCAGGCGACGACGGATCAGGTGCTCGTCGTCCTCGACAAAGCGGCGACCGGCCTCGCCGAGCGCGAGGTCGTCCGACGTGATGCCGAGGACGAGCGACTCGACGAAGTCGAGGACGGACAGGCAGTAGTGGCTGTTGGTGCCAAAGCTGTCGGTGATGTCCTTGAGCTGGCTGGTCAGATCGGCGATCCCGCCGAGCGCGCTGGCGAGCGGCGCCTGCGAGAACGCGCTCGCGAGCGCGCGGGTCAGCTCGAGCCGCGCCGGCATCGTCATCACGCCGGCGAGGGCCTCGCGAGCCTGATCGAAGGTCGGCTGCGCCTTGGCGAACTCGCCGAGGAACGCGAGGCCGGCGGCGAGGGCGAGGCGGGCCCGGAGCGCATCGGCGCGCGCGACCGGGATCGCGGCGCTCGCGCGGCCGAGCAACTCCGCGATCTCGTTGCGCAGGCCGATCCGGCGCAGCGCGCGCAGGCTGCGCTCGAGGACGCCCTCGAGATCCGGCCCCGCGACCGACGGGATCGCGCGGCCGAGCAGCTCGAGCAGCTCGGGCACGAGCTCCATGCGCCCGAAGTGACCGCTGACGACGAGCGCGTCGGCGTAGATCGCGGCGCGCTTGGCCTCGGGGACCTTCTCGATCAGCGGCCAGGTCTTGCCGAGGATCGGGACGGCCTGTGCCTCGGGCAGCTCGAGCAGGACGTCGAGGACACCGTCGACCAGGCGCTCGCGCTCCTCGTTGTTGTCCTTGGCGATCTTGACGAGCTTGTCGACCTCCTTGGCGCGTGCGATCGGATCGACGATCGCGCGCAGCGCGGCGAACTCGGGACCGCGCGCGTCCTTCTGGCGCTTCGAGAACGCGCCGATCGCGTCGGGGCGCTCGAGCGGCTCGAGGATGCGCGACACCTGGCGCAGGCGATCGACCTTGTAGCGCGCGACCCGATCGAGGCCGGCGAGCTCGGCGCCGAGCACGTCCGACAGCGGCGTCTCGGCGGGCACGCCGGAGATGGCCTGCTCGACGCGCGCGGCGAACGCGGCGGTCAGGTACTTGTGCACGGTGTCGGTCGTCGCCAGCGGATCGAGCGTCTTCTTCGCCTCGCCGATCAGCTCGCGCGCGCGCTCGTGCTTGCCGATCCGGGCGAACCCGTGGGCGAGCTGGAGCGCGACGTACGCGGTGGTCAGCGTCGGGGTGGCCTCGACCGGCGAGCGCTTGCGCTTGGTCTTGGCGATCTTGCCGACGAGATCCTCGAGCGCCTTCATCAGGTGCTCGCCGCTCGCGTTGCCGAGCGCGCCGCTGCGGCCGCCGAACCGGAGGAACGCGGGCAGCTCGCGCTCGACCGGCAGGCCGCCGGCGAGGCGCGTGAGGATGCGATCGCGCGCGTGCGCGAGGCCGAGCGTGTCACCGCCGGCGAGGTTGCCGAGCCCGACACGGGCGAGCCACAGGGAGCGCGCGTCGAGATCCTGATCGTGGTCGTCGAGCCAGCGCAGCACGCGATGCGGATCCTTCGCGACGGGCTTGTCGGCGCGCGCGGCGATCGCCGCGACCAGGCGCACGTCGTCGAGCGCGGGCGTCTTGTCGCCGACGGTGCTGCCCAGGATGCGATCGAGGGCCACGGTCACGGCCTTGGCGTCGGCGGCGCGCACGCCGAGGTCGGCCGCGATCCACGCGTCGAGCCGCGGCGCGATCTCGCTGGTCGGCGCCTCCCAGACGGCGCGCGCGTAGCACAGGCCGGCCTCGCGACGGCGACCGAGGCGCGCGTATGCCCGCGCGAGACGGTCGAGCAACACGAGCCGCTCGGGGGCATCGCCGGGCGCGTCGAGCTGGACGAACTCGGCCTCGAGCGCGGCGAGCTCCTCGTCGACCTCGACCTCGATCGTCTCGAGATCGGTCGCGCCCTTCTGCGTCGGTGCCGCGGCGGTGCTCGCGGTGCGCGCGACGTAGGTCGTCGCCGCAGGCTCGGCCCCCGCGACCGCGCGCGTGCGACCGGTCGTGCCGCCCTTGCGCTTCTTCTTCTTGTCCTCCTCCGCCTCGGCGTCGGGTGGGCCGCTCGCCCACTCGAGCCCGGTCGACACGAACGGCTCGAAGTCGAACACCGACGCGCGCATCCACGGCGTGATCTCCGGCGCGCTCGAGTGGATCACGTACTCGGCCCACTCGGCGAGTGGCGAGAACGCGGTCTCCGAGATCCGCTCGACGCGGAACGGGCCCTTCCCGGCGGGGCTCGTCGGGGCGAGCCACATGACCTCGTTGGTCCCGACCGCGAGGACCTGGCGCAGGCGCTCGCGCCGCAGCGGCGGCTCGACGATCGCCCCGGCCGGCGCGTAGACGTCGGGCATCTGCGACAGCGGCGCGTAGACCTCGGCGTCCATCGCGAGATCCGGCGGCGGGTGGCGACCGGTGCGCGCGCGCACGATCACGAGCGGCTCGGCGTCGCCGGCGCTGGGTGCGCTCGCGGCGAACATCAGGCGCGCGACGATGTCCTCGGGCAGGTACTCGAGGAGCTTGTCGACCGCGGCGACACCGCCCTTCCGGATCACCCAGAGGCTCGCGGACTCGCGGCGGCCGGTCGACAGCCGGAGCTCGACGCGGCGGCGGGTCTCGAACTTCATCGGGACGTAGGGCTTCACCTCGCCGGGCACGGCGAGCTCGAGCGCGCTGTCGAGCCCGCGCCAGCCAGTGTCGGGGATCGTCGACCAGGCGTCGCGGGCGACGAGCAGGAGCGACTTCGGATCGGCCTTCAGGCGCGGCGCGAGCGTGTGGCGATAGCCGAGCTCGGTCCAGATCGTCTCCTGGCCGACCGGATCGGGCGCGAACACGCGGAGCCCGTGATCGCGATCGAGCGCGCGGACGATCGTGTAGGTCGGCGGATCGACGACGCGCGCGACGCCGACGCGATCGGTCACCAGCAGCTCCTGGCGCTCGCAGCCGAGCCGGACCAGCTCGGCGGCGAGATCGATGAGGCCGGTGGTGTTCTCCGACACGAGCAGCACGAGCGACGGCAGCTCGGGCAGCGGGATCTTGATCGGCGGGATCGCCTCGGCCCAGCAGCGCACGATGCGCGCGTCGAGCGGCAGCGTCACGTCGGTCGCGATGCCGGCCTTCTTGAGCGCGGCCATCACGTCCCTGGTCAGCGGCTTGTCGGGCTCGACGACGACGCCGCCGTCCGCGGTGCGCGCGACCTTGATCGCGCGGTTCTGCACCTCGGGCGGACACATGCCCGAGGCGAGCACGACGTGCAGCGCCTCGATATCGCGGAATCCCAGGGCCATGTCGGTCGCTCAGCTCTTCTGCGGAACGGGCTGCGCCACCGGCGGCGCCTCGACCTTGCCACCGGTGACCGGAGCTTCTTGCTCGCGGCTCACCGTGACGCCCTCGTTGCGGAGCCCACCATCGAGCACCTTCTCGGCGAGCTTGCGATGCTCCTCTTCGTGCTCGATCGGGAGCGCATCGGAGTCGCTCGCATAATCGATCGCGATCGAGCGCTTCCCGGTCACCGGATCGACGCGCAGACGCAGTACCAGCTCAGCCATTGGCGGGGTCCTTGGTTTCGGTCAGGTGCGCGAACGACTTGCGGTCGAGCACCTTCTTCTCGATCAGGAGATCGCGCATCGCGAGCAGCAGCGGCCGCTGCTTCTGGAGGATCTCCTTGCAGCGCGCGCGCTCGAGCTCGAGGATCTTGACGATCTGGACGTCGACCTTGGCGCGCGCGGCCTCGGAGATCGGGGTGTCGCGATCGTGGCCCCACATCGCGACGCCGAGCTCGGCCCCGCCATCGCCGTAGTTCTCGACGAGCGAGCGCGCGATCCGCGTCGCGTGCTCGACGTCGCTCGACGAGCCGGTCGAGATCTCGTCGAAGATCATCGACTCGGCCTCGCGCCCGCCGTACAGCGTGCAGATCGTGTCGCGCAGCTGCGAGTAGGTCACGACGTAGCGGTGCGCCGGATCGCTGTACTTGACGTAGCCGAGCGCGCCGCCGATGTCGCCGCGGATCGAGATCCGATCGATCGGCGACAGGTGCTTGCACGACAGCGCGGTCACCGCGTGGCCGGCCTCGTGCGTCGCGACGACGAGCTCCTCGGCCTTGGTCAGCTTCGGCATCTCGAGGTACTGCTCGATCGCCTTGTCGACATCGGTCGGCACGGTGACCTGCTCGGTCTTGCCATCGCGCAGGCGCGAGCGCGCGAGCTGGCGACACAGCGCCTGCAGGTGATCGCCGGAGTAGCGCGTGCCGCCGCTCGGCCCAGGCACGAGCTCCTCGGTGCGCTTGACCGCGGCGTCGATCGCCTCGTCGGACATCTGGAGCTGGAGCCGCTTGTCGTGGACCCCGAGGATCGCCCGGCGATCCTCGGCGTTGGGATACGGGATGTGCAGCGCGAACTCGAAGCGGCCCGGGCGCAGCAGCGCCGGATCGAGTGACTCGGCGAAGTTCGTGGTGCCGACGACGAACACGAGCTCCTCCTTGCGGAACCCATCCATCTCGGTCAACAGCTGGTTGACCATCGAGTGCTCGACGCCCGAGCTCGACGACTGATTCGTGCGCGCGCCGGCGAACGAGTCGAGCTCGTCGAACACGATCACCGCGGGGGCGCTCTTGCGCGCCTTCATGAACACCGCGCGCAGGTTCTCTTCGGACTCGCCGACCCACTTGCTCTTGAGCTCGGGTCCCGAGACGATCGTGACCGCGGCGCCGAGCGACGTCGCCATCGCCTTGGCGAACAGCGTCTTGCCGGTACCGGGCGGGCCCCAGAAGATCATGCCGCGTGGGATCAGGCTCTCGATCTTCGCGATCTGGGCCGGGTCGTTGAGGTGATCCTTGGCCGTCAGGATCTGCAGGATCTCGGCCTTCAGGCGATCCTTCACCGGCCCGTAGCCGCCGATGTCCTTGTCGATGTCGACCTGCGGCAGCTCGACGTCGTTCGCGAGCGTCGCCATGCGCAGCTGCGCGATCGCGGGCGATGGATCGGTCGGGTAGTCCTCGCCGGTCAGCGAGTTGAGCAGGCGGCGCAGGCGCACCGCGTTGACGCCGGACACGTGCTTGTACAGCGCGTACGGATCGAAGCCCTTGCCGAGCTTGCGCGCCTCGCGCTGCGTGATCAGGTAGCGGAGCCGATCGCGCGGCACGCCGAAGATCTGCTCGCGCGCCGGAAACAGGTTCTCGATCGGCGGCGGCAGCGGGAACGCCGGATCCTTGAACCCGAGCCAGAGCACCTCGGGGTTCTCGTAGAGCAGCGGGATCAGCTCGCGCGCCTCGGAGCCGAGGCCGCCGCCACCCATGCTGGTGCCGAGGATATCGAGGTGCGGCAGGACGACGATGCGCTCGCCGACCGCGCCGCGCACGATCTCGCGGATCTGGTGGATCATCGTCGCGACCAGGCCGGCGCCCTGCGGCGGCGGGGGCAGGTCGGCGGCGGCACGCCCGTCGAGGTACAGGCAGCGCGTGCCGTCGTTGCGCAGCCGATCGCGCAGCGACTTGTAGACGTACGGCGCGAGCTCCTTCTCGCACTCGATGAGCACGGGGAGCCGGCGGCGGAGCGCCTCGTAGCACTTCGCGACCTCGGTCGGATACGCGGCGTCGACCGCGGCAAACGCCGACAGCTCGACCGGCAGCTCCGACTCCGCGAGGATGCGGGAAGTGGTCACAGCTTGACCTTGATCGTCACGTTGCCGGCCTCGTCGCCGTGGACGCTCTCGATCGCGCCGATCTGACCGGCGCGCTCGGTGAGGGCGTCGATCGTCGCGCGGCCGACCGCGCCGTCGAGCTCGGCGCGCAGATCGCCGAGCTTGCGCTCGAGCTGCGCGGTGACCTGACGGCGCATCGCCTCGGTCTTCTCCTTGAGGCGCTCGTCGAGCTCCGCGATCACCTGGTCGCGCAGGTTGTCCTCGACCTGGTTCCGGTCGCGCGCGTCGTCGTAGCTGCGGGTCTGGCGCTCGAGGGTCTCCTCGAGGTTCGCGCCGGCGCTCAGCTTGACGGAGACGGTCGCCTTCTTGAGATCGATCGTGACCTCGGTGCCATCGGGCTCGGTGCGCTTGGCGAGATCGCCTTCGCGCGTGTAGCCGATGTCCTCGAGCTGGCGCGCGAGGATCTCGGCCTGACGCTCGGGCGCCAGGATCGGCAACATCTCGAGCGGCGCCTCGACGCCGTCCTCGACATGGACGACACGGGACACCGATTCGGACACACGGACGAGGATTGCGCGGCTCACGGGACGATGACTGTAGCATCGGTCGGTGCAGGTGGCGGCGCGACGGGGGCAAGCGCCGCCAGCTCGCTCAGCCAGAGCTGCGCGCGCTCCACTCCCGCGCTGCTGATGCGCTCGAACCGCGCGAGCATGATCTGCGCGGTCGCGTAGTCGTCATCGATGAACCGGACGCCGCGATGCTCGTTGTCCCAGCCACCCCAGCGCTCGACCGCGCGCAGGAGCGATCCCGCGGCGATGCGCGCGCGCGTGCGGGTCGACAGCGACGTCGACGGATCGAGCTGGCCCGGCAGCGGCGCGATGTTGCGCGCGAACGACGGCTGCGCGGCGTCGAGCACGAACATCGCGAGGTCGCGGCGGCGGCGCTTGTCGGCCGCCGCCATGAAGCGCTCGAGCACGCCATCCTGCGCGGCGCCGAGCGCGACCAGCGCGTCGGGGCTGGTGACCGCGCGCTTGCCGAGCTCGACCTGGAACCACCGCCGGGCGATCTCGCCGCCGAGCGCGTCGACGACGTGCGCGCCGGGCCCGTGCATCAGCGTGTCGAAGTCGACCTTGTCCGGTGGCGCTTCCTCGAACAGGTGCGCGAAGCCGAGCCACGCCAGCGGGCACGCGCGCACCAGCGGCTGGCGCGCGATGCCGGTGATCGCCGGTGTCGTGCTGGCGCACTCGAGCGCCAGGTAGATCAGGACCTGGTCGCCGATCGTCATCGGCGACGCCGCCAGCCGATCGAGCGTCGAGGCCGGCGCGCCGAGCGGCGTCGCGACCAGCCAGCGCAGGAGGTGCATCGTGGTCGGCGAGAACTCGAGCTCGGCGGGCTCGTGTTGCCAGGCGCGCGCGCGCCGACCGTCGAGCGCCGGCCGCGGCTGCGTGCCGCCGCGCCGCCACAGCGCGACCCAGGTCTGCGCCAGCGTCGCCGCCAGGATGCGCTCGCAGGTCTCGCCGATCATCGGCGGCAGCTTGCGCGTGCGGCACAGCGTCGACCACGCATCGTGCGTCTGCGGCGCGAGGAGCGTCCGCGCCATCACCAGGAGATCTGCCTCGCTCGCTGCGACCAGCTGATCCTCGATCGGCTCGTCGGCCTCGATCTCGATCACCTCCTCGTCGTCTTCGTCGTCGTCGTCGTTGCTCATCGCACGCGCCTCGCGAGCAGCTTGTCGGCCGACGGCCAGCCGTTGATCAACACGCGGCCATCGACGATGCGGATCTCGATCGTGTTCGCGGCGCGCATGCGGGGGTCGGCCTCCGAGTATGCCGCGGAAAGGTAATGCATCGTCTGATTCGCGCTGCCGATCCAGCGGCGGCCCTCCGGAGGCGCCGGCTCCGGTCGCGCGTGGTCGTAGCGACCGTCGACCAAGAGGTCGATCGCGTCGAGCAGGTCGGCCGCGTCGGCGCGCGCGCGGATCTCGGCGAGGTAGTAGCCGGAGAACACCATCACGGTGAGCCCGAGCGATCGCGCACACCGCGCGAGCTGGGCGGCCGGGCCGGCCTGCTCGAACGGCTCGCCGCCGAGGAGCGTGATGCCCTCGACGCCCGCGGCCTTCGCGGCGACCAGCTGCGCCTCGAGCGCCGCGAGCTCGGTCGGCGTGCCGCGGCGCGGATCGAACATCTCGGGGTTGCAGCACTCGGCGCACCGGATCGAGCAACCCTGCAACCAGATCGCCCAGCGGCGGCCGGGCCCCTCGGCCTCGGTGTCCGGCGAGATCGTCGCGACGCGCAACACGCAGCCACTATGACACCTATCGGTTAAGATGACCGCGTGAGTGTCGGCGAGCTCGTTCGCGACATGCACGTACGCCTGCTCGCAGGCTACGCGCCGGACGCGGTCGTGCGCGCGGCCGTCGTGGTCGAGGCCGCGCTCAAGGTGCTCGCGGGGCGGCCGCTCGACGACAAGGCGATGCTCGGCGAGCTGATCGGCCAGCTCCACCGCGCCGGTAAGAAGGAGCACCTGACCGACGCGAACTGGATCAACACGCGGCGGATCGCGGCGGTGCACTTCACCGGGCAGGTCAAGCAGGAGCTCGACGACGACGCGCGCCGCGCGACCGAGATCGCCGGCAAGCTCGCGCTCGCGGCGGGCCTCATCACCGAGCTCGAGCTCGCCGAGCAGATCCGGTCGGCCGAGTGGAGCGCGAGCGAGCCGGCCGGCAGCGCGATGCTGCGGCTCGATCGCGCGAGCCACCGCAAGGTGCTCGACGACGTGCTCGCGTTGCCGCGGCGCGTGCTCGTGCTGCTCGTGCAGGGCGAGGTCGGCCAGGGCCACGATCACTTCAGCGAGATCATGACGTGGCGGCTGCGCTCCGGGCCCAAGGGGCGGTGGAAGGAGATCGTGATCAACTGGCCGCAGCCGTCGCCGTCGCTCGGCACGCGGCTCGCGATGCTGTACGAGGAGCTCGCGCACGGCCTCGGCGTCACGCTGGTCGCGCCCGGGGATGCCGAT
This sequence comes from Haliangiales bacterium, assembly GCA_038321315.1. Taxonomy (GTDB): domain Bacteria; phylum Myxococcota_A; class Polyangia; order Haliangiales; family Haliangiaceae; genus JABFXX01. The sequence goes on along the minus strand of JBBQEX010000039.1, from coordinate 29,623 downwards.
CCGACGACGCCCGCCGGCGCGATGGCGTGGACGCCGGCCCTCGCGCCGGTGCTCGCCGCGCTCGACGCCCGCCGCGAGCGGCTGCTCGTCCGCCACGTCCTGCGCTGGCTCGACACCGGTGACGGCGGCGACGACACGCTCGTCGCGCACTACGTGTGCGCGGTGTGGGCGCCGCTCGCCGCGCGCGATGGCCAGCGCGTCGTCGTCGGGCTCGACCTGCGCCGGATCGAGAAGGCCGGGCTGCCGATGACCAAGACGTGGCGCGCATCGCGGGCCGAGCTCGCCGCCGCCAAGGCGATCGCCATCGTGCTCGACAAGCTCGAGATGCCGCGCGAGGGCCTGTGCAGCGCGCTGCCGGAGCTCGTGTCGGTGCCGGCCGCGGATCTCGTCGAGTGGCTGCGCACCGAGGGCGGCCGCAAGCGCGAGGTCGCCGAGTCCGAGGCCACGCACCTCGTGTCGTCGACGCGCGGCGGCCGCTTCGAGCTCGTCGTCGAACGCCTCACCGCGCTCAACCTGGATCGATCAAGGCCCGTGAAATGAACCCGTTCGAGATCATCAAGCCCGCCACGGCCGCGATCGTCGCGCCGCCCGCTCCGATCAGCCTCGAGACCAGCCGCCGAGGCGGCGATGATCCGTTCGGCGCATACGTGCTGTCGCCCGAGCTCGCGACCACCGTGAACGTCGCGCTCGCGCTCGATCAACCGCTGCTCGTCACCGGCGAGCCCGGCTGTGGCAAGACCGCGCTCGCGTGGGCGGTCGCTGCGCAGCTCGGGTGCAAGGTGCTCGAGTTTCACACCAAGTCGACCTCGGTCGCGCGCGACCTCCTGTACCAGGTCGACTCGCTGCGGCGGTTCCACGACGCGTCGACCGGCGACGCGAGTGCCAGGGACGCCGGCAAGTACCTCGCGTACCGCGCGCTCGGCGAGGCGATCCGATCGCCGACCACGACCGTCGTCTTGATCGACGAGATCGACAAGGCGCCGCGCGACTTCCCGAACGACCTGCTCAACGAGCTCGATCGCATGGAGTTCGGCGTGCCCGAGGTCGAGCCGCCGCTGACGTTCCGCGCCAAGGCCAAGCACTTCGTGCTGATCACATCGAACAGCGAGCGGCGCCTGCCGATGCCGTTCCTCCGGCGCTGCGTCTACGCGCACGTCGAGTTCCCCGATGCCGCGACGCTCGCGAAGATCGTCGAGCTCCACTGCGGCGTGCCGTCGTCGGCGTTCGCCGCGGTCGCGGTCCGCCGGTTCCTCGAGCTGCGCGCGACCGAGAACCTCGTGAAGGTCCCCGCCACCGGCGAGCTGATCGCGTGGGTCCGCGTGCTCCAGCGCATGGGAATCGACGAGAAGGACCTCAACACCACGCCGAAGACGGCGCTGCCCGCGCTCGAGACGTTGATCAAGATGGTCGATGACCTGCGGACCGTTCGTCGAGTGATCTGACGTGAGCGCGCCGCCGCTCGGCGAGCTCTACGACCTCTTGCGTGCCGACGGGCTCGTCATCGGGGTGGACGACCACGTCCGCCTCGGTCGCCTGCTCGCGCGCGACGCGACATGGACCATCGATCAGCTTCGTGCCGCGGTCGCCGCGCTCGTGATCACCGATCCGCGCGAGCGCACCGCGTTCGACGCGTGCTGGACGCGCTGGCTCGGCGGCGGGCAGGCCGCGACCCCAACGCCCGTGGTCCCGAAGAAGAAGTCGCCACCGCCGGCAGGCATCTCGCCGCTGCTCGTCGTGGTCGCGCCGGTGCTCGTGGTCGCCGTCGTCGTGCTGGTCGCCGGGCTCAAGCACCAGTTCGACGAGGACGAGCCGCCGCCGGACGCGCCGGCCGCGCCGATCACCGAGAGCTACGGTGGCACCGCGCCCGCGCCGTCGCCATCGCCGCCGCCCGCACCCGCGGTGGAGAAATCGCTCGCGCGTCCGATCGGGTTCGGCACGTTCGCGATCGGCGCGTTCGTCCTCGCGGTGGTCGCGATCGCGCGGGCCGGGGCGCACGCGCGCCGCAAGCGCTTCGTGCCGGGTCCGTGGACGTACCGACTCGCGGTCCCGCCGGCGACCGCGCCGGTGCTGTCGCGGCTGTCGATCGAGGACGGCGCCGCCGATCTGACCTGGCAGGCGCACGAGCCCGGGCGCGAGCTCGATCTGCCGCGCACGGTCGACGCGACGATCGAGCACGGTGGGCTCGCGACGTTCGCGTATCGCCGGCCGCCCGCCGCGTCGCGCTACCTCGTGCTCGAGGATCTCGCGAGCGGCGCCGAGCGCTGGCGCTTCCTGTACGACGAGCTGTTGCGCGGGCTCGCGCGCGAGGGCGTCGAGCTCGAGCGCCACACGTTCGTCGGGAACCCCGAGCAGTGCACCGGTCCCGATGGCAAGCCGCGCGCGCTGCGCGAGCTGTTCGAGCACGCCGACGCGGTGATCGCGATCGGCGACGCCGACGACGCGCTCGATCCGCTGACCGGCGAGCTCGCCGACTGGGTCTCCGCGCTGCGCGATGTCGCGCACCGGCTGTGGATCAACCCGATGCCGCCGTCGCGGTGGTCGGCCGGCGCGCGCGCGATCGCCGCCGAGACCCCGATGGAGCACGGGGTCGCCCACGCGCTGGCGGCGCTACACGCCGGGATCGATCGCCACGATCGACCGGAGCACGCGTATCCGGCGGTCATCGATCGCGCGCCGGGCAGCGCGTCCGCCGTCGCCGCGCTGCGCGGGTTCCTCGGCGAGCCCGCGTTCCAGCTGCTCGCCGCGCTCGCGACCGTCGGGCCGCCGACGATCCACACGGCGCGCTGGCTCGCCGAGCAGCACCCCGGGATCGGCGCGCGGCTCGACGAGCAGGCCTGGCTCCACCTGGTCTCGCTGCCGTGGTTTCGCACGCGGACCTGGCCGGTCGAGCTGCGCGCGCGCCTCTGCGCGGCGCTCGATCCGGCGCTCGCCCGCGCGATCGGCGACACCGCCGACACGCTGCTCGCGGCGAGCGAGCCGGCCGCCGCGAGCAGCGCGCATCTCCAGTGGGAGCTCGATCGTGCGTCGCGCACCGCCGCGCGCGGCGATCGCGAGGCCGCACATCGCGAGCTCGTCCGGGTCGCGCAGACGCCGCTCGCGCACGCAGCCCGCGAGCGGCTCGCGGCGCTGAAGCTCCCGGACGTCGCGCATCGCCGGCTCGCGACCGCCGCGATCCTCGGCGTGCTGGCCGTCGTCGGTGGCGGCGGCGCGTACCTCGCCGGCGTGTGGCTCGAGAGCCCGCCGGCCGAGGTCGCCGCGATCGCGATCGCGACCGATGCGCCGCTCGCGATGGACGCGGCGACCGTCGCGGACTCTCCGCTCGCCGAGGCCGGCGTCGTGCTCGACGGCGCGGTCGTGCGCGCCGCGGTCGACGCGCGCGTGGCCCGCGACGCGGCGATCGCGATCGACGCCGCCGAGCCCGCCGACGCGCACGTCGTGCGAACGTCGATCTACGCCAGCGTCGGGCCGATGACCTCGAAGGTGACGACCGCAGACAGCGCGATGCTCGTCGCGACGATGCGCACCGTGATCGTGCGCGAGCTCGGCGCCGCCGGGGTGTCGCTGCAGGGCACGCCGACCCGTGCCGCGCTGGCAACGACCAACACCGCGGGCTTCTTCATCGACGGGACGCTCGTCGAGCTCGAGACCACGGGCAGCGACGACCAGACCAAGGTCCGGTGCAAGATCAACCTCCTGGTCGCCGACTACCCGAGCAAGGACGTGTTCGGGCTCCTGAACGGCGGCGCGACCGTCGCCACCAAGGCCGCCGAGGTGCCCACCGCCGCCGCGGACTGCGTCACGGCCGTCGTCGAGGATCTGATCAAGAACAAGGTCATCCCCACGATGCGCCAGAAGCTTTGAGCTACGGTTGCCCCCGATGTCGACCATCGCGATCGGCGACGTGCACGGTTGTCTCGAGGAGCTCGACGAGCTGCTCGGGTCGATCGGACACGGCCATCGCCTCGTGTTCCTCGGCGATCTCGTCGACCGCGGGCCCGATCCGGCCGGCGTCGTGCGGCGCGTGCGCGAGCTCGGCGCCGAGTGCGTGATGGGCAACCACGACGAGAAGCACGTGCGCTGGGCGCGCCACGAAGCCCGTCGGGCGACCGATCGCACGTACAAGAACCCGATGCACGGGATGTCGAACGAGCGGCTCCAGCAACACGCCGCGATCGGCGCCGATGGCATCGCGTTCCTCGCGAGCCTGCCGGTCAAGCTCGCGTTGCCCGATCGCTGGTGGGCGGTCCACGGTGGCTGCGCGCCGAATCGCGAGTTCGCCGCGCAGAAGGCCGCCACGTTGCTGCGTTGTCGCTGGGTCGACGACGGCGGCGCGATGATCTCGTCGGCCGATCCGCCGGCGGGTGCGCAGCACTGGGCCACGCGGTGGTCCGGCCCCGAGCGTGTGGTCTACGGCCACCACGTCCACGATCTCGCGACGCCGCGGCGCGACGAGCACGCGATCGGCATCGACACCGGCTGCTGCTTCGGCGGTCGGCTCACCGCGTTCGTCGTCGAGAGCGGCGAGCTCATCCAGGTCTCGGCGCGCCGCAAGTACAGCGAGCTGCGCGAGGCCAACGGAGACGACCCGTGACGATGCACGACCTCAACGGCACGCAGCTCTACGTCCTCGACACCGGTCCGGGCTCGACCGGGCAGACGATCGCGTTCTCGCACGGGCTCCTGTGGAGCACCGAGCTGTTCGCGGCGCAGATCGCGGCGCTGCGCGGGCGCTATCGCTGCATCGCGTGGGATCACCGCGGCCAGGGCCGCAGCGCCTCCGATCATCGCGCGTGCATCGGGATGGAGCTGGTCTGGCAGGACGCGACGTGCCTGCTCGAGAAGCTCGGGTCCGGGCCCGTGCACTTTTGTGGGTTATCGATGGGCGGGTTCGTCGCGATGCGGATGGCGGCGCGCCGCCCCGATCTCGTGCGCTCGCTGATCCTGCTGGAGACCGCAGCCGACGCCGAGCCGATCGAGAATGTCGGGCGCTATCGCCTGTTGTCGCGCGCGAGTCGGCTGGTGGGGACGCGGCTGCTCGCCGGTCGGATCACGCCGATCATGATGGGGCGCTCGATCTGCGAGGATCCCACACGTGAGACCGAGCTTGCGCGCCACACCGAGGTGATGACGCGTCGGCGCGACATCTGGCGCGCGGTCAACGGGGTCATCGAGCGTGCCCCGATCGCCCCCGAGCTCGGTCGCATCAGGTGTCCTACCTTGATCTGTGTCGGCGACGAGGACACCGCGACTCCCCGCGCGCGTGCCGAACGCATGCAGTCCGCGATTCTCGATTCAACGCTGGTCGTGATCCCCCGGGCGGGGCATTCGTCGCCCGTCGAAGAGCCGATCGCCGTGACCGCAGCGATCGAGTCATTTCTGTTGTCGAACATGGTGTTGCGACCTACACTTTGAGCCGAGGTGGCGGGCGAACCAATCCTGATCGTCGATGACAATCCGACGAACTTGAAGCTCGTGACGTACCTGATGCGCGCGCACGGTTACGACGTTCGCACCGCGACCGATGCCGACTCCGCGCTCGCCGCGATCCGCGAGCGCAAGCCGCGCCTGGTTCTCATGGACGTGCAGCTCCCCGGAGTCGATGGTCTCGAGCTGACGCGGCGCCTGAAGGCCGACCCCGAGACGAAGACGATCGCGATCCTCGCCGTCACCGCGTACGCGATGAAAGGCGATCAGGAGAAGGCGATCGCGGCGGGCTGCGATGGCTACGTCACGAAGCCGATCGACACGCGCAAGCTACCGGACCTGGTCGCACGATTCATGGGAGGCGGGTAGGTGAGCAACAAGATCATGGTGGTGGACGACAATTCCGCGACGCGGCGGGCGGTTCGCAACGCACTCCAGCGTCACGGCCACGACGTCATCGAGGCACCCGACGGCAAGACCGCGCGCGAGCTGATGCGCATGTGGCAGCCGCGCGTGGTGCTCCAGGATCTCATGCTGCCGGATGCCGACGGCTTCATGCTGGTCGGCGAGCTCCGCAAGATCGCCGCAGGTCACGACGTCTCGATCCTCGCGTTCTCCGGGTTCGTGTCCGAGCTGCTCGAGTCGCGGGTGTCGACCGTCGAGTTCGACGACATCATCACGAAGCCGATCGCGCCGTCGCGGCTGGTGCCGATCATCGAGGCGCACCTCCCGATCTCGACCGTGCGCATGGGGGGCACCGCCGACCGGTTCGGCGCGAGCCGGCGCGTCGTGCTCGCCGACGACGATCCGATGCAGCTCAAGCTCGCGACGTTCCGGCTGTCGCGCCTCGGGTTCATCGTCGACAGCGTCCGCAACGGGCGCGAGGCGCTGGTCGCGATCCGCGCGAAGCGGCCCGACATCATCGTGTCGGACGTCATGATGCCCGAGCTCGATGGCTTCGCGCTCGCGATCGAGCTCCGCAAGGATCCGGCGTACCGCGAGGTGCCGCTGTTGCTCGTGACCTCGACCTACGTCGAGACCTCGGATCGCGATCTCGCGAAGCGCGTCGGCGCGAACGACCTCATCCATCGCACGCCCGACCTCGCCGAGCTGGTCGAAGCGCTGCGGACGGTGGTCGCGGTTCCGGTCAACCCACCGGAGATCCGCCCCGAGACGATCCCGGAGCTCGAGCGCGAGCACACCCAGCGCGTGTTCCGGCAGCTCGAGCGCCAGGTGCGGCTCAACAGCGGGCTCGCGAAGCGCTGCTCGGCCCTCGCCTCCGAGCTCGCGGTGCTCAGCAACATCTCCGACACGATCCTCCAGCATCGCGATCTACCGCAGGCCCTCGACGAGGTGCTCGCCGATTGCTTCGACGCCGGCGGCATCGCGGGCGGCGCGATCTTCCTGCTCTCCGAGGGCGTGACGTCGATCCAGCAGGTCGGAGGCGGACACCCGTTTCCGGACCACGCATTGCGGACGCTGTTCGACCACCCCGAGCTGCTCGCCGAGGTGATCGAGCGCGGCGCGACCCTCGTCGTGCCCGCGGGAGTCTCGGCCGCGATCGCCGAGGATCTCCTCGAGCGCGCGGGCGCGACCTCGATGATGGTGGTGCCGCTCTCGCACGGGGACACGCGTCACGGCGCCCTCCTCATGTACGCGCGGGCCCGCGAGCTCGAGCTCGACGACTGGCGCGCGTTCGGTCACGGCGTCGCGACGCAGATCGGCCAGGTCATCGAGCTGTCGCGCGCGTACGACGCCCGGCTCGCCGCCGAGCAGCGCGCGACGAGCCACGCCGCGCTGCTCACCGCGATCGTCGAGAGCGCGCCCGACATCATCATGCAGGTCGATCTCGACGGCGTGATCCGGTTCGCGAACAAGCGGATCCGATCGCTTCCGGTCGCCCAGGTCATCGGCCAGAACTGGTTCGGCTTCCTCGACGAGCCCCAGCGCGCGATCATCCGGAAGGCGTTCGACGAGTCGATCGCGACCGCCCAGCCGACCGAGGTCGAGCAGTCGTTCGCGGTCGGTACGTACTCGCTCCACTTCGGCCCGGTGATCGAGCACGGCAAGGTGACCGGCATCGTGGTGGTCGCCCGCGACGTCAGCGAGCGCAAGCAGACCGAGGTGCAGCTCGTGCTCGCGGATCGCATGGCCTCCGTCGGCACGCTCGCCGCGGGCGTGGCCCACGAGATCAACAACCCGCTCGCGTCGGTGATCGCGAACCTCGACCTCGCGACCACCGATCTGGCCAAGCTCGGTGAGACCGTGCCGCTGCCGTCGGATCTCGTCGAGGAGATCCGGGATGCACGGCTCGGCGCCGAGCGCGTCCGCGACATCGTTCGCGATCTCAAGATCTTCTCGCGCGCCGAGGAGGACACGCGCGGCCCGCTCGACGTCGAGCAGGTGCTCGACTCGACGCTGCGGATGGCGTGGACCGAGCTGCGTCACCGCGCCCGCGTCGTCAAGCAGTACACCCGGGTGCCGCGCGTCGACGCCAACGACTCGCGCCTCGGCCAGGTCTTCCTCAACCTGATGATCAACGCGGCGCACGCGATCGAGGAAGGCAACTACGAGGCGAACGAGATCCTGATCCGGACGGAACACCGCGGCGACAACGTGATCGTCACGATCGCGGACACCGGCGCCGGCATCGACCCCGAGATCCGCGGGCGGCTGTTCACGCCGTTCTTCACGACCAAGCCGGCCGGCGTCGGCACCGGACTCGGGCTCGCGATCTCGTTGAAGATCGTCGCGTCGTTCGGTGGCACCCTGACGTTCGACAGCGAGGTCGGGCGCGGCACCGCGTTTCACGTCTCGCTGCCGGCACTCGCCGACGCAGTGGTCGCCCCGGTCGTCGCGCAGGTCCGGACGCGTCCGCTCACCGAGCGCCGCGGCAAGATCCTCGTGATCGACGACGACGTCCAGCTCGCCCAGGCGATCCGTCGCTACCTGGCGCCCAATCACGACGTCACCGTCGTCCACAGCGGTCGCGCGGGCCTCCGGCTGTTCGAGCAAGGCGTGCGGTTCGACGTGATCCTGTGCGACGTGATGATGCCGCAGGTCACCGGGATGGAGCTGTTTCGCCGGATCGCCGAGGTCGACCCCGCGCAGGCCGCGAAGATCGTGTTCCTGACCGGCGGCGCGTTCACGATCTCGGCCCGCGAGTTCCTCGACGCCACCAAGAACGCACGCGTCGAGAAGCCGTTCGATCTGAAGGCACTCCGACGGCTGGTCAACGATCTGATCCGGTGATGGCGCACGACTTCGACTACGTCGTCATCGGATCCGGGTTCGGCGGCAGCGTGTCGGCGTGCCGGCTCGCCGAGAAGGGCTACTCGGTCGCCGTGATCGAGATGGGCCGGCGCTGGACCGCGAGCGACTTCCCGAAGACGACGTGGAACCTGCGGCGCTGGCTCTGGCGTCCGGGCATGAAGCTGTTCGGGTTCTACAACATGCGGCCGTTCAAGCACGTCGTCGTGCTGTGCGGCAACGCGGTCGGCGGCGGCTCGATCACCTACGCGAACACGATGCTCGTGCCGCCGGACTCGGTGTGGGGCGAGGGCTCGTGGAGCGGGCTGTCCGACTGGGCGCGCGAGATGCCGGCGCACTACGCGACCGCGCGCCACATGCTCGGCGTCACCGAGAACAAGATCCTCGGCGACGCCGACACGATGCTTCACGAGATGGCGAAGGAGCAGGGCGTCGGTGACTCGTTCTATCGGACCGATGTCGCGGTGTTTTTCGGATCTCCCGGCGGCAAGGAGGGCGCGCAGGCCGACCCCGATCCGTACTTCGGCGGCGAGGGCCCACCGCGCTCGCCGTGCGTCGGCTGCGGCGGCTGCATGGTCGGCTGCCGGTTCAACGCGAAGAATACGCTCGACAAGAACTACCTCTACTTCGCCGAGAAGCGCGGCGCCAAGGTGATCGACGAGACCCGCGTCGTCGATCTTCGCCCGATCGAAGGCGACGGCGAGGCCGGCTACACGCTGACGGCCGAGCGTTCGACCGCGTGGTTCCGGAAGCAGCGCACCACGATCACCGCGCGCCACGTCGTGCTCGCCGCGTCCGCGCTCGGCTCGATGGACCTGTTGCTGCGCATGAAGCAGAACGGGGCGCTGCCGAACCTGTCGGAGCGCCTCGGCTGCGACGTCCGCACGAACTCCGAATCGCTGATCGGCGTGCGGTTCCCGGGCCGCAAGTTCGACATGAGCAAGGGCATCGCGATCGGCTCGGGCATCCACCTCGATCGGTTCACCCACATCGAGGCCACGCGCTACTCGAAGGGCTCCGACATCCTGGGCCTGATGGCGACGATGCTGGTGACCGGGCGCGGCTGGAGGCGGATCTTCGCGTGGATGTGGAGTGCGCTGCGCCACCCGATCAAGTTCTGGCGCGCCGGGTGGCCGTTCGGCTTCGCGCGCCAGACGTTGATCCTGCTCGTCATGCAGACGATCGACGCGACGCTGCGGATGCGGCTGCGGCGGCGCTGGTTCTGGCCGTTCGCGAAGCTGCTGTGCAGCGATGGTGATCGGATCCCGACCAACATTCCCGCCGCCAACGCGTTCGCGCAGCGCGCCGCCGACAAGTTTGGCGGCGTGGCGATCACGTCGACCACCGAGATCCTGTTCGACCTACCGATGACCGCGCACTGCATCGGCGGCTGCGTGATGGGCAAGGACGCCGCGCACGGCGTGATCGATCAGGAGCACCGCGTGTTCGGCTACCGCAACCTGTTCGTGATCGACGGCGCCGCGGTCGGCGCGAACCTCGGGGTCAACCCGAGCTTCACGATCACCGCGCTCGCCGAGCGAGCGATGGCCTTGATCCCTAGCCAGTCGCCCGCTGCGAGTCGTCTTCCTTCGCCGGCTCCGGCTTCTCCGCGATCCGCACCGTGAGCACCGGGCACGACGCCGAGCGGATGATCTGCTCGGCGACGCTGCCGAGCAGCCAGCGCGCGACCCCGTGGCGACCGTGCGTCGCCATCACGATCAGATCGGCGCCGACCTCCTTGGCCGCCTCCTCGATCGCGTCCTGGGCGTCCCCGATCTTGAGGATCCGCTGGCCGATGTTGACGCGATCTTGATACCGCTCGCCGATCCGATCGAGCGCCGCCTGGTTGTCCCGGACGAGCCCATCGATCATCGAGCTCGTCACCGCGACCCCGATCTCGGGCACTCCCATCGTCGGGACGCCGATCACGTTGACGAGGTGGACCGTCGCACCGAGCTTCGCCGCGAGCTCGCATGCGTATTCGATCGCGGGCTCGGCACCGTCGGAGAGATCGGTCGGGACGAGGATATGTTTCGGCAGCATGGTCTAATCGTTTCTTCACGAAGCGGGCCACTCGCGCGTGGTTCTCTGGCGCGAGATGTCTGGCGTGTATCGCAGTCGTCGAACGCACACGCCGTGCTCTCACTGCATGCGCGAACCCGCTTTGACGCGCTGTGGCAAAATGCCTCGTAATGGCAATGGCTGACATGGCGTGGCTCCTCGAACCCGCTGCGGTTGATGCGTTAGAACCGAGTCACGTGCGACTGACGAGAAAGTTCATCGCGGCGCTGGTGATCGGCGTCGCGATCGTCGCGCTGGTCCAGGGCTACGTCGATTACCAGCGCGAGCGAGACGTGTTCGATCGCCAGATGCGAGGGGAGGCGGCATCGCTCGGGCGTGCGCTCGCGCGCGGTGTGGCCGATGTGTGGTCACGCGATGGCGAGGCAGCAGCCCGCGAGTTCATCTTGACCGCGACGAGCCAGAGCGAGCGGATCCAGGCGCGCTGGGTGTGGCTCGACGCCAAGGGCCACGACGAGCCGCGCGCCCCGCGCGACGAGCTCGCGCCGATGTCTCAGGACCAGGTCGTCACGCTCCGCGATCCGCAGCGCCGCCTGTTGCTGACGTACATCCCGGTCGAGGTCCCCGAATCGATCCGCCCCGGTGGGCTCGAGATCGCGCAGTCGCTCGAGCAACTCGACAACTACATCAGTGACTCGTTGCGCAACCAGATCCTCGGCGCGGTCGGCGCGGTCGGCGTCGCCGCCGTGCTCGCGCTCGGCCTCGGCGTCGTGTTCATCGGTCGCCCGATCTCGCGACTCGCCGCCAAGGCGCGCCGCGTCGGCACCGGCGATCTGGCGGGCCCGCTGCACCTCGCGCAGCGCGACGAGCTCGGCGAGCTCGCGAACGAGATCAACCTGATGTGCGAGCGGCTCGCCGAGGAGCGTGGCGCGCGCGAGGCCGCGACGGCGCAGCTGCGGCACGCCGATCGGTTGACCACGGTCGGCAAGCTCGCCTCGGGCATCGCACACGAGCTCGGCACGCCGCTCAACGTCGTGAAGGGGCGCGCGCGGCTGGTCGCCGACGGCGAGGTCGACGGCCAGGAGGCCCTCGACTCGGCGCGCATCATCGCCGAGCAGGCCGATCGGATGACGGCGCTGATCCGTCAGCTGCTCGACTTCGCGCGGCCGCGCCCGCTGCAGACCGTGCAGCTCGACGTCACGAACCTGGCCTCGCGCGTATGCGAGCTGGTCGCGACGATCGGCAGGAAGGCCAACGTCGCGCTCGTCAAGCCGGCACCGCGGGAGCTCCTGGTCGACGCCGACGACGGCCAGCTCACTCAGGTCCTCACGAACCTCGTGGTCAACGCGATCCAGGCGAACCACGCGGGCGGCAACGTCACGCTGTCGACCGATCGCGTCGAGCTGCCCGCGCCGCCGTACGTCGAGTCGACCGCGACCGCGTGGACCGCCATCTCGGTGTCCGACGACGGCAGCGGCATGGACGACGTCACGCGCGAGCGGATCTTCGAGCCGTTCTTCACCACCAAGGATGTCGGAGAGGGCACCGGCCTCGGCCTCTCGGTCAGCTGGGGCATCGTGCGCGAGCACGGCGGCTGGATCGATGTCGTCAGCAAGCCCGACACCGGCGCGACGTTCACCGTGTATCTCCCGACGGCGAAGGGCGGTGCCGCGTGAGCACCACGATCTTCATCGTCGACGACGAGCGCGAGATGGCGGAGCTCGTCAAGCTCGGCCTCAAGAAGCGCGGCATGAACGTCGTCACGTTCGCGAGCGCGCAGGACGCGATCGTCGGGATCCCCGAGCACGACGTCGACGTCATCGTCACCGATCTCAACATGAAGGGCATGAGCGGCCTCGAGCTGTGCCAGAAGGTCGCCGCCGATCGCCCCGACATCCCGGTGATCATGCTGACCGCGTTCGGCAGCTTCGAGACCGCGGTCGGCGCGATCCGCGCCGGCGCCTACGACTTCGTGACCAAGCCGGTGGAGATCGAGGCGCTCGCGATCGCGATCCGCCGCGCCGTCGAGCAGCGCGAGCTCCGCGGCGAGGTCAAGCGGCTGCGCGAGACGATCGCGTCGACCGCGCGGCGCGGCGATCTGATCGGCGCGAGCCCGGCGATGGCGCAGGTCTACCAGCTGATCGATCAGGTGTCGGCGACCGACGCGACCGTCCTCATCACCGGCGAGAGCGGCACCGGCAAGGAGCTCGTCGCGCGCGCGATCCACGAGCGCGGCAAGCGCGCGGGCCACGCGTTCGTCGCGATCAACACCGCGGCGGTTCCCGAGCAGCTGCTCGAGAGCGAGCTGTTCGGGCACGCCAAGGGTGCGTTCACCGACGCCAAGCAGAGTCGCCAGGGCCTGTTCCAGCAGGCGAGTGGCGGCACGCTCTTGCTCGACGAGATCGGCGAGCTCGCGCTCGCGCTGCAGCCGAAGCTCCTCCGCGCGCTCCAGGATCGGCGCGTCCGTCCGGTCGGCGCCGAGGCCGAGATCGCGGTCGACGTTCGCGTGATCGCGGCGACCAACCGCGACCTCGAGGAGATGGTCGAGCAGAAGGCGTTTCGCGAGGACCTCTACTACCGGATCAACGTGATCCACATCCCACTCCCGCCGCTCCGCGCGCGTGGCGGTGACGTGCTGCTGCTCGCGCAACACATGCTGACGCACTACGCAGCGGTGTTCGACAAGAAGGTGATCGGTCTCTCGGCCGCCGCGGCCGAGAGGATGTTGACGTACGACTGGCCCGGCAATGTTCGCGAGCTCGGCAATGCGCTCGAGCGTGCCGTGGCATTGGCCCACTTCGAGGAGATCCAGGTGGAAGACTTACCCGAGAAGATCCGTAACCCCAAGAACATCCGCGCGCAGAACTTGAACGGCGCGGACCACACCGAGTTGCTCACCCTCGAGGAGGTCGAGCGACGTCACGTCCTCCGCGTCGTCGAGGCGTGCAACGGCAATCGCACCGATGCCGCGAAGATCCTCGGGCTCGATCGCAAGACGCTCTATCGCAAGCTGTTGCGATGGGGCGTCAACGACGACTGAGAAGCCTCGCGCTGGGGTACCGTCCGGTCGATGTTCCTCCTCGTGCTCGTGATCTCGACGCTCGTGTTTCCGGGCGTCGGTCACGTCACACTGGGGCGGACCTGGCGGGGCTGTGCCTTCGCGGCGCTCGCGTTCATCGCGCTCGCGACGACCGCGTTCTCCGTGTTCGGCCTCGCGGCGTGGCTCGCCCTCCGCGGGGTCGCCACGCTCGATCTGATCTGGTGCGCGCGGGTCCGCGAGACGCGCGCGAGCTATCTCGTGGGGCTCGGCGTCGCCGCGGCGAGCGTGCTCGGGATGGTCGCGCTCCGGCTCGTCGTGATCGTACCGTTCGGCGTGCCGTCCGCGAGCATGGAGCCGACCGTGCTGCCGGGCGACAGCGTGATCGTCAACCTGCGCGCGCGGCCACCCGCGCGAGGCGCGATCGTCGCGTTCGTCCAGCCGTGCGAGCGCGATCACACGTACCTGAAGCGCGTCGTCGCGATCGGCGGCGATACGGTCGAGCTGCGCTGCCACGTGCTCCACGTCAACGGCGCGCTCGTCCCGCCGGGTGCCGCGCTCACGGGCGACACCGATCGCGGTGACTTTCCATCGTTGACGTTGCCGTTCTCCCCGCACTGCTCGAACGCGCCGGCCCAACCGACCGGCAAGCTCGTCGCGGCCCCGGGCCCGCACGGCCCGTGCGATCCGCAGCTCCATCTCGTCGTGCCGCCCGACACCGTGTTCGTGCTCGGCGACAACCGCCCCGCATCGCATGACTCGCGCGAGTTCGGGGTCGTCCCCCTCGACGACCTGGTCGGCGGCGCGGTCGGCATCTACACGCCTGCGCACTTCGGCGATCTGCGCTAAGCAAGGAGGGCGATGAGTCGGTTCGCGATCCGCGAGGCCAGATCCGGGGATGCGAGCGGCATCGCGCGCGCCCACACCGAGAGCTGGCAGGCGAGCTATCGCGGGATCCTCCCCGATCGCGTCCTCGACCGGATCGACGTCGGCCAGCGCGCGAGCTCGCGCAGCCGCATCCTGCAGGATCCCGCGATCATCCAGCTCGTCGCGTACGACACCACGCACGGCGACATCGTCGGGTTCTGCGATGCGGGCGAGTCCCGCCGCCGCCGGATCGCGCCGCAGGTCGGCGAGATCTACGCGCTCTACTTCGTGCACCACGCGAAGCGTCACGGCCTCGGCCGCGAGATGTTCGATCACGTCTGCAGCATCCTCGCGGCGCGCGGCGCGGGCTCGCTGGTGATCTGGGTGCTCGAGGCCAACGACCACGCCCGGCGGTTCTACGAAGCGCTCGGCGGCAAGCGTGGCCCGAGGTTCGACTCGACGGTCGGCGGCTTCCCGGTCGTCGAGGTCGCGTACGTGTGGGATGCGATTTAGGATGCGCGCATGCGCAACCTGTTCTCGACGGTCGTCGCCCTGCTTTTCGTGCTCGCGCTCGGTTCGGTAGCGTCGGCCGACACGCTCGACGCGCTGCTCGCACGCAACCTCGCCGCACGCGGCGGCGCCGACCGGCTCCACGCGGTGAAGTCGCTCCGCCTGACCGGCAAGGCGACGTTCGGCAGCGGAGACTTCTCGTTCGAGGCCATGTGGGGCACGGTGCAGACCCGCAGCGGCAAGGTGCGCAGCGAGGTCACGCTCCAGGGCCTGACCAAGGTCAGGGCCTTCGATGGCCGCCTCGGCTGGACGGTGTCGCCGTTCGGCGGCCGGCGCGATGCCGAGCAGGCGTCCGACGACGAGGTCCGCACGCTCGCGCAGGACGCCGATCTCGACGGGCCGCTGCTCGACTGGCGCACGAAGGGCCACCGCCTCGAGGATCTCGGCACCGAGGATCTCGACGGCACGCCGGCGCGCAAGCTCCGCGTGAACCGCAAGGACGGCGATGTGCAGTACGTCTACCTCGATCCGGACACCGCGCTCGAGCTCCGGATCACGACCGTGCACCTCGTGCGCGGCACCGAGGACATCACCGAGACCGACCTCGGCGGCTACCAGCAGGTCGGCGGCATCTGGATCCCGTTCTCCGTCGAGTCCGGCGGCCGCGGCGAGCCGCGCGTCGTGCGGATCCAGGTCGAGCGCGCCGATCTCGACGGCCCGGTCGAGGACGCATGGTTCGCGCTGCCCAAGGTCGGCGAGCGCCTGCAGCGCGTCGTGCTCCCGCTCGGTGCCGACAAGCAGCCGATCGGCGCGATCCCGGCCACCGCCGCGACGACCCCGGTGGTCGATGCCGGCACGCTGTCGGGGATCGGGGTGCGCAACATCGGCTCGGCGGCGATGAGTGGCCGGGTCGCCGCGGTCGCCGCCTACAACGAGGCGGGCAAGACGATCGTCTACGTCGGCGCCGCGTCGGGCGGCGTGTGGAAGTCGCGCGATGGCGGCACCACGTTCAAGCCGGTGTTCGACAAGCAGCCCGTGCAGTCGATCGGCGCGATCGCGATCGATCCGTCGAACCCGAAGACCGTGTGGGTCGGCACCGGCGAGGGCTGGACGCGCAACTCGGTGTCGATCGGAGATGGCATCTACCGCTCGACCGACGAGGGCGAGACCTGGACCAACGTCGGGCTGCCGAACGCCGAGCGCATCGTGCGGATCGTCGTCCATCCCAAGGCGAGCGCGACGGTCTACGCGTGCGTGCCCGGCAAGCTGTGGAGCGACAGCGCGGATCGCGGGCTCTACAAGACGACCGACGCCGGCCGCACGTGGGCGCTGGTCTTGAAGGGCCCGAACCTGTCGACCGGCTGCTCGAGCGTCTCGATGGATCCGCGCAACCCCGAGGTGCTGATCGCCGGCCTGTGGGACTTTCGCCGCAAGGGCTGGACGTTTCGCTCGGGCGGCGATGGGCCCGACGCACCGAGCGGCTCGGGCATGTTCCGCAGCATCGATGGTGGCAAGACCTGGACGCCGATGACCGCGCACGGGTTGCCGGCGGCGCCGTGGGGGCGCGTCGAGACCGCGATCGCGACGACGAACCCCAAGATCGTCTACGCGCTGATCGAGTCGAAGACCTCGGCGCTGTACCGCAGCGACGACGGTGGCGCGACCTGGCAGGCGCGCGACAACAGCCAGTCGATGGTGTGGCGCCCGTTCTACTTCGCGCGCCTCGTCGTCGATCCGACGAACGCCGAGCGCCTGTTCAAGCCCGACCTCGATCTCATCCAGTCGACCGACGGCGGCAAGACCTTCTCGAGCTCCGGCGGCGGCTCGCACGGCGACTGGCACGACCTCTGGATCGATCCGGCGAACCCCAAGCACGTGATCGGTGGCGACGACGGCGGCCTGTGGATCTCGTTCGACGGCGGCAACCGCTGGAACAAGAGCAACAACCTCCCGATCTCGCAGTTCTATCACGTCACCGTCGACGCCAAGGATCCGTATCAGGTGTACGGCGGCCTCCAGGACAACAGCAGCTGGGTCGGAGACACCGCGTACGCCGGTGGGATCTCGAACTCGCGCTGGGAGAACCTCGGCGGCGGCGATGGCTTCTGGTGCGTCGTCGATTCGACCGATCCGGACGCGGTCTACGTCGAGTCGCAGGGCGGCTTCGTCCAGCGCGTCGATCGCAAGACGATGGTGTCGCGCGACATCCAACCGAAGCCCGACTACAAGGAGAAGCTGCGGTTCAACTGGAACACGCCGATCTACGCGAGCCCCACGCAGCGCGGCACGATCTACATCGGCTCGCAGTTCCTGTTTCGCTCGCGTGATCGCGGGACCACGTGGCAGCGGATCTCGCCGGACCTGACGACGAACGATCCGGACAAGCAGAAGCAGGAGCAGTCCGGCGGCGTCACGATCGACAACTCGTCGGCCGAGATGCACACCACGATCTTCACGATCGGCGAGTCGCCGAAGAACGCCGCGGTGATCTGGGCCGGGACCGACGACGGCAACCTCCAGGTCACGCAGAACGCCGGCGCGAAGTGGACGAACGTCGCCGCCAACGTGCCCGACCTGCCGAAGGGCGCCTGGGTCAACTGGATCGAGCCGAGCCGCTACGACGCGGCGACCGCCTACGCCGCCTTCGATCGCCACACGGTCGGCGACATGACGCCGTGGATCTTCCGCACCACCGACTACGGCAAGACGTGGAAGCGGATCGCCCCGGGCATCCGCGGCTACGCCCACGTGATCAAGGAGGACCTCGTCGAGCGCAACCTGCTGTTCGCGGGGACCGAGATGGGCCTCTGGATCTCCACCGATGCCGGCGCGTCCTGGGCCGAGTTCAAGGCGAACAACTTCCCGTCGGTCGCGGTGCGCGATCTCGCGCTGCAACCCCGCGATCACGATCTGGTGATCGCGACGCACGGACGCGGGATGTGGATCGTCGACGATCTGTCGCCGCTGCGCGCGCTGTCCGCCGCCACGCTCGCGAAGTCGACCGCGTTTCTCCCACAGCGCGCGATCCAGCAGCGGATGTCGCCAAACGGTGGCTGGGTCGAGGGCGACGCGACGTTCGTCGGCGCCAACCCGCCGAGCGGCGCGGTGATCTCGTACTACCTGCGCTCGCGCCACGTGTTCGGCCCGTTGCTCCTGCAGGTCCTCGACGACAAGGGCGCGGTGATCGACGCGATCACGCCGACCAAGCACCGCGGCATCAACCGCGTCGCGTGGTCGATGCGCGTGAAGGGCCCGCGCGTGCCACGCGCCGCGCAGGTCGCGTTCAGCGCCTCGCAGGGACCGCGCGTCGTGCCGGGCGTGTACACGGTGCGCCTCACCCGCGGCACCGAGGTGATCGAGCAGAAGCTCGCGATCGGGCTCGACCGCCGCGCGCCGTACGATCTCGCCGGCCGTCGGACGCAGTTCGCCGCGGTGATGCGCGCACACGCGATGTTCACCGACATGAGCAAGCTCGTCGACCAGCTCGAGACGTTCCGCGCCGCCGTACAGGACCGCGCCAAGGGTCTGCCGACGAGCGACGCCACCGCGGCCGCGCTGCGCGCGATCACCGACAAGCTCGACGCGATCAAGAAGCTGGTCGTCGCGACGACCGAGGGCGGCGCGATCACCGGCGAGGAACGGATCCGCGAGCACCTCGACACGCTGTACGGCGCGATCAACGGCTGGGAGGGGAGCCCGACGCCGTACCAGCTCGCCAGCATCGTGGCCCTGCGGCGCGAGCTCGACGACGCCAAGGCCGCGCTCGGCGTGGTCGCGACCAAGGATGCTCGGGCGCTCGACCCGCTCCTGAAGCAGAAGCAGCTCGCGCCGCTGCCGGTGTTGAGCGAGCTCGTTGCCACCCCGTCGCTCGACCGGTTGGCGCTGCGTTGCATCGACAGCGACGGCGACGCGTGCGGCCCCGGCGACTCGCGGGCCGCGTCCGAGCGCGACTAGGGACCGGTGAGGCTCGGCAGCTCCTCGAGGTTCGGCACGAGGATGATCTCGATGCGGCGGTTCTGCTCGCGGTTCGGCTCGGTGTCGTTCTTGGCGACCGGATCGAACTCGCCGTAGCCCGCGGCCCCGACGCCCTTGGCCGGGAAGCCCTGCTTGATCATGAACTGCACGACCGAGTTCGCGCGCGCGGTCGACAGGTACCAGTTGTTCGGGAACTCGCGCGTCTTGATCGGCTGGTTGTCGGTGTGGCCGGCGACCAGGAAGCGGCGATCCTTGAACCCGACGAGGATCTTGACGACGTCGCCGAGCGCGGCCTGGCCGTCCTTGCTGAGATCCGACGACCCGCTCGCGAACAGGATGCCCGACGGCAGCTTGATCGTCATCTGGCCGTTGCGGAACACGACCTGCAACTTGCCGGTGTCGACGAGCGCGCGGAACTTGTCCTGCATCGCCTTGTAGGCCGCGATGCGCTTCTCGGTCAGGTCCTTCTGGCGGCGCAGCTCGGCGAGCTCCGCCTGGCTCGCGGCCTGCTCGCCCTTGACCTTGCCGAGCTCGGCCTCCTTGCTCTTGGTCGACTCGTCGAGGATGCCGAGCTTGCCCTCGAGCTCCTTGATCTTGTCAGCGAGCGTCACGACCTTGGCGTCGGTCTCCTTCTGCTTGCCGTTCGCGGCGTCCAGATCCTTCTGGAGCTGGTTCGCCTTCGCGACCTCCGCCTGGTACGTCGACTTCTTCACGCAGCCCGACACCGCGAGGGCGCCGGCCAGAAACAAACTCAGGTTACGCATGGCCGCGAAGCTACTACGGCTGTTCGACGACCTTGTAGGGCGCGAGCGGCTTTACCTTGCCATCTCCATCCGTGTCGACCCAGATCGGGTTCGTGATCGCGAGCGGATAGACCAGGAACGCGCCGACATCCCCGACGTTCGGCGCCATCGCGCGGTCGCCGTCGACCCGCACGATGACGTAGCCATCGCCCTTGAGCTCGAGCGGGACGAGCTCGTCGAACCGGACGACGTTCGTGGTCTGGGCGAGCTTGCGGGTCGCGAGCGTGGCGCCACCCGGGCCGAGGATCGTGAACGACGTCGTCGCCACCCAGTTCGCCGCGCGGATCTTGAGCGCGAGCGACACCGTGGTCGACTTGACCGAGACCGTCTCGCCGTAGGTCTTGCCGTCGATCGACGCGTCGATGATCGGGCCGGTCGTGAAGAACGAGTGGCCGGCCTTGACCGCCGCGGCGACCGCCACCGGATCGATCTTCGAGACCGGGATGTCGCCGACCGCGACGTAGTTTCGCGGATAGCCGCCGAGGTTGAACGTCATGTGATGCGAGTCGGAGTTGCCGGTGCCAGAGACGTGCTTGCCGGCGTCGAGGAACGACGTCCAGTCCTTGATCACCGCGGCGACCGCGGCGCGATCTGGATCCTGGTAGCCGTTGAGCACCTCGATCGCGTCGAAGTCGAACGAGAACCCGGCGCGCTTCGCGATGCCGGTCGTCGGATCGAGCTTCGCGAGGTGGAAGTAGCCGATGTGGCCGTGCTCGAGCCGCGGGTGGTGGACGTCGATCAGCGCGGCCGGCGCCTTGGCGCGCAGATCGCCGAAGATCTGCCGCGGCGTGTGATCGCCGGTCGCGACCGCGCCATTCCCGAGCTCGCCCTCGTCGGCGGGGAGCGGGAAGCTGCCGAAGTGGCCCCACGACTTCGTGGTCACCTCGTCGCCAGTCGCCGACGCGAGCAGGTCGCCGACGCCGAGCTCGGCGATCACCGGCGCGTAGTCGGCGATGATGTTGTGATCGGTCGACACGATCAGATCGACACCATCGGCGACGAACTGGTGGACGCGGTCGCGCAGCGGCACGCGCGAGTCGAGCGACGGCGCCGCGTGCACGTGGAAGTCACCCGAGATCCAGCCGGGCGTCTCGATCACGTGGTGCAACTTCGCGGTCACCTCGGTCTCGACGTCGGCGACGATCGTGACGCGCTCGCGCGTCGTGTCCCACTCGGGGCCGTGCGAGAACCAGATGTCGTAGGTGCCGACCGGCACGCGGAGGTCGGCGTCGCCGCGGAGCACGAACACGCGATCGAACGCCGAGACGGCGCCGGTGTCCTCGCGCGCGATATCGGTCGTCGTGAAGAACACCTTGCGGGTGTCGCCGACCGGCCGGAACGTCAGGCGCGCCGGGATCTTCGCGCCACCGTCGTCGCGCACGCTGATCGCGAGCGTGCCGGTCTTGCCGCGCCGAGTGCGCGCGCCCGCGTCCTGACCGATCGCGATGATCGTCGCGCCGATCGCGATGAACGCACTACACGCGACAAGCTCGCGGACTCGTGATCGCACGCCTACCGTCCTATCAGAGCCAACCTTTTTAGACGGTTCAGGGGCCTCTACTATTTCGTCTCACTCGTGGGGCGTGGCTGTTTGCCCGATCGGGACATAATACCCCCCAGCTACCCCGGTTAACTGGTTGGAATCAGGTCGCGGCGGCGGCATATCCGCTGCACAGGGGGCGAGGCACAAATGCGCAACTTCATCATCGCCGCCGCCCTCCTCGTCACCCCCACCCTCGCGTTCGCCGACGCCCCGGCCCCGAAGGCCGACAAGAAGGCGGAGCCGGCCCCGAAGGTCGACACCACCAAGAAGGAAGCCCCGAAGGCGGCCGACAAGGACAAGGCCGCGACCCCGGCCAAGGACGCCCCGAAGGCGGAGATGAAGAAGGACGCGGCCAAGGACGCGCCCAAGGCCGACGCGAAGAAGGACGTCAAGGCGCCGGCGACCAAGTAACTCGCTGCTCGCTTGATTCGATGAAGCGCCCCTCGTGGGGCGTTTTTTCGTTCCGGACGATCGTGGGGCGCGGCGATCTGCCCGCTCGGGGCGCCGCGCCTCGCGCCGAAATTGGTCAAGTCCGGTGAACAGCCGAGCACCCGCGCGGCACATCCGATGCAACCGAGACCGCCATGCACAAACTCTTCATCGCCGCCGCCCTGATCGTCGCCCCCTCGCTCGCGTTCGCGGAGGCCCCCAAGAAGGAGACCGCGCCCAAGGTCGAGACCAAGGACAAGAAGGAAGCGCCGGCCGCGAAGGACGCGGGCAAGAAGGAGACCGTTGCTCCCAAGAAGGAGGAGGCTCCGGCCGCGAAGGACGTGAAGAAGGAGACCGTTGCGCCCAAGAAGGCGGCGGATCCGGCGCCGAAGGCGGAAGCGAAGAAGGACGTCAAGGCACCCACGAAGTAACTTCGCTTCGGCTGATTCGAACACCGCACGCCGCTTGGCGTGCGTTGCCATTTTCGGGCAGGGTGGGGCATCCCGCGCGGCCTCCACATCGTCGATCGATTCGCTCCCGAGACCGCCGCGCTTCGCGAGGTGTTCGACGAGCGGTTCGCCGATCCGCGCGGCACGCGCGACGACCGCTTCGTGTGGGACTACTGGCACGTTCCCGGTCAGTACACGGCGCTGCGCACGCCGGCGTGGACCTACTTCCCGACCCGGCTCTACGAGCGCTTCCATCGCCGGCTCGTCGCGTGGGGCCGCACGACCCTCGGGTGTCACGACATCTCGCCGCCGTGGCTGTCGAACTACGTCGATGGATGTCGCCAGGAGCTCCACGGCGATCTGCCGCACGGCCCGTGGGCGTTCGTGTTCTCGCTGACCAACTGGCGCGGCCGCAAGTTCCGCGGCGGTGAGACGCTGATGGTCCGCGACGACGTGCTCGATTTCTGGCACGGGTTTCGGTCCGAGCGGTCGGTCGAGGAGCCGCAGGTGATCCGGGCCGTCGAGCCCAAGCTCGGGCGCCTCGTCGTGTTCGATCCGCGGATCCCGCACGGCGTTCGCGAGGTCACCGGCACGCGCGATCCGCGCGAGGGGCGCCTCGTGATCCACGGCTGGTTCGTCCAGCCGCGGCCGTTCATCGAAGGCGCCCTCACGCCCGACGCGCTCGGCGAGCGGATCGCGGAGCTGACGAGCGCGAAGAAGCTCGGCACCTGGATCGCCGATCTCCCGCTGACCGGCATGATCGCGCTGCGCTTCGTGGTGACCAGGTCGGGCGCGGTGAAGGACCTGACGATCCTGTCCGACACCACGCGCGTACCGCGGCAGATCGAGCACGCCCGCCGCTGGGTGCTCCGCCGGATCTCGCTCGAGCTCGCCGGCTGGACGTTCGGCAAGCAGCGCGGGCCGAGCACGGTCACGCTGCCGCTCGTGTTCGAACGCTAGGCGAGATCGAACAGCAGGACCTCGGCGTCCTCGGTCGCGGTCAACGCGAGCTCGCCGCCGCCGGTGATCGCCGCGCCGTCGCTGGTGTCGAGGGCCGTGCCGTTCACCGTGATCTTGCCGCGGGCGACCTGGATCCACGCGTTGCGCTTGTCGGCGAGCGCGTGGGTAACCGTCTTGCCGGGCGACAGGAGTGTGGCCGAGAGCGTGGCGTCCTGATGGATCGTCACCGAGCCGTCGCGGCCGTCGGGCGAGGCCACGACGCGCAGCTGATCGCGGCGTTCGGCATCGGGGAATGCCTTCTGCTCGTAGCCCGGCTTGTGACCCGCGCGATCGGGCACGATCCAGATCTGGAGCATGTGGGTGGTCTCGGACTTCGAGCCGTTGTGCTCGCTGTGCGAGACGCCGGTACCCGCCGACATCCGCTGGACCTCGCCTGGCTTGATCGTCGAGCCGTTGCCCATGCTGTCCTTGTGGCCGATCGCGCCGCCGAGCACGTAGGTGATGATCTCCATGTCGCGATGCGCGTGCGTCGGGAACCCGGCGCCCGCGGCGATGTAGTCCTCGTTGATCACGCGGAGCGCGCGAAAGCCCATGTGCTTGGGATCGTGGTAGTCGGCGAACGAGAAGCTGTGGAATGTCTTGAGCCACCCGTGATCGCCGCCGCCGCGGTCAGACGCCTTGCGAACCTTGATCTCCATGGCGCCACGGTAAGTGCGCATCCACACAGCGGCAAGCGACGGGTTCGAGACAATCCGTTCAGCGGAGCTTGAACACCTTCGGCGTGACCGCCCGCATGATCTCGAACAGGATCTCGCCGAGCAGCTCGACGAGCTCGGGCCGGGTCAACCGGGGGTTGACGCACCAGTCGATCGTGACCGCCTCGACGAAGCCGATCCAGCCGCGCACCGAGAGCTCGAACCGGGCGTCGCCCTTCAGGAGCGGGGCGAACGGCGAGCCCTGCAGGAAGCTGTCGAACATCCGCGTGCGCACGTTCTCGATCACATCGGAGACCTCGGGATCCGAGCCGATGCCACCGCGCATGAGCGAGACGAACGCGCGGGAGTGCTTCTCGATGTGCTCGAGGTACGCGCCGAGCCCGCGGCGGACGCGCTCGATCGGCGCGAGGTCGTCGGGGATCGCGGTGACCGCCACGACGAGCTCGTCGGCGATCAGCTGGAGGCTCGAGACGTAGAGGTCCCGCTTGGTCGGAAAGTAGTGATAGAGCAGGCCCTTCGAGATCTTCGCGGTGTGGGCGAGGTCGTCGATCGAGACGTCATCGTAGGCCCGCTCGGCGAACGCCTTGCGCGCGAATGCGAGCAGCTGGGCGCGCCGCTCGTCGATGTCGAGGCGCACCCGTCGCCGGGAAACGCGAGCTACACGCCGTGCCTTCATCACCACGGACCCAGCATACCAGAAGGCTATTGACTTCCGGTCAATATAGTCGCAGGTTGAGGCATGCAGCAGATCGCCCCTCGCGATTTCGATGCCGACTTCTCGAAGGTCCCGCGTCACTGGATGGCGAACAACGCCGTCGGGACCGCGATCTCGAACGGCGTCAACATGTTGTTCCCCGCCGGCGAGCGCTTCTTCGTGCGCTCGGTGAAGCACTTCTTGCCGCGGATCACCGACGCCACGCTGCGCGCGCAGATCAAGGGCTTCTTCGGGCAGGAGGGCCGCCACGCCCGCGCGCACGACGAGTTCAACCAGATCATGCGGCTCCAGGGCTTCGAGATCGACAAGTTCCTCGGCCGCTTCGAGGCGATCCTGAAGTGGATGGAGCACCGGATCTCGCCCGAGCTGCGGCTCGCCGCGACCGCCGCCGCCGAGCACTACACCGCGATCATGGCGCAGGGCGCGTTCACCCAGGACGCGCTCGACCAGTGCGCGCCCGAGATGCGCGCGCTCCTCGCGTGGCACGCCGCCGAGGAGATCGAGCACAAGGCGGTCGCCTACGACGTGCTCCAGGCGGTCGACCCATCGTACCGCACGCGCGTGCTCGGCCTGGCCTACGCGACGCTCGCGCTGACCTCGTTCTGGATCGCCGGCACCGCGATGCTGATCCGCCAGGAGCATCTGGTGCTCGGCGACGTGCTCGCGCAGCTGCGCCTCATGCAGCGCGAGGATCCGATCTTTCGCCGCGTGTTCCTGCGCGGCATCAAGTCGTACCTGCGGCGCGACTTTCATCCGAGCCAGACCGACGACTACCAGCTCGCCGCGCAGTGGATGGCGGCGCGCGGCATGACCCTCCCCGAGGCAGCATGATGACTCTCAAGGACAAGCTCGTCGTCGTGACCGGCGCCGGCAGCGGCATCGGGCGCGCGACCGCCCTGGCATTCGCCGCCGAGGGCGCCCGCGTCGTCGCGTCGGACATCGATCAGGCGCGGCTCGACGCGCTGAAGCTCGAGCTCGGTGATCGCGCTGCGCTGGTGCACGCGGTGGACGTCGCCGATCGCGCCGCGATGCAGGCGTTCGCGGACCGGGTCCACACGATCCAGCCCGGCGTCGACGTGATCGTCAACAACGCCGGCGTCGCGGTCGGCGGCACGTTCCTCGACACCTCGCTCGATGACTGGGACTGGGTCCTCGGCGTCAACCTGCGCGGCGTCGTCCACGGCTGCCACTTCTTCGTGCCCAAGATGGTCGAGCGCGGCCAGGGCGGGCAGGTGGTCAACATCGCCAGCATCTTCGGGATCTTCCCGGCGCCGAACGTCACCGCCTACGTCGCGAGCAAGTTCGCGGTGCTCGGGATGTCGCAGTCGCTGCGCGCCGAGCTGCTCGGCACCGGCGTCGGCGTCACCGCGATCTGCCCGGGCCTGATCAACACGCAGATCCTCGCCGACAGCCGGATGAAGGGAAAGACCGCCGAGCGCAAGGAGAAGCTGCTCGGGCGGTTCAAGAAGGGGCTCGATCCGGCGCGCGTCGCGGACGTGATCGTCGATGCCGCGAGGTCGAACCCGGCGGTGCGCACCGTCGGCAAGGACGCCTGGGCGATGCACCAGCTCACCCGGATGGCCCCGGGCGCGCTCGGCAAGATCGGCGGCATGGTCGCGCGTCGCTTCGGCTAAGCTCGCGGGCGCATGCGCCTCGCTCTCGTCCTCGTGCTCTGCGGCTGTACGCTCGGGCTCCCGCTCACGACCGCGGCGATCGAGGGCATCCACAACCACGAGGTAGACCACGCGGCGGACAAGTGGTCGTACCCGGTGCCGCTGGCGGTCACCGCGCTGATCGGCCTGGGATTGGACTATCTGATCTTCAAGGCCCTCCAGGCCCAGTGGTCCAAGCCGTGGTCGTAGGTTAAGGTCGCGTCGCCTTGAAGCTCGCGACCTTACGAGATGGTTCCCGCGACGGTCGGCTCCTCGTCGTCCGCAAGGACGGCGCGGTCGGTGCCCCGTCGCCTCACGAGTGGCCCACCTTGCAGCGCGCGCTCGACGACTGGGAGATGGCCGAGCCCGCGCTCCGCGCGCTCGCCGCGGATCTCGAGGCCGGCAAGGTCACCGGCGACGCGATCGATCCGGCGAAGCTCAGCGCGCCGCTCCCGCGCGCATACGAGTGGGTCGATGGCTCGGCGTTCCTCAACCACGTGATCCTGGTCAGGAAGGCGCGTGGGGCGGTGCCGCCGCCGACGCTCGAGACCGACCCGCTGGTCTATCAGGGTGGCTCGAGTCACCTGCTCGGGCCCTGCGATCCGATCGAGCTCCACGATCCGACCTGGGGTCTCGACTACGAGTCCGAGGTCTGCGTGATCCTCGCCGACACGCCGCTCGGCACCAAGCGCGACATCGCGGCCGGCAACATTCGACTCGTGATGCTCGCGAACGACTGCACGCTGCGCAACCTGGTCCCCGACGAGCTCGCCAAGAGCTTCGGGTTCTTCCAGAGCAAGCCGGCGACCGCGTTCTCGCCGTTCGCGGTCACCCCCGACGAGCTCGGCGACGCGTGGCGCGACGGCCGGCTGCACATGCGCGTGCAGTCGACCTACAACGGCCAGATGATCGGCGACTGCGACGCCGGACCCGAGATGCACTTCTCGTTTCCCGACCTCGTGGAGCACATCGCGAAGACGCGCCGGTTCTGCGCCGGCACGATCGTCGGCAGCGGCACGGTGTCGAACGGCGATCGCGCGCGGGGCGTGTCGTGCCTCGCCGAGCGCCGGATGATCGAGACGATCGAGACCGGCAAGCCGTCGACGCCGTTCATGATCGTCGGCGACGAGATCGCGATCGAGGCGATCGCCCCCGACGGCACCAGCCCGTTCGGCAAGATCCACCAGCGCGTCGTGGAGCCCCGGAAATGAAGCTGACGCTGCACAACTACTGGCGCTCGTCCGCGAGCCACCGGGTGCGCATCGCGCTCGGGCTCAAGGCGCTCGCGTACGACTACGTCGTCGTCAACATCGTGAAGGGCGACCAGTACGTCGACGCGTACCGCAAGCACAACCCGATGGCGCAGGTGCCGACCCTCGAGATCATCGAGGACGACGGCGCGCGCATCGCGCTCACCCAGTCGCTCCCGATCCTCGAGTATATCGACGAGCGCTGGCCGACGCCGCCGATCATGCCGCGCGACCCGGTGCTGCGCGCGCGCACGCGAGCGCTCGCCGAGATCGTGAACTCGGGCGTGCAGCCGCTCCAGAACCTGACGACGACCAACGCGGTCAACGCGTTCGGGGTCGAGACCGTCGCGTGGGTCAAGCCGTTCATCGCGAGTGGGCTCGCCGCGTTCGCCCGCGCCGCGGCCGAGACGGCCGGTGCGTTCTGCGTCGGCGACTCCCCGACGATCGCGGACTGCTGCCTCATCCCGCAGCTCCAGTCGGCGCGCCGGTTCAAGATCGAGCTCGCCGACCTGCCGCTCCTGCTCGCGATCGAGGCGCGCTGCCTCGCGCTGCCCGCGTTCGCTGCCGCGATGCCCGATGCTCAGCCCGATGCCGTGAGGACCTGACCATGACGAAATCGAAGCTCGCTCCGCTCGGTATCAAGCGCCTCGAAGGCATCCACTACTACGTCCAGGACCTCGAGCGCTCGCGGCGGTTCTACGTCGACAAGCTCGACTTCGCCGAGACCTGGCGCAGCGGCGCGGACCTCGAGCGCGACGGTCGCCAGCGCTCGGCGTGCTTCACCGCCGGCAACATCACGGTGGTGTGCAGCCAGCCGCTCGGCGCCGGCGGGCGCGCGTCGCGCTACCTCGCGAAGCACCCCGACGGGGTCGGTACGCTGGTGTTCGAGGTCGAGGACGTCGCCCGCGCGTTCGCGCTGATCGAGGAGCGTGGCGGCACGCCGATCGTCGACATCGAGGAGTTCACCGACGACGGTGGCACGCTGAAGCAGTTCGCCATCACGACGCCGTTCGGTGACACGACGTTCCGGTTTCGCGAGCGCGGCGGGTTCACCGCGATGTTCCCCGGCGCCGAGCCGCACCAGCGCATGCCCGGCACCGGCGCGAACCGGTTCGGGTTCTCCGATATGGACCACGTCACCTCGAACTTCCAGACCATGAAGCCGATGCTGCTGTGGCTCGAGCACGTGCTCGGGTTCGAGCAGCTGTGGGAGGTCGAGTTCCACACGATGGACATGGATCCGACGCGCAAGACCGGCTCGGGCCTCAAGTCGATCGTGATCTGGGACCCCGCGTCCGGCGTGAAGTTCGCGAACAACGAGCCGGCGCGCCCGTTCTTCAAGAGCTCGCAGATCAACATCTTCAACGAGGAGCTGCGCGGCGACGGCGTCCAGCACGTCGCGCTGTCGGTCGGCAACATCGTCGAGGCCGTGCGCGGGCTGCGTGCGAACGGCGTCAACTTCATGAACACCCCGGCCTCGTACTACGAGCTCCTGCCGAAGCGTCTCGAGCAGGTCGGCATCGGCGCGATTGACGAGCACATCCCGACGCTGCAGGACCTCGGTATCCTGGTCGACGGCGATCGCCACCAGGCGTACATGCTGCAGATCTTCCTGAAGGACTCGGCCGGCCTCTACGGCGATCCGACCGCGGGCCCGTTCTTCTACGAGATCATCCAGCGCAAGGGCGACGAGAAGTTCGGCGCCGGCAACTTCCGCGCGCTGTTCGAGAGCATCGAGCGCGAGCAGCAGAAGGGTGCCTGATGCTGGACCGCATGCAGGTCGGCGACGTCGCCAAGAAACACCACATCCAGCTTCGCGGCGCCGATGGCGAGCTGCGGTTCGAGGAGTGCTTCACGCGCGATGGCTTCGACGGGCCGTACACGATCTTCTATCACCTGCGCCGCCCGAACGTGCATCGGCTCGCTCCTGCGAAGCACGGCTGGGCCGCACCGGTCGCCGCGCCCGAGCGCGCGCTCGCGAAGCGCCACTACAAGTCGTTCGAG
>JBBQEX010000038.1:0-77099 GCA_038321315.1 Haliangiales bacterium | reverse complement strand
TCCGCGTCGGTCGTGCTGACCGGCGAGTGCTCGCGCGCCGATGACTCGGCGTGCGACGACGCCGACGCCGAAGCCGCCGCGTGCGGATCGTCGTAGACGACGTGCGCGCGATCGCTGGTCTGGCCGGCGACATCCGCGCGTGCGCTGATGCCGGCGACCTCGCGGCCTTGATCGGTGTTGCCCGCCGCATCGGTCGCGCCGGAGCGCGCCGCATCACCGGGGTTGTGACCGTCAAAGCCGTGGGTCTGATCACGCACCGAGGCGGATGCGGTGCGTGATCCGGCGTCGCCTTCCGCATCGACGCCGACGTGATTCTCGGCCGTGCCAGCCGCACCACCGTTGGCGACCGAGACGCCCTCGGACCCGAGGTTGCGATTGACCGCGGCATCGCCCGACTCGCCGCTGAACTGACCCTGCGCACCACCGACCTGGTTGGTCGCGCCGTGCTCCGCCTCGGAGACCTGCGATTGCGGCGACAGATCGTTGCCGAAGTCGTGACCACTCTGGTGGTTCGGCCCGGGTGTGCTGGCCGATCCGGACACGCTCGCGTCGAAGCCCTCGCGTGCACTTCCGGTGCTCGTCTCGTTCTGGAACGAGGCCGGGCTGGCAGCGCCACCCTGGGAGAAGTTCTGCGGCGTGTCGATCGCCGCGTGGACATCGCCCGTCGGCGGATTCGTCGAACCGGACAAGCCGCTCGAGGGGTCGCCGTCGAGACCACCACCGGCATGACCGAGACCGGTCGTCGGATCGGGCGTGCCGACACCACCACTGACACCACCGGCACCGCCGAGCCCACCGCTCGGATCACTCGCGCCGCCGCCGACCGAACCGGCGCTGCTCGCGCCGCCGCTGATCGCGCCGCCGACCTGACCACCCGGATTGCCGACGGTCGCGGACGCCGCGCCACCACTGCTACCGACATCACCAACACCACTGCTCGCGCCACCACCCACCGCGGCGCCGCCACCGCCATGGGCCGCACCACCTGCATCGGTCGATGCGCCGACGCCGCTCGTCGCGTCGACAGCGCCCGGACCTCCGGTCGCGCCACCTGCACCACCGCTCGTTGCTGCGGCCGCACCGCCGCCAGTCGCATCAGCTCCCGCTCCGCCAGTCGCGCCTGCGGCTGCGCCACCGGTCGCATCGGCGGCTCCGCCAGTCGCGCCTGCGGCTGCGCCACCGGTCGCGCCCGCGGCTGCGCCACCCGTCGCGCCCGCTGCTGCGCCACCGGTCGCGCCCGCTGCTGCGCCGCCAGTCGCGCCTGCGGCTGCGCCACCGGTCGCGTCTGCACCTGCACCTCCGCTCGTGCCTGCTCCGCCACTCGCGCCTGGTGCGCCTGCTGCGGCTCCGCCGGTCGCGCCTGCTGCGGCTCCGCCGGTCTTCGCGGCTGCGCCGCTCGCGCCACCTGCGGCTGCTCCACCGTCGGTCTTCGCGGATGCGCCGCCCGCACCACCTGCAGCTGCGCCACCGACATCACCGGTCTTTGCAGCTGCGGCGCCGCCTCCTGCACCACCAGCGACATTCGGGCCGCCGGCCGCACCAGCCGCGCCACCACCATCGGTACCGTTGCCACCCGCTTCGCCGCCGTGGACGTAGGCACCGGTATCCTTGACGCCGTCACCGCCCGGACCCTTGCCGTCACCCGCGTATGCGCCGGAGTCCTTGCCGCCCGCGGCGTTTGCGCCGCCGGCCTTGCCATCGTAGGCACCGCTATCCTGGACGCCGCCACCCGCAGACCCCTTGCCATCGCCGGCGTACGCGCCGCTGTCCTTGACGCTGGCGCCGCCGGGGCCTTTGCCGTCGCCGGCGTACGCGCCGCTATCCTTGACGCCGCCACCCGCGGGACCCTTGCCGTCGCCGTCGTAGGCACCGCTGTCCTTGACCGTCGCGTACTTCGGCGGCGCGTCGGTGTTGGTGTACTTGCCCGTGTTGTTCTTGCCGCCGGCCATCGGATCGTTCGCCGCCGGATTCGATGCGCCCGCGGCACCGAGCCCACCGCCAAAGACCTCGGCACCGATCTCGACGCCGGTCGCCTTGCCGGGGTCTTGGCCATTGGTGTTGCTGGTCCAGTCGTCATCGCCGGAGCTCGACGACGACGACGAGCTCGCCGGTGCGGGCTCGGGATTCGAATTCGCACCCGCACCCGCGGCGGCCGCGCCAGCACCCGCCGCCGCGCCACCCGCGCCGCCCGCGCCCGCACCCGCGGCGCCCGCGTCTGGCTTCTTCTGATCGCCGCCGTCTCCGCTTCCGACCCCGCCGAGGCTGCCGGTCGGCGAACCGCTGACCGTGGTGGCTGGGCCCTTCGACACGTTCGCGGTGATCTGCGATCCGGTGATATCGATCTTCGAGCCGGCCTTGACCGTGAAGCTCGACTTCGCGTGCGCGAGGATCTGCTTGCCGGTGCCGCTGATCTTGTCCGACGTGCCGACCGTCAGCGTCTTGCTGTGCAGGATGATGTTGGCCTTCGCGGTGACCTCGATGTCTCCCGCGCACTCGATCGTGACGAGCTTCTTCGCCGTGTCGAGGACGATCTTGTTCTTCTTCGTCGAGTCGACGATCGTGATCTTCTCGGCACCCTTGGTGTCGTCGAACACGACGCGATGACCAGTCCGCGACTTGATCAGCTTGGTGTTGTTCTTACCGGTCTGGTTGTACTCGACCGGCTCCTGCTTCTTGTTCCACACCGCGCCGATCACGATCGGCTTGTTGATGTCGCCGTGCTCGAACACGAGGAGGACCTGGTCGTCGATCTCCGGCAGGAAGTACGTGCCGCGCTCGTTGCCGGCCATCGGCACCGCGACGCGCGCCCACCACGACTGCTCCTCGGCCGCGAGCGTCGGGATCTTCACGCGGACGCGATAGCCCGGGTTGTCCGCGCCGTCCTTGTTGTCCGTGACGATCCCCAGATGCACCCCGCGCACCTTCGCGCCACGGGTTGCCGTCGCCATCACTTCGTCGATGGGGAAGATCGCCACTGGGTTATCCGATGTTGATCGTGGGTGCGTCGAGGCTGGTGGGAGAGCCCGCGGTCAGCTTGGTCGCCGAGCTTCCGTCGACGGACATGTCGCTACCGGCGGTGATCGCGATCGTCGTTCCGACGTTGACCTTCACGCTGTCCGACGCGGTCAGCGAGAGCTTGCCGTCCTTGCACGTGATCTCGAGGCTGCCCTCGGTCGACGCGATCGAGATGCCGGTGTCGCCGGACATCGGCGGCTTGAACACGGCGCACGTGTTCGGCCCCGCGCCTTCCTTGGCGAAGTTGCCGATGCCGATCGAGCACGTGCCACCGGAGTCGGCGATCACGATCTTGGTCTTCGCGCTGTCGTCGAAGATCAGGCGCGATCCACTGCGGCTGCGATAGCCGCGGAAGTTGTTCTTGCCGTCCTCGTTCGGCTCGGGCGACGTGTCCTTGGTCGACCACACGCCACCGACGATCACCGGCTGGCTGATGTCGCCCTGGATGAACGCGACGAGCACGATGTCGCCGACCTCGGGGACGTTGTACCAACCGAACTTGCTGCCCTCCATCGGGGTCAGCAGCTGCGCCCAGTGCGTCTGATCGTTCGGCGTGTCGAGCCACGCGAACTTGACCTTGACGCGGTTCAGCTTCTGCTCGTCGTCCTTGTTTTGACAGACCTCGCCGTAGTGCAGCCCGTACTGCACGTTGTCGAGCGCGTCTCGACGAGGTCCACCCGCGCGCACTGGTTCAGCTGTCCTGACCGTCGCGCGCGATGCGCAACATCGTCGTGAAGCCACCGTCGCCGCCGCCCGCGCCCTGCTTCTTCGCGACCTTGATCGAGTGGTGCAGGCCCATCACGTAGTACTTGCCCGCGAACGGATCCTTCTGGTCTCCGCCGATCGTGATCTTGACGTACTTGCCGAGCTCGATATCGGGGTTACCCGAGACCTCGATCTCGCCGGTGATGTACGACAGCGACGCGTCGAGCAGGCGCGCCTTCGCGATCGCGTTCGCCTCTTCCTTGCTCCAGATCGGCTGGTCGACCGTGAACGTCTCTTCACCGCCGAGCGTCTTCGATGCACCCGACGCGTTCTTGGATGCGAGCTGCGATCCGGCCACCGAGGCCTTGCCGATGATCTCTTCCTTCTTCTCGGGATCCCAGCCGCGCACGGTCACGGACTTCACGATCGCCGACGAGTCGAGCTTGGGCCGGAACCACCGCACGGCCTCCTTGGCCCCACCCGACGAGTCGACCGCGAGCTCGACCGCGACCGTCTGCTCCTGGCCGAGGTTCGGTTGCTTGACGTAGACCTTGGTATCGACGCACCAGATATGACACCCCATCCGCGCGGCGCGCATGCGGAGGAACTCGAGGTCGTTCTGGTTGTGCTGGTAGACGTGCTTGTACGTGATGCTGGTCTCGTGCTTCCACTCGAGTGACAGCGAGTACTTGCCGAGGATCTGGTTGAGGATCTGCTGATCGGTCTTGTCGGTGTAGGTCGCCGACTTGCGACCGCGCAGCAGGCGATGCAGCTTGTTCATCGCGATCAGCTGGATCGTCGTGTGGCCCTTGCCGTCGAAGTGCGGGGCGAGTCCGGTGAGCTCGCCCTTGTAGATCGACTTGCCGTCGCCGTCGCCGACCTTGATCTCGACCGTGTCACCGATGCCATGGGTCGAGTGCAGGCTGCCCTGGTTCGACAGAACCACCGTCGCCATGTCGGGCTGGAACATGTCGCGATCGATCGAGAACCCGAGAAAGGCTCCCTTATCGATCTCCTTCCCATCGACGAGGATGGTGAAGTTGGTATGTGCTTCCTGACCTGGCATGGGGTTAGGTCTTCTTGGCCAGCTGGACCGCGTCGGCTTCCATCAGCTTCAACGTCGCGGTCGCGCGCAGCGGCACGCCGGTGTCCGAGAACATCTGGTACTTGATCGACAGCGACGAGATCACGCAGCGGAAGTTCGGCAACCCGCGATCGCCCCACATGACGACGCAGTGGTGCGGCCGCCGCTCGGCGCTGGTCGTGGCGGCGCCGACCCGGACGGCGCACATCTTCTCGAGCATCGTGATGTTATCGGCGACGCTCGCGGCATCCTTCTCGTAGCCGTCGAACAGCAGCTCGATCTGCATCGAGCGCCCCTCGGCGCCGGAGAACTCGAGTCGGATCTCGCCGGGGTTCTTGGCGTTGCTCGTCTTGTTCGTCGCGGCGGGCTTCGCCCACGGGATGTTCCGGTCGACCTGGAGCTCCTTGGGGTTGTACTGCGCCTTGACGGTGAGCGACTTGTCGTCACCGCTGAAGATGGTGAGCTTCGTCGTCGTCGGCGCGAAAGGGGCCTTCGTGCTCTGCTCGCGATTCGCCGCGTTCTTGCCGGTTGAATCCGAAGAGGATGTGACAGGCGGTGGTGGCTGTTTCGGAGTGGTCATACGTAAGGCTCCCCGTTGCGGGCACGTGCGTGGTCCATGATGTCGAGGATCTGGCGGTAGACGTCGGTCGCGAGCTTCTCGATGTCGATGTCGCCGCCACCCGTACCGGAGGACGGGCTCTCGGCCGAGGCGTGCGGCGCCGGCGCCGAGGTGGTGCGCTCCGAGGCGGCGATCTGCGTCTGCGGCGTGCTCTGGATCAGCGTGAGGTCAGACATCGAGATGCCATCGGACACGCCGCCGGTGTTGCGCTCGTCGAACATCCGGCGCGCGGCCTGCTCGAACCACGCCGGGATCTCGGTCTCGCCACCACCGTGACGACCCGTCGGGCGCGCCCCGGTGCGGACGAACTCCGGCGCCGCGGTCGGCACGCGCGCCATCGCGCCGGCAGAGTAGCCGTCGTTGTACGACGACGACGAGGACGACGAATCCGTCCCGCCCGAGGACGAGGACATCATCGACCCGGCCTGGGTCGGGGTGACGTACGAACCGAGCGCCTCACCGGCGCGCGCGGACAGCCCACCGAGTCCCGGGCGCGCATCGACCGCGAAGTCGGGTGCGACGAGGTCGCCACCGACACGGCGCTGGCGCCGCGCGGCGGCCGAGCCGATCGCCGAGGCGATCGACGGCTTGGCCGAGGCGGACGCACCGATCGGCGTGTCGCCGAACGCGTAGACCACCGGCAGGACATCCCACACCGTCGCGGCACGCTCGTGCGCCGACAGCGTCGAGCCTTCGTCGCCACGACCGACGAGCGCGAGCGCGCGCGCGGCGCGGGCGGCGGGCGACCACTCGCGACCCGTCACCGACTGACCGAGCGCGAGGTAGAGCGCGTCGAACCGGGCGCGGCGCGTCGTCGGCACGAGCGCCGACACGGTGTCGAGCACGTCGCGCTCCGATGGCTCGCGCGCGGCGGTCATCGGTGTCGTCGGTGTCGTCGTCGCGTTCGACGTGGTCGCGCCAGCAGCGGCCGCAGTCCCCACCGAACCGCCGAGCATCGTTCGGGGCTCGCCGACGACGTCATCTCCAGCAGCGACGGCCGCGGCGCGGGCCTCCGGCTGCAGCGCCGCGTAGGTCCCGATCTCGGCGACCGCCTGGGCGGCGAGCAACTCGAGCGCGGCGACCGTCATCGCCATCGCGCCGTCGGGCACGGCGGCGTCGAGGCCGAGGGCGGCGACCGCAGCTTGCGGCCACAGGAACGCACCGCGGGGCGCGCGCCGCGCGATGCCGAACGCGCTCGACGACGGAGCCGGCGCGAGCGGCGGCGACATCACCGGGCTCGCGACGTTCGACGACGACATCGTCGTCGCCGTCATCGTCGTCGGCGTCGCGGTCGGATCGGCCGGCTGCATGATCGTCGCCGGGCGCGCGATCATGCGGACCTCGCCACCGGTCGGATACGCGGTGGTGATCGTCGCGGCGCGCTGGCGCTCGACCTCGACCGCCATCGCCTGCACGAACGTGCGATCGACGGCGCCCGCCATCGCGGTCAGCTGCGTCGGACCGGCGACCGCGAGGCGCGCGGCCTGGATCGCTTCGGCCGGGCCAAAACCGTAGACCCGAGCGGCGAGCACGAGCTCGGGAGTCACGAAGTCAAACGCGAGGTCCGCGGTCGAGCGCTCCTGCGCGACCGACCAGGCGTGGGCCCGGCTTCCGACCATGCCGGGCGCGGCGTAGGTCGACGTCGGCTCGCTCGCGACGTCGCCGAGCATCGGCAAGCTCATCGTGTCGAGCGAGGCGTACGCAGGCGAGAACACCGGGGCGTGGGTCGCGCGCGGTGTGCCGGCGTTCGCGATCGTCTCGAGCGCGGTCGTCGTCGGTGACGCGAAGCCGCCGCGATCGTCGAGCTGCCACGACAGCAGGGCGCTGCGCAGCGTGGTGAGCGGCGCGAGCTCGGCGAACATCGGAGCGGGAGCTGCCTCGGCCTCGGCCTCGGGCGTACGATCATCAGACGGAGACGGCGACACGTACGTCGCGTCCCACTCGGGCGCGACGCGCGCGGGCTGCTCACCACCGAGCTCGCCGCCGAACGATCCGAGATCGAAGTTGCGGGCCCACGCCGGCATTGCCGACGTCGCCGCGACCTCGTGAGTCGCCGGCGCCAGGAGGCCGGCGAGGTACGATGCGGCGAGCTCGCCGCCGAACAGCGCGCGGACATCGAACGAGCGCGCCGCGGCGAGCGGCAGCACGTGCTGCAGCGCCGAGGCGAACGGCGAGGCCGACAGCGAGGCCGACAGGCCCGCGCCCGGCGCCGACGGCGCGGCATGCGCGAGGCCATCGATGTATGTCGGGTGGGTGAGCTCGATACGAGCTGCCACGGCCGGCGCAACGGCCGGCGCCGGGGCACGCCGACGCGCGGCGCTCTGCGAGATCGCCACGAACACGTCGTCGGGCGTCGCGGCGTCGTCATCGTACCGCTCGACCTGCGGCGCGGTCGGCGAGCGATCGACGAGGATCGGGCCACCGGTCTGCGGCTGCATCTGCGGCGCTGCCGGCGCGGTGCGGCTGGCGAACGCAGGCACCTCGATGCGACCGCCGCGATCGACGTGCTCGGTGCGATCGTTGTCGAACATCGGCGCGACGAACACGGCGTCGGGTGCCGCGCTCGCGAGCGCCTGCATGCGGACGTCGCGATTCGTGCTGCCGGTCGCGGTCAACATCGCGAGCGACTGTGGCGTCGCGCCGGCGAACCGGGCGAGCCAGCGATCGGCCCACGCGACGTGCTGGAGCGTCGGCGGCGCCGCGTTGACCGTGGCGCCGAACGCGTTGGTGCGCGCGACGTTGCGATCGCCGGCGGGCTCGCGCTGCGCGACCCACGGAAGGGTCGGCATCCGGTGCGTCGTCATCGGGCGCGCGGCGGGCGCGAGCGTCGGCATCGCCATCGGCGCGACCGGGCTCGGTGCGGCAAACGCGGTCGCGCGGTCGACGGTGGCGACCAGGCCACCGAGGCCGACCGGCATGACGAGGCGCGGACCGCGGGTCACTTCGACCGGGCGACCGGCATTGCGGGCGATCAGCTCGGTCGTGCGCAGCGAGTCGCCGAGCTCGGCGATCACCTGCATCGCGCGATCGGGGCGCTGGCTGATCGCGCGCGCCAGCTCGGGCGGCAACGCGGCGATCGCGGCGAGGACCTCGGGCGGTACCTGGCGCGGCGGAGCGACCGGCTCGCTCGCGGTGAACGCGACGGTCGGCGTGGTGGTGGTGGTCGGCTCGACGCGCGCGTGGATCGCGGCGTCGACGCGCGCCTGCTCGTGCATCCGGCGCACGCCAGTGCGCTCGGCGACGCGTTGCGCGATCTGCGCCTCGACTCGCGCGCGCTCGGCCGCGACCAGCTCGACGCGCTGGGCCGCCGTCGCCTGACGTGCGTCGCTGACCTTCGCGCGGATCTCGGCTTCGCGCGCGACCGCCTCGGCGGCGACCGCAGCCTGCGCCGACGGAGCTGGCGCTGTCGCCGCCTGCTCGCGCTGGGCGACCTGGCGCGAGACGCGCTGGAGGTCGACGATCTTCTGGCGCTGCTCGGCGACCTCGTCGGCGAGCCGGAGCTCAGCGGCCGGCGTCGACTCGCTGGAGCCGAACTGCTCGGGGCGCGGCGCTGGTGGCGTGACGAGCTCGGGCGCGTTGAGCGACGCGCGGGTCGGCTGGGCGATCGGCGGCATCGCGGCACGCTCGACGAGCTGACCGAGCATCGCGCGGAGTGTCGGGGTCGTGCGGGTCGCGACGAGCGGCGCCACGCGGGCGACGAGCTGGGCGGCCTGGATCGACGCAAGCGAGACGAGCGGCGAGTAGGCCTCGATCGCGCGCGTCGGACCGGCGTCACCGCCATACCCGATGCCGGTCACCGCCGCGGGCTGCGGCTGCGCGATCGACAGCGACGGCGCGACGTACTCGTAGAGCGCGGCTGGCATCTGCGGCGCGACGCGCTGCTGCTGCGCTTGCGTCGGGACGTAGGTCCCGCGGGTCGTCAGCATCGTCGGCGAGGACTCGGCCTGCGCGGCGGTCTGGCGCGCCGCGGCCATCCAGTCGAGCTCGTCCTGGTACCACGGCCGCGGGAACACCCACGACACCGCGTTGCCGGCGCGCTCGTTGCCGCCGGTCGAGCGCATCTGGCTGAACATGCGCAACGACGCCGAGCGCTGCGCGGTCTCGATCCAGGGCGCGATCAGCCGATCGACGAACCCGAGCGAGCGCAGTGGACGGCTACGATTCGCCGACGTCTCCGGAGCCCAGCGCTCGACGTGACGATTGGCGACATGCATCGCGAGACCCGCGCCACGCGAGACGAACTCGGGCGCAGCGAGGGCTGCACTGAGGGCACGTGGTTCGTTGGGGGTCTCGTTCGCCATGGCTTAGGTCGACAGGCCTTCGTGCGTGATCTCCATCGTCTCGATCGCGAGCTCGCTCTTCGAGGCATCGAACTCCGAGATCTCCCACTTGCTCGGCCAGCCGCGCGTGAACTTCCAGGTCTTCTTGGCGTTGAGCGCGGTGTCGAGCAGGATGATCGTGCCGTCGACGCGGTAGCCGGTGTTCTGGATCCACTGCTCGCGCCAGGTCAGCAGCGCCGACGACTCGGTGAACCCCTGCTTGAACACGAGCGGCGACCACTTGGTCGCGCCCACGAGCATGAACGTCGTGTCGTTCGTCCCGCCCTCTTTGACCGGGATGCTCTCGGTCTCGTACTTCAGGCCCGAAACCGACTT
Source organism: Haliangiales bacterium (assembly GCA_038321315.1). Lineage (GTDB taxonomy): Bacteria > Myxococcota_A > Polyangia > Haliangiales > Haliangiaceae > JABFXX01. The sequence continues at coordinate 67,021 of JBBQEX010000038.1, read as the reverse complement.
GAAGTACATCTGCGCGGACTCGTCCATCCCCTTGATGGTCATCGTGACCTTGAAGCAAAAGACCGGCAGGGGGTCTTTGCGCTTACCGGTCTGTCCTTTGTCCGCCATGGTTTGGATGCTCCTAGTTACGTCGGCGTGTTCATCGTCTGCGTCAGCGAGATCATGATGAATTCGGTCGGTGTGACCGGGGCGACCCCGATGTCACAGATCAAGAACCCATTATCGACAAGATCCGGAGAGTTTGTCTCCGCATCGCATTTTACGAAGTAGGCGGCCGCGGGATTCCCTCCGCTGAACATCCCCTTCGTATAGAGATCCGAAAGAAATGAGTTGGTTCGATCCCTCACCACGTTCCAGGTGTTGTGGTTGTTGGGCTCGAACGCGACCCAGGCGAACCCTGCCTCGAGCGATCGGCGTAACATGATGAAAAGACGGCGAACCGGGATGTAGCGCCACTGGGGATCGGACGACGCCGTTCGAGCCCCCCAGGCCCGCACCCCGCGTTGAATCCGGAAGGTGTTCACTGATTCGGCGTTCAGGATGCCGATGTGATCCTCCGTGACGCGTAGCGCCACGTCACTCGCACCCTCGATCTCCATGTTGGCCGGGGCGTGATGGACCCCCTCGAGGTCGCGCCGGGCATAGCAGCCGAGCAGGAAGCCCGATGGCGGGACGACCCGCTCCTTCTCCTCGTGGGTCGTGACCCGCAACCACGGCCAGTAGTACGCGCAGTAGGACGAGTCCGTGCGCCGGCGCCACCGCCGGACCCACTCGATGTCCTTGCTCTGCGGGATGTCGAGGACGGTGAATCGGTCCTTCTGGTTCTCGCAGATCGAGATCAGCGTGTCCTGGAGTCGCTGGGCCTTCATCTCGCCCGACGGGCCCGGCTCGCGGTCGTAGAACACCATCGCGTCGGGGATCGCGAGCAGCCCGATCTCCTCGATCGCGGCGAGCTCCATGAGCGCGGTTCGCTGGCCGGGCCCAAGGTCGATGCCGATGAAGTCTTCCGGGGTCAACATCTCGATACCGTCGCGGCCGCCCACGAGACGACTCATCGGCATCGGTGCCGGAAGGTTGTGTGGCACCGGCGATTTTGTTTCGAGGTCCTCGAGCCGGATCAGGCGCGAGCGCTGCTCGATCACGGCCGGCGCGTAGTTCTTCGACGACGGGTGCATCTGGAGACCCTTGAACGTCTCGCGTCGATCGCGCATCGCGACGTGGATCTCGAACGTGAGCACCTCGAGGTGGGTCGGCGCCGCGGCGCGGTGCCGGCGGTTGACCGGCGTCGAGGTCCCCCACTTGATCAGCTTGTCGGCGACCTCGGTGATCACGATGTAGTCGGACTGCTCGCGATCGAAGATCCGCACGAGCGAGCCGACCTCGAAGCCGCGGGTCGAGTTGACCTGCGCCTCGCCCGAGCCGATGTCGAGATCTCGGGTGAGCAGCGCCTGCGCACCGGCGGCGTGCGCGCAGCGGAACCAGATCGCGTTGCCCCACGAACCTTCGTTGAGCGACCGGATCTTGAGCGACGGCTTCTTCCAGGAATCCTCCTGGATGAACTCGGCGCACGAGGCGTGCTCGGGCTTGGTGGGCTCGCCCTCGGGCGGATTGTGCGCGACGCGCGACACCCAGCAGTCGTGGCCGCCGTTCTTGAAGAAGCCGTAGACCGCATCGGCGGTGTACGAGTCGGTCGTGTAGCCGTAGATCTCGAGGAACTCGTCCCAGTTCGTGAGACGCACGGCCTCGTTCATCGGGCCCTTCTGGGTGAGCCCGACGAAGCCCGCGATGCGCGTGTTCGCGATCTGCATCGGTGGCAACGCCACCGATTCGAAGGTCTGGTAGATGCCGGGGGCGCGGTGGTCTGCGGACGGTCGCATGCGCATGTGAGCTTTCTTAGCGAGCAGCGGGACTAGCGACGACGCGCTTCGTTGATCTCGCGATTGATCCGCGCGATTTCGCGGAGCCAGACATGGCGCTCTTCGTGCTCCATGTCGAGGATGTCGTCGATCGACCAGTGAAAGTGGTACGCGATGTACGCGACCTCTTGCTGAAGTTGTTCACGCGGATAGGTAGCGACCGCCGCCCAGTTTACCCCGGGCCAGACTGGCCACTACCTCCCTCCTCGGCGAGCAGCGTACCGCTCACCATGTCGATATCCATCTCGTGCTGGCACTTGGGGCACTGCACGTGGTGCTTGGGCGTGCCGCCCTCCTCGTTGATCTTCCGGTAGAACTCCTGGAGATACGCGAGGTCGGTCGAGAACAAGTTCTCGATCATGTCGACGGTGATGTGGCTGTGTTCGCCGAGCTTGGTGACGACACGCGACAGCAACACGATCACGAGGTACGCGCGGTTCGACTGCACGCGATAGTCCTGCAGCGGCAGGATCTCGTCGCGCGCGGTCGCGAGGCGCATCACACCGTCGCGGTGCACGGTGCCATCTTCGTCGACAAAGCCGCGCGGTAGCTTGAACGAGTACTGGGTCTTGAACGCCATCGGTTCTGTGATTCCCCCGAAGATAAACGACGACAAAATGAAACGGCCTGCTCGGTTTCCCGAACAGGCCGCCATCGTAACTCAGCTACGAATCAGGATCAGGCGTCGTACTCGTTGATCTTGAAGACCATCTTCTCGACGTAGAGCTCGACGTTGAAGCGCTTGATCTTCTCCGAGTTGGCCTCGGCGTCATCGTCCGAGAACTTCTTGAAGCCGACGTTCTGCAGCTCGATCTCGCCGATCTCGTCCTTCATGTTCGGGCCGAGGAACACGATGCGACCGCTCATCTCGTTGCCCTCGAGGTGCTCGCCATCGACGAACCACTTCTTGGCAGCATCGGCCCACACCTGGTGGTCGCCGTACGAGATCGCGACCTTCAGATCCGGCACGGTGACCTTCGCGGGGTGCTTGGTCGCCTCGCGGTGGATACCGATCTGGTCCTGCGCGACGGCGCACTTCCAGGTGAACGAGTCGATCGAAGCAACGCGCGAGCACGGCAGCGCCGCGAGCTCGAAGCGGAAGTTCGAACACAGCCACGCCTTCTGCTTCGGGCCGATCTTGGCGCGAATGTCTTCCTGGCCGCCCTTGGCCCAGCGGACCTGCTCCGAGTCGAACTCGACGTCGAAGTACGCGGCGTCCTTGCTATCGCCGGACAGCTTGGGAACCGTCACGCCGGTGATGAGCGCGTTGAAGAACGTGATCGCCGACTGCGCCTTGTAGTTGAAGTCGGCCGAGGTGAACGTGCCGTTCTTGGTCACGTAGCCCTTGTCGAAGGCCGCCTTCATCCACTCGTACATGCCCTTGCCCATGCCCATACCAACGGTCGCCTTGCCCGGCGTCCACTTGATGTTGGACACGTGCTTCTTCTGCACGTTGTCGGGGCCGAGGTCGTTGGAGACGATGTCCGCCTCCATCGCGAGGCCAGAGAACTTCTTCAAAAAGCCGACGTTGAAGCCGTCGATGTCGAGCGCGAACCGTCCGCCAGTATACGTACGAATATCAGCCATCTAGATGCTCCCTGAGATTGTGTCTACTTGCCGGCCCGGCACGGAGAGCGTCGGCGGCCACAACGCTACCTCATCGCTCGAAACTGCTTCGAGCTCCCCTACTCCACTCTGTGGAGCCCGCCCTTCCTTGTGGTCACCGATGATCACCCTACCGTTTACGAAGATTCAGTCCTCTTTGGCCGTCGGGTCCACCCAGCTGCTGTAGTGCGACTGGATGCCCGCTTGTGTCCCGCCTCTTACGGGCACCGGGTGGGAAACTTCCCCCTCGATGCCCATAAGGAGCGGCAGGACGATCTGCATCGTCCTGCCAGGGCGAACTACTCTTCGACGCCGCCGCCGGATGCCATCTGGCCGATCCGGAAGATGACGAATTCCGCGGGCTTCACCGGCGCGAGGCCGATCTCGACGACCAGCTGGCCGGCGTCGATCACCTCGGGCGGGTTGGTCTCGTCATCGCACTTCACATAGAAGGCCTGCTCCGGGCTGGTGCCCATGAGCGCGCCGTTGCGCCAGAGCAACGTGAGGAACGAGGCGATGGTCCGCTGCACGCGCTTCCACAGGCGATGGTCGTTGGGCTCGAAGACGACCCACTGGGTCGCGCGCTCGATCGACGACTCGACCATGATGAACAGGCGGCGAACGTTGATGTAGCGCCACGACGGATCGCTCGAGAGCGTGCGAGCGCCCCAGATGCGGATGCCGTTGTTCAGGAAGCGGATCGCGTTGATGCCCTTGGGGTTGAGCAGATCCTGCTCGCCCTTCGAGACGTTGTACTTGAGGCCGAGCGCGCCACGGATGATCTCGTTGGCCGGCGCCTTGTGGACGCCGCGCTCGCTGTCGGTACGCGAGTACACGCCGGCGATGTGGCCCGAGGGCGGGACGAAGATGTTGCCCTTGTCCGGATCGTAGACCTGGATCCAGGGGAAGTAGTACGCGCCGTACTTGGAGTCGCGCGGCTTGGGCAGCTTGTCGACGCCACCGGTGATCGTCTCGGGGGAGTCGAGGATCGCGAACCGATCCTTGCGCATCTCGGCGTGCGAGAGCAGCGCGTCCTGAACGCCGGGCGAGACCTGGCCGGGCGCGCAGAGGATCGCGATCTCGTCGACCTCGTCCATGCACTTGAGGCCGGTGCGCGCACCGGGGCCACCGTCGCGACCGATGTAGAGGCCGTCACGGCCGCCACCACCGACGACAACCGCCGGGGCCTTCTCGTCCTTCTTCTCGCCACCCTGCGGCGCCTTGGCCTCGACCTTGGCGGTCTCGGGTGCGCCGACGTTGACGACGAAGCAGCGCGAGCCGCCGTTGTTGAAGAAGCCGTAGACACCATGCGCGAGGTGCTCGCTGCAGTCCTTGAAGTCACCGAACGTCTTCACGAACTGCGACCAGTTCGTGATGAGGACGGCCTCGTTCAACGGACCCTTGGCGCTCTCACCGAGGAACCCGACGGTGTTCGTACCGACGGCCTCGATGGGCTTGGAACCGCGATCGACTTCTTCTACGTAGACGCCTGGAGACAGGTAACTCGTTGCCATTTCGTTTCGCTCCTTGGATTCAATTGTCCGATGGCGGTGGTCTTCACCCGCCCATCGTTAAACGCCGCGGTTGCTACTTCTTGGGTGGGGTTGGCTTGTCGCCACCACCACCGCTCAGATCGAGACGTCGCGCCGACAAGAACGGGTTTCCCGACGGTCCGATCTCGCTGATCTTCGGGTCGGTGATCGATTTGTATTCGAGCTGGCGCGTCTGAACGCGTTTGAACTCTTCGAGCTTCTCCGGAAGGATCGGGACCGCGGTCCAGCCCTGCACTGCAGGACGCACGGGCTGGTTCAAGCTTCCCCAGAATCGCGCGAGCGTGCCTTCGTCGAGCCGCTGCGACAGCGTGAAGTTCAGCCGGAAGTCCTCCTCGAACGACTGGCCCTTCAGCTTGTCGCGCGGGATCTCCGGGTTCTCCATGATCGTGCGGATGATGAGCCCGAGGAGGAGCTGCTCGTCCTCCGGCGTCTGCGCCCACGCGGACAGCAGGTAGTCGAGCCGGACCCACAGGCGGCGCCGGCGAAAGAATTCCTTCAGCGAGCCGTCGTCCTGCGGGACCTCGACGAGCTCGGAGTGCGGCGTCGAGTCGGTGCCCTCGGGATCGATCGAGATCTGATAGAGGTAGACCGAGACCGCCGGCAGCTTGCCCTCGATCGCGTCGGGCTTCGGCGCCTGCTCGACGATGTGGACGCGCTTGTAGCCGTTGCGCTTGAACTCGTCCTGGAGCAGACGCGAGAGCGTCTCGGACGTTTCCTTGATGATGTGGTGCTGAGGCGTCGACATTCGCTCGAGAGCGGCCGGTCACATCACGCGAACCCCTTCGCGTGAATCGGTGGCAACTGTCACGCGTTCCATCGGCGCGCTCAAGCTGATCGCGCTAGTTTATTCGTCGTGGCAGCGCGTCATCTTTTCGTCTGTACCAACGCACGCGGGAGCGGCAAGCCGACCTGCGGTGTCGACGGCGTCCGCCTGGTTTCACTCGTGACGCAGGCTCTCGTTGCGCGCCGCGCCACGGACGTGCTGATCACCGAAACGGCGTGTCTGGGTCCGTGCTTCGACGGCCCCAATGCCGTGGTTTACCCGGAGGGCACCTGGTACGCCGGGCTCGCCGATGACGACGCGGCGGCGCTGGCCGACCACCTGATCGATGGCGTCGTGCTCACCGCCAAGCTCGGCGACCGCCCCGGATCGTAGCGCCGCTCAGTAGGTCAGGATCGCGTCGAGATGCCGGCGCTCCCACAGGCGCGCCTCGTCGTACTGCTCGAACTGCGCCTCGTCGGACATGAACTCCTTGGAGTGGAACTCGTGACGGCCGTTCTTCACGCGGATGTCGTGGACCTGGTGCAGCATCTCGTGGAACACGATCCACGCGACGAAGAACCGCGGCACGAACGCGCGATCGAGCGAGCGGTGGATACGGATCAGGCGATCCTCGACGGAGTAGCTGCCCATCTTGATCGAGTTGCGGCGCTTGGGTCGGCCGGTGCGCTGGCCCCAGGTGATGGCGGCCTCGATCTTGTTTCCGAAGTAGGTCGCGTTGAGCTCGTCGAAGATCTCGCGAAGATCGTGGTGCTCGCCGGCGGTGAAGATCAGCTGCGCGGGTTCCTTGCGGGACCGGCCGCGCACGTGGCTGGTGTTCTGATCGATGAAGTCGCCGAGCACGCGCGAGCTGTCGGCGTCGTTCTCGCCGATGTAGCGCGCGAGCGCGCGGGTGATGACCGGATCGGCGTCGACGAACATGTGGTGGAGGCGGACGTCGTAGCGCTTGTCGCGCGCGCGTCCGGTGATCGTCGGGCCAACACCGCGGGCGAACCGGCGGACCGAGATCATCGTGTAGCGGTTGTCGGTCAGCGTGACCTGGACCTGGCCCTTGGCGAGATGGGCGCGGATGCGGCGCTCTAGGCTGTCCTGGGCCTCGACGATCTCGTCGGGGGTGGCACCGCCGGCCTTCGCCCGACGGAACGCGTCGGCGAGGAGCGCGGCCTGCGCGGCGTGCGAGGCCAGCCCGGTCTCGACATGGTCGTCGAGACCTTCGAGACCTCCGCACGGATCGGCTTGGGGAATGATCGGCAACGCTTCGCTCAACACCAGCTCCTCTTATTGAAGCACATCAGCATGCACAGGGGAAAAAGACCGCAGCCCACCCCTGCGAGCCGGCAAATGCTCGTCGGGCCTGTCGACCACCCAACCCATCGCCTCACACCCGAAAAATGCTATCGCGCGACCCCACGCTGGATCAAATTCTCGGTCGTCGGAGGGATCTCATCTGATCGCAACTGTTGAGGAATTGGACAACGCGCTAAGGTCCACCGGCTTTATGAGCGCGTTCCTGGCAACTCACACACGCACGCATCACTGCGGCGCCCTCCGCGCCGAGCACGCCGGCCAGCGGGTCGTCCTGACCGGGTGGGTGAACTCCTACCGCGACCACGGCAAGGGCGTGTTCATCGATCTGCGCGACCGCGATGGCCTGACCCAGCTGGTGTTCGAAGAGAGCGCCGCGAAGGCGCTCGAAACCGCCAAGGATCTGCGCTCGGAGTGGTGCATCGGGATCGCGGGGACCGTGCGCGAGCGCGGCGAGATCAAGGGCCGCTCGATGGCGAACGCGAACCTGCCGACCGGCGCGATCGAGATCGCGGTCGACACGATCGAGGTGTTCTCGAAGAGCGACACGCCGCCGTTCGCGATCGACGACAGCGGCGCCGACACCAACGAGCAGCTGCGCCTGAAGTATCGCTACCTCGATCTGCGGCGCCCCAAGCTCCAGAAGAGCCTGATGACGCGCTCGAAGATCACGCGCCTCACGCGCGAGTACCTCGGCGAGAACGGCTTCCTCGAGATGGAGACGCCGTTCATGGTGAAGTACACGCCCGGTGGGGCGCGCAACTTCCTCGTGCCGTCGCGACTCAACCCGGGCGAGTTCTACGCGCTCGCCGAGTCGCCGCAGATCTTCAAGCAGCTGCTGATGGTCGCGGGCTACGAGCGCTACTTCCAGATCGTCCGGTGTTTCCGCGACGAGGATCTGCGCAACGATCGCCAGCCCGAGTTCACCCAGATCGACATCGAGATGTCGTTCGTCAACGAGACGATCCTCCAGAACATGATGGAGGGCCTGATCGCCAAGCTGTGGAGCCAGATCCTCGGCGTCGAGGTCAAGCTGCCGCTGCGTCGCATGACGTACGCCGAGGCGATGGACCGCTACGGCGTCGACAAGCCGGACCTGCGCCTCGACCTCGAGCTGTGCGACGTCACCGAGGCGTGCAAGCTCTCGGGCTTCAAGGTGTTCGAGGATGTGATCGCGAGCGGAGGCATCGTCAAGTGCCTGCGCATCCCGGCGAACCCGAACCTATCGCGCAAGATCCTCGACGGTCTGGCTGACTTCGCGAAGAGCTTCGGCGGCGCGCAGTGTGCGTACGTCAAGCTCGCCGAGGGCAACACGTGGACCGGCGGCCCGCCGAAGACGTTCTCCGATGCGGGCCGCGACGCGGTCAACACGAAGGCCGGCGCCGGGGTCGGCGACGTCCTCATCTTCGTCGCCAACAAGGCCAAGGTCGCGAACGCGACGGCCGGCGGTCTCCGCGTTCACCTCGGCGAGAAGCTCGACCTGATCCGGAAGGGCGAGTGGCAGTTCATGTGGCTCGTCGATCCGCCGCTGTTCGAGATCGACGACGGCCACGTCGCCGCGGCTCACCATCCGTTCACCTCGCCGCGCGTCGAGGACGAGCCGCTGCTCGAGACCAACCCCGAGCGCGTGCTCGCGCGCGCCTACGATCTCGTGCTCAACGGCAACGAGGTCGGTGGCGGCTCGATCCGAATCCACCGCAGCGAGCTCCAGGCCCGCGCGTTCGCGGCCCTCGGGATCTCCGAGGAGGATCGCCAGCGCAAGTTCGGCTTCTTGCTCGATGCGTTCAAGTACGGGCCGCCACCGCACGGCGGGATCGCGTTCGGCCTCGACCGGCTGGCGATGCTGATCTCGAACGCCGAGTCGCTGCGCGACGTGATCGCGTTCCCCAAGACGCAGAAGGGGTCGGACCTCATGACCGATTGCCCGACGCCGGTCGCCCAGAAGCAGCTCGACGAGCTGTTCATCCAATTAAAGCCCGACCTGCCCGTCCGCTGATCGTCTATCGTGGAGAGGTGCGGTGGCTCCTGGTCACGACCCTCGGTGCGTGTTCGTTCTCGGGCGGTGCGCCCGTCGCGATCGACGCGGCACCCGGCATCGACACCACGATCCTGGTCGACGCGCCGCCCCCGATCGACGCGCCGCCCGGGGTGACCTGCTACGGCTCGAGCTGGTGGCAGGTCTGTCCGACCAGCCCGATCCCGTCGGGGATGCTGATGGTTGGCGCGACGATCGACACCGACGGCGTCGGCTGTGCGGTGCTCGCCGGGCCCAACGCGACCACGGTCTGCGCGATCGCCTCGGAGTCGATCAAGGTGGCCGGGCTCACCGCGGTGACCGGCAGCAGGCCACTCGTGCTGCTCGCGACGACCGGCGTGCTGCAGATCGCGGGCGGAGGCACGATCGACGTCGCGTCGCATCGCAATGGCCTCCGCGGCGCCGGCTCCGACGATCCGGCCTGCACCGCGGGCACCGCGGCAGCGACTGCCGGCGCGGCCGGATACGGCGGCAGCTTCGGAGGCAAGGGTGGCGACGGCGGATCGAGCACCGTGGTGGTCGGTGGCACCGCAGGTCCCGCGGCGACCGCGATCGCGGCGATCCGCGGTGGCTGTGCCGGCTCGACCGGGTTGCCGAACACGGCGGACAACTCCGGGCACGGCGGTGGTGGCGTCGTCTTGATCAGCACGAGCGAGGCCAAGATCGACGGCAAGATCAACGCGTCGGGCTCGGGCGCGAACGGTGGCAACGCGGTGAACGGCGGCGGCGGCGGCGGTGGATCGGGTGGCCTCATCGTGATCGACGCACCGCTGTTCTCCGGTGGCGGCGGCGCGCGGATCTTCGCGAACGGCGGCGGCGGTAGCGAGGGCGAAGGCAACGACGGCACCAACGACAAGGCCGGCAACTTCGGAGACGATCCGACGGAAAACCTGATGCAAGCCCAGGGTGGCTCGCAGTCGACCGCGACCGCCGGCAACGGCGGCAACGGCGGCTACGGGTTGGCGCTCGCCGGCGCCAACGGCGGCTTCGGGCTCGCGGTCGCCGCGCTCCTGGCCGGTGGCGGCGGCGGCGGCGGCGGCAGCGTCGGCATGTTCGTCGTCCATGCAACGACGAAGACGTTCGGCGGCCTGGCCAGCCCGCCGGCGCAGTAGCTCAGGTCATCCGCGGTCGGAGCTCGAGCGCGAGCTTTGCGCCACGTCGGATCACGATCACCGGCGCGACCCGATCCGCGGGCCACGTGCGCAGCGCGCGGTGCAGCTGATCGATCCCCTCGATGGCGAGGTCGCCGAACCGCACGAGCAGATCGCCGTCGCGCATGCCGGCGACCGCGGCCGGCGAGCCGGCCTCGACCGACTGGATCTCGACCGCCGCGACGCCGAGGCCGTGGTGATACGCGAGCCGGCGATCGAGCGGCCGGCGATTCGCGCCGATGCCGAGCCACGCGCGCCGCACGCGTCCATGCTGCAGCAGCTGCCCGAGGACCCAACCCGCGATGTCGACGCCGATCGCGAACCCGAGGCCCTGCGAGCGCGCGATGATCGCGGTGTTGACGCCGAGCACGCGGGCGGCGGCGTCGAGCAGCGGGCCACCCGAGTTGCCCGGGTTGAGCGGCGCGGTGTGCTGGATGACGCCGTCGATCAGCCGGCCGCCCTTCCCGTTCAGGCTGCGCCCGAGCGCCGACACGACACCGGTCGACACGGTCGACTCGAAGCCGAGCGGGTTCCCGATCGCGACCGCGAGCTGGCCGACCTTCGGCGTGCGCGCCGCGTCGATCGGCAGGTAGGGCACCGGACCCTGGTTCGGCGCGAGCGCGGCGGTGTCGACCCGCACGAGCGCGAGGTCGGTCGCCGGATCGTCGCCGACCAGCTGGCCCTCGGCGATCTCGCCGGCCTGCGTGCGCAGCCGGATCGTGCGCGCGGTCGACACGACGTGGCTGTTCGTCATCACGTAGCCGTCGGGCGTGACGACGAACCCGGAGCCCGCGCCCGATTGCTTGCCGCGCGCGCCGGTGCCGACCTCGAGCGAGACGACCGCCGGGCCGGCGCGCTCGACGACGCCGACCACGGCGCGCGAGTACGCGTCGAGCAGGTCGGCCTCGTCGGGTTCGGGCTGCACCAGCGCGAGCGTCACGGCTGACTTCCGAGCGTGGCGGCGAGCTCGTGCTTCGCGCCGCCGCGAACCACGACGATCGCGACCTGCTTGCCGGGGCGATCGGCGAGCGCGCGCCGCAGCGAGCTCGGATCGTGGATCGGCTCGCCGTCGAGCGCGACGATCAGATCGCCCACCGCGAGGCCGGCGGTCGCGGCCGGGCCGCTCTCGTCGACGCTGGCGACCAGCGCCGCCGCGTTGTCATCGCCGGTGCGCCCGGCGACCGCGACGTGCGCGACCGACAGCTGCGCGGGATACGCGCCGACCCCGAGGTAGCCGCGCCGGATGCCGCCGTGCGCGCGGAGCTCGTCGACCACGCGGCGCAGCGTCGCGACGGGGACCGCGAGATCGGTGCCGCGAAGCAGCGTGCGCGTGTTCATCCCGATCACCGCGCCCGCGCTGTCGATCAGCGGGCCGCCCGCGAAGCCCCGCGGGATCTGTCGATCGCTCTCGAGATAACGATCGAGCTTGCCGCCGTGCGGCGTGCGCAGCGCGGGGCCGACGACCCCGAGCATGCGCATCGAGGCGCGCGCGCTGCGTCCCGGGCGCCCGATCGCGAGCGCGAGGTTGCCGACCCCGACGTCGGCCTCGCGGAGTGGTGCCGGCACGAGGCCGCCACCGGCGATCCGGAGCAGCGCCACATCGGTGCCGGGATCGCGCCCGATCACCTCGGCGTCACGGAAGGCGAGCTCGCCATCCGGTCCTTCGAGGCCGATGCGCGTTCGATCGGGAGTGTGGAAGCTCGTGCTGACCACGAGATCGTCGGCCCAGACGAAGCCGGTGCCGCCGCCACGGCGACGCTCGACGTGGACGACGTGCGGGGAGATGGAGGCGACCGCGGCGGCGAGGGCCTGGTCGAGTTGAGCGAGGACGGTCATGGGGCTGCCTTCTGGGTGAGATGGAACAATGTGTTCCCAGCCTGCCGTGCGAAGGCGCTCTCGGAAATCCGCCGATCGGCGAGGTCGTCGTCGGTCATTGCGGCAGGCCGCGCCGCGTCCTGGCCATGTGGGCAGGGTTGACCTGGTCACCTGGCGTGACCATGTTGGTTCAATCCGAAAGGCCGTGCAGTCATGACCCGCAATCCAAACCTCCCCATCGCTGCGGTCACGGACCCGATCCGGGTCACCCTCTTGACCGACGATCCACTGCTCCGCGCCGGGCTCTCGAGCCTTTTGGCCCAGAACGGCGCGATCAGCGTGGTCGACCGCGAAGGTGCCGAGGTCGCGCTGTGGGATGCCGGCATCGATCCCGCCAAGACCGTCGCGCGGATGGCCGAGCTGCGGACGCTGACCATGCCGGTCGTCGCCGTCGTCGGCGATGCCTCGCATGTCGCCCCGGCGATCGCGGCCGGCGCGCGCGGCGTCGTGCTGCGCGATCAGGTCGGCCCCGGGATCCACGCGGCGCTGGCCGCCGTGCGCTCGGGTCTCACCGTGATGGACAACGCGCTGGCGTCGTCGCTCGTCCCGAGCGCGCCCGCGGTGCGACCGCGCGTCGTCGACGGCAACGGCAAGGCGCGCGGCGAGCTCACCGAGCGCGAGCGCCAGGTCGTCCAGCTGCTCGCCGAGGGCCTGTCGAACAAGCTGATCGCGGACCGCCTCGGGATCAGCGATCACACCGCGAAGTTTCACGTCAACGGCGTGATGATGAAGCTCGGCGCTTCGACCCGGACCGAGGCGGTCGTCGAGGCGATGCGACGCGGCCTGATCCGCCTGTAGTCGGCAGCCAGCCGTAGACGTCGAGCGCGATGAGGCCGGTCTCGCCGATCGTCACGCCCTCCTTCTCGAGCAGCCCGCGCTGGATCGCGGCGCCGACCGGATCGTGGATCGCGATCCGGCCGCGCGTCTTGCCGGCCTTGCCGATCACGCGCTGCCACGGCAACGCGTGCTCGGGCTTGCTGACCTTGAGCGACGCGCCGGCGACGCGCGCGCCACCCGGCAGTCCGGCGAGCTCGGCGATCTGCCCGTAGGTCGCGACATGCCCCTTGGGGATCTTGCGGATCACCGCATAGATCGCCGCGTACAGCCGCTTCACGTGCTCGGTGAGCTCGGAACCCCGCGCCATGATGCGCGACTATACCTGCATGAAGATCTCGGTCCTCTACTTCGCCGTGTTCCGCGAGCAGCTCGCGTCGTCCGGCGAGGCGCTCGAGCTCTCGGATGGGGCGCGGGTCGCCGATGCGGTCGCCGCGCTCGCGGCGCGTCACGCCGTGATCGCGCGGCTGACCGGCCGGTTTCGCGTCGCGGTCAACGCCGAGTTCGCCGATGACAGCCACGCGCTCGCCGACGGCGACGAGCTCGCGCTGATCCCTCCCGTCGCCGGCGGCAGCGAGGCCGTGCGCCACGTCCAGCTGCTCGACACCCCACTCGAGCTCGCGCGCGTGGTCGCCGCGGTTGACGATCCCGGCATGGGCGGCGTCGTCACGTTCACCGGCATGGTGCGCCGCCACTCGCGCGGCACCACGGTCGATCACCTGGAGTACGAGGCGTACGGCTCGATGGCGGTGCGCGAGATGGAGCGCCTGGTCGCCGAGATCGAGGCCGAGATCCCCGGGGCGCGCCTCGCGGTCGAGCACCGCGTCGGTCGGCTCGAGATCGGCGAGCTCGCCGTCGTGATCGCCGCCGCGGCGCCGCATCGCGCCGAGGCGTTCACCGCGTGCCGCGCGATGATCGATCGGCTGAAGGATCGCGTGCCGATCTGGAAGAAGGAGGTCGGCACCGACGGCGCCGAGTGGGTCGGCCTCGGGCCGTGATCGGGGACGCTTTTCCGAGTTGCTCGAGTTCGGACACCGCCGGACATGATGTCCGGCGGTGTCCGAACTCGAGCAACTCGGAAAAGCGTCCCCAATTCACAGCCGTCAGTTCGGGACCGGCGCCGCCGAGCCGCTGCCCTCGGGCTCGGCCGAGCCGCTGCCACTGCCCTCGGTCGGCGGTGGCGGGCCGGCGCCGATGCGGGCCGCGCTCGAGCCACTGCCGGCCGAGCCGCTGCCGCTGCCCGAGCCGGCCTTGTTCTCCTCGTGCTCCGGACCGGGCGCTCGCATCGGGACCGGCGGCGGGTTGACCTTCTCGGGCTCGGGCTGCGGGATGTTGAGCCTGGGCGCCGAGGCCTTGCCGCCGCTGCTCCCGTTGTTCGCGCCGGGATCGTCCATGTTCGTGTTGGCCGCCGGCCCGCACACCAGCGCGAGCTTCTTCAGATCCTTGATGTGACCGTCGAGCTTGACGTGAAACAACGAGTCGGGCCCGAGCGGCCCGCCGATCAGCATGAACGCCGAGAACGTGTCGCCCTCGCGCTTGGACAGCGCGTCGGTCGGCTTGTAGCGCGCGCAGCCCGCGACCATCGACTCGCCGAGATCCTGCGCGAGGTTCATCGTCAGCTGCAGCTTGAGCTCGACGTCCCTGCTCTGCATGTCGAACTTGGCGACCTCGAGCGTGCCCTTCTTGAGCTCGACCTTGGCGAGGAACGAGTCGATGTTGATCGTGCCGAACTTGACGCCTTCCTTGACGGTCGCCTCGTTGCGCGGGTTCTTCACCTTGGGATGGAACTTGGCCTCGCCGTCGCCGAGCGTGCACTTGCTCGGGCACTCGAACGTCAGCTCGCCCTCGGCCTTGGTCCAGTCGGGCGCGACCCTGCCCGCCTTGTTGGTCTCGTTCGGTAGATCGAGCTCGAAGTCGAAGCGCACCTTGCCACCCATCGGCAGACCGGAGAACGCCTCCTTCATCGGTAGGCTGCGCGCCGGCAGATCGTTGCCTTCGAGGTCGACCGTCGTGCCGCCCTTGCCGATCGTGACGTTGCCGGTGATGTGCCCGCTGCCGATCTTGGCGTCGATGTCGACCGAGGCCTTGCCGCGCAGGAGCGCGAAGATGCCGAGGTGGACGTCGAGCTTCTCGACGTAGATCATCGTGATCAGCGCGGCGCGCTGCTTGTCGCGCTCCTTGGGATCGTCGATCTTCGAGATCCGATCGAGGTCCGCCTGCGCCGGCCGCGTCCGGAGCGTGAGGTGGCTGAACGACACCCGTCCAGGCAGGATGCCGCGCTCGGAGCTGGCGATGTCGACGTCGTACTTGTCGGACGCCGCCTCGATGATCTTCTCGCGCACGCGGTCGTACGGGAACGACATCTGGAGCGCGAACACGAACACGACGAGCGCGAACGCGACGTACGCGACGCCGCGCAGGACCTTCTGCGTGCGCGGGCCGATCCGAGGAAAGCCGGCCATCTCAGGCGCCCTTCTTCGCGTCGGTGGCCGAGCCCGAGCCCTTGCCGTCCTTGTCCTTGCCGTCCTTGCCATCGGCCTTGTCGAGCTCGCGCGCGTAGGTCGAGACCTCGAGCGTCGCGTCGAGGTGGCCGTCCTTGCTGTTCTTGAAGTTCTTGCGGATGTCGAGCGACGTCACGACGACGTGCTTGCTCTGGCTCTCGATCTCGGAGAGGAACTTCTTCAGCTGATCGAGCGTGAGGTCGGAGACCTGGCAGGTCGACGAGTTGGTGATGAACTTGTTCTTGGTGACCGCGTTGTGCGGCGTCGTGCCCTTGAGCGCGAAGCCCGCCTTGGTCGCCGCGTTCGTGAGGTAGGTGTTGAGGCTGATCGGCTCGGTCGGCATCGTCGCGACGACGTCGTCGGCCGGGACCGCCGGGCCGCGCGAGTGGAGGTCCTCGACGATCGCGAGCGCGTGCCGCGTGTCTTCGTTGCGCTTCTCCATCGCGATCAGGCCGTCGCGGATCGACAGGCCGAGGAACAGCGCGAGGCAGATCGGCGCGGCGATCGCGA
The DNA here is from genome assembly GCA_038321315.1 of Haliangiales bacterium. Classification (GTDB taxonomy): domain Bacteria; phylum Myxococcota_A; class Polyangia; order Haliangiales; family Haliangiaceae; genus JABFXX01. Next base: position 50,955 of record JBBQEX010000038.1, on the reverse strand, counting down.
GGAGGACGACGAGACGGCGCTCGCGCGGCGAGATCCGGTCCCAGAAATCACGTGCTCGATCAGACAGGGCCATAGATCACATGCACGTGGTGGTGAGGGTGAACGAGAACGCCTGACGGTCACCGGCGGTGACCGCACCCGGCGTGATGTCCTTCACGCAATCGATGCTGCGCAGCTGGTTCTTCAACAGATCGATCTCCTCGGAGGTCTTGGTCGTCGCCTTCAGGAAGATCTTCTCGGTGTCGATCGTCAGCTGATCGATGTCGAGCGTGATCTTCTCCTTCGCCGGGATCTTGCTCGAGACCTCGACCAGCACGTCGTACGCCGACATCCGCGGCATCGGCGAGTTCGCGCCGTTCGGTCCCCCGCCCGGCGAGCCATCGTTCGACTTGATGATCTCGGCCGCGGTCTTCGCGGTGCCGTAGTGCTCGGTGCTCTCGGTCGCGAGCCGCGCGGCGAGGACCTTCTCGGCCTTGCGCAGGCGATACAGGTTCGCGTACGCGGCGGTCGCGGCGAACGCGGCGATCGCGAGCGCCGACGCGCCGAGCGGCACGGCCTTCGCGCGCAGGAACGACAGGTCCATCTTGACCGCGAGCGCACCGGAGCGCAGGTCGAAGCTCGGCCGGCCGCCCGCGGCGTCGTAGGCCGCGCCCACCGTCATCGCGGCGGCGTCGATCGGCATGTCCGCGAGGTCGCCCTCGAGGCGCGGGCCGGCGAGCGCGGCGAGATCGTCCGCGTTCGGCCGCCACGCCGGGATGCCGAGCTGCTCGCCGAGGAACGAGGCCATGCCTGAGAGCCGGGCACCGCCGCCGACGACGATCGCGGCGATCGGAGCGAAGCCGGTGCGCGCACGACACGCGATCAGCGTCTGGCGCAGATCGCGCGCGAACGGCGCGAGCTCGGTGATCGTGATCTGGTGGACGCGCGCCCACGCCTCCGACGTCGCCGGCTCGGCCTGCGACGCCACGAAGCCCTGCTGGTGCTTGGCGACCTCGGCGTCCTCGAACGCGACGTGGGTCGCGCGCACGATCGCCTCGGTGACGTGGCGCCCGGCGCGCGCGACCGAGCGGCTGAACACCGCCTTGCCGGCGCACACCACGATGACGTCGGTGCGCTCGTGACCGATGTCGATCACCGCGACCGGACCCTCGGCGCGCGCGCGCTCGAGCGACGGCAAGCGGTCGACGAGCCGGATCGCGCCGCCGCCGCACGCCAGGATGCCCTTCGCGCTGAACCCGCAGTCCTTGCCCATCGCGATCAGCTGCTCGGCGCGCTCGCGCTGCATCGCGTACGACAAGACGCGCATGCCCTCGACCGGCGGCGCGACGCGACCGCGCACGGCCTCGGCGAGCATCGGCCCGGCGTTCTCGGTCGGCATCGGCGGCAGCTGCTCGAACGTGTAGACCATGTCCTCGAGATCGACCGGCACGACGCTCTCGAGCTCGTTGCCGACCGCCTTGTCGAGCTCGGAGCGACGCAGCGACTTGAACGGGAAGTCGAGGATCTGGGTGAACACCTGATCGCCGTACACGCCGACGTAGCCCGGATCGTCCTTCAGGCGGAGCTCGGTGATCAGCTGGGTCAGCGCCGCCTTGGCGCGCTGCTCGACCGGATCGCTGCCCGGCGGCACGCGGCGCTCGACGACGTTGAGCAGCGACGCGCCACGCATGCCGGGACTCGCGACCGCGACCTTCACGCTCCACGCGCCGACATCGACCGCAAACACACGACTCGCCATGTTCAGTCTTCCCTCATGAAGACCCAGGCACCGTTCGGCACCGGGGGCTTGCGCACGTTCTGATTGACGACCTTGGTGTCCCAGACGCCGGTGATGGTGGCGCGAATCGGCGGGAACAACGAGTTGCCCTTCGCATCCTTGGGGCCCTTGCGCTCGATCTCGCCCCACGCCTCGACGCGATACGTGCGGCGCGGGCCCGCGGTCGCGATCTGCGCGAGCTTGGTCTTGTCGAGCTCCATGCCGAGCTTCTCGCCGCCGGTCAGGCCCGACAGCGCGCCGCTGCTGGTCGCCGAGCTCGCCGCCGAGCCGGCCGCGCCGCCACCGGACGCGAGCGAGCCGACCGCCGCCGACGGATCCTTCACGAAGTCGATGAAGTCGTCGAGGTTCGCGAACGTCATGCCGAACTGCCGCGCCTTGGCGACCAGGCCGGCGAGCATGAACAGCTTCTGCGGGTTCTGGAGCAGCGGATCGGCCGGGTTCTTCGCCGCGAGGTACAGGAGCGCCGCGATCAGCTGGCTGTTCGACAGCGCCGACAGGTTCGTCTTGCACGCGCCGTAGACGGTGAACGAGCTGCCGAACAGCGTCCAGAACCGGTCGTCGACGCCGCGCGCCAGCTTGAGCTCGCCGACGGTGTCGAGGTAGTTGCCCTTGGCGTAGTACGGATCCTTGAGGTTCTCGTAGCCGTAGTCCTCGGTCGTGCCGCGATCGCGAAGCTTCAGCGTGTTGCTGTCGATGTAGTCGATCATCGACGAGACCTGCATCGCGCGGTCGCGGCGCCAGCCCTCGGCGTCGGGCTCCTCGAACACCTGGTCGTACGCCGGAAAGAACACGAGCGCGTCGAGCTGGCTCTTCAACGCCGCGGCGGTCGCGTCGGTGCCGTTCGCGCAGTTCATGTTGATCTTGTCGTCCTCGGTCTTGATCTGACCGTTGACGCCGCACGTGCCGATGTCGGCACCGAGCCCCTTCACCGCGGTCGGCGAGAACCCGACGGCCGCCTGGACCTCTTCCTCGCCGCCACAGAACGCGAGCATCAGCTGGTCGGCGAAGTCGGTGATCTGGACGAGGCCGCGCATCTCCTTGGAGTTGTCGAGGCGCTGCTGGATCCGGATCACGAGCTCGGAGAGGTTGAGCGACGCGCGGGCGAGGAAGTGCGCGCGCATCTGGTCGCGGTAGTTCGAAGCGGCGAGCGCGTCGGTCACGGTCGACGTGCCGAACTGGTTCGTGATCGTGATGATGATCGCGATCGCGATCAGCACCATGATCAGCGCGACGCCGCGCTGCTTCTTGCGGCGACGCTTCGGCACGACCTTGCCGCGCGGCTTGGTCAGCACCTTCCAGATCGATGTGAGTGGCTTCATCATTGGCTGACGAAATTCAGCGGTTCCTGCATCAGGATCCGCGCCTCCGAGACGAGCTTGTAGTCGGTGCCGCCCGGGCTCTTGACGATCAGCGTGATGCGCACGCGGTTCGGCAGCCAGCCCTTCTGGCCGTCGCTCTGCGTCGTGTCCCAGGTGTCTTGCCACTCGAGGTTCTTCCAGTTCCAGAACTCGAACTTCACGTTCTGGATGTCGTGGACGACGATGTCGTAGTCCGCGGGCTCCTCGTCGGGTGGCTTGTTCGACGGCCGGCGCTGCTCGCGGCGGATCCAGTCGTAGGTGTGGGTCTCGCGATCCTCGTGGACGAGGTACGAGATGATCGTCTGCTCGGACTCGTTGGCGTCGGCCCACAGCACGCGGTGACCGAACGAGCTGAAATGGATGTCCGGCACCTTGTTGCCGGCCTTGCTGACGAACAGCGTGCGCGGATGGACCGCGGTCGTGTCCTCGTTCTTCGACAGGTAGGCCGACTCGAGGTCGGCGACGACACGCCCGACGCCCATGCGCAGCTCGTGGTTGCGCTCCTCGAAGCGCTCGAACGTCGACCGCGTGCTCGACGTGCTCGAGATCGTGCGCCACGCGAGCACCATCATCACGATGAGGATCGCGCTCGCGACCATCACCTCGATGAGGGTGAACCCTCGAGCGGGCTGCCTCACTTGGTCGCGCTCCCGGTGCGGTGATCGTTGCTGTTGGGCTTCGACGGCTTGCCGGATCCGGATCCCGAGCCGGCGCTGGTGTCGGGGAGCTCGGTCGCGCCGAAGCCGTTGAGCACCTTGTCCATCGCGGACTGATCGGTGAAGTACGTCACGATCGCGAGGTCGCGCGACCGACCGAGCACCTGCCACTTCATCGTCAGCGTCACCTTGCGGATCGAGACCTTCAGGATCTGCTGGAACATCTGGTACTGGCTCGACACCAGCGATGCGCCGCGTGCCGAGCTCGCGTCGCTCGCGCCCGAGCCGCCGAAGCCGCCGAACATGCCCATCATGCCGCCGAGCGCGCTGTTCTGGAATCCGCCAAGCCCCGCCGAGCCCGCGGCGGATCCGAACGCCGAGCCGGAGCCCGAGCCGGCGAGCGCGGCCGCCGAGCCCTTGAGCTCGGCCTGGCCCTTGGCCATCGCCTGGAGCGTGTCGAACCCGGGCAGCTCGACCTGCTGGACCTTGTAGTCGTACTTGATGTTGGGCCAGCCCTCCTCGGTGAAGTCGCGGCCCTCCTCGCCCTGCTCGGTGTCCATGAAGCCGTCCTTCAACAGCTTCTCTTCGATGTCGTACATCTTGCCGCGCGCGAGGTCGGTGACCACGCCGGTCATCTGCGCGTCCTGCGACGCGAAGATGCTGCCGGCCGCGCTGCGGATCAGGATCGTCAGCGCCACGCCGAGCAGCGCGAGGCCGATCATGACCTCGAGCAGCGTGAAGCCCTTGAAGGTGCGCCGCATCAGAAGCCGCTCCCTTCGCGCGGCTTCAGATCCTTGTCGCCCATCACGTTCTTCAACATGTGGTCATCGGGATCGCGGAGCGCGCCGTCGGACAGCTGCACGCGTCCGGTCAGCCCGTAGACCAGGACCGAGAACACCTCGTCGCCATCGGTGACCTCGATGTCCGCCTTCTCCGCTTGGCCCTGCGGGAAGAAGTAGATCGCGACCTGACCCTTGTCGACCGCGTGCTCCATGTGCTGGACGAACACGCGCTTGAACTTGACGCCCTTGGCCGTGCTCAGCGTGCGCAGGAAGCCCTTGCCGGTGACGTCGCCCGAGATCCCATCCTTGACCGGGCTGCACTCGCGATCCGCGATGTGGCTGCCGCTGATCGCGGTCGCGCGCCGGGCGGCCTCCTCGGGATCGCCGGCGGCGAACGCGTCGGTCGGCAGGTCGCGCAGCTTCTGCTGGCCGCGCTCCATCGCCTTCTTGAGCGCCTCCGGATCGGTCCGCACCGCCTCGTTGCGCATGATCGACGTCGAGCCGAGACAGCTCTCGACCACGTAGACCTGCTTGTCGAGGTCCATCAGCACGCGGTGCATCTCGCCCTTCTCGATCGCCAGCGCGCTCGTGCGCTTCATGATCTGCGCGAGCTCGGTCGAGTTCTCGACCAGGTCGGCGCGCGTGATCGCGCGGAACCCACGGTGCACGAGCAAGGCGCCGAAGCCGATGATCGCGATCACGATCATCACCTCGAGCAGCGTCATGCCTTTGCGTGGAGTGCGCATCTGGGTTCGATGGAGGGTCAGTGCAAGCCGCGTGTCAGGTCACTGCTCCCACGAGCGGATGTCGTCGGGCGTGCCTTCCTTCTGGTCCTCGCCCGGCGACGACACGGCGAACCCCTTGGAACCCGCCGGCGCGTCCGGGCCGCAGTACATCTTGAACGACTGGCCCCACGGGTCCTTGCCGTCCTTGCTGTCGGCGTACTCGAACAGATCCTCGAGCTTGTCCGGGCACGACTTGCCAGGGTGGCTCTGCATCCAGAGCGGGTATGCCTCGGTGGCAAACTTCTTGGCCGCGAGCTTGGCGACGCTCACCTTGGACTCGCCGAACGCCTTCATGACCTTGGGTCCGATGACGAGGCCCATCACGAGCGCCAGGATCGCGAGCACGATCATGATCTCGAGCAGGGTCATGCCGCGATGGGCGCGGCGGAAGGACTTGGAAATCCGGGACTTGAGAGTGGTCATAGTGGTCATAGCGGGCTCCTGGTTACTTTCCGGTCAACGTACCGAGATCCATGATGGGCTGGAGAATCGAGAACACGATGAAGGCGACGGCGCCACCCATGAAGACGAGCATGAGCGGCTCGAGCATGGCGGTGAGGCGGCCGAGCTTGATGTCGACCTCGGCCTCGTAGGTCTCGGCGACGCGGGCGAGCATCTGCTCGAGCTGACCGGCGCGCTCGCCGACCGCGACCATGTGGATCATGGTGGGCGGGAACTGGCCGGACTTCTTGAGCGTGACCGCGAGCGACTCGCCCTCGGTCACCGCGATCTTGGCCTCCTCGACCGCGTCCTGCAAAAGCACGTTGCCGATGATCTGCTTGCCGGTGTCGAGCGCGCGCAGCATCGGCACGCCCGACTCGAGCATCGTGCCGAGCGTCCGGGCGAACCGCGAGATGTTCACCGTCCGGATCAGCTGACCGACGACCGGCAGCCGGAGCACGAACTTGTGCCACGTGCGCTTCCCGCTCCCGGCCTTCCACCTGGAGAACAGGACGACCGCGGCGATCGTGCCGATGATGATCCACAGAACATTCTGACCGAGGAAGTCCGAGGTCGCGATGAGAAATCGCGTGTTGAGCGGCAGCACCTTGCCGCTCTGCGTGAACATCGACGTGATGTTCGGCACGACCTTCACCATGAGGACGAACATGATGATCGCGCCGACGATCACCATGATCATCGGGTAGATCATCGCGCTCTGGACCTTGGACTTGAGCTTCTGGCTACCCTCGAGGAAGTCGGCGAGCCGCGTGAGGACCTCGTCGAGATTGCCCGACATCTCGCCGGCGCGAACCATCGAGACGAACAGCTCCTCGAACAGCTTCGGGTGCTTCGCGAGAGCGTCCGCGAACGCGATGCCCTCGTTGACGTCGGAGCGGACCTCGCTCATCGGCGTCTTCAGGCGCAGGTTCGTCAGCTGCTCGGTGATCGCGCCGAGCGACTCGGCGAGCGGGATGCCGGAGCGGATCAGCGTGGCGAGCTGACGTGTCAGCGTCGCGATCTCGGCCTTCTTGACGCCGCCGATGAAGCCGCCGAAATCGACATCGCGCGACAGGCCGCCCTTGGACTTGTTGTGCGCCTTGCCGGCCTTGCTCTGCTTCGAGAGCTCGTAGCTCGTGACCTGGACGCCGTCCTTGCGCAGGAGCTGGCGCAGCACCTTGGGCGATTCGGCGTCGCGCGTGCCGGTCTGCGACTTGCCGTTCGAGCCGACTCCTTTGAAGGCGTACATCGGCATCAGTCACCTGCCTCTGCGGTGGCGAGGATGACCTCTTCGACCGTGGTCATGCCGAGGACGATCTTGCGCGCGCCGTCGAGCCGCAGCGGGACCATGCCGTTCTCGACCGCGGCGTTGCGGATCGTGCCGGCGTCGGCCTTGTCGAGACACAGCCGCCGGATCTGATCGTTGATCATCAGCAGCTCGTAGATCGCGGTGCGGCCCTTGTAGCCGAGCTGACCGCACTCGGGGCAACCGACCGCCTCGTACACCGTGCCCGCCGGCGGCGGGCGCATGCCCTTCACGTGCGGGAAGTCGTAGGCGCCGGCGTAGAACGTCCGCGGATCGAGCCCGAGCTCGCGCAGCGTCTCCTCCGTCGGGCGGATCGGGCGCGCACACTTGGGGCACGGCCGGCGCACGAGGCGCTGGGCGAGCAGGCAGACCAGCGAGCTGGCGACGAGGAACGGCTCGATCCCCATGTCGACGAGGCGCGTGATGCCGCCGGCGGCGTCGTTGGTGTGCACGGTCGAGAACACGAGGTGACCGGTGAGCGACGCGGTGATCGCGGTCTCCGCGGTCTCGCGGTCGCGGATCTCGCCGACCATGATGACGTCGGGATCGTGGCGCAAGAACGAGCGCAGCCCGGTCGCGAACGTCAGCTCGATCTTCGAGTTGACCTGGGTCTGCGAGATGCCCTCGAGCTGGTACTCGACGGGATCCTCGACGGTGAGGATGTTGATATCGGGCTTGTTGATCGCCGATAGACAGGCGTACAGCGTCGTCGTCTTGCCCGAGCCGGTCGGGCCGGTCACCAGCATGATGCCGTGCGGGCGCGTGATCACCGAGTTCATGATCGCGAGCTGATCGTTGGCGAAGCCGATGTCGGCCAGGCCGAGGAGCACCGAGGACCGATCGAGGATCCGGATCGTGATGCGCTCGCCGCCGGCGGTCGGGACCGTCGCGACGCGCATGTCGACGTCCTTGCCGGCCATCTTGCGGCGGATGCGGCCGTCCTGCGGCAGCCGCTTCTCGGCGATGTTGAGGCCCGACATGATCTTCACGCGGGCGATGATGTTGTTCTGGAACTTCTTCGGGGCGCGCTTGGCCTCGCGGAGATTGCCGTCGACGCGGTAGCGCACGATGATGTCGCGCTCGCCGGGCTCGATGTGGATATCCGAGGCGCGGTCGCGCGCGGCCTGGAACATCAGCGAGTTGACCCAGCGGATGATCGGTTGCTCGTCGTTGGCGTCGAGCATGTCGACGAGCTCCTCCGACTGGTACTCCTCCTCCTCGGGATCGCCGTCCTTCCTGGTGCCCTCTTCGAGCTCGTGCGTGCCGCGCAGCCGCGGGTACGCCTTGTTGATGTGGTCGGTGATCTTCGCCGCGGAGGCCACGACCGGCTCGATCGCCTCGCCGAGCAAGACGCCGATCGCGTCGATCACGTCGACCGCGTTCGGATCGGCGATCGCGACCATGACGCGCCCGGTGATGTCGCGCCCGATCGGCAAGACACCGCGCTGGCGCGCGAAGTTGATCGGCACCTTCTCGATCAGCTCGACCGGAATCTCGTCCGCGCGCGGCAGATCGGACAGGTACGGCATCTCGGACTGCAGCGACAGCGCCAGCGCGAGCTGGTCCTCGTCGCACAGCTTCAGGCGGACCAGCACCTCGCCGATCAGGCCGCCCTGCTCGCGCTGGTTCGCGAGCGCGCGCTCGATCGCGTCGGGCGGCACCTGGCAGCGCGCGACGAGGATCTCGCCGAGCCGGTGACCGGCAAGGTTCGCCGGGGCGTAGTTGTCCCCGCCGCGAAACGTACCGCCGAAGCCGACGTCGACCATCGGCGACCTATTTTCCCTTGTTCGGCGCCATCGGCGTCGGGTGAAGGCTCGGGGTGGTGTCCTCGGGCGCGTCGATGGTCGACGGGCCGTACTCGATCGGTCCTTCCTTGACCTGCTGGCGGCGACCGAACTGCGCCTGGTACGCCATGTCGTCCTCGACCGACTGCACCGCGCGGTTGATCTCCTCGACCATGCCGCGCTTGCGCTTGTAGTCGACCCGGGCCTCGAACTTCGAGGTGTCGAGGTTCGCGAACGACCGCGTGAACTCCTGGTACTCGCGCGACTTGCGCTCGCGGATCGCCTGGAGATCGAGCTGGTCCTTGATGATGTACGGCGTCAGGAGGATGAGGAGGTTCGTCTTCTTCTTGGTGCGCTGCGTGTACTTGAACAGGTAGCCGAGGATCGGGATGTCGCCGAGCAGCGGCACCTTCGTCGTGTTGTAGATGTCGCGCTCCTGGATGAGGCCACCGATCACGACGCTCTGCTGATCGTGGACGACGACCTGGGTCTTCAGCTTGCGCTCGGTCCACGTCGGGCCGAGCTCGGGATCCTTGTCGCCGATGTCGGCGGTCTCGTGCTCGACGTCGAGCCGGACGACGTCGTCGGAGCTGATGTGCGGCGTGATGTTGAGGACGAGGTTGAGCTTCTGGCGATCGATGTTCGCGCCGATCGAGCCCGGGATGCCGGCCGCGGCGCCGGTGCCGAGCCCGCCGAACGACAGGCCCTTCTTGTACGGGATGTTGTTGCCGACCGAGAACTCGGTCTTCTCGTTGTTGATCGCGATGATGTGCGGCGCCGACAGGATGTTCGTGTTGGCCTGGTTCGCGAGCGCCTGGAACAGGAGGCCGTACGACGGGATGCTCTTGCCGAGGATGGTCTGCGAGTTCGCGAGCGGCGAACCGACGAGGCCGCCGATCAGACCGGTCGCCGAGATCAAGGTCGTGAGATCGAGCGAGCGCAGGTTCGAGCTCTGCACGCCGCCGAGGACGAGCGAGCCGCTGCCGCCGATCGGGTAGCCGCCGTGCGAGCTGGTGCCGATGTCGGTCTCGCTCGACAGCTGGACCTCGAGGATCAGCGCCTCGATGAACACCTGGCGGCGCGGCTGATCGAGATCCTTGATGACCTTCTTGATCGCGATGAAGTCGCGCCCCGACGACATCACGATCAGCGAGTTCGACGGCTTGTCGCCGACGATGCGGACCTGGCCCTCGAGCGAGGCGCCGAAGTTGTCGTTGCCCGGGACCGGCGGCTGCACCGGCCCGCGGTTCGTACCCGGCGTCGTGCCGCCACCCGGACCGCCGGCACCACCGCGCGCGCCGGCCTGCCCCATCACGTTGTTGAGCGTCTGCGCGATCTCGTCGGCGAGCGCGTTGTCGAGCGAGTAGACGTGGATCGACGAGCCGCCCTCGGTGTCGAGCGAGATATCGAGCCGCTCGACGAGCGACTTGACGCGCAAGAAGCCGGCCTCGCTCGACACGACGATCAGCGTGTTGGTGCGATCGTCGACCAGGATCTTCGACGGGACCGCGCTCTCTTCGCCACCGCCGCCACCCGCGGCCGGTGCGCCCGGCGCGCCCGGTGCGCGCGGCTTGCCACCCGGCGGTTGCTGGCCACCACCGCCGCCGGCGGCACCACCGCCCGACAGCCCGAGGATCTCGTTGAGCTTGGTCTGGAGCTGGGTCGCGTCGGCGAACTTGACGTTGATCGTGTAGATGCCGTCGCTGTTGCCCGGGACGTCGATCGCCTTGGCGAGGGACATCATGTCGCGGATCTGGCTGGCGTAGTCGGTGATGAGCAGCAGCGAGCCGACGACCTGAACGTTGCCGGCGGGCGACCGCATCGAGTCGAGCGCCGCGCGCATCGTCTCGGCCTGCGCGTAGCTCGGGTGCATGATGTAGCGGACGATCTGATCGGTGTTCTCGGGGACGCCCTTCTTGTAGATCGGCAGCGTCTCGCCCTTGGCCTGCTGCGCGTCGACGATCCGGTAGACCGGCCCCTTGGGCACGAGCGTGTAGCCCATCGTCGACAGCGCGATCAGGAAGATCTCGTAGGCGTCGGCGGCGCTGACCTTGTTCGGCGCGATGATCGTGACCTTCTTGCCGGTCGTCACGATGCGCGGGTCGGCGATGTAGTTCTTGCACGTGAAGCCCATCGCCCAGCCGATGAGATCCTTGAGCTCGACCTCGGGCTTGAACGTGACCGACACGAGGCCGCTGCTCTTGTGGCAGCTGTAGACCTTGTCGTCGTCGCTGCCGCCACCGGACCCGGCCTTGTCATCGCCCTTCTTGTCGGGGCTCGGCTGGGCGAACGCACCCTGTTGCATCAGCGCGGTCGGGAGCACGAGGCTGGCGGCGACGGTCGCCGCGAGGAGAACGCGCCAGGGCTTCTTCGTAGGTTGGGTATGCATGAGCTTCAACGGATCGTGTAGTTCAGGGTGATCGACTTGCCGCGCCGGGTGATCGCGACCGCGAGCGCCTTGGCGTCGCGAAGCTTGGTGTAGACCTCGAGGGCCTTGTCGGCGGTGGTGAGCGGCATGCCGTTGACCGCGGTCAACGTGTCACCGTTCGCGAGGCCGAGCCGCGCGTAGATCGAGGTCGCGCGGATCGCGTAGAGCTTGAATCCGTCGGGCTTGCCGTCCTTGACCGACGGCACGACGCGCGCGCCCTTGGCGACCGCCATCGGGTTCGCGAGCACGGCCTCGATCACGGCCTTGTCGACCGTGTAGTGCGTGTCGTCGACCTTCTTGATGCCGGCGTCGATCTTCTGCTGCATCTCGTCGGGGACGACCTTGTCGATCCGCGCGGTCAGCGTGACGGCGGTGTCGGCGCGGTCGAGCTTGACGACGATGGACGACTTGCTCGACAGCTTGTTGAACGCGGCGACCAGCTCGTCGGGCGACGTCACGGCGACGCCATCGAGGCTGCGGACGACGTCGCCGCTGTAGAACACGAGCATGCTGTCGACCACGACGACGCCCGACGGCTTGCCCGCCTTGGTCGCGCGGCGCAGGTGCGCGACGTCGCTCTTGATCGACGCGTAGTCGCCGGCGATCTGGTCGCTCGTGATCACGCCGGTCTGCACGGTCTCGACGGTGTACGCGACGCGGACGAGGATCGGCTGTCCGACGCGCGAGACCTCGAGGTAGAGCACGTTGCCGCTGCCGAGCTCGTACGGACGGAGCCGCGCCATGCCGATCGCGGGGTGACCGTCGACCGCGCGGATCACGTCGCCGGCGACCAGCTTCAGCGGGGCGAGCCGCGTGGCGTCGCTCGCGAGCACGAGCTTGCCGGCCGGCTCCTCGGTGGAGTCCTTGAGGTTGTCCCACGCGAGCGCGAGCTGGGACTCGTCGATCGTCGCGGACACGATCCGAGGATCGGCCGACGCGGCACGCGCGCACGCGAGGATGGTGAGGAGGGCGAGGGTCTTCATTTGATCGAGTACTTGATGGACATGGTCTTGCCGCGACGCGTGATCTCGGCCTCGAGCTGGCTGGCCTCGCGGAGCTTGGTGTAGACCTCGAGGGCCTTGTCGGCGGAGTCGAGCGAGAACCCGTTGATCGAGTTCAGCGTGTCGCCGTTCTGCAAGCCGATCTTCGCGTACACCGACGTCGGCCGGATCGCGTAGAGCTTGAAGCCATCGGGCTTGCCGTTCTTCATCGACGCGACGACGCGCGCGGCCTTCGAGACCGACATCGGGTTCGCGAGGATCTTGTCGACCAGCGACTTGTCGATCTCGTAGTTGTTCTCGTCGATCTTCTTCACGCCGCTGTCGATCGCGGCCTGGAGCTCGTCCTTGTCGCCCTCGGGAGCCGGCTCGGCCGACGCGACGACCGGTGGCGGCAGCGTCGTGCCGAGCAGCGCGAGCCGCTCGAGGTGGCCGCTGTTCTCGAACTCGATGAACTTGTAGTGGATCGCGGTCAGCGCGCCGGTCGCGCCCGGGACCTTGTCGCCGACCACGAACGCGCCCTGGTGCTGGCTCTCGGTGTTGACGATCGTCGCGTACGAATCCTTCGCGAGCGCGCCGACGTTGGTCGCGAGCAGCGACAGCGGCAGCGTCGTGTTCTGGATCGACCCGTTGTCGGTCTTCGACACGCTCTCGACCGGCGGCGTGCAGTCCGAGCAGAACATGTTGCGCGACGCGAGCTGGACGCCGTCCTTGTTGCGCGTCGTCTTCGCGGGCACCGACGGGCTCGGCATCGAGACCGGGGTTGCCTTGGGGCTCTTGTCCGAGTCGATCAGGAACTTGGCGGCGATGATGCTGCTCGACGCCTTGGCGGCGAAGATCGCGCAGGTCATCACGACCAGCGCGCCGAGGACCCAGAAGTAACGCTTGATGATGTCCTGCATCACGATTCCTCGATCGGCGGCTCGGTCGTCGTCTCGTGGGTCTCGATGGTCGGCTCACCGTCGTCGCCGTCCGGATCCGGCGTCTCGAGCCGGCGATAGATCGTGCGCGTCGCGATGCCGAGCAGCTTCGCGGTCAGCCGCTTGTCACCGCGCGTGTGGCGCAGCGTCTCGTGGATCACGCGCATCTCGATCTCGGCGAGCGGCATGCCGAGCGGGAACGTGAGCGGGCCGCTCGACGAGCTCGAGAGCCCGCCGGCGATGTGCTCGCGGATCTCGCGGGGCAGCGCGTCCTCGTCGATCGTGACCGGCGCGTTGCCGACCGCGCGGGTCAGCACGACCGCACGTTCGATCGTGTTCTCGAGCTCGCGCACGTTGCCGGGCCAACCATACTCGGACAGCCTCGACAGGGCCGCCGGCGAGCAACCGGAAATGCTCTTGCCGTTCTTCTCGGCGTAGACCTGCACGAAGTGCTGCGCGAGCAGGGGCACGTCGTCGCGGCGATCGCGCAGCGGCGGCACGTTCACCGGGATCACGTTCAGCCGATAGAACAGGTCTTCACGGAACCGGCCGCCCTTGACCTCCTCGGCGAGGTTGACGTTGGTCGCGGCGACGACCCGGACATCGATCCGGCGCGACTTGCCGCCGCCGCCGAGCCGCTCGATCTCGCCTTCCTGCAGCGCGCGCAGCAGCTTGACCTGCACGTGGCGCGGGATCTCGCCGATCTCGTCGAGGAACAGCGTGCCGCCGTTGGCAGCCTCGAACCGGCCGTCGCGCGCGGCGGTCGCGCCGGTGAACGCGCCCTTCTCGTAGCCGAACAGCTCGGCCTCGAGGATCGACTCGGGGATGGCGGCGCAGTTCACCGCGATGAACGGGCCGCGGGCCCGCGCGCTGTTGTCGTGCACCGCGCGCGCGAGCAGCTCCTTGCCGGTGCCGCTCTCGCCGAGCAACAACACGGTCGCCTCGCTCGGCGCGGCCTGCTGGACGATGTCCATCGTGCGGCGCCACGCGAGCGACGCGCCGATGATCTGGCGGCGGCGGCGCTCGGCGAGCTGCGCCTTGAGCGAGCGGTTCTCGACCAGCAGCGACTGCTTCTCGAGCGCGTTCTTGATGATCCGGACCACGTGCGCGCGCTTGAGGGGCTTGGTGACGAAGTCGTACGCGCCCTCCTTCATCGCGTCGACCGCGGTCTCGACGGTGCCGTACGCGGTCATCAGCACGACCTCGGTCTCGGGCGCGATCGTCTTGGCGGCGCGCAACAGATCCATGCCGCTGGTCTGCGGCATCATGAGATCGGTCAAGAGGACGCCGACGCGGTGCTTGCGGAGCAGCTCGAGGCCGGCGTTGCCGTCGGTCGCCGACAGGACGATCAGGCCTTCGCGCTTGAAGATCTTGGTCAGCGACTCGACGATCGCGGGCTCGTCATCGACCACGAGGACGATCCCGGCATCCGCGGCGCGGACGACCGGCTCGTCCTCGGCCGCGGCCATCCCACCGCCGCTCGGACCGTCGACCTGCGCGGCGGCAAAACGACGGAACGGGCTATGGCTGGGCTGGTTCCACATGACCTCGCTAGTCTTAACAACCTTCGGGCCAGTGGCATTCCGCCTAACCGCTTGAAGTTACACGGGAGTTATCGGAGCGCGGTGACGCGCAAGTGCCACGATGTCAACCGCAATTTGCCACGCTGTCATTCTGGCAAGGCGGTCTTCTTCCGCGGGACGGTCGAGGTCTGCCGCGGGAGCCGCACGGTGAACTTGGTGCCGGCGCCGATCGCGGTCGCGACCGCGATGTCCCCGCCGTGGCGCTCGACGAGCTCGTGGACGATCGACAGGCCGAGGCCGGTGCCCTCGCCGACGTCCTTCGTGGTGAAGAATGGATCCCAGATCCGCGGCAGCACCTCGGCCGGGATGCCCGGGCCGTCGTCGGCGATCTTGACCTCGACGCCGGTCGGCGTGCTGCCGGTCTCGATCGTGATCGTGCCTCCGTTGGGCTGCGACGACAGCGCCTGCGCGGCGTTGGTCAGGAGGTTCATGAACACCTGGTTTATCTGGCCGGCGTGGCCGCGCACGCGCCCGGGCTCGCCGTACTTCTTGACCACCGTGACGTTGTGCTTGAGCAGGTGCCGCAACAGCTCGAGCGAGTCGTCGATCGAGCGATCGATGTCGAAGTCGACGACCGAGTCCTCGTCGGTGCGCGAGTAGTTGTGCAGGGCGGTCACGATCGCCTTGGTGCGCTGGGCACCGCGCTGGACGACGCGCACCATCTCGCGGACGTCCCTGGCGGCCTCGGCGCGCAGGTGGGGATCGGGGCTGTCGATGTCGTCGATCGCTTCCTCGAGCGGGCCGACCGTGTTGACGATCGCGTTGACTGGATTGTTGATCTCGTGGGCGATGCCGGCGACGAGCTGACCGATCGACGCCAGCTTCTCGGAGCGCACGAGTTGATCCTGCGCGGTCTCGAGCTTGTCGTTGGTCTCGGCGAGCTCGCGGTTCTTGCGCGCGAGGTCGGCGGTGCGCATCTGGACCGCGCGCTCGAGATCGAGGTTGACCTCCTCGGTCGAACGCAGCTTGTCGCGCAGCGCGCGGCGCATCTCCTCGAGAGCGAGCGTGAGGCGACCGATCTCGTCGCCCTCGCCACCCGCGACGACCGGATCGGCGAGCTCGCCGCGCGCCATCTGATCGGCGCGCTGCTCGAGCCGGCGGATCGGCGCGACGAACTGCGCGACGGTGAACGTCACGATGCCGCCGCACGCCGCGAACAGCACGAGGAAGAACACGAGCAGCTCCTTGAGCGGCCGCACCATCGACTGGCCGCGGCCGCGATAGCTCGGATAGAACACCGCGATCTCCCCGAGGTTGTAGCGAGCCTCGGCGGTCTGCGCGCGCTTGTTGCGCCACGGGATGATCAGGTGATCGGCGAGCCCGGTGAGCTCGGCCGCCGGCAGCGCGATCAGGTCGTGCTGGGCGTTCTCGATCCGCGCGCGCGTGTACCACGGCACGCGCGGGGCGCCCTGCGGCCCGCCGCCGACCGCCATCAGCTCGCCGCGCTCGTCGAGATAGAACAGCACCGCAGACGCCTCGGGCGAGGCCTCGGTGATCCGCTTGAGCGACGCGCGCACCGCGTTGGAGGTCGGCGGCGTCGGCGACGACGCGAGATCGGTCTGCACCTCCGAGTGCATCCACTTGAGGCCGAGGTCGGCCTGACGGATCGCGGCGTCGGTCGCCTGACTCTTGTACTGGACGAAGCCCCACAGGAGCGCCATGCCGCACGCGAGCAACACGACGCCGCCGAACGACAGGAGGAGCTTCGAGCGCAGCGACAACGACGGCGCGATCGAGCGCACCGGCACGCGATAGCGCTGCGTCAGGTGCGCGAGCAGCGGGCGCAAGACATCGCGGTGCCACAGCTGCTCGTAGATCGCGCCGGCGATCGCGAGGATGAAGATCGCGACCGACAGGACGATGATGTCATCGAGCTCGAAGCCGAGGTGGAACCGCGCGATCAGGGCACCGACCACGACGATCACGATCCAGACGACGATCGTGAGCAGCGCGAGCCGATACGGCAGCGCCTGGCCGCGGCGGAAGATCACCGCGGCGGGTGGGGCGTCCTTGCGGTTGGTGATGACCTCGTCGCCGCGCGAGGCCTGGAGGTAGCGCCGCAGATCCTCGGTCATCACCCGCGCACCGGCCGCCCACGCGATGACGCCGAACAGCGTGGCGATCGGAATGTAGGTCTCGTACTGGCGGTACTGCGCGTGCGAGATCGGCACGAAGAAGTAGGTGAACGCGGCCTGCGCGGCGAGCACCCCGCCGGCGATGATCATCGCGACGAGCGTGAACTGGCGGAAGTGGCCGTCGTCGAACCGCTTGAGCGGCGAGCCTGCCGTGAACAGTCGGTTGCGGATCTCGCCGAGGATCTGCGCCCACCACAGCGCGCGCACGCACGAGATCACGTAGGCGTGGATGCTCGTGATCGCGACGAGCTCGGCGACGCGCTGGAGCGGCCACGACTCGTAGATGTAGAGGAACATCCCGGTGAGCGCCGCCGCGATCGCCCACGTCGTCGTGCGCAGCAGCAGCACGCGCACCGGGCCCTTCAACGTGGCGCGATACGCGCGGTTCGCGAGCTCCCGCGGGACCCGCTCGCCGCGCCGGCGTGCTTGCACCGCGGCCCACAGTGGCATCAGCCAGGTCGCGATCGCGCCGAACCACACGAGCGCGCCACCGATCGCGACCGGCAGCGCGGTGCGCAGGAGCGTCTCGCCACCGAGCTCGCCGAGGTCGAACAAGATCCACAGCGGGTAGACGATGCCGATGATCTCGGCGATCGCCATGACGACCGTCGGGACCAGGAACCGGCGCTTGAACGGCACGACCGCGAACGTCGAACGTGCCGACGCCGGCGTGGTGTCGACGGTGGGGCGGTCCTCGGTCACGCGGCGGGAACAGGATACTATGGGACGTGGTCCGCGCCCTCGGCATGATCGCGATCGTGGTGGCGAGTCGCGTCGCGGCGGCCGATCCGCCGACCGACCGGAACTACGCGATCGAGCTCAACGACGGTGTCGCATTCGGCAACAGCGCCACGGTCGCGATGGGTGGCGCGGTCGGCAACGCGATCGGGTCGTCGGGGACGCTGTTCAATCCGTCGGCGCCGGCGGTGCGGGAAACCACCGACACCGACGTCTGGAGCTGGGACTATCACCTCGACGCCCTGTCGAGCTCGCTGTCGACCGACGTCGACAACAATGGCCGGACCTCGACGGCGACCGGCGGAAACTCCGCGCTCACCTTCGGGATCGCCGGCCGCGTCCACGAGTGGGCCGCCGCGGTCACCGTGACGTACCAGGAGGCGCCGCTGGTCGGCACGACCGCGCCGATCGCGGGCAAGGATGTCGCGCTGCACGCGACGACAACGCGCAGCCGGATCGCGGTCGCCAAGTACCTCCCACAGCTCGACATCGCAATCGGTGCCGCGATCGACATCGCCGCGTTCTCGCTCGTGCCGGAGTGCTCGGGTGCCGGCTGTGGCGATCTGTTCGCGATCGACGGTGCCGGGATCGCCGCCGGCGCGACGTGGCTCCCGAGCCTCGAGAGTTTTCGCGTCGGCGTGTCGGCTGCCGGCCCGTTTCACGGTGGCACGGTGCAGACCAGCAACTGCGATCCGATGGACTGCGCGGGCTACATCCTGCCCGACAGCGTGGTCTCGCCGTGGCGCGTCGCGGCGGGCTTCGCGTACCGCCGCGCCGACTCGGCGTGGAACCAGCTGCTCGGCGGGCTGTGGCGCGACGAGCCGGCGCTCACGCTCGCCGCCGATCTCGTCGTGACCGGCGCGTCGGCGAACGCCTACGGCCTCGAGGCGTTCGGCATGCACGATCTCCAGCGAGCGGGGCGCCACGTGTCGGTGTCGCCGCGCGCGGGGCTCGAGTACGAGTGGCTGCCCGGTCGCCTCCGGCTGCGCGGTGGCAGCTACTACGAGCCGTCCCGGTTCGACGACGTCAACGGCCGGCTGCACGTCACGTTCGGCATCGAGGTCCGCGTGCTCCAGGTCCACTTCTTCGGCTTGCGCCGCGGCCGGATCACGCTGACCGGCGACGTGGCATCTCGGTACAACAACGTCGGCGTGTCGATCGGCTTCTGGCATTGACCGGCCGGTCGGGCTTCGGGATCAGGCCATGGGCTTCAGCCGGAACGGAACGAAGCAAGCCGGCCACCGAAACAGCCGTTGATCTAGCAACCGGGCGTCGTGGACGAGAGCGGTGTGATGAGCCGCGATCCCTACAAGCTCGATACGTTCAGGTTGGCCGACGATCTTGTCGTGGAGTTGTCACGATCGCGATCGGCTCGGCGTCCGCGATGGCTACACGCACGTGACCCGAGGGCTCCAGGCCCTGGTGAACGCATTGACGCGGGCTCGCGTTCCGACCTGAAGTCCCTGGCCCGCCGACTGAAGCCTGATACGTTCCACGCGCATGAAGCACATCGCACTCGGACTCGCGCTCCTGGGCCTCCTTGGCTGCGAGCACGCGAAGGACAAGAAGGACACGGTCACGGGCTCGGCGTCGGGCACGGTCGAGACCGGCAAGTCGAACGCCGGCGGCGGCACCAAGACGATGACCCAGCCGCCGGTCGAGTCCGACGCGGTGCGCCCGCCGACCAAGGATGACCTCGCCGGCTACCTCGCCGACATCAAGGGCAACGGCAAGCTCGTGGCCTCGATCGAGACCAGCCTCGGGACGTTTCACTGCGAGCTGTTCCCCGAGCAGGCCCCGATGACGGTCGCGAACTTCGTCGGCCTCGCGACCGGCAAGAAGGCCTGGCAGAACCCGAAGACCGGCACCACCGAGAAGGGCACGCCGTTCTTCGATGGCCTGATCTTCCACCGCGTGATCCCCGGCTTCATGGTCCAGGGCGGCGACCCACTCGGTCGCGGGATGGGTGGCCCCGGCTACAACTTCGACGACGAGTTCTCCGACGCGCTGCGCATGAAGCCGGGCACGCTCGCGATGGCGAACTCCGGCCCGGGCACGAACGGCAGCCAGTTCTTCATCACCGAGGGCGCGCCGGATCACCTGAACGGCCTGCACACGATCTTTGGCCAGTGCGCCGAGGTCGACCTCGTCACCAAGATCACCGGCGTGCCGCGCGGTCGCAACGACAAGCCGACCGACCCGGTCACGATCACGCACGTCACGTTCTCGCGCTCGTAACCGGTTCGGCCGCGGGCGGCACTGTGGGTCCATGAACCGACTCGCGGCCGTCCTGTTCGTCGCCAGCTGTGCCTCCCGGCCGCGCCCGATGGCGCTGCAGAAGGTGACGCTGTACCAGAACGGCATCGGCTACTTCGAGCGCAGCGGCCACCTGTCCGGCGGCAAGCTGCACCTCGAGCTCGCGCGCCCCGAGCTCGACGACGTGTTGAAGACGCTGACCGTGATCGACAAGCTCGGCGCCGCGGTGGCGACGGTCGACGTGCCGCACGCGCGCGACACCGATCGCACGATCGGGCTCGACGTGCGGCTGTCGGCCGGGCGCGCGCACGACCTCTTGGTGAGCTACGCGGTGCCGACGCCGACCTGGAAAGCGGCGTATCGCGTCGTGCTCGACGACCGCTCGCCGACCGCGTTGCTCCAGGCGTGGGCGATGGTCAACAACGCATCGCAGGAGGACTGGAGAGGCGTGCAGCTGACGCTCGCGACCGGCGCGCCGATGTCGTTCGCGCTCGACCTCCACACGCCCGAGTACGTCAAGCGACCCGACGCCGCGGGACACCTGATCGCGCCGACCGTGCTCGGGCCAGTCGATGGCGAGCAGGTCGGGGCCTCCGAGACGGTCAACGGGCTGGTCGATCGCGACGGCGATGGCCTGGTCGACAAGGACGACAAGTGTCCCGACGACGCGGCCGGCGACGGTATGGACGGCTGCCCGGTCGGGCGCGGCCGCGTGATCGTGTCGGAGTCGTCGATCATGATCCTCGAGCGGATCACGTTCGCGCCGGGCTCGGACGTGCTGGCGCCGGCCACGATCGCGATCGTCGACGCGACCGCGGCGACGTTGAAGGGCAACCCGGACATCGCGCGCGTCGAGATCGGAGGCCACGCGTCGAGCGACGAGCGCGAGGCGTGGGGGCTCGCGTCGCGCCGCGCGGCAGCGGTGCGCACGGCGCTGATCCAGCGCGGGATCGCGGCGGATCGCCTGGTCCTCCAGCCGTACGGCGCGACGCAGCCGATCGACGTCAACGAGCCGGCGAAGAACCGCCGCGTCGAGTTTTTGATCCTGTCGCGCGCCGACGCCGCGAGGGATCCGCGCGGCACGCGGCTCGACGTCTCGACCGCGCGGGCGTCGACCACGACACACACGCGTCCCGCGGCGGTCGCCGGCAGCGTGCGCTACGTGGTCGGCGAGCCGATCGACGTGCCGCGCGGTGGCTCGGCGATGGTCTCGATCATCAACAAGCCGATCACCGGCGAGGACGTCATGCTGTGGAGGCCCGACGGCAACGCGCCGGGCAGCGATCGCCATCCGTTCCGCGCCGTGCGCATCGTCAACTCGAGCGGCTTCACGCTCGAGCCCGGGCCGATCGCGATCTTCGCGCACGGCACGTTCGTCGGCGACACGCTGCTCCAGCGGCTGCAGATCGCCGAGACCGCGTGGATCCCGTACGCGCTCGACGGCGGCACGCAGGTGATCAGCGAGGCGCTGACCGACGAGCGCCCGGTGCGGATCGTCGCGATCCACAAGGGCGTGTTGAGCGTCGAGAACGCCGGCGTGCGGGTCACGAAGTACGCGATCGCGACCGGCGCGGATCCGACGAAGGTCCTCTACATCCGACACGCCAAGGCGGCCGGCTACGTCGCGCAGGATCTGCCTCCCGGGACGCAGGATCGCGGCGACGCCTACCTCATCCCGGTGCCGCTGGTCGCCGCGAAGGCGAGCACGCTGACGGTCGAGGAGCGCGAGCCCCGCCACCGCGCGCTCGCGCTGGTCGACGCGCGGCCCGGCGATCTGGCGATCTACGTCGAGGGCAGCCACCTGCCCGCCGGGCTCGCCGACAAGCTCGCGGTCGCGATCGGTCTGCGCAAGGAGGCCGCGACGCTCGAGGAGCACATCGCGGTGTCGCGCGCCGGGATCGCGGATGTCTCGGGACGCGCCGCCGAGCTGCGCGACAGCCTCCGCACGCTCGACAAGGTGCGCGGTGCCGACGACCTGCGGAAGAAGCTGATCGCGAGCCTCGCGGCGGCGACCGCCGACGCCGACACCCACGCGCGCGAGCTCGGTCAGCTCGGCGAGGAGCTCGCCGCCGCGCGCGGCCGGCTCGCCGACGCGATCCGCGAGCTCACGCTCGAGCCGTGACGATCCAGGTCGCCGACGGCATCAGCACGCCGGTCGGGGTCACGTAGGGCACGAGTGCGGCGCGCACCGCGTCGACCGCGCGCGCGGCGTGCTCGGGATGCTCGCGCAACAAGCGGCCGAGCGGCCCGACGCGGAGCCCGAGCTCGAGCGCCTCCTCGAGATCGCCACCGCCGATCCGCTCGTCGTGCGGCGCGACGCGGATCTCGGCGAACCCGGCGCGCGACAGGAGGTCGGTGACCCGCGCGGCGTCGGCGAACGCGAACGGCCCGGGCGCCAGTGGATCGGTCGGCGCCGGTGCCATGATCCCGGCCGCGACCGCGGCGTCGACCGGCACGGTGAACAGCGGGTTCTCGGTGATCGGGCGCCAGCACACGAACGCGAGGCGACCGCCGGGCCGCAGGGCGCGATGCAGGTTCGCGAACGCGGCGACCGGATCGGCGAAGAACATCACGCCGAACCGCGAGAACACGGCGTCGATCGTGGGTAGGGCGTGGATCTGCGCGTCGCCCTCGACGTACACGACGTTCGCGGCCGTCGTGCGCGCCCGCGCGTGGGCGAGCAACGCGGCCGAGACGTCGAGCCCGACGACCCGACCGGTCGGGCCGACCGCCTCGGCGAGCTGGCGCGTGGTCTGGCCGGCGCCGCAGCCGATGTCGGCGACATGCTCGCCGAGACGTGGCGCGAGCGCCGCGAGCGCCGCGTCCCCGAGCGGCGCGAGCTGCCGATCGAGCCGCTCGTTCATCGCGACCCAGCTGTCGCCAGAGATTCCGTTCCACTGCTCGATCTGCGCGGCGTTGCTCATGATTGCTTGGATGCTCGCGCGATCACGGCCGTCGCGTCGAGATCGAGCTGGCAGTCTCGTACCAGCCGCCGGTGATCTCCGCGTTGCGCTTCCACAGCCGCGCGACCTCGGTCGTGCCGAACAGCGCGCGCGTCTGCGAGCGATAGCACTCGATCAGCGACACGACCGCGGCGAGCGTCGCCATCGGATACCGGAACGTGTGGTTCTTGCGGACCTGCCCGGTCGGCGTGCGCGCCGCGGCGAGTCGGGCGGCGAGCTCGGCGCACACCGCGGCGCGCTCGGCGGCGACGACGAATCGATCGCAGCCGCCGAACTTCAGCTGGCGCGCGACGGCCTCGGCGTTCCACCGGGTCGACGCCCGCGAGCCGGCGAGCTCGGCATGCCGCAGGTCGCGGAGCGCAGGGACGAACGCGTACGGCCGGTCGGCGTAGAAGTACGTGCGCAGCTTGCCGGCGGCCGCGCGCGCCTCGAACACCGCGCGGTGATCGACGTGGCCCCCGATCGCGAGCGGGAACCAGACCTCGTCGGGTCGGAACCGCCGGATCTGGACGGCGATCGCCGCGCGGACCTCCTTGACCAGCGCGGCGCTCGGCGGCGGCCCGAGCATCAGCGCGGTGAACGTCTTCGGGAGACCTTCGCGGTCGGGCGCGTCGTCGAACCGGAGGTCGACGGACTCGACGCCGGCGCGGAACCATGCGGTCGCATCCTCGCCGGATCGCCGGTGCATGACCGTGCGGTTGCGCGTCTGCGTGAACACGCTGCACACGATGACGCGATCGCCGCGCGCGCGCTTCGCGAGCACGCCCCCGGCGCACGACAGCGCGACGTCGTCGAAGTGCGGCGACAGGTAGAGCGCCGTGCGCGTCATGCGACGAGCGCCCCGCCGACGCCGAAGCCGAGCGTGAGGACCAGCGCCGGGCCGGTGAGCTCGGCGCGCGCGGCGATCGCGGCGAGCACGGCGTCGTTGAGCACGGTCAGCTCGGTGCCCGCCGCAGCCGCGAGCTCGGCCACCAGCGTCGGATCCGGGTCGCGCCAGGCGTACGAGCACGATCGCGGGATGCCGTCGGCCGGCAGCTCGCATGGCAGGCCGACGACCGCGCGCGGCGCGTGGCCCGCGATCGTCTCGGCGAGGAACGCGATCGTCGACGCGCGCGCGGCCTCGCGGTCGGCGACGCCGTCGCGAAGCGGCGCCCGGGCGTGATCGCGGGCGACCCGCCAGACCCGATCTCCGAGCGCGAGCTTGATGCCGGTCTGGCCGACGTCGACGCCGAGCACGCCCTCGACCGCCGCCGCCCGCGCCGCCGCGAACGGATCGCGCGACCGGGTACACGGCAGGCCGCGCGCCGCGATCGCCGCGCAGGCTGCGTCGTCGGCCGCGCCGCCGACCAGGTGCACGCGCGCGATCGCCGGCGCCAGCGCGCGAGCCTCGGGCGACCACGCGACGGGCGGTGCGCGGGTCACCGCGACGACCGCGTCGGCGACCCGCTCGACGAACGCGGCGTCGTCGCGCCACTCCTGCAGCAGCCGGCCGCCGACCGCGAGATCCCAGACCTCGATCGCGACGATGCCGGCCGGGTTCACTTGGTCTCCGCGATCGCCGGCCACGGATCGCCGGGCGGCATGCCGAGCCGATCGACCGCGAAGCGCTCGGCGCGATAGCCGATCCGGCACGCGGCGAGCGCGAGCTGGAACGTGCGATAGGCGGCGCGCTCGGCGAGCGAGATCCCGGCGAGCTCCGGCGTGCGCGCGTGGCGGGCGCCGAGCTCGGGGAACAGCGCGTCGGTGCGCTCGAGCTCGCGGCGCATCCGGCGATAGTAGCGGTACATGCCGCCGAGCGTCTCGGGCGCGCGGAACCACACCGCACCACCGGCGGTCTCGCGGATCGCAGCGGAGCCGTGGGCGTGGACGGTCGCGCGCGACAGGTAGACATCGTCGACGCGCAGCGGCTCGGTGTACGCCGCGAACCGGCTCGCTGGCAGTGCCGCTGCGCGCGCCGCGATCTCGGAGGCCTCGGGGACATGCCACGCGCGGATCGCGAACAGCTTGCCGGAGAACCACGTGCGCTGCGCCGAGAACCCGCGGCGCGCGTTGTAGGTGTGGAGCGCGCGCGCGAGCGGATCCCAGCGCCGCCGCGGCGCGACCGGGTGCTTCGGTGGGACCGCGACCTGGAGCGCGGGATCGTCGAGCATCGCGCGGCACAGCGCGGTCAGCGTGTCGGGCGCGACCGTGATATCGGCGTCCGCGAACAGGTTGAACGGCCCCGGACGCAGCCCGGCACGCTGGGCCTCGACCTTGCCACCCGACGAGCGCCGCGTCGGCACGCCGCGCGCCTCGGCGATCGCGCCGGTCGCGTCGGTCGTGTCGTCGAGCACGACGAGCGGCGCGATCCGGATCGCGAGCGCGGCCTCGGCATCCCGCGCCGCGATCATCAGCGAGTCGAGGCACGCGCCGACCGCGCGAGCCTCGTCGCGCGCGCAGATCGTGAGCGGGACGACGATCATGCCGCGGCCCGCTCCGCGAGGTCGGCCGCGCCGGCCGCGCCGTCGCGCGCGTAGCTGTCGCGGATCGCGGCACACCGGGTGCGCAGCGCGCGATCCTCGACCAGCCGGCGCAACGCGGCGTCGAGCGCGGCCTCCGGTGCGGTGTCGAGGTCGAGGGCGAGGCCGGCCCCGGCGCGCTCGACGAACGCCGCGCTGTGCGGCTGGTCGTTGCAGATCGGCGCGACCAGCATCGGCGTCCCGGCGGCGCACGCCTCCATCACCGAGTTCGCGCCGCCGTGGGTCACGAACCCCGCGACCCGCGGCAAGAGCTCGAGCTGATCGACGAACTCGACCGCGTGGGCGTAGCGCGGCGCGAGCTCGCCCATCGCGGCGACCAGCGCGAAGCCGAGCCGATCGCACGCCGCGACCAGGCGATCGAACCGCGCCGGCTGGTGCCACGCCTGGCTGCCGAACGACGCGTAGATCACCGGGCGACCGTCGGCGAACGCGAGGTCGGCGCGCGCGCCGCCGCGCACGCCGCCGCGCGACGGCCCGACGAGCGCGACGTCTGGATCGGCCGCCGCGCCGACCAGCGCCTCGGTCGCGAACACCGCGGTGCCCCGCGGCGACAGCACGTCGGACACCCGGAACCGCGCGGCGAGCCCGTGATCGGCGAACAGCGCGTGGCGGTCCGCATCGAGCGCGGCGAGCGTCCGGATCAGCGGCGAGTCGAGGCCGTCGACGACCGGGTTCAACGAGGTCGCCCAGCCGACCCACGGCACGCCCTCGAGCTCGGCCGCGATCGCGGCGTCGTACGCCATCGTATCGAGCGCGACGACGTCGGGGCGCAGGTCGCGGATGATCGCGCGGAGCGGCGGGATGCCGGCGCGTGGCGCGTCGACCAGGAGCGCGCGGATCCAGCCGGCGAGCCGCGGTGGATCGACGAGGATCGCGGCGAGCGCGGCGCCGCGCACCGCGGAGCTCGGCGGGCGCGCACCGGGCGGCGCGATCGCGTCCGCGACGCCGGCCGCACGCAGCTCGGCGACGACGTCGTGGGTCGCCACGACCGTGACGGTGTGCCCGCGGCGCGCGAGCTCGGCGGTCGGCCCGAGCAGCGGATGGTAGTGGCCGCGCTCGGGCAGCGTGACGACGAGGGCGCGCATCACGCCGCGACCTCGTGCGCGATCGCCCAGTGGTGCAGCCCGATGACGCGAAACCGGATCGCGCGCGCGACCTCGCCGTCGTCGGGCGGCAGCGCGTCGACGTCGACCAGCTCGCGCACCAGCGGATGCGGGTCGCGCAGGATCGCGGCGAGCTCGGCGCGATAGATCGCCGCGACCTCCTGATCCTTGGGCAGCGCCGACTTCACCCGCGTCCGGATCGCCTCGGGTAGCTTGCCGCGGAGCGCCTCGCGCAGCATCGCCTTGTCGCGCCCGCGGGACGGGGCGATGCGCTGCGCGAGCTCGAGCAAGCCACGCGCGGCGAACGGCACGCGCGCCTCGAGCCCGAACGCCATCGTGTGGATGTCCCCGTCGTGGAGCAGCCGCGGCAGCCAGCGCTCGACGACGAGCCGGGTGATCGCCAGCACCGGCGTGGTGTCCTCGGGACGCGCGAGCGCGCGGTACTCGGCGTCGAGCCGCGCGATCGGATCCGGATCGATCGCCCGCGCGATCGGCACCGCGCCGAGCCGGGCGACCAGCTCGCGCGGCGCGGCCGCGTCGAGCAGGAAGTGATAGCCGTAGTGCAGCTCGTCGGCGGCGTCGCCGACCAGCACGCCCTTGACGCGCGTCGCGGCGGCGCGGGCGAGCGCGCGCTGGCCGAGCTCCTGCTCCCAGGCCGGCAGCGCGTCGTCGACCCGGGCGATCGCGCGCAGCTCGGCCGCGAGCCCGGCGCGATCGACGCCGACCTCGACGAGCTCCTTGCCGAGCTCGGCCGCGGCGAGCCGCGCGAACGGCAGGTCGTCGGACACCACGATCCGCGACGTGCCCCACGCTTGCTCGGGGAACCGCAGCGCGAACGCCGGGTTCGCCGTCGGCGCGAGCGCGGCGAGCGCGGTCGAGTCGAGCCCGCCGGACAGGAACACGCCGAGCGCGACGTCGGCGCGACTCGCGCGCGCGACCGCATCGCCGAGCGCGGCCCCGAGCTCCTCGGCGGTCACCGCGTCGTCGGCACGCGGTGTCCAGCGCCAGTACGCGCGCGTCGAGACGCCGTCGCGATCGACGCGCATCACGTGCCCGGGCGCGAGGTAGCGCACGCCGGCGAACGGCGAGCGCGAGACTCCCGAGAACGCCGGCGCGACGAGGTACTCGACGATCGCCTCGCGATCCGCGCGCATCCGAGGCAGCACCGCGGCGAGCGCCTGCGCCTCCGAGGCGAACGCGAGGCCGCCGTCGGGCAGCGCGGCGTACGCGAACGGCTTGACGCCGAGCCGATCGCGCACCGCGTGGCCGACCTGATCGCGATCGTCCCACACGAAGAACGCGTACATGCCGTCGAGTTCGTCGACGCACGCCGGGCCCCACGCGCGCCACGCCGCGAGCACGGTCTCGGTGTCGGCCCGACCGCGCCACGGCCCGGGCAGCCGCGTGCGCAGCTCGGCATCGTTGTAGAGCTCGCCGGTGTAGACGATCGTGTAGCGGCCGTCGCCGAGCGGCTGCGCTCCGCCGGCGCGATCGATCATCGCGAGCCGCGCGTGGGCGAGCGCGACGTGACCGAGGGCGACGTCGCCCTGCCCGTCCGGGCCGCGGTGCACGAGGCGCGCGCGGATCGCGCGGGCCTCGGCGCGTGATGCCTCACCCGGGCGGTCGAAGCGCACGACGCCGGCGAGCCCACACATCAGCGCGCCGCCTCGAGATCGCGCGCCAGGTGATCGAGCGTCGCCCAGCCGACCCGGCCGCGATCGGTCGTGAGGTCGACCGGGATGCCGAGCTCGGCGCCGAGCGACTCGATGCGCGCGCGATCGAGGATCGGCGACAGGTCGAGCGGCGGGATCAACCGCGACCGCTTGGGCTCGTCGGCGAGCCAGCCGAGCTTGTTCTCGCGCAGGTAGTCCCGCAGGTACTGCTTGCGCGGATCGTGGGGCGTCGCGGCGATCAGATCCGGGAAGAAGAACGGCGAGGCGGTCGCGAGGCCAGCCGCGCGGGCGAGCGCGACGACGTGCGGCACGTAGTCGAGATCGCGGCGGTGCGAGAACACGGCGTCGGCGCCGTCGCCGGTCACCAGCGTCGCGCCGCCGCGTCCGCGGACCTGCGCGAGCACCAGCCGGTGCACCGGGTGCAGGTTGTAGAACGGCGTCTCGGCGGCGATCGCGGCGATCGGCGCGCGCGCGACGAGCTCGGCCGGCGCGACCTCGACGACCTCGCAGGTCACGCCGGCGACCCGCGCGATCGCGCGCGCGAGGTCGACCTCGTCGTACCCGGGCAGCCCGGTCGCGAACGTCGCGACCGCCGGCATCGCGACGCCGCTCGAGCGCCACGCGAGCAGCACGGCCGCGGCATCGAGCCCGCCGCCGAGCGCGAGCACGGGCTCGACGGCGACGCGCGCGATCCGCGCGACCGCGTCGTCGAACAGCCCGGTCCACGCGCCGAACGCGAGCGGCATCGGCGCGATCACCTTGCACGGCGCCCGGCGCACCTCGGTGACGATCGTCGCGTACGGATCGTCGACCTCGCCCCACGCCGCGCGCACGCCGTCGCGATCGAGCGCGCGCGGTCGCCGGGCGACGAGATCGCGCAGCTTGCTCGCGTGCACGCCGTCGGTCCGGCGATACAGCGCGGCGATCCCGTGCCAGTCGCGGACCGCGGTCATAGGATCGGCAGGCGCCTCGACATCACGCCGGCGGCGACCTCGGCGCGCGTCAGCTGGTAGTGCGGCTCGCTCGCGCCGTCGCCCCCGAAGCAGTAGCGACAGGCGCCGAGCGGTTCTTCACGATTGAGGTAGACCTCGAGCGCGGCCGCCAGATCGGGCGTGTCGAGCGGCAGGCCGTCGCGCGATCGATCGAGCGGGACCGGCGGCGGCTCGTGCGCGACGTGCGCGAGGAAGTCGGCGGCGTAGGCCGCGCGGGTGCACGTGTAGAACTGCGTGCCGCGCACGACGAGGCAGCGGTGGCGCAACCAGCAGCGCTCGAACGTCCGGCGGGTCGCGGCGTCGTCGGCCTGGTAGCGCGGCGACAGCACCTGGGCGAACTCGTCGACCGGCTTCACGTTGAGCACGAAGTCGTGACGGCGCGCGCGCGCCTTGGCGAGCTCGATCACCGCGGGCTTCACGGGCGCGCTCGTGTAGTTCGAGATCGTCAGCTCGTCGAGCGCCTCCCAGAACGCGTCGGTCATCTGCGGCAGGAGCAGGCCGTTCGTGAACAGCCGGACGCGATCGCCGATGCCGCTCGCGCGCAGCACGTCGATCACGCGGGTGATCTCGGGATGCAGGAGCGGCTCGCCGCCCATGATCTTGACGACGTCGGCGGTCAACACGCGCGCCATCCGGGTCACGAACGCGGTGACGTCGTCGATCGCGAGCAGCTTGTGCTCGACGTGCGGCGACATGTTGCAGCAGTTCGCGCAGCGCAGGTTGCAGTGCTCGGCGACGTGGAGCTCGAACGCCTCGACGCGCACGCGGCCGCCGGCATCGCGCGCGTAGCGCACGCGCTCCGGGGCGCGCCCGACGCGGCCGGCGAACCGCGCCGCGACCGCGGGCGGACCCGGGCGCTCGATCGCGGCGACCGGATGCCCGAGCCGGCGCGTCAGCCACGCGGCGATCGCCGACGCGTCGCGCGCGACGGCGACCGTGCAACCGGCGAGATCCTCGACGCGGTAGCCCTCGTCGCGACCGAGCGCCCGCATCGCGGCGCGCGACGATCCGGCCCGCAGTGCATCGAGCACCGCTTCACCGACCTGCGCGCCGTCGACGACGCACGCGAGCACGAGATCCGGAGGATCCCCGGCGGCGAGCTCGGCGGTGGTGACGCCCTCGCGGGCCAGGCGATCGAGGTCCACGGGTCGGTGGTACCACGGTATCATCGTCGAGCATGAGGCACCTGTGCGTCGCGGCGTTGCTCGCCGGCTGTAGCGGAAACCCGGCGCCGCACGTCGCGACGTTCGACCGCCTGACGATCGAGGTCTACCCCGAGCCCGCCGGCATCGCGCTCCTGGTCGATGGCAAGCCGGCGTGGACCTCGCGACGTGGCGATCGCGGCGCGCCGTACGGCTTCGCGGCGACCGGCGCGATCGCGGCGACCACCGAGGAGCAGTTCGGATCGTACAAGTTCACCGAGAGCGACCCCGGCTGGCACGGGATCGATCGGCTCGGCGACATCACCGACACCGCGACCGGCCTGACGTTCACGCTCCGCGAGGGCGACCGCGCGGTCGGCACCGGCACGATCACCGTGGCGAATCTCCACGTGTCGATCGCGCTCGCGACCACGACCGGCGAGCAGATGGCGATCGCGGCGGCGTGCACCGCCGACGAACACTTCACCGGCCTCGGAGGCCAGTCGTTCGACGTCGATCACCGCGGCCAGACCGTGCCGCTGTGGGTCCAGGAAGATGGCATCGGCAAGGAAGATGTCCCCGACGATCGCTACGAGGGCGTGTGGTTCCTCACCGGCCGCAAGCACTCGACGCACACGCCGATGCCGATGATGCTGTCGTCCGCGCACTACGCGCTCGTGGTCGACAGCGACGCGCGCTCGACGTTCGAGCTGTGCTCCGACGCGCACCCCGACACCGCGCGATTCTCGACCTGGCAACCGGCGATCACCGTCGAGCTATTCCTCGACGACACCGCGCGCGGCGCGCTCGCCCAGATGATCGCCTGGGTCGGCAAGTCGCCGCGCCCGCCGCTCCACGCGTTCTTCCCGTGGGTCGATGCGATCTTCGGCTCGGCGAACGTGCGGCGCGTCGCGCAGAAGCTCCGCGACAACCAGATCTCGGCCGCGGCGATCTGGACCGAGGACTGGCACGGCGGTCGGGACACGGCGACCGGCTATGCACTCAAGGAGAACTGGCGCGTCGATCGCACGCTGTATCCGGACTTCGAGGCGGTCGCCGACGATCTGCACGCCGCCGGCTTCGCGTTCCTGACCTACTTCAACACGTTCGTCGACGACACCGCCGACGTCTACGCCGAGGCGACCACGCCGGGCTACGCGATCCACAAGGATGGCGCGACCTACGAGTTCACCGGCGTGGCGTTCGGAGGCTCCACGCTGCTCGATCTCACGAACCCGGCCGCGGTGACCTGGGCCAAGGGCGTGCTCGGCGAGAACATCGCGCAGGGCGCCGACGGCTGGATGGCCGACTTCGCCGAGTGGCTGCCGGTCGACGCCACGCTCGCGAGCGGCGCCGACCCGCACCTCGATCACGATCGCTATCCGATCCAGTGGGCGCGCCTCAACCGCGAGCTCTTGAAGCCGATCGCCGGCCGCCCCGATCCGATCTTCTTCATGCGGTCGGCGTGGCTGCACGGCCAGGCCGACGCGATGGTGATCTGGTCCGGCGATCAGCAGACCGACTGGAGCGTCGGCGACGGCCTGCCGTCGGTGATCCCGATGGGCATCGGCCTCGGGATCACCGGGTTCCCGTACTTCGGCGGTGACATCGCCGGGTACATGAGCCAGGGCACGGTGCCGACGAGCGAGGAGCTGTTCTATCGCTGGACCGCGTTCGGCGCGTTCCAGCCGGTCATGCGCACGCACCACGGCCGCAGCGCGCGCGACAACTTCCAGTGGGAGCACGACGCCGGCTCGATCGCACACTTCCGGCGCTGGACTCGGTTTCACGCGCAGCTCGCGGCGTATTTGTGGGGCTCGATCGGGAGCTACGAGCAGTCGGGCCTGCCGCTCCTCCGGCTCGTCGCGCTCGAGTTTCCCGACGAGCCGTGGGCGTGGACCGCGACCGACGAGTACCTGCTCGGCGATCGCATCCTGGTCGCGCCGATCCAGGTGCAGGGCGCGACGACGCGCGACGTGATGCTCCCTGCCGGCAGCTGGTACCCGCTGTTCGGTGGGGCCTCGCTCGCCGGTGGCACCGCGACCGCGACCGCGTCGACCGCCGAGATCCCGGTGTACGCGCCTGCGGGCACGCTCCTCGCGCTGTATCCCGACGGCACGCAGACGCCGCTGCCGGCGATCACCGACGACCGCGAGGTCTGGCTGTATCCCGGCGACGCGCTCGATCCGGCGCGCGCGGTGTGGTCCGACGCTGGCGGCCCCACCGGCACGCCGACCTTGACCTGGGCCGGTCGGCCCGCCACGGCCGGGGCTCCGGCGTCGGCGGTGTTCGAGGGTGCCCCGACACCGATCACGGTCGGCACCGGCTTCGTGACCGTCACTGTCGTCGGCGACGGTCACGTGACGTTCGCGGGCGGCGGCACGCTCGCGATCGCCCGCGGCAACCCGACCGCGACCACGACGGTGCGACTCTACACGCCCTGATCGTCGAGCTCGACGCGCAGGATCGTGCGGCCGAGCTGGACATGGTCGCCGTGCTGCAGCGCGATCGAACCCGCGATGCGCGCGTCGTTGACCCGCGTCGGGTTCTTGCCGGTGAGCTCGTGCAGCGTCGGCGGGCCGCTCGCCGGCACGTCGATCCGTGCGTGCGTGCGATGCACCTTCAGATCGCGACCGATCACGACGCTGCGTCCGCGCACGAGCGGAAACCGGCAGCCGGTCGAGACCATCACGAGCGCCGGCCCACCCGCGCGCGCGATCGCTTCACCGGACAGCTCGACCGGGAGCGCGCGCTTCAAGTAGTCGACGAAGTACCACGCGAGCACCTGGCGGAGCGCGACCAGGCACGGCGCCACGAAGCCACCGTCGATCTGCGCGATAGTTGCCCCACGCCTGCACCGTGCGCAACGGCAGCTCGACCTGCGGCGACACCAGCTTCTTGGCCGCAAGCTTGCGGACGAGCTCGTCGAGCATCAGCTTGCCGGGCTCGCCGATCTCGCGACGGTAGACGTGCGAGCAGATCGCCTCGGCAACGACGCGCGACTGCGAGCGCGCCGCACGCGGATGGCGCGCGGCGAACCCGAGAGCCTCGGCCGCGGCCTCCGCGATGAACGGCGGCCAGCGCTCGAGCTCGTCGTCGTCCGCCGTCATCGGTCATCGATCGTGATGGCCCAGCTCGCGATGCCGGCCGCATCGCTCTGGTGCGAGCTCGTCCCCGCGGTCTCGCCGACGCCGAAGCCGCGCGGGATCCAGATCGCGGCGACCGGCGAGTATGCGGGGGGCTTGGTCCGCGGTGCCGGTGCTGGCGCGCCGGCCGGCGGCACGATCGCCGGGAGCTTCGCCGCCGCGCGGCTCTCGTCGGTCGTCATCGCGAGCGTCGCGGTGCATGGCGCGCCCGCCTTGTCCTGCGCAGCGGCGAGGAGCGCGGCGAGCGCCGGATCGGTCGCTGCGAGTGGGCCGGCACTCGCGATCACGAAGAAGTGCTCGAGCCCGACGTGATCGTCGGCGATGAACGCGTCGGTGCGAGGCACGCGCACGACGGCATCGGCTTCGGCGACCGGCGCGCCGCGCGACATGCCAGATCCGGATGGTGCGATCGAACTGCGAGGTCGTCGCGAGATAGCCATCCGACGAGACCGCCATCGCGGTGACCGTGGCGCCGTGCGCGGTCTGCAGATGTCGGCGCCCGTGAAGGGGCTCCACATGCCGCGATCGCGACCACCACGAAGAGGTACCTACGACGCACGAGGTCCATCGTATACTGTCGCCATCGTGAGGTGCATCGCTGGCTTTATCTTGCTCGCCGCGTGCAGCTTCCACGCGTCGATCGAGCCCGGCGCGCAAGGCGGCGCCGACGCGCAGGGACACGTGACCACCGCCGAAGCGGGCGCCGTCACGATCGACGCGGCGACGCCCGATACGGTCGTCGCGAGCGCGTGCTCGACGACCGGGCTCACGTGTCTCACCGGCGCGACCGCGACGACGTGCAACGGCGCGTGCTGGGTCCACTGCAACGACGGCGCGAACGAGTTCGACGCCGCGGGTCGCTGCACCGGCTGGGGCGGCGCGCTCGCTCCGCTGCGCTCGAGCGCCGACGAGCAGTGCGCGGCGGTCGCCAGCCAGGCGCAGTGGACCGGTTACACGCAGGCCGTCGTGGTCGGCGGCGACACGGACGAAGACTGGAGCTGGAACGGTGACGGCGCGCCCTCGCCGTACCTCCACTGGGCCGCCGGTCAGCCCAACGACGGTGACGGCTTCGAGGACGCCAGCGAGAACTGCGCGTACCTCTCGACGAGCGGCAGCTGGCAGGACACGTCGTGCCTGTCGGTGTTCCAGTTCAGCTGTCGTCGCTAACGAAACAGCCGGCCGCGCAGATCCGGCGACGGCTGCGCGATGATCTCGAGGGCGACGAGGTGCTGGTCGGCGGCCGCGCGCGCCGCGCCCGCC
Source organism: Haliangiales bacterium (assembly GCA_038321315.1). GTDB lineage: Bacteria > Myxococcota_A > Polyangia > Haliangiales > Haliangiaceae > JABFXX01. Next base: position 16,210 of record JBBQEX010000038.1, on the reverse strand, counting down.
GCGGCCTCGATCGCGTCGAGCGTGCCGGTCATCGTGAAGTACGCCTTGCCTGCGAGATCGACCGCGAACCGGGTGTCGCGCACGACGACGTCGGCGATCTTGCAGGCGGCGTCGGCGGCGGCCACCGCGGCGCACACGGTCGCGGTCTCGACGATCGCGACCGCCTCGGCGCCGTGATCGCCGGTCCAGTCGGCCGGCGCGACCGGCGCGCCGAGCATCGGCCAGACCTGGGCGTCGGCGAACGGCAGCTCGACCCGATCGAGCAGCGCATCGCCAGCGGCGAGCAGCGCGGCCGCGAGCGACTCGTTGACCTCGGCGACGCCACCCTCGATCATCACGAGGTGCTTGCCGCCGCTGACCGCGCGCGAGTGCAGGAGGATCGCGGGCGCGCGCTTCATCGCGGCATCGGCGGCGACGATGCCACGCGCGATCGTCCGGATCTCGACGATGCCGAGCGCCGGGCCCCGCATCACTAGACGAACCGGAACGCTTCTTTGAGGGTGCAGCGACGCTCGCGCGAGAAGTGGATGGCGGTCGTGAGGCCCTCGCCGGTCGGGCTCGCGATCGTGAACGAGGTGTAGCCCTCGCCGCCGAGCCCGAGCCCGGCGTACGACGCGTCGTTCTTGACGAAGATGCTGCAGTTACACACGCGCGCCATCGCCGCCATGTTGTCGATGTTGAGCGAGTGCATCGTCGCGGTGTGATGGAACCCGTGCTCGACGCGCAGCGCGGCCGCGATCGCGTCGGCGCTGTCGCGCACGCGGAACAGCGGGATCACCGGCATCAACAGCTCGTGCTGGACGAACGGGTGCTTCTCGTCGACCTCGCACAGCAACATGCGGAGGTCGTGGCCGTGGCCCGCGATGCCCGCGGCCTTCGCGATCAGGCCGGCGTCCTTGCCGACCCAGTTCTTGTTCACGTGATCGCCCTCGAGGACGATCTTCTCGAGCTCCTTGGTCTGCCGGGCGTCGAGCAGCAGCACCGGCTGCTTCTGGAGCTGGCGAACGAGCTCGGTCGCGATCGAGTCGACCGCGATGATCTCCTTCTCCGCGATGCAGACGATGTTGTTGTCGAGCGTCGCGCCGCGGACGATCGCGTCGGCGGCGTCGGCGAGGTTCGCCGTCTCGTCGACCACGGCCGGCGGATTGCCCGGGCCGGCCGCGATGGCTTTCTTGCCGGAGTTCATCGCTGCCTTGACGACGACCGGCCCGCCGGTCACCACGATCAGGCGCACGAGCGGATGCTTGAACAACAGGTTCGCCGACTCGACGGTCGGCTTCTCGACGCTCGTGATCACGTCGCGCGGGCCGCCGACGGCCTGGATCGCCTCGTTGAGGATATGGACGAACCAGTTCGACGTCTGCGCCGCCGACGGGTGCACGTTGAACACCACCGAGTTGCCGGCCGCGACCATGCCGATCGCGTTGCACAGGATCGTCTCGGTCGGGTTCGTCGTCGGCGTGATCGACAGGATCACGCCGTACGGCGCGCGCTCGGTCAGCATCAGGCCGTCGTCGCCGGTATAGGCCTGCGCCCGGAGGATCTCGACGCCGGGCGTCTTCTCGGCGACGAGGCGGTTCTTGTTGAGCTTGTCCTCGTAGCGGCCGAGCCCGGTCTCCTCGACCGCGTAGCGCGCGAGCAGCTCGTTGTTCGCGAGCGTCACCGCGCGCATCGCCGCGATCATCTTGATCCGGGTCGCGACCGGCAGCCGCTCGTTCTGCTCGAAGCCCTTGCGAGCCGCGACCACGGCCGCGTCGGCGTCCGCGTAGACGCCGTTCGTGCCGCGCGGCACGTTCGACTTCTTGTTCGGCTCCGGGTTGTGCGCGGTGTTCGACCGCGGCGCCGTCGGCGTGCCGCCGAGCCGATCGAGGACGCGCGCGACGATCTCTTCGATCTTGCGTTCGTCGAGCGTGGCCATCGATCAATCCTTCAGGAAGCGGCGTTCGCCGTCGACCGAGATCTCGTCGACGATCGCCATGATCGTCGCGTCGACCGGGCGGTCCTTGGTGACCGTGGTCTGGCGCGCCGAACTACCCGACGCGTACAGCACGACCTCGCCGATGCCGGCTCCGACCGCATCGACCGCGACGGCGATGCCACCGTTGACCTTGCCGTCGACATCGCACGCGCGGACGACGAGGAGCTTGAGCCCCTCGAGCGTCGGCTCCTTGCGGGTCGCGACGAGCGTGCCGATGACGCGTCCGAGGACCATTACTTCGCGGCGCCGGCTCGGCCGAGCGGGAGCACCGCATCGACGTTGGCGTGCGGGCGCGGGATCACGTGGACCGAGACGACCTCGCCGACGCGCTCGGCGGCGCGCTGGCCGGCCTCGGTCGCGGCCTTGACCGCCGCGACATCGCCGCGAACGATCGCGGTGACATAGCCGCCGCCGGTCTTCTCGAACCCGACGAGCTCGACCTTGGCAGCCTTGACCATCGCGTCGGCGGCCTCGACCATGCCGACGAAACCCTTAACTTCGATCATTCCAAGTGCATCAGCCATGGTTGCTCCTGCTTAGCGGTCGACGAACTTCTCGGGCTCTTTACCGGTGACACCGTTGACCGCCGCGCTCGCGGCGGCCGCAGCAGCATCGATCTCCGCTTCCGGGCCCGCCATGTAGAGGCGGCCGAACGCGCCATACGGCGTGACGTTCACGAGGTTCACGTTCGCGGCCTTCTCGGCCTCGTTCGCGGCGAGCACGACGTACCCGGCGGGCTCGCACTCGAAGATGAACAGCGACTGGCCCGGCAGCACCATCATGCCCGCCGAGCTGCGGTTGATGATCTGCGTCTGGTAGGCCTCGACGCCGCGGATGATCTGGTTGGTGAGGACCCGCGGCTTGAGCCGCTGGTTCTCCTCGACGCCGAGGTATTTCAGGATCGTCTGACCGGCCTGCAGGACCTCGCCCTTGTCGTCGTGGTGGATCTCGAGCAGGCCGTAGGCACGCTCGACCACCTGGACGGCGGGCTGGACCGCGGTCGCCTTCAAGGCGGCGTCGGTGACCTGGTTGATCGCGATTCCTGGAGCGATCTCGACCCACAGCGACGCCTGGAACGGCACGGGCAGGAACCCACGCGCCGTCTTACCGACGAACGTGGCCTGCTGCGGTTGCAGCGCGTCGAGAAAACAGTACGTGCGCAGTACCGTGGCCATCGATAGGCGAGGACGCTAACACACGTGACATGATTCGCGCGCTCATGCGGTCAAAGTTCGTGTTCGCCGTCGTGATCCTTGGAACTGCCGGCACCGCCCATGCCGACCTGCTTCATCTCGTCTTCGATGACGCACCCGGTGCCGTGTCGGGTGGCGCGCCGGCCCCGCCGCCGGCGGCGCTGGACGACCTCGCGACCTGGGCGGGGACGCCCGAGGCGACCACGCTGCCCACGCTGCTCGCGACCACGATCCAGAGCGCACCGAGCCTGGCGAGCGCGAAGTTCGACATCGCGATCGCCGAGGCCGAGATCGAGGCCACGTTCGGCCGCGACGACTGGCGGCTGCAGGGCCTGTTGTCCGGCCAGCGCAGCACCGGTGGCGTGTTCAGCGGCATCCCGGTCGATCACTCGTCGCAGCTCAACGCGTCGTTCGACGTGATCCGCACGCTGCCGACCGGCGGCACGGTCGACCTCCACGCCGCGTCGAGCTACTCGAACACCGCGCTCGGCGGCATCGGCATGGGCATGGAGAACAAGCAGTGGTTCGACTCGGTCGCCGCGAGCGTGACCCAGCCGCTGCTCAAGGGCCGCGGCCGCCAGCTCTTCGCGGCCACCGAGCAGAAGGCCCGGATCAACCGCGACGTCGCGACGCTCGCGCGCCGGCTCGCCGCGATCAACGCGGTGCAGGCGGTGGTGTCGACCTACTGGGACCTCGTGCTCGCCGAGCGCCAGATCGCGATCACCCAGCAGAGCCTCGATCTCGCGAAGGAGCGCCTGCGCGTCACGACGCTCGGCACCAACGGCGGCAAGATCGCCAAGGCCGAGATCCCGGCGGTCGAGCAGATCATCGCGACCCGCGAGGAGGACGTGCTGACCACCGAGCTCACGATCCTCGATCGCTCGATCGCGCTGCGCCGCGCGGCCGGCATGCCGGTCGGCGCCAACGCGCTCGGCCTGCGGGTCGCGACCGACTTCGAGATCTCCGAGGCGTCGCTGCCGCTCGCCGAGCTCGTCGAGCGCGCGTACGCCGCGAGCCCCGAGCTCGCCCAGCTCGCCCGCCAGGCCGATGCCGACACGGTCGACATCATGGTGACCGAAAACGGCCTCCTGCCGCAGCTCGACGCCGCGCTGTCGCTCGGCCCGACCGGCCAGGACGCCAAGTTCGGCACCGCGCTGAAGAACCTCGTCGAGTTCGATCAGTTCGGCGTCTCGGGTTCGCTGACCTACAGCCAGACGATCGGCAACCGCGCGGTCAACGGCCGCAGCAAGGAGCTCCGGCTGATCCGCGAGCGCCGCAAGGTCACCGCGTTCGATCTGCGCGCGCAGATCGCGCAGTCGATGGCGCGGTCGGTCGCGCAGCAGGAGCTCGCCAAGCGCCGCATCGCGCTGTCGCATCGCGCGATCGAGCTCGCGAACCAGAACGTCCAGATCGAGACCGACCGCTTCAACCTCGGCAAGTCGACCAACTTCGACGTGCTCAACCGCCTCGAGGAGCTACGTCAGGCCGAGCTGCGCGAGGCGCAGGCGAAGATCGACTGGCACAAGGCCGAGGCGGTGGTGATCGCGCTGACCGGTGAGATCCTGCCGCGCTACGGCGTCACTCTCGAGTAGAGCGCGGCACGACCTGGCAATCGGCCAGCGCTGGGTGGCGGGCACGAGACCTGAAGGGTCTCCCCTCCACCATGCGAACGAACCTATTCTACCTCGCCCTCGGATCTGCCTCGCTGCTCGCCGCGTGCGGCGACGATCCGCCGCCCGCGCCCGCCACGGTGCGCGCACAGATCGCGACCGACCTGCCGCACGTGATGAGCGCGTCGAAGGCCGCGCTCGACGGCACCCAGCAGGCGCTGCCGGTGTTGCCGCCGCAGCTCGGCTTCGGGATGGCGGTCGTGCAGGCCCGCTATCCGATGCTGAACCCGCTGCTCCACATCGCGAACCACGCGCGCGCGCGGCCGACCGATCCGACCGACACGTTCGATCCCGGCGCCGAGGCGAAGTGGCTCAACGACAACGTGTTCACCGACGCGAACCAGATCGACGCCGGCATCTACAAGATCCCGAACGCGCTCGCGTGCACCGTGACGTCGACCGATGACACCGGCGCGACGACCTCGACGCTCGACGCCGACTGCGCCGCGAAGTTCGACCAGTTGGACCTGCGCATCCGCGTCGAGCAGAACGACGCGACGCTGCGCTTCGCGATCCAGCTCGACGCCGCGCACGACGAGCCGGTCGCGTTCACGCTCCGCCACGACGCGGTCGGCGCGACGGTGAACCTCGACGGCGCGGAGGCCGCGATGACCGCGCTCGCACCGACGCTCGGCGAGACCGCCCCGAACGCGGCGTTGACCGGCCAGATCAGCGCGCTGCTCGAGGTCCCCGGCGACGCCCACGTGAAGGCGTCGCTCACGATCGATCGCGACGTCGCGGTCGCGTACGGCGAGGCCGGCGTCGCGCTCGATGGCCCCGCCGCGTTCCACTACGCGTCGGCCAAGGCGAACGTGTTCGCGCTCGAGCTCGACGGCGCCCAGAAGTTCGGCTCGCTCGCCGTCGCGCTGGGCGCGACCACCGCGCACGCACCGGCCGACGCCGCCGGACCGTCGATGGATCTCGATCTGCCGGGCGCGACCGCGACCGCCACGTTCGCCGCGGGTCAGCCGCTCGCGGTGATGAACGTCTCGCTCGGCGATCGCACGACGACCCTGGCGCGCGGCGGCGTGGTCGCCGAGGCGATCGATCTCAACCCGGCGGACGGTCGCGCGGTCGGCTTCTCGGTCACCGGCGACGCGAACGGCTCGACGACCGCGATCCTGCCGAAGCTCGACCTCCGCCTGACCGCGAACCACGCGGCGCTCGGCGACGACGCCCCGCTGTTCGACATCGTGCAGTACCTGGTCGATGGGACCGCGCCGCAGCTCGCGGCGAGCGCGACCAGCGATCAGCTGAAGGTCGTGGCGGGTCACTTCGCGGTCGTCACGAACCCCGCGGCGTACGGCGTGTCGATCGCCGCCGGCCAGTGCGCCGCCGAGACCGACGTGATCGATGCGAACACCGGCGCGAGCTACGCGCAGTGGATGACGCAGACGTGTGACTAGCGAATCGCGATGAACGCCATGTGCACGCCGCCGGCGAGCCCGTCGCGGCGATAGCTGAAGAACCGCGCCGCTTCACACTTCGTACAGGGTGGCGCGGCGTCGATGTTTTCGGGGCGCACGCCGGCGCGCTCGAGGATCGCGCGCGACGCGACCCGCAGATCGAGGTGATCCTTGTGCGGCCCCGGGACGACGAGGCCCGCCAGCTCGCCCAGCGCGGCGCGGAACTCGGCGACGACCTCGGGGCCGACCTCGAAGCAGCACGGGCCGATCGACGGGCCGTGCGCGACCCGCACGTTCGCCGGCGTCGCGCCGAGCTCGGTCATCCGCGCGATCACGTTCGCCGCGACGCCCGCGACCGTGCCGCGCCAGCCGGCGTGCGCCGCGCCGCACACGCGCGCGACCGGATCGGCGAACACGATCGGGATGCAGTCGGCGGCGAACGCGCCGAGCACCGGACCCGGTCGATCGCACACCAGGCCGTCGAACTCCGCCGGATCGGGCAGCGGCTCGCCGACCGCCCAGACGCGCGTGCCGTGGACGTGTCGGGTGACCTGCAGCTGCGCGTGCGCGTAACCGGCGTGCTCGGCGAGCCGGCGGCGGTTGGCCTCGACGAGCTCGGCGTCGTCGCCCCAGCGGTAGCCGAGGTTCAGCGAGCTGCGCGCACCGGTCGACACGCCACCGGTGCGCTCGGGAAATCCGTGGAGGAAGCCATCGGGAATCACCGCCGAGCGGTGGAGTCGGATCTCGCCGTCGCCGGACATGCGGCAATGGCTACCATGGTATTCTCGCGTCGATGATCCCGTACGACGATCTCGTGGTCGCGCTCGCGACGTGGCGTGCGAAGCAGGGGCTCCCGGTCGGTCAGATGTCGGGCGCCCTGACGCCGACACCGCCGCCGCCGCAGGCCGCGCCGATCACCGCCGCGCCGTCGACCGGCTCGGGGTCCGGTCCCAAGCGCGGCCCGCCGGTCGCGCCACCCGCGCCGAGCAAGGCGCCGCCGCCCGCACCGGGATCGGGTCGCACCGCAGCGCCGGCGCCACTCCCCCTGCCCGCCGAGACGATCGACGTCGACGAGCACATGGTCGACGACGAGCCGCACCTCGAGCCGGTCGACGACTTCGCCCACGCCTTCTCGAACATCCAGTCCGATGGAGACGAGCAGACCGCGATCGGCAGCGCGCCCGGCCCGCAGACCGATCCGGGCCAGGGCCCGCTCGATCCCAAGGGCTCGATCCGCTCGAACGGCAACCGCAACGACGACTGGTGATCGCGCCGGATGACATCGTCGTCGAGATCGCGGCCTCGCACGGGGCCGCGGGCGTCGGCCTGGTCGTCGAGGCCGGCGAGCGCGGCGCGGTGTTCCTCGGCAAGCGCGTGCTCGTCGGGCCGATCGATCCGTGCGGCGAGTGCGAGGTGTGTCGCAAGGGTGGCGCGCCGGTCTGTCCGCTCGCCAAGCGCCGCGACAGGCTCGATGCGCGCGTCACGGTCGCCGCGCGCTGGGTCGTCGGCCTCCAGGACGGCCTCGAGCTGCCCGACGCGATCGCCGCGCGCGTGCCCGGCGACATCGCGCTCGCGTACACGATCTACGCGCGCACGAACCTCGCGCCGCGCGAGCCGGTCGTGATCGTCGGGACCGGCGACATCGCCCGCTTCCTCGTCCAGATCCTCGTGCACAAGGCGATCGTGCCGACCGTCGTCGTCGATCCCGACGGCGATGGCGACTACGCCGACTTCGTGCTCGGCGCCGGTGCCGCGCTCGCCCGGATCGGTGGCGGCGCGAGCGAGGCCGAGGCGCGCGCGATCGTGCTCGCGACGTTCGCCGCGCAGCAGATCGGCAATCGCCCGTGGCGCGTGCTCGCGACCACGCCGGCCTCGACCGCGCGGGCCGCGGCGCTCGCCGGGCCGCGCGCCACGCTGACGGTCGTCGCCGGATGCCCCGATCTGCCAGCCGCGCTCGTGGCGCGCGAGGTCACGATCCTCACGGTCGCCGCGGCGCATCCCGATCTCGTCGTCGAGGTCGCCGCGCTGTGTGCGAAGGGCGACCTGAAACTCTAGCGCGCGATCATGAAGAGCAGGAAGCCGAGCCCGAGGACGCCGGCGACGATCAAGATGATCACCCAGCTCCGCCCGCCCTTCATCTCGCCGATCAGGTCTCCCTCGGAGACCTTCTTCGACATGCTCGCACCGGCGCCGCCGGGATCCTTGACCGACGACATCATCATCGTGCCGCCGGTGCGGAGCGAGTACTTGTCCTTGTCGCCGCGCGTGATCGAGCCGTCGTCCTTGTAGCGCTCGTCGATCGGCATCGTGTCGGCCTTGTCGGTCGTCACTTCCTGGCCGGTGCGGGCGCGCTCCTCGGCGGCGGCCACCGCGGCCTGCGCGTCGAGGTCACCCTTCTTGAACCACATCGTCTCGCGGAACTTGCCCTTGGCGTCGTCGCCCTTCTTCTTGCCCGCGTCCTTGCCACCGGCCACGACGGGCGCGGCGAGCACGGGCGAGGCCGGCAACACCGGCGCGGCGAGGATCGGGGGCGATGGTGGCGGCATCACGTCGGCGAGCGCGGCGACGGCCGCGGCCGGGACCGCCATCGCCATCGGCGCGAGCGCCGGCTCGGCACCGACGGTCGCGACCGGATTTCCCGTCGCGGGTGGTGCCCACGGCGAGCGCTCCGCGACGTTGGCCGGTGAACCGCCCGGGATCGGACCGAGCGAGCCGGGCGCGAGCCCGACGACGGTGGCCATCGGCATCTGCGCCGCGGGCGCCGCGGCGATCGCGGGAACCCCGGCGCCCACCGTCGGTGCGCTGGCGATCGGCGTGCCGGTCGCGACCTGCTGCATCGGGGTCGCCGCCGGCGGCATGGCGGGCGCGCCGTTGATCCCCGAGCGGACGCCGAGCAGCGTCTGCATCAACTCGGCCTTGGGCTTGCCGACCTTGCCCATCGGCTGCGTGCTGCCCGCGGTCGTGGCATCGCCCTTCGCGATGCGGCTGACCTCGTCGACGAACTGGCGCACGGTGAGGAAGCGCTTGGTCGGGCTCTTGTCGAGCGCGCGCATGATCGCGGCCTCGACCGCCGCCGGCACCGCCGCGATCTGCGACGGCGGCTTGATGTTGCCGGCCGCGGGCGCCTGCCCGGTGAGCACGAAGTAGTAGAGCGCACCGAGCGAGTACAGGTTCGAGCGCTGGTCGACCGGCTTGCCCTCGACCTGCTCGGGCGCGACGAACTCCGGGACGCCCGGGACGTTCGGCGACGTCGGCACCGGCAGCGAGAAGTTGATCAGCTTGATCTCGTTGCCGGCGAACAACACGTTCTTCGGCGCGAGGTCGCGGTGGACCACGCCGACCTGCGCCGCCTCGATCAGCGCCTCGCCGATCACCTCGATGAGGTTCGCGGCCTGCTCGAGCGGGATCGGCCCACGCGCACCGATCGCCTCGGCGAGGGTCTGCGCGCCCTCGAGCCACTCCATCGCGACCCAGCTCTCGTCCATCCGCTTTCCCGATGCCAGGACCTTCGCGACGCCGGCACTCTGGACGCGCTCGATCTGCTTGAGCTCGCGTTCGAGCCGCTGGGCGACGCCCGGCAGCGCGACCACGGCCGGCGCGATCAGCTTGACCGCGACCGCGGCGCCGCCCTGCTTGTCCTTCGCGCGGATCACCGTGCCCGTGCGGGTACCGCCGAGCTTGGTGTCACCGAGCTCGAACCGCGAGGACAGCGAGTCCGTACCTCCGCCCTGGCCTTCCAGCGGGACGAGCCGGGCGGCATCGGTCGGACAAAAGTTCGCGTCGTCGCTGAAATGCTTCTGGCACTTGGGGCAGAGCTTCATCGCCTCTCCCGGCTGGGTAGCGTAATTGCTCGGATCGTAAGGAGTTCCACGGGGGAAATCAATTTAGCGCGCTGCCGGACGCCAGACGAGGGGTTCGATTGACAATCGGCGCGGTAAGACGCTAGAAACCCTCCTCTTATGGCGTCCAATACCAAAGCAACGTCCGTCAAGCGCAAGAACAAGCAAGAGAAGCAGGGTCGCCGCCGGAAGAACAAGCTCGCGCGCAAGTCGACCAAGTCGACCGTCGAGCTGTTCGCTGGCTTCGGCGAGCCCGGCAAGCCGGCTCCGAAGCGGTAGCGCCTACGACGCTTCGGCCGCGACGCGATCGACCGAGAACACGCCCTTGATCCGCGACAGCGAGCGGATCACCGACTTGAGCTGATCGAGGTCCTTCACGAGGGCGTGGAACGTGTTCACCGCGCGTCCGTCCTCGGTGGCTCGACAGTGGGCCTGCGAGATGTTGACGCCCTGATCGGTGAACGACTGCGAGATGTGCGCGAGCAAGCCCGGCTTGTCGGCGCACAGGATCTGGATCGCGACCTCGTGTTGCACCTTGCCGACGCCATCCCACTCGACGTCGATCCGGCGATCGGGATCGAGATCGAGGCCCTTGTCGCAGTCGCGGCGATGCACCGTGACGCCGCGGCCGCGCGTGATGAAGCCGACGATCGGATCGCCTGGTAGCGGGCTGCAGCACTTGGCGTAGCGAACCAGGATGTCGTCCTCGCCGGCGACCTTGATCCCCGACGACGTCGTGCGCCGCGTGACCTTGCGGAGCAGTGACTTCAGCATCGACTCGGCCTTGACCGGCTCCTGCTCGGCCTTCTTGAGCTCGGGCAGCGCGTGCTCGAGCACCTGCTGCGCGGTGATCTTGCCGTAGCCGATCTGGATGATCAGATCGTCGAGGCTGATGCACTTGAGCTCCTTGGCCGCGGCGAGCACCTGCTTCTCGGCGCGGTTCATCGTCGTGCCGTGCTTGCGCAGCGCCTTGTCGAGCAGATCGCTGCCGAGCGCGACCGCCTTGTCGCGCTGCTCCTGGCGCAACAGCCAGCGGATCTTCGTGCGCGCGCGCGCCGTCTTGACCAGCTTCAGCCAGTCCTTGTTCGGCTTCTGGTTGGGGTTCGTGATGATCTCGATCGTGTCGCCGTTGCGCAGCTGGTAGCGCAGCGGGACGATCATGCCGTTGACGCGCGCGCCCGAGCAGTGATCGCCGATGCCCGAGTGCACCGCGTACGCGAAGTCGATCGGGCACGAGCCCTTGGGCAGGGCTTTGACGTCGCCGCCCGGGGTGAACACGTAGACCTCGTCGCCGAACAGATCGATCTTCACCGACTCGAGGAACTCGGTCGGATCGCGGAGCTCCTTCTGCGACTCCATCAGCTGGCGCAGCCACGCGAACTTCTTGTCGTCGTCGGCGGCGACCGGCCGGCCCTCCTTGTACTTCCAGTGCGCGGCGATGCCGTGCTCGGCGACCAGGTTCATCTCGGTCGTCCGGATCTGGACCTCGATGCGCTCCCCGCGCGGCCCGATCACGGCGGTGTGGAGCGACTGGTAGAGGTTTGGCTTTGGCAGCGCGATGTAGTCCTTGAACCGGCCGGGGATCGGGGTCCACGTCTGGTGCGCGACGCCGAGGCCCTGGTAGCAGTGCATCTGCGTATCGGTGATCACGCGGAACCCGATCGCGTCGTGGATCTCCTCGAACGGGCGCTGAGTGCGCTTCATCTTCTGGTAGATCGACCACAGGTGCTTCGCGCGCCCCATGACCTCGCACGGCACGCCGTTCTCGGTCATCTCCTTCGCGATCAGCTTCTCGACCGTGTGGATGTACTCGAGGCGCTCGCTGCGGCTCTTGGCGACGTCGGTCGCGAGCTGCTCGTACTCGCCGGGATAGGTGTACTTGAACGCGAGATCCTCGAGCTCGACCTTGACCCACTGGATGCCGAGGCGGTTCGCGAGCGGCGCGTAGATCTGCATCGTCTCGGCGGCGATGCGCTCCTGCTTCTCGGGCGGCAGGTGGTTGAGCGACCGCATGTTGTCGAGCCGGTCGCACAGCTTCACGAGGATCACGCGGATGTCGCGCGCCATCGCGAGCAGCATCTTCCGGAAGTTCTCGGCCTGCTGCTCCTCGCGCGTCGAGTACGGCAGCTTGCCGAGCTTGGTGACGCCATCGACCAGGAACGCGACCTCGGTGCCGAACAGCTTGCCGAGCTGATCGACCGTCGCGCTGGTGTCCTCGACGCAGTCGTGCAGGAGCCCGGCGCACACCGAGGCCACGTCGAGCTTGAGCTCCGCGATGATCTGGGCGACCGCGAGCGGATGGGTGACGTACGGATCGCCCGACTTGCGCGTCTGCCCGTCGTGCGCCTCGGCGGCGAACTGGTAGGCGCGGCGGACCATCTGCAGGTCCGCGCTTGGATGATAGCCGGCGACTTCGGACAGGATCTGATCGAGTTGGTGCATCTACAGCAGCGCTCGGTGAGCGCGTGCCGAGAGCGTAGCACTACTCGTTGTTAGCGACGGTATCCTGGAACTTCCAGGTGAACTCGAAGGCCTGGCCGGCGCGGTGCACCGTGAGCTTCAACCAGCGGACGTCGGGCGTCATCAGGTCGCGGTCGTAGAACACGAAGTCCGCGTTGCCGCGGAACACCGAGATGTTGCCGAGGGACTGGCGGTTGCGCCAGCCGTCCTCGTAGGTGCCGACCGTCGTGATGCAGTCGCCGCGGCCGTCGCGGCCGTGACCATCGCAGCGCGCGGTGCGGACCTCGCGGTCCCACATGGTCGTCATGATCTTGGTGCGGAGGTGCTCGATCGCCTCGGGGCTCCAGTGGCGCCCGCGGTCATCGACCAGGTCGATCGACCAGGACTTGAGGTTCGCCCACTCCTCCCACTTGTGATCGATCTGGACGTGGAACCGCAGCCGATCGCGCGACACCATCGTGAAGCTCGCGGTGTTGAGCAGCGGGTAGCGGTTGTTGTGGATCGGCGACGCGCTCTGGGTCGACTCCGCCGGATCCGGCGTCACGAGATCGAGATCGCCGGTGACGATCGTGATCTTCTCCGAGCGGCTGAGCGTCTCGCTCGGTGACACCAGCGGGTTGGGCTGGACCTTGGTCGCCTCGAACGTACGACTGCAGCCAACGCCCCCAAAGACCCCGATGACGACGAGCACCCCGGCCAGAAATCCCCGCATGAGATCGAGGATGAGCAAACGTGATCGATTCGTCAACTGCGACCTGCGGTGCGACCCGCAGTTAGCGGCCGACGAGGTCGCGGGCGTGTCGGTCGGGCTGGGAGGCGCGGTTGGTCTCGACCGTCCGCGCGAGCTCGGCGAGCGGGTAGGAGCAGTCCGGCCGATCGACCACACCGAACCGGCGGGTCAGGTAGATCGCGCGTAACACCGCGTAGGCACGCTCGAGCTCGTCGTTGACGATCAGGTGGGCGTACTCGCCATGGTGACCGAGCTCCTCGCGCGCCTTGCGGAGCCGGCGCTCGATGACCTCGGGAGTATCGGTCGCCCGCGAGCGGAGGCGCGCGTCGAGCGTGTCGAGATCGGGCGGCAGGATGAAGATCTTGAGCGAATCCACAGGCCAGCGCTCCGACAGCGCCGCCCCACCCTGCCAGTCGACGTCGAAGATGATGTCCTTGCCGAGCGCGAGCGCCTGCTCGACCGGCGCCTGGGCCGTGCCGTAGCGGTTGTTGAACACGTGCGCCCACTCGGCGAACTCGTGGCGCTCGACCATCGCCTCGAACTCGGTGGTCGACACGAAGTGGTAGTCGCGGCCGTCGACCTCGCCAGCGCGCATCGGCCGCGTCGTGTACGACACCGAGAACTGGAGCCGCTCGCCGAACTCCTGGAGCAGCCGGCGCGTCAGCGTGGTCTTGCCGGCGCCCGAAGGCGACGAGACGATGACGAGGACACCCCGGGTCACCCGCGGGATTATACGCACTTCATTCGACGTTCTGAACCTGCTCGCGAAGCTTCTCGAGCGTGGCCTTGGCGTCGACGATCGCGGTCGAGATCTCGGTCCGCGCAGACTTGCTGCCGATCGTGTTGAGCTCGCGGCCGATCTCCTGCACCAAAAAGTCGAGCCGGCGACCGACCGCCGCGGTCGGCTCGGCGACCAGGGCGCGGGCCTGGTCGAGGTGGCTCGCCAGCCGGACGAGCTCCTCGGTGACGTCGGCGCGATCGGCGAGCAGCGCGACCTCCTGGGCGAGCCGCGCGGGATCGACGGCGACCTCGCCGAGCAGCTTGCCGATCCGGTCGGTCAGCCGGCGGGCGAGCTCGGCCGCCACCGTGCCAGCGTGCGCGGCGACGGTCTCCCGGGCGCGCGCGAGCTCGTCGAGTCGCGCGGTCAGCTCGATCGCGAGGGCGGCACCCTCGGTCGCGCGCATCGCGACCAGCTGGGCGAGCGCGGCGTCGACCGCGGCGGCGACCGGGGCCTCGCCGTCGTCCGGCGCCTCGCCGGCGGTCATCACGCCGGGCTGCGCGAGCACGGTCGCGAGATCCGGGCCACCGAGATCGAGCTCGTGGGCGAGCCGCGCGAGGGCGGTGTGGACGGCGAGCGCGGCCAGGCGGTCGATCGCGACCACGCTGCGCGGCCGGTCGATATGGATCGACACCGAGACCGCGCCGCGCTCGAGCGCCCCGCGCAGCTTCTGCGTGATCGCGTCCTCGAGCGCCGGCGCGAGCGACGCGCGCAGCTTGAGGTCGAGGAACCGGTGGTTGACTGCCCGGATGTCGACGGTCACCCGGGTCGCGTCGCGTTCGGCGATTCCGCGGCCATAGCCGGTCATGCTGCGCACGGCGCAGGGATATCATGCCCGCGGTGCGCGCCGCTCTGTTGCTCACGCTCGCGGCCTGCACCGGCGCGGCGCCGGCGAAGGTCGCCCCGATCCGGTTCCTCCACACGTTCAACGCGCGCGAGACCGACCTGGTCAACCAGGTGATCGCCGAGCGCGGCCTCGCGGTCGAGTCGTCGCTCGTGCCGTTCGCGCGCGGCCAGCAGATGATCGCGATGATCCTCGGCACCAAGCACGACTGCCCGGACCTGATCCGGATCGACGCGACCTGGCTGCCTGGGCTGGTCGCCAAGGACCTCGTCCGCCCGGTGCCGCAGGGGTTGACCGCGCTCGACTGGACGCCCGAGGCCGCGGCGCTGTCGCAGATCGCGGGCACCTGGCGCGCGGTGCCGCAGTCGGTCGACGGCCTCGTGGTCGTGCGCGATCGCGATCGCCCGGCGCCGGCCGATCCCAGCGTCGACACGCTGGTCGCCACGGCGCGCACCTCGAAGACCGCGAAGATCCCCTATCCGCTCGGCGTGCGCGCGGACGGGTACTGGCTGGTCCCGTGGATGCGCGCCGGGGGCCACGATCTCGTGCCGCCGCTCGATCCGGCCGATGCGTCGATCGACCGGTTCGCTCACCTGTTCGGCGACCTCGCACCGCCGCCGCCGCCACCCGGCAGCGAGACGCCCGACGAGCTGCACCGCTGGGCGACCCACGCTGTCGCCTACTGGGTGACCGGGCCGTGGCAGCTCGGCGGCCTGCCGGATCGCGAGCGCGTCGCGGTCAGCGGGCTCGCGCACGCGCCGCGCGGCGGCCAGCTGCTCGTCGTGCCGACCTGCGCCGAGCGCCCCGACGACGGCTGGCGGCTGGCGCGCGAGCTCGTCGACCTCCCGGTCGAGCAGCAGTTCGCCGAGGCGTTCGTCACCGTGCCGTCGCGGATCGCCGCGCTCGCCGCCGCGCCTCCGCTGGTCCACGCGGTCGCCGACGCGCTGCGGGTCGCCGAGCCGCTGCCGCGGGCGGCGATCACGCCACTGCTATTCGACGATCTCAACCCGGCGCTCGCGGCGATCGTCGCGCACGACGCGACGGCCGACGAGGCGGTCGCCGGGATCCAGCGCGGCTGGGCCCGGATCGCGCGGCCGCCCGCCGATCCGCGACCGTCGCCGAAGGACCCGCTGTGACGCGCGCTCGAACCAGGTTCGAGCGGAGAGCGAGGGCCCTCTCGCGCGCTCGAACCAGGTTCGAGCGGAGAGCGCCGAGCGAAGCGAGGGCCCTGCCGCGCGCTCGAACCCGGTTCGAGCGGAGAGCGCCGGCCCTACCGCGCGCTCGAACCAGGTTCGAGCGGAGAGCGCCGGCC
>JBBQEX010000037.1:0-77790 GCA_038321315.1 Haliangiales bacterium | reverse complement strand
GTTGTTGCCGTGATCGCGGAGCGCCTCCGCGATCAGCCAGCGCTCGACCTGCTCCATCATCTCTTTGAGCGTGCCCTGCTTCGGCGCGATCCGCGTGACAGTGCCCTCGATCTTGCGCAGCCGCGGCGACAGGTCCGTCACCTCGATCCAATGGCCGGACTCGGCCTGGATCACGATTCGCTGGATCTCGTTCTCGAGCTCGCGGATATTTCCCGGCCAGTTGTACGAGGCGAGCGCGTCGAGCGCGTCCTGGGTGAAGCCCGGAAGCTCGACGCGATACTCCTCGGCGTGGCGCTTGAGGAAGTGCGCGCACAGCAGCGGAATGTCCTCGCGGCGGTCGCGCAGCGGCGGCAGCTTGATCGGGAACACCATCAGCCGGTAGTAGAGGTCCTGGCGGAACCGGCCCTTCTCGACCTCGGCGGCGAGGTCGCGATTCGTCGCGCACACGATGCGGACGTCGACCTGCTTCTCGGCGGTCGCGCCGACCGGGCGGATCGTGCCCTCCTGCAGCACGCGCAGGAGCTTGGCCTGCAGCGTCATCGGCATCTCGCCCATCTCGTCGAGGAACAGCGTGCCGCCGTCGGCGATCTCGAACAGGCCCTTCTTGTCGCTGTCGGCGCTGGTGAACGCGCCGCGCTTGTGGCCGAACAGCTCGCTCTCGAGCAGGTTCTCCGGCATCGCGGCGCAGTTCTGCGCGACGAACATCTTGTCGCGCCGCTGCGACTGGTAGTGGACCGCGCTCGCGATCAGCTCCTTGCCGGTGCCGGTCTCGCCCTCGATGCAGACCGTGGCGCGCGTGTCGATCACGCGCTCGAGCTGGGTGAACACCGCCTTCATCGCGGCGGAGTCACCGATGATGTTGTCGAACTTGATCTTCTGATCCTTGCGGCGCAGATAGATGTTCTCTCCGCGGAGCCGCTCCTCGGCGATCTTCAGGCGCTGGACCAGGGTCGCGTTGTCGATCGCGAGCGACGCCTGACCGGCGAGCACGAGGCCGACCTCGAGATCGGTCTCGCTGAACATGCCGGCGGTCGAGCGGTTGTCGGCCTGGATGATCCCGATGACGTCCTCGCCGCGCCACAGCGGCACCGCGAGCATCGACAGGATCGAGCCCCCGACGATCGACTCGCTCGACAGCGCCTCCTGGGCGTTCGCGGTCAGCACCGCGGCGCGCTCGGTGAGCACGCGCTTCAACACGGCGCGCGAGGCGCGGACCGGATCCGGCGTGGCGACCGGGGCCGACTTGTCGCGCGCACGGGACAGCGCGAGCGCGAAGCGGTCCTTGTCGCCGTCAGAGCGCAGCAGGATCGCGACGTGGGTGGCGCGCGGCAGCAGCTCGAACGTGGCGACCACGCACGCCTCGATCACCGCGGCGGGCTCGAGCCGGGCGCCGAGCGGCTGGAGCGCCTTGTAGATCCGGAGCGCGTTGGCCGCGTTGTGCTCGATCTGATCCGCGACCGCGGACAGATCCATGATCGAGCGGGACGCGATCAGCCGCTCGCCGAGGTCCTCGTCGCTCTCGTCGCCGATGCGGACCGCGATCCGGACCGGATCGGCCGGGTTGCCGAGCAAGATCGTGTCGCCGTCGACCAGCGCGATCTCCCAGCGGGCCGCGGCGTCGATCGGGACGCGACGCCCATCGCGCTCGACCGCCGAGCCGTTGGTCGACCGCAGGTCGCGAAACACGTAGTGCTCGCCGACCTGGCTCACCTGTGCGTGCTCGCCCGACAGGTGATAGTCGGAGATCGCGATCGTGCAGTTCGGCGAGCGCCCGAGCGTCACCATCGCTCCCGCCGCGGGGCGATGGGTGCGCTGGGTGACGGTGCCGTGAAGGATCTCTAGAACGATCACGAAAGTGGTCGATCGACTTCGTGTCGACCGGAGCGAGGTTATACTCCGAATTCGTCGACGCATGGCCGGGCTCTCCAAAGTGATCGTGCTCGACCCGGACCCACGCGCCGGGCGCCAGGTCACGCTCGGATTCGTCCGCGAGGGCATCACCGCGACGATGCCGGCGTGGCCGGCCGATCCGGCTTCGTTTGCCCCGGTCGCCGACGACGTCGGCCTCGTCGTGGTCGGCGGTGACGACGCGTCCCTGCCGATGGTGACCGCGGTTCGCGCGGGCAAGCGCGACGTGCCGATCCTGTTCACCGGCACGGCCACGATCGCGGCGGCCCACGCGGCCGGCGCCGACGAGGCGGTCGGCCGCCAGGGGACGTTCCTCCGCGACGTCGTCACGATCGGCCGTCTGCTCGCCAACACGGCGCCGGATCGGCGCAACCACGTCGTCGGCCAGCTCAGCGAGCTGACCAACGTGTTCTCGATGGTGCGTGCGCTCGCGGTCCTCGGCCGCTCGGCGACCCTGACGCTGATGCGCGGGCTGCGCCGCGGCGAGGTCCGGTTCTTCCACGGCGAGGTCACGTCGTGCGAGCTCGGCTTGATCCACGGGCAAGCGGCGTTTCATCAGCTGCTGCTGTGGACCGAGGCGCGGTTCGACTTCCGCCACGAGGACATCGTGCGGCGCCAGCAGATCCCGCTGACGCACGACGAGCTCCTGGTCGACGCCGAGCACTTCCTCGCCGGGATCCGCGAGTCGAGCGGCATCCTGTCGCCGTCGATGGTGCTCGAGCAGGACATGCAGCGCGTGCACGGCCTCGGCAAGCAGATCCCGACCGAGGTCCACGGCGTGCTCCGCATGTTCGACGGCCACCGCGTGCTCGCCGACGTCCTCGAGGACTCGCCGTACCGCGTGTTCGAGACGCTGCGGGTCGCCCAGCGCGCGGTCGAGGCGGGCCTCCTGCGCATCGTGCAGAGCTCGCGCCCCAAGGCGACCTGGCGCGCGGTCCTCGCGATCGAGGAGTGGCTGGTCGGCGCCGATCGCGACGAGGTCGTCGACCGCACGAGCGAGCTCGAGTCGGGCCCGACCAAGGCGTCGTCGTCATCGGGAGCGGTCCCGACGTCCGGTAAGGCGGCGCGCAAGACGCGGCGCAACAAGAAGCAGCGCCGCGCGAACACGCCACTGCCGATCCCCGCGGCACCCGCGCCGAGCAAGACCGGCCCGATCGACTGGGGTGCGCTCGTGCCGCGCGCGATCGGTCACGACATCGGCACGCTGTCGCAGATCGTGCCGGCGGCGCACGCGTCCGGCGAGATCCTGCAGCCGCCGTCGCGCCAGATCGAGCGCGAGCGTCTCGAGTCGCTGATGGACACCGGGAAGCGCGACCGCATCTTCCCGAGCGACGTCACCTCGGGACCGTCGGTCGTGCTCGACGACGGCTCGAAGCCGCATGCCGCGCCGCCGGCGGCGGAGATCGCTCCACCACCCCCCCAGTCGCGCACGAAGTCGGCCGAGTTCCGCGACGACCGCCAGGACGAGGTCAGAAAGATCGTCAAGGTCCAGGCGACCGAGCGCGCGATCGCGAATGCCGACGCGCGGCGCGCGCTCGAGGCCCGCCACGTCCAGCCGTCCGATGGTCGCCAGCGCCTCGAGAACGAGATCCGCGCGCGGCGCGACAGCGAGCAGGGCAAGAACGTCGTCACCGATCCGCAGGCCGCGCAGCTCGCCACCGAGGTCGCCACGCGCGAGGCTGCCGAGGCGTCGGCCGCGGAGCAGCGTCGCGAGGCCGAGGCCACCGCGCGCCGGGTCGAGGCGCAGATCAAGGCCGCCAACGAGACCGCGGCCGCGAAGGCGCTGGCCGCCGCGATCAAGGGCCCGACCAGCGACAAGGCGAGCGACCTGGTAGCCGCGCTGATCTCCGAGGTCAAGACCGACGCCGTCACCGTCGTCGAGACCGGCGCCGCCACGGTCACCGTGCAGGATACCGTGCGGGTCACCGAGCGCTCGACGACGACGAGCGAGATCCACGCCATCCCGACCGCGACGATCAAGGAGAGCTCGCATCCGCTCGCCGCGGTCCCGATCTCCGATCTGCCGACCGCGCCGCTCGCGACCAAAGCCGCGACGCCGGCGAACGGCGAGCGCCCGAACCGGATCACCGGCGAGGTCGTCGCGCAGCGCAAGTCGGCACCGAACCTCGCGGTCGCTGCCGTCGCGTCGATCGTCGTCGACGAATCGACCGCGGTCGCCGCCGAGGCGAGCGCGCTCATCGCCGCCGCGACCAAGGCCGCCGACGCGCGCGCCGCCAAGCCGACCGAGCGCACGCGGGCGTCGACCGATCGGCCGAAGACCAAGACCGGCCAGAACATCGCGACGCCGGCGCGCGACAAGGCCGCCGGCGATCTGCGCACCGACGCGGTCGCGTTCTCCGACGACGAGGAGGCCTTCTTCCGCGGCGGTGACGACAAGCACCAGCCGGCGGTCAAGGCCGCGCCGATCGAGACATTCGACGATCTCGACGAGGGCTATCAGCGCGTCGGCTTCTGGGATCGGCTGATCGGCCGCAAGCCGAAGAAGAAGTAGCCCGAGCGCTACTTCGCGGGCGATTCCCAGCGAACTTCGACGCCGCCACGCTCGCTGCTCATCCGCATGCGCAGCGCCTTGATCGCCGGGCCGAGCAACGCCGTGTCGCCGCGCGCGAACTTCACGATGTAGGGCGTCGCGAACTCGCCGAACGACGGGAACTCGGCGCGCACGACGACGGCGGGCCGCTTGTCCTTGACGATCTCGAGCGGCTCGATCTCGGCGCCCGACTCGTCGAGCAGCGCGACATGCCAGATGCTCTTCTTGCCGCGATCGAGGTCGTTCTCGCGGCGATCCCAGGTCGTCACCATCAGCTCGAACTCGTACGGCCCGGCCGCATCGGCCTTGGCCTGATCCATATGGTGGGTGCGCGCCAATCCGATAAGCCCGCGGTTCTTCGCGAGGCGCTCGGCATGCGCGAACCGCCACTCGGGCGACTTGAAGGTCGCGACCACGGTGAGCTCCTCCTGGTAGACGCCGCGGAGATGGTTCGCGCGCGTCCAGTCGGACGTGACCTCGTCGTAGCTCCGGTCGAGGTTGCCCGGCCAGGTGTCGGTCAACGCGACGCGTGGGATCGGCTCGCCGCAGCCGAGGGCCAGGGTCGCGATGAGGAGGAAAATCTTCCTCACGACGCGAGGAAGTCCTGGCGCGAGAACAGCGTCGACAGCCGGGTCTCCTTCTCGACCGCCTCGCGCCCGCCCTCCATGCGATCGACGAGCCCGATCGCGTAGACCACCTCGAGCCCGGCGAGGCGCGCCCGCTCGATCGCGCGCAGCGTCGACGCCCCGGTGGTGATGACGTCCTCGAGGATGACGACCTTGCTGCCGGCGGCGAGGCTCGGGCTCTCGACCCACTGGTTCGTGCCGTGGCCCTTGGGCTCCTTGCGGACCAGGAACGCCGCGCGCGGCTTGCCGGCGCGAAAGCTCGCGATCGAGGTCGCGGTCGCCAGCGGATCGGCGCCCATCGTCAACCCGCCGACCGCGATCGCCGTGGAACACAGTTTCTCGATCGCCTCGTGGATCAGCTCGCCGCACAGCAGCGCGCCTTCGGCGTCGAGCGTGACCTGCTTGCAATCGATGTAGAAGTTCGACTTCAGCCCCGACGACAGCGTGACCTCGCGTTCGGCGAAGGCGCGCGTGCGGAGCAGCTCGAGCAAGCGGGCGTGTCGATCCACGGAGGGACGCTACCACGTCAGCCTGGCCCGGTCGGTTGACGTGCTGGGGATCACCCCCTAGAGTGCCCTCGACTCCGTGCACCTCGTCGACGAATCCGACGCGCGTCCGCTCTCGTCCGAGGCCGAGCTGCTCGCGTATTTTTCCGACGCTGGCAAGCCCGCGAGCGCGTGGCGGGTCGGCAGCGAGCTCGAGATGGTCGGCGTGGTCGCCGGCACGACGCGACCGCCAACCTACGACGGTCCCGGCGGCATCGGCTCGCTGCTCGACTGGCTGGCCGCCCGCAACGGCAAGCCGGTGGTCGAGAGCGGCCACATGATCGCGCTGTCGCGCGGCGACGCCCAGCTCACGATCGAGCCCGGCGGTCAGTTCGAGCTCGCCGGTCGCCCGGTCGGCGACGATCGGATGTTCGCGGCCGATCTCGCGGCCTACGTCGCCGAGCTCGGCGCGGCGTCGAGGGAGCTCGGCCTCCAGTGGCTCGCGATCGGGCTGCGCCCGTTCGGCGGTCGCGGCGACGTGCCGTGGATGCCCAAGGATCGCTACGCGGTCATGCGCGCGTACATGCCGACCGTCGGCACGCGCGGGCTCGACATGATGCTGCGCACCGCGACGGTGCAGGCGAACCTCGATTTCTCCGACGAGGCCGACGCCAGCGCGAAGATGCGCTGCCTGTACTCGGTCACCTCGATCCTCACCGCGCTGTGGGCGGCATCGCCGATCGTCGAGGATCAGATCAGCGAGTTCCAGACCTACCGCGCGTGGATCTGGCGCGACACCGACAACGCGCGCTCGGGGCTCGTGCCGTTCGTGTTCGAGGCGCGCGACGACGTGTTCACGGGCTACACGCAATGGGCGCTCGACGTGCCGATGTACTTCGTCTACCGCCACGGCTATCGCCGCGTGCCCGCCGACCTCACGTTCAGGAAGTTCATGGCGAACGGCTGGGATGGGGAGCACGCGACCGCGAGCGACTGGGCGCTCCACCTGTCGACGCTGTTCCCCGAGGGCCGGCTCAAGAAGTTCATCGAGGTCCGCGGCTGCGACTGCAGCTCGCTCGAGATGATCACGGCGCTCGCGCCGTTCGTGCGCGGCCTGCTCTACGACCCCGCCGCGCGTGCCGCGGCCACCGCGCTCACCGCCGGGATGACCTACGCCGCGCGCCAGCAGCTCGCGAACGACGTCCCGCGCGCCGGGTTCGCCGCGCGCGCCGGCGCGCACACGCTCGGCACGCTCGCCAAGGAGCTCGTCGCGATCGCGAAGGACGGCCTCGGTCGCGTCGCGCCCGACGCGGTCTCGCTGATCGAGCCGGTCGAGGCGATCGCGACCAGCGGCCGCACGCACGCGGACAAGGTGATCGACGCGTGGCGCGCGCATGCCGGCGATGGCCCGGCGCTGGTCCGCGCGCTCGCGCATCCCGGCCTCGGCTAGTCGTCGTCGTCGAAGTCGATCAGGATGCCGTCGTCCTCGCTCTTCGCGCGAGGCGCCTGGACCGGTCGCGACGGCGTTCGCATGCGTCCCCGCGGCTGCGCCGGCTGCGGCCCGCCGAGCTCGTCGAGGTCGACGTCGAGGGCCTCGAGCGCGTCCTCGAGATCGCCCTCGATCGGCGGGGCGGCGTACACCGGCTGGTCCGGGTAGACGTACTGGCCGGTCGTCGGATCCCACACGGCCTGCGGCGGCGCGGCGTCGAACCCGGCGAGCGGATCGTCGCCGAACGACACCGCCGAGTCGCGCTCGCGGAACCCCGACAGCGGATCGTCGGCGATCGCCGAGTGCTCGTTCGACAGCTCGAGGCGCGCGACGAAGTCGCCCTCGGTGTGATCGCGCGGCCCGATGTCGGCGACGAGATCGTCGGCCTCGACGTCGTCCTCGGCGAGGATCTCGAAGTCATCGATCTCCTCGATCGGCTCGCTCGGGAACCCGAAGTCCTCGTCGACATCACCGGTGGCCTCGGCCTGGGCGAGCGCGGCGTCGAGCCGCTCGTTGCCATCGATATCGGGCATCGGCAGCACGGCGAACTGCGTGGGCTGATCGAGCGAGAACTCCTCGGGCTGATTCTCGACGGATGGCCCGGCGGTGTCGCCACCGCTCTCGAACACCGACGGGTCGACGTCGTCGTCGATCAGGAGCCCCGAGCCGAGCGCGTCGTTGCGCGGCTCGGTGATGATCTCCTCGGGCATCGACGGCACGAACGCGAGCGGCTCGTCGTGCTCGGGCTCGGGCTCCGCCGCGAGCGCCTCGG
The DNA here is from genome assembly GCA_038321315.1 of Haliangiales bacterium. Lineage (GTDB taxonomy): Bacteria > Myxococcota_A > Polyangia > Haliangiales > Haliangiaceae > JABFXX01. The sequence goes on along the minus strand of JBBQEX010000037.1, from coordinate 69,959 downwards.
CGACCGCCTCGGCAGCGCGATGCTCGTGCGCGACCGGCGCGGCCTCCGGCTCGGGCTCCTCGTCGCGGATGTAGCCGGCGCGCGGATCCTCGTCCTCTTCCTCGACGAGATCGTCGCCGACCTCCTGGTCGGGCTCGTCCTCGGCGAACGCGCTGGCGCCAAGATCTTCGGCGAGGGCCGCGATCGCGATCGCGGCGACCGACTTCTGCAGCTGCGGCGGCGGGGTCGGCTCCGGATCCACCTCGGTGACCGCGGGCGCCGGCGCGGTCGGCGGTGGCACCGCCCAGCTCCCACGCGGCTTGCGCGACACCGCGACGCCGCCGAGCGCGCGGGCGAGCTCTGCGGATGCCGCCTCGACGCTGATCTCGATCGGGGCCGCGGACGACTCGCGCAGCGCGTCGAGCTCGGCGTCGAGATCGCCGCTGCCCGCGGCCAGCGTGCGCGCGCGCGCGAGCACGGCGTGGACGTCGATCTCGTCGGAGCTGCCGAACATGTCGGCGGTGATCGACGCGGCGGGAGAGGCGCTCGCGATCAGCTCGTCGAGCGAGCGGCGCACGTGGCGGCGCGATGGCTCGGGCGCGAGCGCTGCCGGCATCGCGACCGGGCGCGAGGTCTCGACGACATCCTCGGCGAGCTTCTGCACCGCGATCGGGCCGCTCGATCGGCGCGGCGCGGTCAGCAGCGGCTCGGACTGCGGCTCGAGCATCACCGGCGCCGGGGTCGGCGCGCGCACCCCGGTATCGATGTCGCGACGAGCGGCCTCGATCTCGTCGGCGGTCGGCACCGCGGTCTCGGCGAGCCCGAGCTGGCGACGGCGGTCGAGCATCTTCATGATGACGTCGCGGCTCTCGCGGGTCACGCGCATGAGCTCGACGCCGAGGCCGGCGATCGCCTTGGGGTTCTCCGGATCCGCCGGGCGCACGTGCTTGACGCGGCCGAGCCCGACGATGACCGGCGTGTCGTTCGCGAGCTTCAGCTCGAACTTCACCTCGGCGCCGATCGGCTGCATCGTCTTGGTCGGCAGGAACAGGCCCGCCTTGCCGACGTTCGGGGCAAACCGCTGCACCATCGTCTCGACGTCGTCGTATCGCAGCTTGATGCGAAGCAGGACCGGGCCTGGCTTCGCGGGTTCGTCGGGAGCCAACGGTGAATTATCGCGGCTGCGTGCTAGCCGGTCAAGAACCGACGAATTCGTAGTGCCAGCGCTCGCCCGGAACCGTGGCGCGGAACCCGTAGGTCGACGCGTGCGCCCGGAGCCACTTGAGCGCGTCGTGGTCGGACACCACGAGGTCCAAAGCGCGGCCACTCTCGTGATTGGACCAGCCCGGCTTCGCCGCGAGGTTGCCGCGGTGGTGGACGTAGTCGGCGTAGAGCGCCGCCTGCTTCTTGTGGGTGCGGTACCCGCTGCGGATCGCGAGGTGGACGCCGGCCTTGCGCGCGGCCTTCTTCATCGCGCGGAAGGCCTTTGCCGTGTGGATCTCGACGTCCTTGCCGTCGACGTCGGTGACCTCGATCGCCTGCTTCTGTCCGCCGCGATAGCCGGTCACGTTGCGCGCCGCGCCCGGGCCGACGAGGGCCGCGACGAGGGCGACCGCGAGGGCGAGGCTGCGCACGGCCGGACTATGCGCAACCTACCCTGCCGGTTCAACCAGTTTCGGTCACCGGGAGTGGGGTGGCCGCGTCGAGCATCCCGAGCGCCTCGAGCGCGGTCCGCGGTCGACCGTCCGGCTCGCGCGCGAGCAGCTTGCCGACCAGGTCGAGCACCGGCCTGGGCAGATCGCCACGCACCTTCTTGAGCGGGATCGGGTCGGTGCGCAGGCGCGCGAGCGCGAGCGCGATCGGCGTGTCGCCGCGGAATGGCAGCGTGCCGGCGAGCAGCTCGTAGAGCATCACGCCGACCGAGTAGAGGTCCGCGCGCAGATCGACCTCGGCGCCGGACGCCTGCTCGGGCGCCATGTACTCCGGCGTCGCCGCGAACACGCCGGTCCGCGTCAGGTGGAGCGACTCGCGGGTGCGCGCGGTGCCGAAGTCGGCGATCTTGACGACGCCACCGTCGAACAGCAGCAGGTTCGCCGGCTTGATGTCGCGGTGGATGATGCCCTCGCCGTGGACGTACGCGAGGCCCGCGAGGGTCTGGCGCGCGATGTCGAGCGCGACCGCGAGCGCCTGCGGCTTGGGGAGGCCCGCGACGTCGAACACGCGCTTGCCGCCGACGTCCCAGCCGGTCGCGAGCTCCATGAGGATGAACTGATCGCCGACGTCCTCGCCGAACCCGAACACGCGCACGATGTGCGGATCGTCGAGCTTGCTGCACGCCGCGGCCTCCTGGCGGAACCGGCGCACGAGGCCCGGATCGCGGAGGTACTGGTACGGCAGGAGCTTCACGGCGATCGGGATCCGATCGTCGACCTTGTGCGCGCGGTAGACGTCGGCGAACCCGCCGCGCCCGATCGCCTCGTCGATCTCGAGCCCGGCCTCGTACGGCAGGATGTAGCCGGCCGGCAGCCGGCGCTTGGCGTCGTCGCCGACCTCGACGTCGGCGGCGAGCAGCTCGACGTCGCGCGCGCGACTCGGCGCACCATCGGCGAGCCAGGCGTCGAGCGCGTTGACCGCATCGCGATCCTTCTTGATGTGACCCTCCGCCGACACGTACTCGACGGCCTTGCCGGCGACGCGTGCGAACATGAACAGGTGGAAGCCGTCGCCCTGCGGACACTCGGCCCACGTGCACAGCGGCCGCAGATCGACGACGCGGCGCGCGCGGGGGGCGACCAGGCACGGCGCGGCGAGCGGCAACGTGACGTTGCACTCGACGACGAGCTCGTCGAGCGCGTCGTGGAACCCGTGCAGCAGGCGGCCGGTGAACCGCTTGACGACCGCGCCGTCGCCACCGTCGAGCGCGCCGGTCAGCGCGACCAGCTTGGTCTCGCGGATCGCCGACAGCGACCACAGGATCGTGTCGAGCAGCTCGGCGAGCTCGTCGACGTCGGCGCGCGTGATCCCGACGTTGCGATGGATCATCCGGTTGCGGCGCGCGACCGCGTCGTCGAGCGCGGCGAGGCCGTCCGTGCCGAGCAGCTCGACCAGCGCGGGCAGTGCGCAGCGATCGGTGTCGGCGCGCAGGATCGCGGACGCCGAGCGCGCGAGCGCGAGCCAGTCACCCGCGCTCGGCGCGCCCTGCAACAGCCGCTTCTTCAGCTCGTCGCGCAGCGGTCCGCCGCCGCTGGCGAACCGGGCCTCGGCACACAGCGCGATCGCGGCGAACGCGAGCAGCGCCTCGAGCAGCGCGGCGACCAGCGGCACCTTCGCGGCGGCGTCGCCGCTCATCCCGAGCCGCGAGTAGGCGCGCGCGATCGGCCGCGGGAACTCGTTCTCGACGACGAATCGCAGCTTGCGCGAGTCGAAGCCACCATCGCTGCCCGCGCGCGTCTGCTGCTCGCGCCAGTCGTGCTCGCGCATCTGCGCGGCGATCCGCCGGCGCAGCTCGGTGGTCACCACGCCGAACGCCTTGACGAGCGCGCGCGGCAACGCGCTCGCGGCTTGCTCGGCGAGCGTCGCGAGGTAGTCGTGGGCGCTCCGCAGGTAGTCCCAGCGCTTGCCGAGGTTGCGCTCGCGGTCGGCCTCGCCGAGCACGCCGAGCGCCTCGGCCAGCCCGGCGAGCGGCGCGGGCTGACCGTCGAGCGAGGGCGGCGCGAGCTGCGCGGCCTCGGCGAGCGACGGCGCGACGTGGATCCGGCCGAGCCAGTCGAGCACGCTCGGCCAGCCATCCGCACTCGCGACGGTTGCGCGCGTGCGGGCCATGCGAAGGCCGGCATCGGGGTCGCGCGCGAGCAGCTCGATCAGGCGCAGCCACGCGATCGTGTCGGGCGGGAGCGCGGGATCGCGCGCGAGCACGGCGAGGAACGGCGCGGTCTCCGCCTTGTCACCGAGCGCGAGGGCGATCGCGAACGTCCGCGCCGGCTCGGCGACCAGCGCGCGGCGGGCGCGGGCGAGCGCGAGCCGCGGCGCGATCCGCCGGCGATACGCGCGCGGCGCCAGCAGCGCGAGCGCGATGCCGAGGCCGAGCACCGCGAGCACGGCGAACACGATCGCGGGACGCCGCCACGGCGGCCGGCCGATCGCGAGGTGCACGATCAGCGGCGTGCTCGCGACGCCGTCGACGCCGCGCGCGACGATCGCGAGCTCGACGTCGCCGCCCCCGAGGTCGGCGAGCTCGATGCTGCGCTCGCCGGCCGGGCCGATCGCGTGCCACGCGACCTCGCCGGCGCGCCGCGCGGTGAGCTCGACGACGAGGTTCTCGTGGCGATCGATCCAGCTGGTCGCGATCGGCGCGATCGCGAGCGCGTTGACCGACCACGGCACGTCGACCGCCCCGCCCGGGCCGATCGCGAACGCGCGACCGTCGAGCGCGACGGCGTCGAGCGCGACCTGCGGCGGCGCCGGGATCGGCTGCACCGCGCGCAGGCCGTCGTCGGTCGCGAGCCAGATCGTGCCGTCGGGATCTGCGGCCATCGCGCCGACGTGGACCGCGTCGTAGCCGTCGACGCGCGACAGGGTCTGGATCGGGAGGCGTCCGTCGCGGAGGAACTGGAGCCCGCCCGCGGTCGCGGCGACCACGGTGTCGCCGGAGATCGCGACCGCGCTGACCGCGTCGCCGGTGAGCCCGGCCGCGCTCGTGATCTGCTGGATGTCGTCGCCATCGATCACGAAGAGGCCGTTCGCGGTCGCCGCGACGACCAGCGTGCGCGCGCCGACCTTGCCGGTCGCGAGCTGCGCGACCGCCTCGGTGCGCACGTGCGCGAGCGCGCTGCCACGCAGCGTCCACAGCCCGCGCGGCCCGCCGATCCACAGCGTGTCGCCGACGCGCGCGAGCGCGTGCACCGGTCCTACCGCGTCGGTGCCCGGCACGCGCGCGGTCCCCGCGAACAGGCCGGCGTCGGTGCCGAGCATCACCGCGGTCGCGGACCAGTCGAGCGCCCAGATCGTCGCCGCGGCGTCGCCGGCGAGCTCGACGATCGGCCGCAGCGTGGTGCCGTCGCTCCGCCACACCCGACCGGCCTCGACGAACACGAGCGCGCCGGTCGGATCGGCGAGCCACTGCACGTCGGGCAGGTCCGACACCATGAGGCCGCGCGCGGTGCGGGCCACGTGATAGAGGTGCTCGCCGTCGTGGCCCATCGCGCGTGCGCGCACCGGGGCGATCGCGCCGAGCCCGCCGTCGGTCGCGACCACGACGCCGCCGTCGCGCGTGACGATCACGTCGCGCACGCCGGACGTCGGCGGCGAGACCTCGCGGGTCGCCAGGTCGATGCGGCGGAGCCCGTCGGCCTCGACGATCCACACGCCGCCGGCGCGATCCCACGCCGCGGCGATCAGCTCGAGCTTGGCGCCGCACGCGAGCATGCAGGTGCCGGCCGGCAGGCGCGCGAGCCCGCCTTCGCCGAACGCCCAGGTCTGCCCGCCGCGATCGATCGCGAAGCCGTGCCCGCGGCCGACCTGCGGCGCGCGATAGCGATCGATCGCCGGATCGTAGTGATAGACGTGCCCACCCTGCGCGACCCACAGCGCGTTGCCGTCGGCGTGCGCGAGCGCGGTGACCGGGCCCTCGGTGTCGAGCGCGAGCACCGGCTCGGCCTTGCCGGCGCGGACCCGCACGAGGCCGCGCGCGCAGCCGATCCAGACGTCGCCGTCGGCGGTCGCCAGCGCCGCGCGCGCCGCGCACGCGGTCACCGGGTGCACACCCGCCGGATCGACGAGGCTCGCGCCGTGCTCGCCGAGCACCGCGTAGCGCTCGCCGCCGAGCGGCACGACGCGCTCGGCGCTGGTCGCGTCGATCGGCCACGCCACGCGCACGGCGGTCGCGCCGTCGAACCGGTAGACACCGAGGCCGCGCGTGCCCACGAGCAACCGGCCGTCGGCGGCCTCGACCATCGAGGCGACGGTGCCCTCGAGCTGCGCCGGCAGCGGCAGCGCGCGCACGACCGGCGCGACCGGCTCGGGGGCGTACGTCGTGTAGGCGATCGGCCAGCGCACCTGCACGAGCCCGCCGTTCTTCGGAAAGCGCCAGCCACGGATCACCGAGACCACGCACGCCGAGACGGCATCGGCGACCGGTGGGGTCGCGGACACGACGTGCGCTTCGGCCACGCTGCCGTCGACCGCGATCACGAACGCGAGATCGAACTGCGTGGTCGCGGTCGTGCCGACGCAGCGATCGAGCTCGGCCTCGCGACGGTGCAAGATCCGGTTGATGATGCTCTTGTCGAGGCTGCCGACGAGTGTCGGCGAACCCTCGACGATCGTCGGTGGCACGGTCGTCCGCGTGCGCGCGCCCCACTCGAGATCGATCCGCACGAACGTGCGCCCGGTCGTGCCGCGCAGCGCGAGCGGCCGGTGCAGCACCGCGGCGACCAGGCACGCGGCCGCCTCGGGCGTGGTCGCCGTCGCGTCGATCGCGTCCGCCCACTCGATCGTGCCAGTCGCCGAGGTCTCGACGACGAGCGCGAGCGTACCGACCGCGCCCGGCTTCGCGCACGCGACGAGGGCGGGGTCGGCGGCGAGCGCGGCGAGCGCGGGTTCGACACTCGCGACCTCGGCGGGCCCGACCGCGAAGCCGTGCGCGCGCATCACCTCGGCGTGCGCGTGCGACGCGACGAGCACCGCGCACGCGACGACGACACGCCGGACCCCCATCACGGCCATGATAGTCTCGAACCACGGTGCGGATCCTCGCCAGCGCGCTGTTCGTGATCGCGTCGGTCGGGACCGCGGCCGGGCAATCGGTCAAGACCTACGACTACAGCGCCACGACGCGCGTGCAGGTGCACGACGGCCTGAACGCGCCGGTGACCATCCCGTGGCTGCCGCCGGTCCCGCACGGCGACGACCCGGCGCTCGTGCGCTGCGAGCAACTCGAGACCGCGCTCGCGAGCGCGCGTCGCGACCGACCGCTCGCCGAGGCGCTCGCCGGCGAGCACGCGCTCGAGCGCTGTCTCGACGAGCTGGTCGCCAGCATCCCACCGCCCGAGGTCGATCTCCGCGCGTCCCTGCGGCTCGCGCGATTCCACGCGTCCGTGGCGTCGGTCGAGCGTCGCGATCTCGCGCGCGCGAACGCGATCCTCGCGCGCGTCGCGGCCGCGTATCCCGATCGACTCGCGGCGCTCGGATTCACGCCGCCCGCCGATCCGTGCGCGCCGCAACCGGCCGCGTCCGCCGACGTGCGGCAGCTGCTCGCGTACCGCTGCGGCTGGCGCGCGCTCGGCGATCAGCGCCCGGCCGACGCGGTCGCCGTGTTTCGCGGCGCCGCCAACGACGGCCCCGATCCGCTGGTCGCCGCCGCGGCGGTGCGCGGCTGGGCCAGCGCCGCCGGAGGGATCGCGGGCGACACCCTGCAGGCGTTCGTCGACTTTGCCGACGTGACCGAGCACGGGATGCGCGAGCGGCTCGCCTCGCGCGCGCTCGCCGCGCACGGCAACGTCGTCGCCGCGCTCCCGCTCGTCGCCCACCAGCTCGGCCTGCGCCCGACCGGCGCGACCGCGCGCTGCGAGCTGCAGTCCGCCGTGCTCCAGCTCCACGAGACGTTGCTCGATCGCACCGCCTCGGTCGCGGCGCTCGAGAGCTCGGTCGCCGACATCCGGCGCGCGCGCCAGCTCGGTGCGAGCGACACGAGCGCGTGCGAGGTCCGGGTCGTCGCGTTCGTCGGCGCGCTCGCCGAGGCGTGGCACGTGGAGAGCGAGCACACCCGCGATCCCGCGATCTCGGACGCGGCGCTCCACGCCTACCGCACGTTCCTCGATCTCGCGCCCGACGGGCCCGAGTCGTACAACGTGACCTACTACCTCGCGGAGCTCGAGTGGGCACGCGCCGAGGCCGACCGGACCGACTGGCCGAGCGTGGTCGACGCGTTCGATCGCGTCGTGGCGCGCGCGCCGGTCGCGAGCAAGGCCCCCGAGGCGATCTACGCGATGCTGCTCGCGCTCCAGAACTCGGCGAACAAGGCGCCCGATCACCAGCTCGCGGCGGCTGATCGCGCGCGGATGCAGCACGTCATCGACGACCTGCCGTACCTCCCCGCGACCGGCGAGAACAGCCATCACCACATCGCGATCGGTGCCGCGATGGTGCTCGCGAACGGCGGCGACCCGATCGGGGCGCGCCCGCTGATCGAGGCCGAGCTGACCGAGCTCGACGACGACAACCGAGCCGTCGCCGGCACCGTCCTCGGCGGCCTGGTCCGCGTCGGCGCATGGCAGGATGCTCGATCGCTGATCGGCCACCACGCGGCTCTGGGTGCGCTCGGCGTCCCGGTCGCGCTCCTCGAGATCATCGTCGACGCCAAGGGCTGCGAGGCGGATGCCGACCGACCCCACGCCGCGGCGTGTTATCGGACGCTGGCCAAGGACCACGCGGCCACCGCCTACGCGAACCGTGCCCTGGCTCTCGCGGCCGAGCTGACGCGCTGAATCTGCCTCCCACGCGGTCTCGGAATGGGCATACCCTCCGCTCATGAGGGGAATTTACTTTGCTTGCGCCATCGTGGCCGCGATCGGCTGCGGACCCAGTACACGGAACGAAGGACCGTGCACCGCCGGTGCGATCACCTGCGACGGCATGAAGTCGCTGGTGTGTGGCGCCGATGGCCACTTCCACGCCGGCGACACTTGTGGCTCGGTGTGCGCGCCGGACATCGGCTGCGCCGTCTGCGTGCCGCAGACCGGCACGTGCACCGGCAACTCGTCGCACACCTGCACTGCCGACGGCACCGGCTACATCGATGCGGTGTGCGATCCCGCGCAGGGCGAAGCGTGCGATGCGAACACCGGTGCGTGCACCGGTGCGTGCGCGGCCCAGGTGCTCGGCTCGTCGTACATCGGCTGCGAGTACTACCCGACGATCACCGGCAACACCGCCGGCACGTCGTTCGACTTCGCGATCGCGATCGCGAACACCGCGAACGCCGACGCCACCCTGACGATCGAGGACGGCGCGCTGACGACCCCGCTGTCCGTCGTGGTGCCCGCGAACACGGTGAAGGTGCAGATCCTGCCGTGGCAACTGGCGCTCAAGCTGTGTCCCGGCGCCGCGACCGACGCGTGCATCGACGGCTCGATGGGTCAGGCCGCGCTCGCGCCGAAGGGTGCGTACCACGTGCGCTCGAACCAGCCGGTCACGGTCTACCAGTTCAACACGCTCGAGTACGCCAAGGGCAGCGACTTCTCGTTCAGCAACGACGCGTCGCTGCTGCTGCCGACCAACGTGTGGCGCAACAACTACCTCGCGGCCTCCTGGGCTGGACTCGCGAACGTCAACGGCAGCGAGTTCGCGGTCACCGCGATGATGGACGGCACGAACGTCACCATCAACACGAAGGCCAACTCGATCGCCGGTGGCGGCGCCCCCGCGTTCGCCGCGGGAACCCCGCAGACCGTCGCGCTGATGGCCGGCGACGTGATCGAGCTGACCTCGCGCGACGGCGACTTCACTGGCTCGTCGATCTCCGGCGACAAGCCGGTCCAGGTGATCAGCGGTCACTACTGCGTCGATGTCCCCGACGGCGTCGCGGCCTGCGATCACATCGAGGAGTCGATGTTCTCGGTAGACGCGCTCGGTCGCCGCTACATGATCAACGCGCCCGCGGTCACGTCGATCCCGAGCGGCAAGGCCGAGGTCGTCCGCATCATCGCGACCGGCGCCGGCACGAACCTGACGTACGAGCCGCCGCAGCCCGGCGCGCCGACGACGATCGCGAACGCCGGCGACTTCGTCGAGATCTCCGGCACGACCGCGAGCTTCCTCATCACCGCCGATCAGAAGGTGCTCGTCGCCCAGTACATGGAGGGCCAGAACGCCGGCGGCGGCACCGGCGATCCGGCGATGACCCTCGCGGTGCCGGTCGAGCAGTTCCGCAACTCGTACCTGTTCCACGCGCCGACCAACTACGAGAGCAACTACGTCGACGTCACCGCGCCGGTCGGCGCGACCGTGATGCTCGACGGTGCGCCGGTCACGTTCACCGCGGTCGGCGCGTCGGGCTTCGCGCTCGCCCGCGTCTATCCGCTCACCGCGGGCCCGGGCGGCGACGGCAGCCACAACATCAGCGGCTCGATGCCGTTCGGCATCACGGTGTACGGCTACGGCCAGTACACGAGCTACTGGTATCCGGGCGGGCTCAACCTGACCGACATCATCAACTGATCGAGTGATCGGCGATCCACTTGCGGGCCGCCTCGAGCGCGGCCGGCACGCCGGCGACGTCCTTGCCGCCGCCCTGCGCGAGGTCGGGCTTGCCGCCTGCGCGACCGCCGAGCATCGTCGCGATCTCGCCGAGTAGCTTGCCGGCCTGGATCTTCGCGACGTGGTCCTTGGTGACCATCGCGAGCAGCTTGACCTCGGACCCGCCGGTGCCGGCGAGCACGATGACGCCGGACCCGAGCTTGTCGCGCAGCTGATCGCCGGTGTCGCGCAGCACCTTGGCGTCGTCGACGTCGATCGCGACCGCGAGCACCTCGATGCCGTTGATCGTGACGCGCTCGCTCAGGAGGTCGCGCCCGCCCCCGCCCTGCGCGAGCTTGGACTTGAGCGACGCGAGCTCCTTGCCGAGCACCTTGCCGTCGGCGACGACCTTGTCGGCGCGCGCGGCGACCTCGAACAGCTGGCCCTTGAGGCCCAGCGCGTGCGCCGTCTTGCCGAGCTCGGCCTCGAGGTCGCGCAGATACGCGAACGCGCCCGCGCCGGTCACCGCCTCGATGCGCCGCACGCCCTGTGCGACGCCGCCCTCGCTGAGGATCTTGAACAGCCCGATGTCGCCGGCGCGCCGCACGTGCGTGCCGCCGCAGAACTCGAGCGAGTCGTTGCCGATCTGCACGACGCGCACGACGTCGCCGTACTTCTCGCCGAACATCATCGCCGCGCCGCGCTGCTTGGCCTGCTCGATCGGCATCACGTCGACCTTGCTGTCGGCGTTCCCGCGGATCTCGGCGTTCACGAGATCCTCGACGCGGCGCTTCTCGTCCTCGGTCATCGGCGAGAAGTGCGCGAAGTCGAAGCGCAGCCGATCGGGCGCGACCAGCGAGCCCTTCTGCGCGATGTGCGAGCCGAGCACGGTCTTGAGCGCGTGGTTCAGGAGGTGCGTCGCCGAGTGGTTCGCGCGGATCATCTCGCGGCGGGAATCGTCGACCGTGAAGTTGACCTGATCGCCGACCGCGATCGCGCCTTCCTCGACGAGCCCGAGCAGCACGTGGACGTCCGCCGCCGGCTTCTTGGTGTCGCCGATCGCGATCGTCGCGCCCGCCGCGGTGGTCACCATACCGGCGTCGCCGATCTGGCCGCCGGACTCGGCGTAGAACGGCGTCTGGTCGAACATCAGCTGCACGCTGTCGCCGGCCGCGGCGCTCGGGACGCGCTTGCCGTCGACCAGGATCGCCTTGATCGTGCCCTCGCCGCGCGTACCGCGACCCTCGTAGCCGAGGAACTTCGTCGCGCCGACCTCGCCGGCGACGGTCTTGACCTCGGTGCCGATCGCCTCCTGGCCCGAGCCCGCGAACTTGCTGAGCGTCTTCGCCTTGGCGAGCTCGGCGGTGAAGCCCTCGCGATCGATCGTGAACCCGCGCTCGCCGGCGACGATCTCGGTGAGGTCATCCGGGAAGCCGAACGTGTCGTACAGCTTGAACACCGTCGAGCCCGACACCACGCGCGCGCCGCTCTTCTGCAGATGAGCGAACTCCTCGTCGAGCAGCCCGAGCCCGTTCGCGAGCGTCCTGCGGAACAGCTCCTCCTCGGCACGCGCCGTCTTCTCGATCGTCGCGCGGCGAGTCTCGAGCTCCGGGTACTGCGCCTTCATGACGTCGATCACGGTGCCGCACACCTCGTGCATGAACGGCTGCTCGATGCCGAGCTGCTGCTTGCCGTGGCGCACCGCACGCCGGAAGATCCGGCGCAGCACGTACTCGCGCTTGCCCTTGTCGGGCGACACGCCGTCCGCGATCAGGAACGTCGAGCAGCGTGCGTGATCCGCGATCACGCGCATCGCGGTGTCCTTCTCCGGATCGTCGCCGTACTTCGCGCCCGCGATCGCCGCGATCTTCGCGAGGATGTCGGTGAACAGATCGGTGTCGTAGTTCGACTTCTTGCCCTGGAGCACGCTCGCCATGCGCTCGAGTCCCGCACCGGTGTCGATCGACGGCGCCGGCAGCGGATAGAGCGGGCCGTCCTTCTCGCGCCGCTCGAACTGCATGAACACGTTGTTCCAGATCTCGAGCCAGCCCTTCCAGGTCGCCGGATCGCGGGTCGGCCACACCACCGGGCCGTCGCCCATGTAGACGTGGATCTCGGTGCACGGGCCCATCGGACCGGTGTCGCCCATCATCCAGAAGTTGTCGGCCTTGCCGAGCCCGATCACGCGCTCGTCGCCCCAGCCGGTGACCTGCTTCCACAGCGCGCGTGCCTCGTCATCGGCCGCGACGCCCTTGAGCTCGACATCGTCGCCGCCGAACACGGTCACGCACATGCGCGAGGTGTCCATCTTGTAGACCTCGGTCAGGAGCTCCCACGCGTACGCGATCGCGTCGGCCTTGAAGTAGTCGCCGAACGAGAAGTTGCCGAGCATCTCGAAGAACGTGTGGTGGCGCGGCGTCTTGCCGACCTCGTCGAGGTCGTTGTGCTTGCCGCCCGCGCGCACGCACTTCTGCGACGTCGTCGCGCGCTTGTAGTCGCGCTTCTCGACGCCGGTGAACACGTCCTTGAACTGGACCATGCCGGCGTTCGTGAACATCAGCGTCGGGTCGTTGCTCGGCACCAGCGAGCTCGAGGCCACGATCGCGTGGCCCTTCGCGCGGAAGAACTCGAGGAAGGCCTTGCGGACGTCAGCGGCTTTCATGGCCGTGGAGATCTACCACGATCGTCGCATCACGGCGGCGTCGCGAACTTCACGACCTCGGCGGTCGCGCTGTCGTGGACGACGACGGCCAGCGCCCCACCATCCGTCGTCGGCAGGAGCGCGCGGACCAGGCACGCCTTCACGAGCGCGCCCCACTCGCCGGCGAGGCGCTCGCTCGTGCGGATCGGCGACCCGCCGCGGACGGCATCGAACACCTCGTAGCTGCACGTGTCCTTGCTATAGGCCGACCACGGAGACGCGTCGTTGTGGTGGGCCTCACCATAGCTGTAGGCCCACGCGAGCGTGCCGTCGAACCCGAACGTCACCGAGCCGTACGGATCGCGATCGTCGTCGAGCGGCACGAACCCGCCGCCGTCGACCCACAGGAACGGCACGCGTCGCAGCCGGCGGCCACCGACGAGCTCGCGCACCTCGAGGTCCATGCAGGTCTCGCAGCGCGCGCGCTCCTCGACGAGCAGCGCGAGCGTCCCGCCACGCGGCGCGACCGCGATCGGCCCGCGCGGGATCATCGCGCGGCTCGGCTGCGTGCCGTCGGCGACGTGGATCACGGTGATCTCCTGGCGCTCGGCCGCGACCGCGGCCACGGCGACATCGCCGTCGGCGAGCCAGCCCGCGACGCGAAGCTCGACGAGGTCCGCGGGCCCGATCGGGCCCAGCCACGATGGGGTCATGGCACCGGCGTCGTACCGCGCCGCGAACGCGCCACTCGGCGAGAGCGCGAGCGCGAGGATGCCCGGGTCGAGGTCGTAGTAGCGGACCGCGGTGTCCGGCGCGAAGGTGAAGCCGTAGTGAAACCCGTCGGTCCCGGTGATCGTGTAGCCGCCGTACGCGACGCCGGAAAACTCGGCGCCGGTCCCCGGCTGGCCGACGTCCGCGAGCACGGCCGTCGAGCGCTCGAGCGAGATCAGGCCGCGCGCGAACACGCTCGGCCGCGCGCCGTGCGTCACCAGCGCGGCGCCGATCGCCGTGCTCAGGTCGCCCTGGACCGCGACCCGCCACGCGACGGGGACCGCGGCCGGCGTCCGCGGCGCGGGTCCGGTCCCACACGCCGCGAGCGCGATGGCGAGCGTCGCCCTCAGTACGCGTAACCGAGCGTGACCGCGCCACCGACGTAGGTGTCGCGCGCGCCGAACACGTCCTGCATCGGGTCGGCGTCGCGGCCGGTCGACTGCATACCGGTGCCCTTGAACTTGAACCCGATGGTCTCGAACCGGAACGCCGCGCGCGCGAACAGGTTCTTGGTGATCGCGTAGTCGCCGCTGAGCTCGCCCTCGAAGCCGGTGATCGACGCGCCGCCGTACTGGGTGGTCGTCGTGATGTCACCGGCGGCCGTGATCAACATGAACCCGAGGCTCGCGTTGAGCGTGATCTTGTCGTTCGCCGGGTACTTCACGAACACGCTCGGGTCGATGATCTTGTAGGACACGTTCGGGATGTCGGCCTCGGTGTTGCGCTCGACCGTGAACGACTGGCCGCCGTACCGCAGGCTCGCGCCGATCACCGGCGAAGTCGCGGTCTTGTTGAACGGATAGCGGAACACCGCGCCGATCGCGTAGTGCATCTCGCTGGTCGCGAGCGTGGTCGGCGTCCCCATCAGGTTCACCTTGCTGCTGATCTTGATCACCTTGTCGACCATCACGGTGAGGCCGAGGTTCTTCAGCATGTCGTCGCGCTTGTGCGAGATGTCCGCCGGGAACAGCGTCGCGTCGACCAGGAAGCCACCGACCGGCACGCCCTTGTAGCCCGGGGGCGGCTTGCCGAGGTCGGCGCTGTAGGTGAAGCCCATCCGGCGCGCCATGAACGACAACCCGGCGACGATGTCGACCGCGCGCTCGCCCGGCGACGTCATCGCCGCGCTCGCCTCGCCGTCATCGGCGGGCTCGCTCGAGTCCTCGATCACGTTGCCGTCGTCGTCGACCTTGGCGACCTTCTTGGGCTTCTTGGTCGGCTTTTTCGGCGCGTCCTCGTCGGTCGAGGCCTCTTCGTCATCGGTCTTGTCGGCCTTCGCGGCCTTCTCCGCCTTCTTCGCGGTCTTCTTCGGCGGCGGGATCGGCGCGTCGTCGTCGTCGTCGTGCTTGGCGGCCTTCTTCGGCTCCTTCTTGGGAGCCTTCTCCGCCTTCTTGGGCGGCGGCGCATCGCTGTCCTCGTCGGTCGAGTCGTTGCCCTTGACCGGGTGCTTCTTCGAGAACCCCTTCTTCGGCGGCGGCGAGTCGCTGTCGTCGTCGTCGTCGGTCTTCTCGACCTTGGGCTCCTTCTTGGGCTCCTTCTTGGGCTCCTTCTTCGGCGGTGGGGTCGCGTCTTCGTCGTCGTCGCCGCCACCACCGCGGTTCACCGCGAGCTCGTCGAGCCGCGGGATCAGCTCGTCCTTGATGTCCTTCATCGCCGAGCCATCGAGGTGCGAGCCCTCGGCCTTGGTGTTCACGGTCGCGACGACATCGCCGTCCTTGCCACGCAGCTTCAGCTTGACGATGTACTCGTCGCGGCGCTTCTCGATCTTGCCCTCGATGACGCCGTCGATCTTGAGCTTCTTGGCGACCTTCTTGACGTTCTTCTCGGTGACCTTCGACGCGTCCATGTCGTCGGCGGCGGAGTTCCACTTCGACGTCGCATAGACCGTGTTGGCCTTCTTCAAGGCGGTCACCAGGTCGGCCTGGAACTGCGCGGCCTTGGGCCCTTCGAAGTCGAGCACGACGATGCGCTTGCGTCCGGCCTCGGCGAGCCCGGTCATCGTCAGCAGCGCGATCACGACGATCGCGACGCTATTTATCGAAGCTCTCGATTTCGAACTCGTCATTGCCAAGTGCTCCGGGTTTGGACTCGGCGCCCGGAGACCACCCCGCGGTGTTCCCTCCGGAGACGCCACGAAACAGCAGCGCGAAGTCGTTCGGCGTGGTCGAGTTCTTGACCGCTTCCTCGTAGGTGACCAGGCGCTGCTTGACGAGCGCCGCGAGGCTCTGATCGAACGACATCATGCCGTACGGGTGCAGGCCCTCGGTGATCGCGTCCTTGATCTCGCGGGTGCGGACCGGGTCCTCGATCATCTCGCGGACGCGCTCCGTGTTCACCATCAGCTCGATCGCCGGGACCATCGACTTGCCGTCGGCACGCGGCAGGAGCCGCTGCGAGACCACGCCGCGCAACACGCTCGCGAGCGTCAGGCGCGCCTGTTGCTGCTGGTGCGTCGGGAACATCGAGATGATGCGGCTGATCGTCTCGGTCGCGTCGTTGGTGTGGAGCGTCGACAGCACGAGGTGGCCGGTCTCGGCCGCGGTCATCGCGATCTGCGCGGTCTCGAAGTCACGCATCTCGCCGACGAGGATCACGTCCGGATCTTGACGCAGCGCCGCGCGAAGCGCCCGCGCAAACGACATCGTGTCGAACCCGATCTCGCGCTGGTTCATCACCGAGCGCTTGTCCCGGAACGTGTACTCGATCGGATCTTCGACGGTGACGATGTGGTACGCGTGCTGCGTGTTGATGTAGTCGATCATCGCCGCGAGCGTGGTCGACTTGCCCGAGCCGGTCGCCCCGGTGACCAGCACCACGCCACGCGGGTGCTCGGCGAGCGCGAGCACGGCCTTGGGCAGGTTGAGCGACTCGAACGACGGGACCTCGGGAGGGATCAGGCGCAGCACCATGCCGACCGAGCCGCGCTGCTGGAACAGGTTCGCGCGGTAGCGCACCCCATCCGGCGTGCCGTAGGCGAGGTCGATGTCGAGGTTCTGCTCGAACTCGGCGCGCTGCCGGTCGTTCATCATGTGGACCGCGAACTGGGCGATCGCCTCGCGGGTGAGGGCGGGCACGTCGCGCACCGTGCGCAGGTCCCCCTTGATACGAAAGATGGGCGGCAGGCCGGCCTTCAGGTGGACGTCCGAGGCACCGAGCTGGCGGGCCGCCGTGAGGACGCGATCGAGGATCTGCGACACGACTACCCCCGAGGGTATCACGGGGTGGCTGTTGGATCAGCGAGGAGAATGAGGTGTCTCCGATGCAGCTGGGTTAGCATTTGACGGGATGCGTTGCCCGACCTGCGGGACCGACAACGAACCGGATTCCCGGTTCTGTGGCGGGTGCGGTGCGCGCACGACGGGCATCGCCTCCTCGCCGCCGCCGATCGAGGCCCCGCGGCTGGCGCCGACCCACAAGATCGCGGACGACGCGCGCTGGGATCGCCAGCCGGCTTCGCCATCCAAGCCGGTCTCGCCAAAGCCGCCCGGCTATCTGTCGCAGCCGCCGCAGATGCCGCCACCCGCGCTCGGCAGCTCGCCGCCCGGGATGCCGTCGACCATGGCCGGGGCGCCGATGCCCGCCCCGCGACCCTCGCAGCCGCAGGCCCGCCAGATCGTCGAGCGTGCGACGACCGATCAGCCGGTGCGCCCATCGATCCCCGGCGTGCCTCCGGTGCGGCCTTCGCTGCCGCCGCCCGACGCCTCGCTCGCCGCGCCCCGCCGCGGCCGGGGTCTCATGATCGCGGTGCTCTTGATCGACCTCGCGCTCGCCGGAGTCGGTGGGGCGTTGCTCGTCCAGGGTCTCCGGTTTCGTGCGAACGTTGAAAGGGTCGATGACCACCATTGAACATTCGGTCCAGTATCGGCAGACGTCGGGCGCGCACTCGCTCGTCGGCGTCGAGGTGCTCGTGCTCGACGGTGACGCGCGTGTCCATGCGGGGATCCAGCAGCTGCTCTCGGAGGCCCACCTCCACGTCACGTGCGTGACCGATGCGGACGCCGCGCTCGCGCTGGTCGACAAGCAGTTCTTCTCGGTGATGCTGATCGACATCGACACGCCGTCGCCACCGGCCGGCATCTCGACGATCGCCGCACTCAAGGAGCGCTCGCCGACCTCGATGATCATCGCGCTCACGCCGCGCCGCTCGTACGACGACGCGGTCCAGGCGATCCGCGCCGGCGCGATCGACTTGATCCTGAAGGCGCCCGACTCGGTCGCGTACCTGAAGGAGCGCGTGTTCGACGCCGCGTTCCGCTCGGTCGGCAAGCGCGAGGTCGACACGATCCTCGATGACATCCGCCGCGTCCACGACGAGTTCCTCCGCCACTTCATGGACGCCGAGCGCCGCGCGATCGAGGCGGTCGAGCGCTCGCAGGGCCGCGATCCGAACCGCAACGTCGGCAACATGGAGCTCCGCGTCCTCGTGATCGACGAGGTCGACGACTTCGTCAGCGCGGTCGAGGAAGCCAAGCCCGAGAACTTCACGTTCGTCCACGCGACGAGCGGTGGCGAGGGCCTCGATCGGATCAGCTCGGCGCCGTTCCACTACGCGATGGTCGCCGAGGACGTCACCGATCTGCCGGCGCGCACGATCGCGCGCACGATCCGCAACCAGCACCCCGACACCGTCGTGCTCACGTTCCTCGGCCCGAGCGACAACGGCAAGGTCGACCTCGTCGAGACGCTCGGCCAGCGCACGCTGATCTCGCCGTTCGACGACGCCAAGAAGCTGCTCGCGCGCCTCGACGAGCTCGCCGAGGCCTGGCGCGCCAAGGCTCGCGAGCGCCGCTACACGCAGGCGTTCAAGGAGCGGCACTACGACTTTCTGCGCCGCTACGTCGAGATCAAGACCAAGATCGATCGCGCCCTGCGCGACGGTCCGGGCTAGCCGCAGACCGCGCGAACCGGGCGCGGGCAGCCCATTCGCTCGCGCTGCCGGGATCGTCGAACCCTCCCCGCCTGACAGGGGTGGCTGGTAAGGTCCGAGCGTGCTGGCTCCGAAGACGACCGTGATCGTCAACCCGAATTCCCAGGGCGGGAAACTCGGGAAGCGGTGGACCGAGCTCGCCGACACGATCGTCCGCGCGTTTCCGTTCGACGAGGCGATCACGACCGGGCCCGGCCACGCGACCGAGCTCGCGCGCGCGGCGCTGGCGGCGGGCGCGGAGCGGATCGTCGCGATCGGTGGCGACGGGACGGTGAACGAGGTGGTCAACGGCTTCTTCGACGATGCAGGCGCGCCGATCGCGCCGAACGCGAGCTTCGCGCTGATCCCGTTCGGCACCGGAGGTGACTTCCGGCGCACGCTCGAGTTGCCGACCGAGTTTCCGGCGGCGGTCCAGGTCGTCGCCGCGAATCACGTGAAGCCGATCGATGTCGGCCGCCTCGAGTACACCCGGCGCGACGGCACGCGGGCGACGCGCATGTTCGCGAACATCACGTCGTTCGGCGTGTCGGGTGTCGTCGATCGGCTGGTCAACGAGAGCGGCAAGAAGCTCGGCCGGCTGTCGTTCGCGCTCGCGACCGCGCGCGCCACGTGGTCGTACAAGAACAAGCGCGTGCAGCTCGTGTTCGACGGCGCCGAGCGCGTCGAGGCGACGATCAGCACGGTCGCGGTCGCCAACGGCCGGTTCTTCGGCGGCGCGATGATGGTGGCGCCGAACGCCGAGCTCGACGACGGCCAGTTCGACGTCGTCGCGATGGGCGACTTCGGGTTCGGCGATCTGGTCGCGAGCGGCCGCAAGCTCTACAAGGGCACGCACCTCGCGATGGACAAGGTCTCGGTGCGCCGCGCGAAGACGGTCGACGCCGAGCCGATCGATCCGAAGGACATCGTCGAGCTCGACGTCGACGGCGAGAACCTCGGGAACCTGCCCGCGCGGTTCACGATCGTCCCCGGCGCGCTCAAGATGATCGTACCCGGAGCTGCCTGATGCTCCGCGCGGTCCACGGCAACCGCGCCGAGGGCCTCCTCGACGCGCTGCTCGAGGCATTGCCTCCGCTCGACCCGTTCGCGCCGGCGACGATCGTGATCGGCAGCCACCTGATCGGTCGCTGGCTGCAGCGCGAGATCGCGTTCGCGCGCGGCATCGCGACCGGGCTCGACGTGCTGACGTTCGATCGGTTCGTCGCGCGCACCTGGGGAGACGATGGGCGCCTCGCCGCGCTCGATCGGCGCCAGCTCGCTGCGGCGATCGCGTCGGTGCTCGCCGATCCGGGCGCGGTACGCCAGATGCCGGCGGTCGCGGCTTACCTCGCGGCCGCACCGGACGCCGGCGATCGCGCCGGGCCGCGGCGCGTGCAGCTCGCCGATCACCTGGCGTACCTGACGTGGAACTACGCGATGACACGCCCCGACTGGATGCCGGCGCTGCTCGGCGGTCGCGTGCCGCAGGACCTCGCCGACAAGCCCGACACCGCGATGGCGGCGTGGCAGGCGCGGCTGATCGGGATGGCGCTCGGGAGGCTCGGTGTCGTCGAGCATCCGGTCGTGCCGACACCGATGCTGCCGTGGGCCCGCCGGCGCGCGGGCATCGCGTCGCCCAGGCTCGCGCGCCCGGTCGCGGTGTTCGGCATGACGTTCCTCGCGCGCGCACAGCTCGAGGCGCTGACCGAGCTCGCGCAGCACTCCGACGTCACGATCTACCTGCTCGATCCGTGTCGCGAGCTGTGGGACGACGTGCTCGGCCGCAAGCGTGCCGCCGAGCTCGGGACCGACACGCCCCACGGCGATCCGCTGCCGCTCGTCCTGTGGGGTCGCCCGGTGCGCGACACGCTCGCCGCGCTCGTCGAGCGCACCGATGGCGACCTCGACGATCGTTTCGTCGAGGGCGACGCCCCGACGGCGCGGACCCGGCTGCTCGCCGATGTGATGGCGCGCGCGCCCGCGACGGTCGCGCTGCCCGAGGCCGGCATCACGGTGCACGCGTGCCCGAACGCGCGGCGCGAGATCGAGGTCGTCGCCGACGAGGCGCGCCGGCTGCTCGACGCCGATCCGACGCTGCGGGCCCACGAGATCGCGGTGTGGGTCGCCGGCAACGTCGAGCGCTACCTGGCGCAGACCGCATCGGCGTTCGAGGCGGTCGGCCTCCCGTGCCACCTGATCGACGCGCCGATCGACGATCGCGGCCGGATCGCCGAGGCCGTCCTCGCGCTGCTCGAGCTGCCGACCTCGACGATGGCGCGCCGCGATCTCCTGCGCGTGATGACGCACCCCGCGGTGATCGCGCGGTTCCCGCACGTCGACGCCGACGACTGGATCCGGTGGACCGAGCGACTCGGCATCGCGCACGGCGCCGACGCCAACGCGTTCGACGGCACGTACCTCGAGGATCACCGCGGCCAGTTCCACTGGGATCAGGGCGTGCGCCGCCTCGCGCTCGGGGCGTTCATGGTCGGCGAGCGCGCCCAGCGCGGCCCGGTGCGGATCGCGGATCTCGAGGTCGCGCCCGAGGAGGTTCCGGCCGATCTGCAGGCGAGCGCGGCGACCTACGCGCTGCTCGTGCGCTCGCTCTGCGCCGACGCCGCGTGGCTCGCCGATCGCGAGTGCTCGCTGCGCGAGTGGGCCGAGCTGTTCGTCGGCCTGGTCGACGCCTACCTGATCGCGCCGAACCGCGAGCGCGCCGAGGTCGACATCTCGCGCGACATCGAGCGCACGCGCGCGATGCTCGCCGGCCTCGCGCGGCTCGATCGCGACGGGCGCCGCGTCGGGTTTCGCGAGGCGCGCGAGCACGCCGTGCAGACGCTCGGCGATGCGCGGGCGAATCGCGGCGAGCCACTCGCGTCCGGCGTGATGATCGCGCCGCTGCAGGCAATGCATGGCATCCCGGCGCGCGCGACGTTCGTGGTCGGGCTCGACGAGGGCGCGTTCCCGGCGGGCGATCAGCCGAGCCCGCTCGACCTGCGGCGCGAGTCGCGTGCCGGGGATGTCTCGCCTCGCGATCGCGATCGCGCCGCGTTCCTCGAGGTGCTGCTCGGCGCGCGCGACGCGCTGCACCTGTCGTACGTCGCGATCGAGGCCAAGAGCGGGCAGCCGCTCGGGCCGAGCTCGGTCGTGCTCGAGCTCGCCGACGCGCTCGCGCCCTACCTCGGCACCGGGTCGTCGCGCGAGGCGCTCGCCGCGATCACGCGGCATCACCCGCTGCACCGCTTCACGTCGCCCGACACCACGATCCTGCCGGCCGCGCGGCGCGAGCGCTGGGCGATCGAGGTGCGCGACACGGTGCGCGATCACCTCCGCGCGCACGGGCACGCGGTCCCCGACGAGGACGGCCTGCAGGAGCTGCTCGACGCGCCATCTCTCGCGCAGCTCCGGGACGAGCTCGGCCTCACCGACGCCCCGGCCGCCGCCGCGAACCCGGCGCGCACGCGGCCGCTCTCGATCGCGAACCTCCGCACGTTCCTCGAATACCCGATCCAGGCGTGGACCTCCGCGGTGCTCGGGCTCGACGAGCTGCCCGACGACGCCGCGGTCGAGTCGTCCGACGAGCCGTTCCAGCTCGATCGCGCCGCGCGCGCGGTCATGCTGCGCGAGGTGTTCGCCGCGAACCTGCGCGACCCGGGTGCGGGTCTCGAGGAGCGCTACGACGCTGCGGTCAAGGATCTCGCGCTGCGCGGGCAGTTTCCGGTCGGCGTGTTCGCCGAGGCCGCGCGCGTGCTCGATCTCCGGGTCCTCGACGCTTGGCGGCGGGCGCTCGGCGCGATCGTCGTCAACTCGGCGACCCGCTTCGGTTTCGGGCGCGCGAGCTCGCCGGGGGCCGACCTGCAGCCGGCCATCGAGCTCGAGCTGTCCGGCGGCCGGACCGTTCGCCTCGTCGGGCAGACCGACCTCCTGCTGCGCAACGGCCACGCACACACCTCGATCATCACGATGCTGCGCGACCTCAAGAAGAAGTCGCACTACCACCTGCGTGGCTGCTTCGATCACCTGCTGCTCGCCGCCGCGGGCCTCGCGCCGATCGGCCACTCGCACCAGCTGATCGATCGCGACGGCAAATCGGTGATCGTCCGCCACCAGCCGTGGCCGGTCGACGAGGCGCGCGCGTACCTCGCGCAGCTCGCGACCGAGCTCCTCGATCAGCCGCACGGCTACCTCCTGCCGTTCGACAACCTGGTCAGCGCGCTCGCCGGCAAGCGCGGCGCGTCGCCGCAACGGTCGTACGCGACCGGCGACAAGAGCGCCGGGCTCGGCTACGGCCCGATCGTCCGCCGCGACGGGCTCGCCGCGCCGCTCGGCTACGAGGCGAACCAGATCGCGCAGCGCCGCCTCGGCCCGCTGGTCGCGCACATGACCCACGGCGACCACGGCTTCGAGGTCGCGCGATGACGAGGGCCCCACAATGACGCGCGCTCGAACCAGGTTCGAGCGGAGAGCGCCGAGCGGAGCGAGGGCCCCACAATGCGGAGCGAGGGCCCCACAATGACGCGCGCTCGAACCAGGTTCGAGCGGAGAGCGCCGAGCGGAGCGAGGGCCCCACAATGACGCGCGCTCGAACCAGGTTCGAGCGGAGAGCGCCGAGCGGAGCGAGGGCCCCACAATGACGCGCGTGGCGAGACCGGGCTCGCTGCCCGCGGCCGACGATCGGTTCGTCGTCGTCGAGGCGTCGGCCGGCACCGGCAAGACGTACTTCCTCGAGCACCGCGTCGTCGATCTGATCGTGCGCGGCGGCGCCGAGCTCGGCCAGATCTTGCTCGTCACGTTCACCGACAAGGCGGTCGCCGAGCTCCGCCTGCGCATCCGCGATCTGCTCGACCGGCTGTCGCGCGCGACCGAGGACTGTCCCGAGGAGGTCGATCACTGGGACCTCGACGACGACGCGCGCGCCAAGCTGCGCGCCGCGGTGACCGCGTTCGACCACGCACCGATCTTCACGATCCACGGGTTCTGTCACCGCGTCTTGATCGAGGACGCGTTTGCCGCGCGCCGCCTGTTCGACCAGACGCAGATCGCCGACCAGGTCGCGTTCGACAACGCGTTCGCGTCGCTGTTGCGCGAGCGGTTCGCGCGCGTGTCACCCGACCGCGATCTGCTCGGCGCGTTCCTCGAGACCGACCGATCGATCGACCGGCTGCGCGAGCTGCTCCTGCGCTGCGCGCGCGCCGACGCCCTGCCCCGCCAGGGTCTCGACGCCGCGTCGATCGATCAGGCGCTCGAGACGTTCCGCCGCCAGTTCGGCACCGCCGCCGCGCGCGCTGGCGTCCTCGCGCTGCTCGCGAGCACGCGCCACTGGCTCGCGCCGCGGCTCGACCTGGTCGCCGAGGCGCTCGATCGCTGCCCGCCGGGCTCGCCGACCCCACGCCAGCTCGCCTGCCTCGACGAGGTCCGCGAGACCGCGCTGATGATCGCCGAGCGCGGCGGCAAGCTCGTGCCGCAGGTGCTGGAGGCGGTGCGCGCCGTGGCGACCGCGATCTCGCTCGACGAGGCGATCGCCGGCGAGCTGCTGCCGCCGATCCTCGAGCGCATCGGGCTCGACAAGGCCGAGCACGGGCAGTTCGACTACGACGACATGCTCGAGCTCGTGCGCGACGCGCTCGCACATCCGTCGCGCGGGCCCGAGCTCGCCGCGCGGCTGCGCACGCGCACGCCGTGGGCGATGATCGACGAGTTCCAGGACACCGATCTCGTCCAGTGGCAGATCTTCCGCCAGGTCTGGATGCATCCCGACGCGCGCGGCCTGACGATCGTCGGCGATCCGAAGCAGGCGATCTACGGGTTTCGTGGCGCCGATGTCGCGACGTACCTCGCCGCGCGCGACGAGCTCCTGCGCACCGGCGCGACGCGCATCCCGCTGACCGTCAACCGGCGCTCGACCGAGCGGCTGGTCGGCGCGGTCAACGGCATCCTGGTCGGCACGCCGTTCAACGTGATGCTCGACAAGACCATCACGTACGACGAGCCGGTCAGCGCGAGTGGCGACATCACCGGCGATCACTTCCACGCGCCGGTCACCGTGTTCGCCCTGACCGGCAAGGGCACCGTCGACGCCAACCGCACGGCCCTCGCCGGCGCGATCGGCGCCGAGATCGAGAGCCTGCGCGAGCGGCCGCCGAGCTGGGAGGTCCGCGGCGTGCCGCGCCCGTTCGCGCTCGGCGACGTCATGGTGTTGACGCGCAGCAACCGCGACTCGGTGACGATCGCGGCGTCGCTGCGCGCGCGCGGGCTGCCGTGTGCGCTCGTCGAGCCCGAGCGGCTGTTCGCGACGCGCGAGGCCGCGGAGCTCGCCGCCGTGCTGTCGGCGGTCGCCGCGCCGCGCGATCGCAGCGCCCGGTTGCGCGCGCTGCGCACCCGTTTCTTCGACGTGCCGTGGGCGCAGCTGATCGGCATGGTCGACGCGCCGGATCACCATCCCACGATCGCGCGGCTGTTCGACTGGGCGCAGCTCGGCGCGCGCCGCATGTACGAGTCGCTGTTTCGTCGGCTCGTCGAGGACAGCCGGTTCGCCGAGCGCGCGCTCGTGCTCGGCGGTGGCGAGCGCGCGGTCACCAACACCTGGCACCTGATCGAGCTCTTGCTCGACGAGGTCGCCCGCGCGCGCTGCGATCTCTACGAGCTCGTCGTCCAGCTCCGTCGCTGGATCGACGACGACACCGCGCACACCGACGAGCGCGACGTCCAGCGCGCCGACAGCGACGCCGACGCGATTCGCATCCTCACGATCCACAAGGCCAAGGGTCTCGAGGCGCCGTTCGTGTTCCTGTTCGGCGGCTCGTCGGCGGCGCCGAAATCGTCGGTGCAGACGCTGCGGATCGACGGCGCGCGCGCGCTGTTCGTCGGCCAGACCGATCCGGCGATCCAGCAGAAGCTCGAGGACGAGGCCGACGCCGAGAACCAGCGGCTCGCGTACGTCGCGCTGACCCGCGCGCAGCTCCGGCTCTACCTGCCGCTGTACGGCGAGAAGGGCCTCGCCGAGCGCGCGGCCTACGCGCCGATCCAGCGCTGCATCACGCCGTGGGTGACCTCGCGCAAGGACGCGGCGTTCGCACGCGTCGACGTCGAGGTCGGCGCCGACGACGAGCCCGAGCCGCCCCGCGACGCGCTCGACGGGCTCGGCGTGCCGGCCTCGCCGGTGGTCGCCGCGCTCGCCGCGTTGCCGCCGCGGCGCACCGGGCTCGCGATGGTGTCGTACACCCGCCTCGCGCATCAGCTCGACGCGCAGCTCGCGGCCAGCATGCCGCCGACCGCGACGATCGATCCGGCCGAGTTCGATGTCGACGATACCGCCGGCGAGGTCGGTCCCGACGACCTGCCGCCGGGTGCCGACTCGGGCCTCATGCTGCACGCGATCCTCGAGGACGCGGACCTCGACCTCGTGCGCCGCGAGCGCGATCTCGCCGCGTGGTACGCCGAGCCCGCCGTGCGCGCCCTCGTCGAGGATGCCGCGCGCGAGCACGGCATCGATCGCACGTACCACGCGCACGCCGCGCAGATGGTGCACGCCACGCTGACGCGCCCGCTCGCGCTGACAGACGGCGCGACCTTGCCCGCGCTGATCGACGCGACCGCGCTCGCACGCGAGGTCGAGTTCACCTATCCGATCGCCGAGCGCGATCCGGAGGCGCCGTCGCGCGGGCTCGTGCGCGGCTACATCGACGCGCTGGTCGCGTATGGCGACGACCTCTGGGTCCTCGACTACAAGAGCGACTTCCTCGGCTCGGGCACGCCGGCCGAGCTCGCGGTCGCCGCCGCCGAGCGCGTCGAGCGCGACTACCTGATCCAGGTGCGGCTGTACGCGCTCGCCGCCGATCGGATCCGGTGCGGGCGCCGGCTCGCGGGGTTGCTGTACCAGTTCATCCGGCACGACCTCGTCGTCGCGATCCGCATCCAGCCGGACTCGATCGCGAAGTGGACGCGCTGGCTCGAGGAGATCCCGGCATGACCAGACTCCCGACGACGTTGCGCTCGACCTTGCACCCGCGCGGTGCGCTGCACGCCCGCGTCGCGCCGCCGCCCGGCGACGTGTTCCGCCGGCTCGGCGTCGGTGCGCGCCGCTGCGATCTCGGCGACGAGGGCCTCTACCTCGCCGAGGAGCTCGTCAATGCCGACAAGTGGCTCGGCGGCATGGATCCCGAGGCACTCGGCATCCTGGTGCTCGCGCTCGTCATCGTGCAGCGGCAGGGCTCGACGCGGCTGCCGCTCGATCCCAAGGGTCAGCTGCGCACGCTGGTCAACGACATCGGGCGCGTCGCCGGGCTCGATCTCGACGTGCCGCGGATCATGAAGTCGATCGCGGGCCTCACGTCGGCGCCGCGGTTCAACTCGGTGATCGGCATGGGCGACGCGCGTCTCCCGCTGATCGTCGACGACGGCTGCCTGTACACCGAGCGGTCGCGCTGGCTCGAGCAGCGGGTCGCCGCGCGCCTCGCCGCCCGCCTCGCCGCGCCGGTGGTCGACACCGCGGCGATCGTCGCGCGGCTCGGCGCGATCGACGCGCGGCTGTCGGCCGAGCAGCTGCGCGCGGTCGGCATCGCGCTCGCCGGCAAGCTCGGCGTCGTGACCGGCGGCCCCGGCACCGGCAAGACCGTCGTTGCGGCGGCGATCGTGCGCGGCTTCCAGATGCTCGGGATCGAGCACATCGCGCTCGCGGCGAACACCGGCAAGGCTGCGAACCGGCTCACCGAGGTGATAGGTGCCGCGCTCGGCCCCGACGCGCCCGCCGCGCAGACGTTGCACCGCTTGCTCGGCTCGCGCGGCCGCGGCTTCGCCCACCACGCCCAGAGCCCGCTGCCGGTCGGCGCCGTGATCGTCGACGAGGCGTCGATGCTCGATCTCGAGCTGATGGACGCCCTGCTCGATGCGCTGCCGGCGAACGCGCCGCTCGTCTTGATCGGCGATCGCCACCAGCTGCCGGCGATCGATGCCGGCCAGATCCTCGCCGACCTCGTCGATCTCGGCGTCGATCGGGTCGGCGTGCTCGAGCACAGCTACCGCATGGATCCGGCGAACCCGATGGGCCGCGCGGTGCACGCCGCGGCGAACGCGGTCAACACCGGCGCGATCGCGACGCTGATCCCCAAGTTCGCGACGCCGCGCACGGTCCCGACGCTGACGTTCGGCGGCGTCGAATGGATCGACACCGCGAGCTCGCGCGACGCGACGACCGCGGTCGCCGACGCGCTGTGGCAGCACTTCGACGGACCGCGCGCCCTCGCCCTCGCCGAGCACGTGTTCCCGTTCGCCGACGGCAAGGCGCTCGAGCCCGACCGACTCGACGAGCTGTGGCAGTTGCTCGTGCGCGCGCGCATCCTCACCGTCACGCGCACGTCCCCGACCGGCTGCCTGGCGCTCAACGCGCACCTCCACGGCCGCGCGCTCGATCGCATGTCGGTCGGCGGCCGCCCCGACTTCGTGCCCGGCGAGCCGGTAATGGTCACCGCGAACGACTACCAGCGCAACCTGTTCAACGGTGACCAGGGCATCGTGATCCGCGCCGACGAGGGCCTCGCGACGCACCACTATCGCGTCGTGTTCAAGACCGCCGCGGGCTTCGCGATCCACTCGATCGAGGCGCTGCGCGATCGCCTCGAGCTCGCGTGGGCGATCACGGTGCACAAGAGCCAGGGCTCCGAGCTCGACGCCGTCGCGATCGTGTTGCCGAACGAGGATCTGCCGCTCGTGACGCGCGAGCTGATCTACACCGCGATCACGCGCGCGCGCACCGGTGTCGTGCTCGCCGCACCCAAGCCGGTCCTGCTCGCCGGCGGCAAGCGTGGGGTCCATCGCTACAGTGGGCTCGGCGGCCGGCTTCGCGCTACGCTGCGCTCGTGACCTGCGTGCACGAGACTCGCGTCGACGGTCAGTGCGCCGCGTGCGGCGACTGCACGCACGAGATCGTGCTCAACGGTGCGTGCTTCGCGTGCGGCACGACCGAGCTCGATCCGGTCGCGATGTCGAACAAGGCGATCCCCACCGAGCTGATTCCGGCCGCGGCCCTCCTGCGCAAGCGGACGCCGTGAAGGCACTGCTGCTGATCGCGCTGGTCGGGTGCGTCAACAACGACGACGTGCCGCCGCCGCGGATCGGCGACGTCCAGCCGGCGAGCGCGCCGCCCGGCTCCGTCGTGTCGATCAGCGGATCGGGGTTCTGTCAGTTGCCCGCATCGATGACTGGCGACCCGGCCGCGTGCGATCCGGGCGCGGTCGACTTCGACACGGTGCCGGCCACGATCTCGACCTGGGATGACAGGTCCATCATGGTCGAGGTTCCGGCGGGCGCGACCGGCGCGGTCACGCTCGTCGTGATCGCGAACGCCCGGTCGTCGAACGGCGTCGCCTTCACCGTCGACTGAGCGCCGCCGCTCGGAGGTCTCACGATCTCCGTCGAAGACCGCTGCGCGTGACAGGAACGCCCATCGAGGCAACGGCGCACGTATTTGATATCTTTACGCTATCGGCAATTTTGTCGTTGTGGCCTACATCGGCACGCGCGCTAGATGGAGTCGTGGCCACCGCGCAGCATTCGTGTCCGACCTGCTTCTCGATGTTCCGCGCCGACTTCGCGCGCTGCCCGATCGACGGCGGCGTGCTCGCGCACGACGGCTCCGATCCGCTGATCGGACGCACCGTCGCACAGCACTACGTGATCGACGCCTTGATCGGCGAGGGTGCGATGGGCCGCGTCTATCGCGCGCACCACGCGTTCCTCAGCACGAAGCAGTTCGCGATCAAGTTCATGATCGGCGACCTCGCCGCCAAGCTCGAGATGCGGCTGCGCTTCGCGCACGAGGCCGAGGCCGCGAGCCGGCTCGAGCATCCGAACGTCGTCTCGGTGATCGATTTCGGCAAGACCGAGACCGGCCTCATCTACCTCGCGATGGAGCTCGTCGAGGGCCGCACGCTCGCCGACCTGATCGAGGCCGAGGCGCCGCTCGCACCCGAGCGCGCGCTCGCCCTCACGCACCAGATCTGCCTCGGACTCGCTCACGCCCACGCGCGCGGCCTCGTCCATCGCGACCTCAAGCCCGAGAACGTCCTGATCAGCGGGACGCCCGAGCAGGTCCGCATCGTCGACTTCGGTCTCGCGATGCCGACCGATGCCGATGGCTCGACGCGGTTGACCGGCGCCGGCTTCGCGATGGGCACGCCGACCTACGCCGCGCCCGAGCAGATGCACGACGAGCCCGTCGATCACCGCGCCGATCAGTTCGCGCTCGGCGTCACGCTCTACGAGATGCTCGCCGGCAAGCCGCCGTACGACGGCAACCTCCTCGAGACGCTGCGCCAGAATGCCAGCGCGACGCCGCCGTCGATCGCCGCGCGCAGCGGCGCGATCGTGCCGCGCGCGATCGAGGACCTCGCGCGCCGCCTGATGCGCCGCGTGCCCGCGGCGAGGTTCGCCGACGTCGACGCGGTGATCGCCGCGATCGAGGATGCCCGTCACCAGCCCGTGCAGGTCGTCGCGCTGCCGCCGGCACCGCGCCATGCCCGCCGCGCGCTCCGCGCGGTCCTCGCCATCGCGGTCACCGCGCTCGCGGGGATCGGCGTCATCGCCCTCGGCCACGGCGACGTCGAGACCGGCACCGCGACCGCCGCGGCCGCACCGGCCCGCAGCGCGCCCGCTCCGACGCCCGCGCCGGTCGTGCCGATCGTGGTTCCCACGGTCGTCATCGAACCGCCGGCGGTCGTGCCGGTGCCGGTCGTCGTCACCACGCCGGTCGTCGCCAGGCCCGCCGCGCGACCGATCGTGCGACCGGTCGTCGCGAAGCCCGTCGTCGCGAAGCCCGTCGTCGCCCCCGAGCCGCCGCCGGTCGTCGATCCCTACGAAGACCGCTAGGCGCACGCGTCGCAGAGGCCGCGCACGTGGATCTCGATCTGCTTCTGACGGATCGCACGCGGCGTCTTGGTCCGCGGCACGACGAGCTCGAGGTCAGGGAGACACTCGACGACCCCACACTCGGTACACACGAAGTGAGGATGCGCGACGTCGCCCCGCACGAGCTCGAAGCGCCAGATATGGTCGCCGACGTCGGTGCGCCGCGCGAGGCCGCTCTCGGTGAGGTCGATCAAGTTGCGATAGAGCGTGGCCGGATCGACGGCCTGGAGCTCGAGCCGGGTGCACACATCACCGTGCGAGATCGGGCGATCGCTGGTCGTCAGCAGCTCGAGGACGAGGATGCGCGACGGCGTGGCGCGCAGGCCGCGTGCGCGGATCGCGTCGCGCAGGTCGGCGTGTCTCGGCTTCGGCGCCACGTGTCACGCTAGCACGTGCAGTCGAGTTGCATCTGCTGACTTCGAAGCGGCCCCGACCGCACGGATGCGAAGAATGCGCAAAACTACCGCACCGGTCATGACGCGCCCCAGGCCTCCCTCGCGTCTACGCTCGGGCGCGATGGCGCCCGACCTCGAACCGACGATCACGCTGCCGTGGCTCGTCCGGTTGCGGTGGTCGTTCCTGATCGGCCAGCTCGTGGTGTTACCGATCGCGCACTACGGGGTCGGCGTCACCGTCGGCTGGTGGGCGCTCGCGGTGTCGTCGATCGCGATCGCGCTGTCGAACCTCGTCCTCACGCGGCTCCCCGCGAGGTTCCCGATCGCCCACGTGATGGGCGCCGTGCTCGTGCTCGACATCGCGCTGATGACCCTCGTGTTCGCCGCGAGCGGCGGGCCGATGAACCCGTTCACCGTGTTCTACCTCGTGCACATCACGCTCTCGGCCGTCGTGCTCGACGTCGCGTGGACGATCGCGCTCGCCGTCCTCGCGATGGCCGGGTTCGGCGTCCTGTTCGCGTTGCCGCAGCCGCCGCATCACCACGTGCCCGGCATGGACATGACCGCCGGCGTCGGCATGTCGCACCTGCAGGGCATGTGGGCCGCCTTCGCGCTCGCGTCGGCCCTCACCGCGTTCTTCGTGTCGCGGATCACCCGAGCCATCGCGTTCCAGCGCGATCAGATCGCGACGCTGCGCGAGGCCGCCGCCCGCAACGCGCGGCTCGCCGCGCTCACCACGCTCGCAGCCGGCGCCGCGCACGAGCTCAACAACCCGCTCGCGACGATCGCGGTCGCCGCCCACGAGGCGCGACTGCGCGCGGTGCGGCTCGACGATTCGATCGCCGAAGATCTGCGGTTGATCCTCGAAGAGGTCGATCGCTGCCAGCACATCCTGCACCAGATGGCCGCGCGCGCCGAGGGTGGCGATGCCCCGGCCGCGACGACGTTCGACGAGCTCGGCGCCAAGATCCGCGGGCAACTCGGCGAGGCTCGCTGCGCGCGCGTCGAGCTCGTGCTCGATCCGACGACCGCGGTGAGGCTGCCGAGCGAGCAGATGGCGCAATCGGTCGTCGCGCTGATCAAGAACGCGATCGACGCCAGCACCGAGCGCGTGACCGTGACGCTCGCACACGAGGGCCCCGACATGACGGTCGCGATCGAGGATCGCGGCACCGGCATCGCACCCGAGGTGCTCGCGCGGATCGGCGAGCCGTTCTTCACCACGAAGCAACCGGGACGCGGCCTCGGGCTCGGCGTGTTCCTCGCGCGCGCCTTCTTCGAGAGCCGCGGCGGGGGGCTCGTGATCGAGTCGCGGCTCGGCGTCGGGACGACCGCGCTCGCGCGCATGCCGATGGAGCCAGCGTGAGCCTCACGATCCTGATCGTCGACGACGACGATCGGCTGCGCGAGCGGCTCGGCCAGGCGTTCACCGAGCGCGGCTACACCGTGCTGCTCGCCGGCGATCACGCCGCCGGCCTGGCGCTCGCGCGCGCGCATCACATCGATCGCGCGGTCGTCGACCTGCGGATGCCCGGGCCTCACGGCCTGTCGGTGCTGCAGGACCTGGTCGCCCACGATCCGGACCTCGACGTGGTGATCGTCACGGGCTACGGCTCGATCGCCACGGCGGTCGAGGCGATGCGGATGGGCGCGCGGGACTATTTGACCAAGCCGGCGCACGCCGATCGGATCCTCGCGGCGTTCGAGACCGAGCCCGAGCCGACCGGCGGCCCGATCGAGTTCGAGATCCCGTCGCTGGCCAAGCTCGAGCGCGAGCACATCGAGCGCGTGCTCCGCGAGTGCAATGGCAACGTCTCGAAGGCGGCTCGCGCCCTCGGCATGCACCGGCGCACCCTGCAGTACAAGCTGGCCAAGTTCCCCGTGAGCCGCTAGCTTGACAGTGCGCGCGGTGACATGGGACTGATGAGAACGCAGATGGCACTCGCAACCCGATTGCAAAAGGCGGTCGCGCTGCTCGCAGCGTGCCTCGTCGTCGCCTGCAATCTCGTCGCGCTCCACCACCAGGCGTCCGTCGGGCACGCGCTCGATACCCGCACCGGCCTCGCGGTGCACGCGCCGCTGTCGGCGTGTCACCACGCGGTCGATCAGACGCACGCGCACCAGGTCCCCGCCGATCGCGACCTCGACGCCTGCGAGCTCGCGGCCGCGCTCCACCAGTCCGTGGTGGCGCAGGGCGCGCCGGCGATCGCGGTCACCGAGGTCGCGCCGATCGCGCCCGCCACGTTCGTCCCCGCGTGCGCGCCCCTCGTTCGCACCACCGTCCTGCACGTCGCTCCGAAGACCTCGCCGCCGAACGCCTGATCGTCAGCTTTCTGATCGATCTCCGTTCTCTCGCGAAGGATCTGTCGTGCGTGTACCTGTTCGTCTTGCCGTCGCGATCTCCGTCTCCACCCTCGGCCTCGCCGCGCTGATCGCGCGCGCCGAACCTCCGGAACCAGCGCCACCCGACGCCGCACCACCCGATGCCGCGCCACCACCCGAATCCACGCCGCCGGACGCGCCACCGCCTCCTCCGCCGCCGAAGCCGACCACGCCTCCAAGAGTGACCAAGCACGTCGGGCCGGTCTATCCCGACGTGCCGATCGCGCAGCGCAAGCCGGTCGACGTCATCGTCCACGTCGACGTCGACGACAAGGGCACCGTCACCAACACGACCGTCGTGTCGCCGCCGAACTCGCCGTTCGACGACCTCGCGGTCACGTCCGCCGGGTCGTGCACGTTCGAGCCCGCCAAGCTCGGCAAGAAGTCGGTCGCCGGTGGGCTCGATGTCACCGTGCACTTCGAGCCCGACGCCAACGTGCCATCGGAGATCGAGGGCGAGACGATCGAGATGCACGACCGCGCGCCCTCGGATGCCGAGGTGCTCGCGAAGTCCGACACCTCGGCCGCCGACGTCCACATCTCGGCGACGCCGTGGCGCGCGATCCCGCGTCCGGGCGCGGCCGATTTCCTGACGATCGCGCCGAGCGTGTTCCTCACGAAGGCCGGCGGCACCGGCGACCCCGAGCAGATCTTCCTGCGCGGGTTCGACGCGCGCGAGGGCCAGGACATCGAGATGTCCCTCGAGGGTCTGCCGCTCAACGACGTCGCGAACCCGCACGGCCACGGGCTCGTCGACATGCACTTCCTGATGCCCGAGCTCGTGCGCAACCTGCGCGTCGAGGAGGGGCCGTTTCGCGCCGGACAAGGCGACTTCGCGGTCGCCGGTTCCGCGACGTTCGCGCTCGGCCTCGACGATCCGGGGCTGCAGGCGAAGTACGCGCTCGGAACGTTCGGCACGCGGCGCGCGTTCGTCGCGTGGCGCAGCGAGCACGACCCCGGCACGTTCGTCGCCGCGACCGTCGGCGACACCAACGGCTACGGCGAGAACCGCGCCGCGCATCAGGGCGGTGCGATCGTGCGCATCGGCGGCGGCGTCGATCCGGGTCACTACGGCACGTCGTGGCGGCTGCTCGCCGGTGCGTGGGCGTCGCAGTTCGCGAGCGCAGGGCTCGTGCGCGCCGACGATATCGCCGGCGGCGCGATCGATCGCCTCGGCACGTACGATCCGCACCAGGGCGGCCAGTCGTCGCGCGCGTTCGCGATCGGTGGCTTCGGCCACGAGGATCACGATCATGCGTGGGGCATGGACGTGTTCGCGCAGGCGCGCACGTTCGACTACCGCGCGAACTACACCGGCTTCTTGCTCGACGATCGGCGCCCGGGCGAGAGCCCGCACGGCCAGCGCGGCGATCTCCTCGAGCAGGGCTACCGGGACATGATGCTCGGCGCACGCGGCGAGGCGTCGACCAAGTTCGAGCGCGGCCCGATCCACGGCAAGTGGATCGCCGGCGCCTACGCGCGCATGGATCTCGCGACCGGCGATGCGCGCCGGCTCCGCGACCTCGATGCCGCGCCGTATCGCACCGAGCTCGACGCCGACACCACGCAGGTCGACACCGCCGGTTACCTCGCGGTCGAGACCCACGCGCTCGACGATCGCCTCACGGTCACCGCCGGGGCGCGCGCCGAGAGCATCCTCTACGGGGTCGACGATCGCTGCGCGCACCTCGACACCTGGTTTCCAGGCGCGCACACCGACGACGTCAACTGCGCCGATCGCGATCGCTACGGCGTCGTCCTGCGCGGCGCGCGCCGCTCCGCGTACGGCAGCGGCATCGGGCCGCGCGCGACCGCGAAGTACGACCTCATCAGCTGGGGTGATCACGGCGCGCTGACGTTGTCGGCCGGCGCCGGTCGCGGGCTCCGCTCGCTCGAGGCGACGTCGCTCTCGCAGGGTGAGGCCGCGCCGCTCGGGCACATCGACTCGTACGAGCTCGGCGGCCTGCTCCGCCGCAACGACGACTGGGGCTGGCTGAGTGCGCGCCTCGTCGGCTTCTACACCCACGTCGACAACGACCTCGTGTTCGACGAGGGCTCCGGCAAGAACGTGTTCGCCGGCGAGACCAAGCGCTGGGGCGGCCTGGTGTCGAGCACGCTCGAGTCCGGCGGCTTCGCGGCGAACGCGTCGGCGACGTACACCTACGCGGTGTTCGGCGAGGGCATCCCGGCGACGTACCAGTACTACAACTCCGATCGCGTGCCCGGGAAGCTCGTGCCGTACGTGCCACCGTTCGTCGGCCGGCTCGACGGCGCGTACCACTGGTCGCCGATCTCCGGCATGACGATCCGCCACGGCATCGGCGTGTCGTACGTCGCGCCGCGCCCGCTGCCGCAATCCGAGCGCAGCGATGCGGTGTTCACGATCGACGCGTCGAGCTCGGCGCGCTGGAAGGGCTTCGAGCTCGGCCTCGCCGCCGAGAACGTGCTCGACCGCCGCTACAACCTCGCCGAGTACAACTACTCGTCGTGGTTCCCCGCGATCAGCGGCAGCCGGTTTCCGACCCGCGTGCCGACGCGCCAGGTCAGCCCGGGCTCGCCGCGCGCGGTGACGCTCACGCTCACCGTGTACTTCGACGA
Organism: Haliangiales bacterium; assembly: GCA_038321315.1. Lineage (GTDB taxonomy): Bacteria > Myxococcota_A > Polyangia > Haliangiales > Haliangiaceae > JABFXX01. The sequence continues at coordinate 34,153 of JBBQEX010000037.1, read as the reverse complement.
ATTGCTCCCCCACCCGCACCATCCCGGCGAGGCGCCGGAGAAGACGGTGACCCCATGAAGTCGATCCTGCTCTGCGTCGCCGCGACCGGTTGCGTCAGCGACACCGGCGGCGCGCACGTCACGTTCTCCGCCGAGACCCTCGCCGTCGCGCCGGCGACCGGCGATCGGATCATCTACGACGACGTCGACACCGGCTGGCACGTCGAGCTCACGACCGCGAAGGTCTATCTCGGCCCGGTCTATCTGTGGTCGGGCAAGCCGCTCAACGAGGCGCGGATCTCGTACTACGCCGCCGATCAGTTTGATTTTGGCTTCTTGCGCGGCCAGGTCGTCGATCAGGCGCCGATCGATCTGATCGCGACCGCGGGTCACGCGACGCCGATCGGCACCGGCGACGGGCTCGCCGGGCAGGCACTGTCCGCCGAGCTGTGGTTATCGCCACCGACCGATGGCGCCGGGTACACGTTCGAGGTCGCCGGGACCGCGAGCAAGAACGGGCTCGCGCTCGAGTTCAGTGGCGGCCTCACGATCGACGACTCCGTGGTCGACGAACAGAACGGCGACACCGCGTTCACCAAGCGCAAGGTCCGCGCGATCCCGTTCGACGGCATGGTCGCCGACGGTGGCACCGTCACCGTGGCGTGCGATGTCCGCCGCTGGTTGAGCGACGCGCCATTCGACGACTTCGTCCCCGATCCCGCGCCGGTCGTGCCGACGACGATCGCGGCGCCGATCGCGTTCCCCGACGGCGTGTGGAACCAGTGGTTCTATCAGGTGCGCCAGGCACGCGGCGCCGGGCCGTGGACGCTGAGCTGGAGGGCGCCGTGAAGGCCGTCGCGCTCGTCGCGTTGGTCGCCGGCTGCGCCGCCGGCGAAGGTCGCGTCAACATCACCGCGTGGGGGGAAGAAGCCGCGACCGTCGGCTATCCCAACACCGAGCTGTCGTTCGCCGACGGCTGGAGCCTCAAGTACGACCACTGGATCACGTCGTTCTCGAACTTCGAGCTCGCCGATCAGAAATCCGAGGCCGTCGTGTTCGCCGACACCACGCCGTACCTCGCTGACTGGACGCAGGCCGTCGAGCCTGCCGCCGTGACGACGACGTCGCTCGCCGCCGGTCGCTACAAGGTCAGCTACGCGTTCGTCCCCGCGGTCGCGGGCGCGACCAAGGTCACCGCGGTCGACGACGCGCTGGTCGCGACCATGGTCGCGAACCACTGGAACACCTACTTCGACGCGGTCGCGACCAAGGGCACCGAGACCGTGCGCATTCGCTGGGGCATGCACAACCCGTCGCGCTACCAGTACTGCAAGAACGGCGTCGACAACTCCGATGGCATCGCCGTGCCCGACGGCGGCGATGTCGAGGCCGGCATCTTCGTCCACCTCGATCACACGTTCTGGGACCGGCTCGGCACCGAGGAGGCCCAGCTCCGGTTCGACGCGATCGCGAGCTGGGCGGTCGGCGGCGAGACCGTGCTCGACGATCTCGCGCACGTCTCGATCGCCAATATTCGCGATCGCAGCAACAAGCCGATCCTGGACGCCGCCGGCGCGCCGCTCCGCTACGACGACGCCGGCCTCGGCCTCGCCCACCTCCGCGAGTTCATCATCTTCTCGACGCGAGGTCAGGCTCACCTGAACGGCGAAGGTCAGTGCCTGAGCGTGCCGCTCGACTAGCGGTACGCTCGGTCGATGGACGGTCCAAGCATCCCGCTCGACATCCTGGTCCTCGTGATCATCGTGATGCCGGTCTGCGTCGTCGTGCTGTTCGGAACGTTCACGTTTCGCCGGATGACGCCGCTCGCGTTTCACTGCCGGCGCTGCGACGGCGACTTCACGCGCAAGGCGCACCTGCGGTTCCCCACGATCTGTCCGCGCTGTCACGCGGCCGACTGGAACGCCCTGTGACCGGCGTCGTCGTCGCGCGCACGTGCCGGCATTGCGGCATCGCGATCTGGTGCGATCACGAAGCAGAGCATCCGCGGCTGTGCTGCGACTGCTTCGATCTCAGCCACGGCATGCCGATCGAGGCGCTCAACGCCGAGCGCGCCCGGGTCGGCCGCCCGCCGATCGAACGCCCCTGGCCCGGTCGCTAGAACTTCTTGCGCAGGCGCGACGCGACGAGCGACGCCGGATCGAAGCCGGTGTCGCGATGGATCGCGTCGATCATGTCCTGCATGCCGGCCGCCTGATTCTGGTGCGCGCGATAGAACCGGCCGATCACGCCGTCGAGCACGTCGGCGCCGACCGCGGCCGCGACGTCCTTGTAGAAGAACGCGCCCTCCATGTACGGCAGGTTCGTGAACAGCTTGTCCTTGATGATGTCGATCTTGTTGCAGCCGGTCGGCCACGCCGGCGCGCCGCCGCCGCGGATCGCGTCGTCGAGCTCCTGCCGGTACGCGGTCCACTGCGCGGCCTCGAGCGCGGCGCCGCCGACCTGACCGAGCGCGCGGGCGGCGAGGTAGCTGACGGTGCCCTCGGACAGCACGAAGTCCTCCCAGCACTTCAGGCGAACACCGTCGCCGAACCAGCCGTGCGCGGCCTCGTGGGCCTGGGTGTTCTCGTCGCTCATCGCGCCGCGCGCGACGTGCCAGAACGGATGGTGCTCCATGCCGCCGTAGAGCCCCTCGCCCCAGACGACCGACACGCTCGCGACGTGATCGCCGAACGCGTACGGCCCGAGGTGCTGCTCGTACCAGTCGAACACGCCGACCAGGTGCTTGGTGCCCTTCTCGGCGTTGGCCTTGCCGTCGGGGAGCCAGTAGGTCGCGACGTGCGTGCCGTTCGTCGTGACGCCGAGCTCCTCGTGGTCGTACGCGCCGACCGCCCATGCGAGCATGTAGGGCGGCGCCTCGGCGTCGATCGACGCCGGGAACACGGCGGACTTGCCGGCGGGGACGTTGTCGAGCGCGAGCGTGAACGTCGTGCCGTCGGCCGGCTGGCTGTGACACGGGAACAGGTTGCCGCAGAAGTACGGCCAGACGACCGTCGAGCCACCGGGCAGGAGGCCGTCGGCGTCGGCGTGGCGCGTGAAGCTGTAGTCGATCACGAGGGCCCCGCGCACCGACGTGACGAGCAGCTTGCCCCTGGCGATCTTCCAGTGGCGGTTGCCGCGATCGTCGTGGACCGCGGTGATGTCGAGCCCGCCGGCCTCGAGCGCGACGTTGCCGTTCCGCTCGAGCTCGATCGTGGCCGTCGCGGTCAGCCCGGCGAGGTCGACGTCGAGGTGGGTCGCGGCGACGTTGACGCCGGTCGCGCCGTCGGCCTTGCCGTCGGTCGCGTCGGCCCAGCCGTAGTCGTCGGTCTCGTCGGCCGCATCCATCCCGCAGCCCGCCACGAGCAACCCGATCAGCCAGTGCGCGCGCATGCCATGCGAGCCAGCAAGCGCCGCGCCGGGCCAAGCCGCTGGAATGACGCTGGCGACTCTACTTGCCGGTCGCCGCGAACGCCGGGTGATCGATCGCCACGCCCATCGCCTGGTAGCCCTTGTCGACATAGACCGTGGTGCCGGTGATCCCGCTCGCGAGCGCGCTCGACAGGAACGCGGCGGTCGCGCCGACCTCCTCGGCCGTGATCGCCTCGGCGATCGGCGAGTTCGCGGTGACGTAGGTGAGCATCTGCTGGATGAACCCGATCGCGCTCGCCGCGCGCGACGCGAACGGCCCGGCGGAGATCGTGTTCACGCGATGTTTCCACTTGCGCCCCGCCTCGTACGCGAGCGTGCGCGTGTCGCTCTCGAGCGCGGCCTTGGCCGACGACATCCCACCGCCGTAGCCGGGCACCGCGCGCTCCGCGGCCATGTACGACAGCGACAGGAACGAGCCGCCCGCCGGCACGATCGGCCCGAACGCCTGGACCATCGACACCATCGAGTACGCCGACGCCGACACCGCGTGGAGGTAGCCGTCGCGCGAGGTCTCGAGCAGCGGCTTCTTGACCTCCTTGCCGTTCGCGAGCGAGTGCACGACGACGTCGCAGCCGCCGTCGGCCACGACCGCGGCCGCGAGCCCCTGGATCGAGAAGTCGCCGTGCTCGCGATAGCGCCGGCTCTCGCGCAGCTCGGCCGGGGCCGAGGCGAGCGTGTCGTACTCGGCATCGAGCGGGTAGATCTTGGCGAACCCGAGCTTTTTGCCGTCGGTCATCTTCAGCGACTCGTCGAACTTGCCGCGCTCGAGCATCGTCTTGAAGATCCCGAGCGCCGGGGGCCAGGTCGCCACCGAGACGGTCGCGCCCGACTCCGCCAGCGCCTTGGCGATCGCGAAGCCGAAGCCGCCGTCGTCGGCGACGCCGGCGACCAGCGCGCGTTTTCCGGTGAGGTCGATGCTGAGCATGGTGGTGTGATCGCGCGAAATCGTTGGCAAATCAACCGTGCCGAGCACCACACCTGCTGATGCGTCCCCATCGCAACTTGCGGTCCGATGCCAGGTGCGGCGGGTCGATTGTCACGTGGGTGTCGCGCGCGATCGCCTAGGATTCCGCCATGCGCGCAGCTGTCCTCGCACTGTCCCTCGTCGCGATTCCCAGCCTGGCGGCTGCGGAGACGTTCAAGCCCATCGTGGTCCTCGACAACCCGATCCCCGCGCACAAGCAGGACAAGGTCCGCAGCCGGCCCGCCGGCACGACCAGCATCTCCCACGTCATCTACGTCAACAGCTGCATGCCGGGCGGCTGCGACATCAAGGGTGGCGGCGACGACGCCGCGAATCACATGTCGTCGATCGTCGGCGTCTCGCAGACCCACGTGTCGCCGTACCCGGGCACCGCGGCCCAGTTCTCGACGCTCGTCGACTGCGCCAAGGACACGTTCCTGCCGTTCGACGTCCAGATCGTCTCGGAGCGGCCGGCGACCGGCACGTACACCGAGATCGTGGTCGCCGGTCATGCGAGCGAGATGAAGGACCCGCAGCTGGTCAACGCCGGCGGCGTCGCGCCCTTCATCGATTGCCAGGGTTCGACCGACAACGTCATCACCTACATGTTCGCGGCCGACAGCGGTCCGTCGCTGAACTACCTGTGCGGCGGCATCGCGCAGGAGACCTCGCACGTGTTCGGCCTGTCGCACGAGCTCAACGCCGACGATCCGCTCACGTACCTGAACCTCGGCTCGCACAAGGTATTCCAGAACGCCACGGTCCAGTGCGGCGAGGATCTCAACGCGCCGCACGCGTGCCAGTGCCGCGGTCAGGGCGGCGGCAACAGCCAGCAGATGCAGAACAGCTACGCGTACCTCCAGGGCATGTTCGGCCCGCTGGTGCTCGTGCCCGCGACGATCACGATCGACGACCCGAAGGACGGGGCGTGGGTCAAGCCCGGCTTCCCGGTGCACCCGACGATCACCGATCAGCTCACGCTGACGCAGGCCGTCCTCTCGATCGACGGCGCCACCGCGACGACCAAGACGACCGGCCCCTACGTGTTCACCACCGCCGGCTCGATCCCGACCGGCGACCACATGGTCACGGTCAGCGCGACCGACACCGCGAGCCCGGCCCGCACGGTCAGCGCGTCGGTCAACGTCCACGTCATCGGCGCGTGTGCCGCCCAGTCGGACTGCACCGGCGAGTCCGGCTGCGTCGGTGGCTTCTGCTACCCCAACGACTCCGTCGCCGGCGGCGTCGGCACCACGTGCACCTCGAACGACACCTGCATCACGAACCAGTGCGGCAGCGACGGTAGCCACATGCTGTGCACCGCGGCGTGCACCGCCGGCACCTGCCCGTCGGGCATGGACTGCCTCGACGATGGTGGCGCGGGCATCTGCTGGCCGGCGACCGGCGGTGGCTGCAACGTGGGCGGCGCGCGCGGGTCGCTCGTGCTGTTCCTCGGCCTCGGCCTCGCGTTTGTCGGTCGCCGTCGCCGCCGCTAGCTCCCAGCTTGATAGGCTCGGGGCGTGATCGTGGTGATCGCGCTCGCGGACGTCGGCCCCGGTATCCAGCTCGAAGAGACGCTGAGCCAGGCGGGCGTCACCGCGACCTGGGACGCGAGCTGCGCCGACGGCCCCCAGCGCGACACCCGCGCCGACGTCGTGCTGATCGATGCCGATCACCTCGGGGCCCGGCTCGTCGCGACGACCGACGCGTGGCGCGATCAGCTCTCGGTGCCCGGCGTCGTCGCGATCGGGAACTCGACGCGCGCGCGCGAGCAGGCGCCGATCGCGCGCGTCACGCTGGTCTCGCCGACCGCGAAGCTACCGACGCTGATCGCCGCGATCAAGGAGGCTGCGAAGCTCCGGCTCGCGTCCGGCATGCGCTGGCCGGTGATGCGCGCCGCGCTCGGCCTGCCGCCCGTCGTCGAGAGCAAGGACATCTGGCGCGCCACGCTTCTCGCCGCGCGCGCGGTCGACATCGAGATCCCGCGCACCGCGCTGCGCTGGCACGTCCACCACTACGCGACGCCGACGCCGAAGCTCGCCGAGCTGATCGAAGAGAAGATCCTGACGGTGCCCGAGCTCGAGAGCGCGCGGTGGGTCGACGGCACGCTCACGATCCAGAGCCTGGTCAAGGCCGGCCCGCTCGACCCGATGCAGATGGCGCGGCTCCTGTGGGCGCTGATCTCGCTCGGCGCGATCGAGACCAGCCCCGAGATCCGCGACGTCGCGACGCCGGGTCGCCGCATGTTGAACGAGCTCCGCGGTCACCTGCGCGCGCGCGCCGTGCGGCTCGAGCGCAGCACGTTCTACGACGTCCTCGAGATCACGCCGCTCGCCGACTATCCCGAGATCGAGGCCGCGTACGCGCTGGTCGGCCGGCGGTTCCGACCGAGCGTGATCGATCGCTACGATCTCGCCGAGACCGCCGCCTCGGTCGCGCCGATGTGGGAGCTCGTCGAGAAGGCGCGCGCCGTCCTGATCGACGATCCGGCGCGCGGCCGCTACCACGACTGGCTCCGTCAGAAGGCGGGCGAGCTCAAGACGGTGTGGGCGATCGATCCCAAGGCGGTCGCGGCCGGTGCCGACGCGTTCGCACGCGGCCAGAGCTCGCTCGGTGAGGGCGACGTGCATCGCGCGATGAGCGAGCTCGCGACCGCGTGCCGTCACCACCCCGGACATCCCGACTACGAGGCGAACCTCGCGTGGGCGCGCTATCGCGTGCAGGTCGCGTCGGGTCGCGATCAGGTCGAAGCCGCGACGGCCGAGCGCGCGATGATCGAGCAGCTGTTGCTCGGCTGCAAGCCGTGGCCCAAGGCGCTCGTCGCGCTCGCGCTGCTCGCGCTCGGTGGCGGCGACGCCGAGGCCGCGCGCTGGTACGTCGCGAACGCACTCTCGGTCGATCCCAACGTCGCCGCCGGCGCGCAGCTCGCGACGCGCCTCGGACTTGGCGGGGCGCCGAAGGGCGCGAGAAGGTGACGGCGCACAACCGCGAGATCGAAGATCGGCTCCACGCCGCAAAGCCCGGGACGATCGAGGCCGAGCTCGTCGCGATCGCGCTGCAGGCGACCAACGGCGAGCACGGCGCGCTGTTCGTGTGGGACAAGGCGGCCGACGGTCTCGTGCTCGTCCATCACGTCGTCGAGGGTGTGACCGTCACGATCCCGCGGATCGTCCGCAAGGAGCACGACAAGCCGCGCGCCGGCATCGCGCTCCACGTGTTCGAGACCGCCGAGCCTTACCTGTCGAGCGACACGTCGCGCGACCCGCTCTACACCCGCTACCTGATCGACGTCGGCTGCATCGCCGCCGCGCCGCTGATCTACCAGAAGCGCGCGATCGGCGTGCTCACGGTATCGACCCGCGATCCGCGCGCGCTCGACGGCAAGACGCTGCGCTCGCTCGCCCAGATCGGCGAGGTCGCCGCGCCGCTCCTGCGCCGCGCGCAGATCGACAAGCTGTCGCGCGCCGCGACCGGCCGGCCGCTGATGATCAAGGGCCTGTCGCCCGCGTGGCACGAGGTCGAACGCAAGCTCGAGCTCGCCGCGCCGACCAACGCGCCGATCCTGATCCGCGGCGAGAGCGGCACTGGCAAGGATCTCGTCGCGCGCGCGATCCACTGGAACAGCCGGCGCGCCGACAAGCCGTACGTCACGGTCAACTGCGCCGCGATCCCCGAGACGCTGCTCGAGTCGATCCTGTTCGGCCACGTGAAGGGCGCGTTCACCGGCGCGAGCTTCCAGAAGCTCGGCGAGTTCCAGAAGGCCAACGGCGGCACGCTGTTCCTCGACGAGGTCGGCGAGCTCCCCGTCATGCTGCAGGCCAAGGTGCTGCGCGCCGTCGAGCAGGGCGAGGTCCAGCCGCTCGGCAGCAACGATCCTCCCGATCGCGTCGACGTGCGGCTGATCTGCGCGACCAACCGCGATCTCGAGACCATGGCGACGCAGGGCCTGTTCCGCGACGACCTGTTCTATCGCCTCAGCGTGATGACGCTCGAGCTGCCGCCGCTGCGATCGTACAAGGACAACCTCGAGACGCTCGCGAACGTGTTCATCGAGACCGCCGCGACCGGCTACGGCAAGCCGGCGCCCCGGCTCGGGCCCGACGTGCTCGCGCGGCTGGTCGCCTACGACTTTCCCGGCAACATGCGCGAGCTGAAGAACACGATCGAGCACGCGCTCATCCTGTGCACCGGCGACGAGCTCGCGGTCGACGATCTCCCCAAGCCGTTGCTCGCCGGCCTCGCCGCGCGCGCGGTCAAGCCCACGAACCACCCGTCGCTCGACGAGGCCCGCGAGTCGTGGCTCGCGCCGCTCGAGCGCCAGTACCTCACCGATCTGCTCGCGCGCCACGCCGGCAACGTCAAGGTCGCCGCGCGGGCCGCCGGGATCAACACGGTCACGCTCTACCGCCTGCTCAAGAAGCGCGGTCTCCGGCTCGGCCGGGTTGTCTCCCACTGACAAACCTGACAATCAGCTGTCACGAAGGGGTCGTAGGGTCCTCTCATCATGAAGCTCTACTACCATCCGCTGTCTGGCAATTCGCGCCGTGTCTTGCTCGTCGCGACCCACCTCGACGTGGCACTCGAGCGCATCGTCGTCGACCTGCCCAAGGGCGAACAACGCGAGTCGCCGCACCTGGGGCGCAACCCGAACGGGCGCGTCCCGGTGCTCGACGACGACGGCTTCGTGCTGTGGGAGTCGCGCGCGATCATGCAGTACCTCGCCGACCGCACGTCCGGCCAGACGCTGATGCCGACCGACGCGCGCGGTCGCGCCGAGGTCAACCGCTGGATGTTCTGGTGCGCGGCGCACATGGCGCCGGCGAACACGGTGCTGGTCTACGAGAACTTCGTGAAGGGGTTCGCGGGCAAGCAGCCCGATCCGGTCGAGGTCGCGCGCGGCGAGGCGCTCGTCGCGCAGTTCGCGCCGGTGCTCGACGCGCACCTCGCCGGCAAGACGTGGGTGTCGCACGATCGCGTCACGCTCGCCGACTACTCGCTCGCCGCGTCGTTCGCCCTCGCCGGCCCGGCGCGCTTGCCGATCGCGAGCTACGGAAATCTCCGCGCGTGGCTCGGCCGCGTGCAGGAGCTCGATGCCTGGCAGCGCACGGCGCCACCGACTCGCTAACCTAGACGGCGGGTCGCCAGCGCAACCCGAGCAGCGTGCGCGGCGCGCCTTCCCAGCTCTTGGCCCGGAACGTCGCCTCGATCTGATCGGCGCCCGCGAGCGGCAGGAGCCCCTCGAAGAAGCCCATGGTCTGGTGCGACGCGGCCTCCTCGGCCGTGCGCCCCATGTAGTAGCCGATCGCGATGTGCGCCTCGTCGTCGTGGAGCAGCAGCACCTCGAGCGCCGAGAAGTCGAAGAAGGTCTCGCGCATCACGCGAAACCGATTGACGGTCTCGACGGCGTCACTCGGCGCGACGAGCATCGGGTGCTGAGTCGCGAGCTGCGCGGCCGAGTAGCGGCCCCACAGCTGCACCGGCATGAGCTCGCCGTTGGCGACGAACTTGAGGATCGCGTTGCCGAAGCGCTCGAACGTCGCCATCGGGTACCACGCCGAATGATCGATGCGCTGGCCGAGATAGTCGTGATCCTCGGGCTCGAGGAACGCGCGGTAGTCGGCGCTCTTGCACGCGCGGAGCATGCGGACGTAGTCGACGAACAGGCTGCCGCGAACGCGACGGATCGGTACTGCTACTGCCTGCACGACCAAGCGAAGATATCTTAGAAAACCGAGAGCGTCGCCATCAGCTTCGCGGTCGCGGTGACCGCGGCCTCGGCCGTCGACTTGGTCGTGTACATCTGGCTGGTGCCAACGATCTGGCCGTTCTGCGCCTTCACGTTGAAGTAGAAGTTGTGGTCGCTGCTCTCGAGCACCGTGTAGGCGGCGGTGTTCTGGCCGTCCGTGGCGACCGCGAAGGCGCCGTTGTAGGCCGCGGCCTCGGTGGTGTAGTGCTCCGAGGCGACGACGATCTGGCCGTTCTTCGCGAACATGTTGAAGTGGAAACCACCGGTGTCGCTCGCCGAGACCTCGACGCGCGCGCCGGTCGTGACCGCCTCGTGCTTGTCGAGGTAGCTCGTGGTCGCCTTGATGCAGCTGGCGATCGCGCGGGTCGCGTTGCTCTTGCTCGCGTAGACCTGCGAGAAGCTGATGATCTCGTTGTTTGCAGCAACGAGGTGCAGCAGGTAACCGCCGTTCTGCGCGAGGACCGCCTTGTACTGAGCGGTGTCGACGCCGTTCGTCATCGTCGAGAGCGCGCCGTTGATCGCGCCGGTGCGCGACGTGTAGGCCTCGGAGGTCAGGAGGATCGCGCCGTTGCCCGACTTCAGGTGGAAGTGCCACTGGCCGTCGGTCGCCTGCCACAGGTCGAACTTGCCGGCCGCGGCCGACTCGCCCTCGTCGGTGGAGGTGTCACCGCCGGTCGTGTCCACGGTGGCGCAGGCGGCGGAGAAGGAGAGGATGGCGACGGTCAGGAGCGAGGTCAGGGTGCGCATGTTGATGACCCCGACTAGTACAAGCGGCGCGCCAAGCCAGGTCCTTGTAACCTGCTGGAACTACTGCGTGGCAGCTCGAGTTTCCAGCGCCTGAATGTTACTGGAGTTGCACGGATGCAACTTTCGCTAATCGTATCGCAAGCCCTCGACCGGGCGCATCGCCGAGGCCGAGCTGGCCGGCACGATCGTCGCGACCACGCTGATCAGCATGGTGATGCCGGCGACCAGCACGACCTCGAACGGCTTCACGTCGACCGGGAGCCGGTCGATCAGGTAGACGCTCGGGTCGAGCTTGAAGCCGAAGTGGTTCGTCACGTAGCAGAGCGTCAGGCCGAGGGCGACTCCTGCGATCGTGCCGGCACCTCCGATCGCGATGCCGACGACCTGGAACACCTGCGCGACCGAGCCCGACGTCGCGCCCATCGACTTCAGGATCGCGACCTCGCGGGTCTTGTCGGTCACCATCATCGTGAGCGCCGAGACCATGTTCACCGCGGCGACGATGATGATCAGCGTGAGGATGATGACGAGCACGACCTTCTGCAGCTTGAGCGCGGTGAACAGGTTGTCGTTGAGCGAGCGCCAGTCCTGCACCTGGTAGCGCCCGGTGTCGAGGGCGCGCGCGAGCTTGCCGGCGATCTCGGAGGCCCGCGTGATGTCCTTGACCTTCATCTCGACGCCCATCGCGACGAACTGGCTGCCGTCGGACATGTCGTCGAGCGACGCGTACATCAGGCGGCGGTCGTACTCGTCGAACCCGCTATAGAACATGCCGACGACGCGAAACTCGCGCGTGCGCGGCGCGCTCGCCTGCATCGTCTTCAGGTCGAGGTTCGACAGCGGCACGACGATCGTGACGCGATCGTGCATCTTGGCCTTGAGCTTCGCGGCGAGCTGCTTGCCGAGGATGATCGGCGGCAGCGCGTGGCAAGGATGCTCGTCGGGCTGGCACGCCTCGCTGCGGTGCTTGAGGTCGTCGATCGAGCCCTCGATCATGTGCTGGTCGAGGTCGAGCACGTCGCGCACGCGCGCCGGATCGACACCCTTGATGAGGACTCCGGACAGCTGACCCTTGCCGCGCGTCGCGAGCATCTCGGCGAGCGTGAACGGCTGCTGGGCGACGACGTCGGGGTCGATCGCCTTGGCCGTCTTCATCACGTCGTCGAACCCGGTGTACGGCAGATCGATCGCCTGGGTGACGATCACGTGCGCGTTGACGCCGAGCACCTTGTCGCGGAACGACTCCTGGAAGCCGGTCGTGACCGCGAGCACGATCGTCAGCGCGGCGACGCCGAGCGCCACTCCCAGGACGGAGACCGCGGTGAACACCGAGAAGATCGAGAGCAGCCCGCACACCGTCGCGGTCACCATGCCGACCAGCACCATCACGACGCCGATCGACGACGCCGAGGTCGTCCACAGCACCGCGAAGCCACCGGCGGCGACGACGAGCGCGAGCAGCGCGGTGATCGTCATCCCGCGATCGCGCTTCCCTCCGTAGAGGTAACGCCAGCCGATCATCGGTTCGAACCGCAAGCCAGGCCTTATAGCACTACCGCGTCATCGGTAGCTGGATGACGAACGTCGTGCCGCTCGTGGTCGAGGTCGCCGTCAGCTTGCCGTGGTGTGCGCGGACGATCTCGTAGGCGATATACAGCCCGAGGCCGAGCCCCTGGCGGTGGGCGAGCGCACTCTCGAGGCCCCGCTTGTACGGATCGAACATCAGCGCGAGCTGTTCGGGCGAGATCGGCTGGTCGCCGGCGAGCCGGTTCGCCACGGAGACCTGCGCGAACCGGTTCGCCACGCCGAGCTCGATCCGGACCGGGGCCTCTGCGTTGCCGTACTGGAGGGCGTTCTTGGCCAGGTTCGAGATGACCTGCGCGAGACGATCTGCGTCCCACTGGCCATGGACCTCGCGCCGCACGAAGTCGAATCGCGGACCCTGGCTTCCGAGCTCCTCGATCACGTTCGTGATCACCGCACCGAGGTCGCAGTCGACCGGGACGATCGGGATGCCGGTACCCAGCCGCGCGCGGGTGACGTCGAGCAGGAGGTCGACGATGCTCGACATCCGCTTCGCGCTCGACTGCAGACGCCGCGCGGTCGACTGCACCGCGGCCTCCTTCGAGCGCTCCAGGATGATCTCGCTGCCGAGCAGCACGGCGCTGAGCGGCGTGCGGAGATCGTGGCCAACGATCCCGACCATCTGCTCCTGGAACTGCGAGACCCGGCGCCGCTCGACGATCATCGCCTCCTCGGAGGAGATGTCCTCGACCGCGATCACGCGTCCGCCGCCCGCGCTCTCGGGCAACTCGGCGCTCGACACCGCGAGCACGCGGTCGCCGGTGACGAGCTTGCAGGTCGTCGCGGTGCCGAACGGCCACGCCTCTCGCGTGAGGAGGACACCGTCGTCCTCGGCCCAGCTCGCGAGGTCGAAGACCTCGACGAGCGTCGTCGCCCCGGCGATCCCGGGGATCAAGCGCGCGACCGTCGAGTTGATCAACGCGATGCCACCGGAGGCATCGGTGACGACGATCCCGACCGGCGAGTGCTCGAGGATCGCACGGAGCTGGGACCGCGCGGCGCGCTCGGTGTCGTAGCGGACGGCGCTCTGCACCGCGAGGCTCGCGTACTCGATGCAGGTCTCGATCGTCGCCAGATCGTCGGGCTCGAACGGCACCGCGCGGCCGTCGCGCGTCAGCGTGATCACGCCCTGCACCGGCGCGCGGATCGGGAACGGCAGGATGGCGAGCCCGCGCAAGCCGAACGCGCGAATGTAGGCGTGATACTTCGGCGGCAGCCGTGCGAGCGCGTCGTTTTGGTCGGCGAACGCGTAGGTCTGCGGATCCGCGAGCATCGCGATCTCGGCGAGCGCTGTACTCGCGGAGCTGTCGCGATGCGACACCGCCGAGATCAGCGGGAGCTCGCCGGGGAGCAGCGTGATCGCGCACCCGTCGGCGATGAAGCCGGCGAGGGACGCGAGCAGCTGCTCGAGGATCCCCTCGATGCTCGTGCCGACCTCGAACAGCGCCCGGCCGAGCCGGTTGACGGCGTCGAGCCGCGTGCGCTCGCGCTGCGCGGCATCGCGGAGCTCCTTGGCACGCAGCACGGACTCGACCCGCGCGCGCAGCTCCTCGGGCGCGAACGGCTTGCTGACGTAGTCGTTGGCTCCGAGCTCGAGACCGTGGACGACGTCGGCGGTCTCGACCCGCGACGACGTGACGACGATGATCGGCAGCTCCTGCGTCGCCGGCTGCGTCCGGATGTAGCGGCAGACCTCACCGCCCGACATCCCGGGCATCACCCAGTCGCAAAGGATCAGCGCCGGCTTCGACACGCTGGCCGCGAGTCGCTCGACGACCTCGGACCCGTCGTCGAACTGCTCGAACCGGTAGCGCGGACCCAGCGCGCGCTCCGTGATCGCGCGCTCGGTCGGACTGTCGTCGACGATCCAGAGGAGCGGCTTGTCGGGCTCAGGCACGGCGGGCGATCTCGGCGGCGACTCGGTCGAGCGTGACGGACACGGCCCCGATCTGGGCCTCGTCCACACACCGCGGCATACCATAGACCACGCAGCTGGTCTCGGCCTCGGTCAGGAGCGCACCACCCGCCGCGGCCAGCGCTCGCGACCCGACGAGGCCGTCGTCCCCCATGCCGGTCAGGATGACCCCGAGCCCGCGGGCGCCGACCGCCGCGGTTCCGCTGAGGAAGAGCTCGTCGACCGACGGGGTGAACGGCCGGGTCGGCCGCGACGAGACCTCCGCCCTCAACGTCAGGCCATCGCGCACGACGCGGAGGTGCGCGCCTCCGCGAGCGAGGACGGCGAGCCCGGGCACGAGTGCCATTCCGTCTGATGCTTCGACGACGTGGAGCGGCGATCCGCGATCGAGTCGGGCCGCGAGCGCCTCGGTGTAGCCGACCGGGATGTGCAACACCATCACGACCGGCGCGGCGAGCGTCGCCGGCAACTCCGCGACGATCCGCGTGAGCGCCTGGGGACCACCCGTCGACGTGCCGATCATCACGAGCTCGACGTTGCCGACCCTCGGGCGGACGATCGAGACCGGGCTCGGTGCGGGGAGCTTGATCGGGGTCGTGCGTGCGCCGACCGCGAGCACCTTCGCGACGAGCTCCTTGGCGATCTCGGCGAGCCGCTCGCTCGCGTGCGCGGTCGGCTTGGTCACGATGTCGACCGCGCCGAGCGAGAGGGCCTCCGCGCCGCGCTCGGTGTCGACGCCCGACATGCTGACCACGATCACCCGCGGCGACGCGCGACCCGCGAGCGCACGAAGCACGTCGATCCCGTCGAGTTCGGGCATCGTGAGATCGAGCGTGACGACGTCGGGCGCGAGTCGATCGATCTCCTGCAGCGCCTCGTGGCCGTTGCGCGCGACGCCGACGACCTCGATCCGCGGGCCGGCGGCGCGGAGGATGCGCGACAGCACCGCGCGGGCGAACGCCGAGTCGTCGACGACGAGGACGCGGGTCACCGCTTGCTCCGGTAGAAGAACGAGCCGCCGCGTTCCTCGCAGACGATGCCGGTCCCGAACCGCATCAGGGACTCCGACACACCGACGACGATCACCCCGCGCGCGGCGAGTCGATCGTGGAGGAGATCGAGCACCCGCGCGATCTGCTCGTCGCGAAAGTAGATCAACACGTTGCGGCACACGATCGCGTCGAATATACCGAGATTCGCGACCGATGCCGGGTCGGTGAGGTTCGCGGGCTCGAACCGGATGGCGGCGCGGATCGCGGGAGACGCGATGATCCCGCGCGGTGTGACGTCGAGGTAGCGCGCCGCGAGCTCGCGCGGGTGACCGTCGCGAAGCGCGCGGCGACCGAAGATCCCGGCCGCCGCCTTCGCGAGCGCGGCGGCGCTGATGTCGGTCGCCACGATCTCGGCGCGATCGAGCAAGCCACGGCGATCGAGGAGCATCGCGAGCGTCGTCGGCTCCTCGCCGGTCGAGCATGCCGCCGACCAGACCCGCACTCGACCGCGCTCGCGGATCAGCTCGGTGAGGTAGCCGTTGACCAGCTGCTCGAGCGCCGGGAGCTCGCGGAACAGATAGGTCTCGTGGACGAGGATCGCCTGCACGAGCGCGCGCCGATCGGCGCCATCGGGATCGTCGTAGCGGAGCTTGTAGTAGTAGTCGAGCAGCGACGCGAAGCCGGCCTCGACCGCCTGGATCGACAGTTTGGTCTCGAGGAGCGAGCGATCGCTCGCGCGATAGTAAACCCCGCAGACGTCCTCGATCATGCTCGCGAAGATCGCGAACAGCTGGGGCGTGAGCTCGAGTCCCGCCATGTCAGAGCTTCACGGCCGCGGCACACGCGTGCCTCACGTCGGGATCGGGATCGCGGCGCGCGAGATCGGTCGCCGCGGCGATCGCGCCAGGCGCTCCGATCGCGACGAGCGTGAGGGCGGCCTCGCGGCGAGCCGCCGCGCTGGGCGCCGCGAGCGCACCGAACAAGGCCGCGGTCGCGCGCGGGTCGGCCATGCGACCGAGCGCCGCGGCCAGCGCGCGCGCCTCGACGGCGTCGGCGGTTGCCAGCCGCTCGGCGATCGTCGCGATCCGGATCGGCCGCGCGCGCGAGACCGCGGCGTGGATCGGCGCGGCCGGATCGGGCGTGATCGCGGCGGTGGCGAGCAGGAGCTCGGAGGTCTCGCGATCGTCGCGTTCGTCGAGCAGGGACAGCGCGGCGTCGCGAACCGCCTCGTGGTCGTCGTGCAGGGCGGCACCGAGGGCGACCAGGGCCCGCGGATCGCGCGAGCGAACGAGGCCCGACAGCGCGAACAGGCGCGTTGCCAGCTCTGGCGCGCGCGCGGCGGCGAGCAGGATGTCGGTCGCGACCGGTTGATCGTGACCCGCGATCCCGATCAGCGCCGCGCGTTGTTCGTCGGGATTCTGCGAGTGCGCGACCGATACGAGGATCTGCCAGGTCTCCGGCGTGTCGAGCCGCGCGATCGCCTCGATCGCGGCGATCCGGACCTGGGGGGCCGCGTCCGCGAGCCGCGCGACGAGCGCCGCGCTGTGTCGCGCATCACCGAGCTGGCCGAGTGCCTGGCACGCACAGTACCGCACTCGCGCGGAATCGTCGTCGAGGCCTCGGGTGACGATCGACTCGAGGCGACGTTGCCCGGCGGCGCGCACCGCGGCGGCGCGAACGGTCTCGCTCGCCGAGCTCGCGGCGGTCGCGAGCGTGGCGTCGACGCGCGGATCTCCGAGCGAGACGAGCGCGGCGACCGCGAGCTCGGCGATGCGCGGATCCGGATCGCCGAGCGCGCCGACGACCGCGTCGAACAGGCCGTCCGAGCCGAGGTATGCGACGAGGCGCAGCGCGTGACGCCGCACGCGGGTGGATCCGGACCGCAACACCGCGATCACCCGGGCCGCCGTACCGGCGACGCCGAGCGCGCCGATCGCAGCGGTCGCCGCGTGACCGACGCGCGGCGACGGGTCGTCGAGCATCGCGAACAACGCGTCGACCGCGGTCACGTCGCCGATCCGGGCGAGCGCCTCGCACGCGCGCGCGCGGATCTCGGGCTCGTCGTCGGCGAGCGCCGCGCGGACTGCGGGCGCGACGCGCGCCGAGCTCGCGAGCGGTAGACCCGCGAGCCGCAGCGCCGGATCCGCGCTGGCGAGCGCGATGAGGAGCGCATCTTCATCGCGCCTCGCGAGCACCTCGATCGCGCGGACCGCCGCGGGCTCCGGGGAACCCGCGAGCACCGCGAGCGTGCCGGCATCGCCGATCATGCCGAGCACGTTCAGTAGCGGAACGCGATCGCGTGCGGTCGCGAGCGCGACGACGAAGCGGTCGCGAAGCGGAGCGAGCATCGCGTGAACCGTGGAGACGACCTGCGACGACGCCCCGGACCGCGCGGCCTGGCTCACGAGCTCGGTGAGCGCCTCGGCGACGACACCGACCGTCGCGCCGGCCTCGCGCTCGACGAGGGCGGTCAGGGGCGCCACCGCGAGCGCCGAGCCGGTGTGGCCGAGGGCTCGGATCGCCTCCGGGCGATACAGCTCGTCGTCGAGCAACTCGGCGAGCGCGCCGATCACGCGCGGATCGCCGGTGCGTGCCGCGACCTGCATCGCCGGGAACGTGCGGAAGAAGTTGCGCGTGCGGATCAGCACCACGAGATCTTCGACGGTCCCGGCACCGCCGATCGCGCCGAGTGCCTCGATCGCCGCGAGCGCCACGTTGTCGCTCGGATGTGCGAGGAGCGCGCCGAGGGTGGTGACCGCCTCGGACGCGCCGCGACGGCCCAGGATCCGCGCCGCGTCCTCGATCACGGGGGTTTGGGGGTGACCACACAGCGCGATCACGGCGGCGTTCGTGGTCGCGCCGCGCGAGGTCACCAGCGCGTCGATCGCCGCGGCGATGCCGTGCTCGGTCGTGCGCACCTCGCCGAGCCACCGGCACAACTCGGCGACGCCGTCGTCGCCCAGCGATGCGAGCGCGCTCACGCCGGCGCGCCGCACCGACCAGCTGGGATCGTCGAGTACGGCGAGCAACTCGCCGATCGGCACCGGGTCCGACGCGACGAGCAGATCGACGTGATCGACCCTCGCGCGCTCGGCGGTGGTCAGGTGGAGGTCACGCGCGGCGGTCACGTCCGTGGGGCTTCTCCGCGCGAGTGCTCGGTCATCCCCGCCAACAGCTCGGCCTGGTCGGTCGTCGCCACGCGCACCGCCGCGACCTCCCGCGCGACGGTCGCGACGTCGCGCGCCGAGGTCGCGACCGCGGTCGCCTGGTGCGCGAGCGCGGAGGTGATCTCGCGGGTCTTCGTGCGGACGTCGCGCATCGACTGGGCGACCTGCTCGGTCGCCGTGGTCTGCTCGCTGGCCGCGCGCTCGAGCGCCTGCATCGCCGCCGTCTGCTTGATCGCGCTCGCGCTCAACGCGCCGACGGCCTCGGCTTGCTCCGAGACCGCGCGCGCCAGCTTCTTCGCGATCCACCGCACCTCGTCGGCCTCCCTGACGAGCCCGATGACGGACTGACCCTGCTCGAGCGTCGCGGCGGCGACCTCGGCCGAGGCGCGCGCGATGTCGCGCCCGACCTCCTCCATCTCCTTCGAGACCCGCCCCTGTTCGACGAGGGCGCGTGCGGCCTGCAGCGCGACCTTGCGCGCGGCATCCATCGCCCGCGCGATCTCACTCGAGCCCTTCGCCTGCTCCGCGACCGCGACCACCGTGCGCTGCATCGCGCTGTTGATCTCGGTGGTGTCCTTCGCGACCGCCTCGACGCTGCGCAGCTGATCCGAGATCGACTTCGTCGTGCGCTGCGCCGCACCGCGCATCTGGACCGCCGCCCGCGCGAGTTGCGTCGCGCTCGTGGCCTGCTCGGTCGTCGCCCGGGTGACCTTCTCCACTGCGCCGGTCAGCGTGCCGTTGGTCTTCACCATCTCGCGCAGCGCCCGGGCCTGCTCGGACGTCGCATCGCGCGTCTGCTTTGCCATCGTGCGCATCTCGCCTGCTCCGCGGGCGAGCGCCTGGGTCGCCGTCGTCTGCTCGCTGCTCGCGCGCGCGATCGCGCGGCCTTCGGTCTCGAGTCGCGCCGTGCTCGCCGCGACCACCTGAACCCCGCGGACCTGCTCCTCGGTCGCGCCGGCGATCGCCTTCACCGCGCCGTCGAGCTGGTCGATCCCCTCGAGGATCGTCTGCAGGCCCGAGCGGGCGTCCTCGCTGAGCTGCGCGCCTTCGTCGGCGAGCCGCAGCCCCTCGGTGTTCGCCGCGACCGCGTCACGCGCGACCATCTGGAGGCCGCGCACGATCTTCGCGACATCGGTCGACGCCGCGGCGGCGCGCTCGGCGAGCGCGCGGACCTCCTCCGCGATCACCGCAAAGCCGCGCCCGTGCTCGCCGGCACGCGCCGCCTCGATGCTGGCGTTGAGCGACAGCAGGTTGGTGCGGTCGGCGATCAGGTTGATCGTCTGCACGATGTCGCCGATCTCCTCGGCCCGCGTGCCCATCGTCTTCATCACCGAGGCGCCCTGTCCCATCGCCTCACGGATCTTCGCGAAGCCCGAGATGGTGCGTCCGACGGTCTGGCCGCTGGTCCGCGCCGAGCTCGCGACGCGCTCCGACGTCGCGCGCGCGCCCTCGACGACCGACGCGATCCGCCGCGTCGACGCCTCGAGCCCGCTCGTCGACGTCGCGGTCGCGGTGACGACACTGCTGACCTCCTGCGCGGCCTGCGCGACCACCTGCGCCGAGCGTGCGACCTGCTCGATCGCCGCGGCGTTCGAGTCCACGACGGTCACGTTCTTGTCGGCGGTCGCGGCGACCTCCTCGACCGACGCCGCGATCTCGGTCAACCCGCTCGCCGTGGTCGCGGCGACCGCGTCGAGCGTCTGCGCGAGCTCGCTGACCGCGCGGAACGACCGCGCGAGCTCCTCGGCAGTCGCCGAGGTCTCCTCGACCGAGCTCGCGGTCTCGGTCGCATCGGCGGCGACCTCGTCGAGCGTGGTCGCGAGCGTACCGAGCGCGACGGCGATCGCCGTGACGCGCTCGCCGCTGGCGCGCACGTCGCTCGCCAGCCGCGCCGAGCCCGCCGCGGTCTGCTCGACCGTCGTCGCGACCTCCTCGATCATCGAGGCGGTCTCCTGGCCGCGGTCACCGGCATCGGCGATGCCCTTCATCATGTCGGCGACGGTGGTCGTGAGGCGTGCGCTCGCCTTCGCGAGCGCCTCGGCGTTCGTCGCCGTGCCCTTGATCGAGCGACCGGCCTCCTCGAGGCCGCTCGCCGTCGACTCGCTCGCCTTGGCGAGCTGCTCGGCGTCCTGCTTCACGCCACCGATCGAGGCGGCGACCTCCTGGAGTCCGGAGGCGGTGCCGTCGAGGCCGCCGAGCACGTCGCGACTCGTGCCGGCCACGGTGACCTGGGTGCGCGCCATCTGCTCGATCGCCGTCGCGGTCACCTCGATGTTTCCGGCGATGCCCTCGACCGTGGCGCGCACGCTCTCGGCCCCTCGCGCCTGCTCGGTGCTGGCCTCGGCCAGGCGCGTGGCGGCCTCCTCGATCTGCTCGGCGCGGCCCGCGGTCTGACGCAGCGAACGGGCGACCTCCTGCAGGTTGCCGTTGCTCGTACCGTTGCCGTTGGTGTTGTTACTCATGGCTGAGCTCCTCTCCGATAACGCGCGGGACGTCGACGACCAGAAACAAGCGCTTCGCGACGGTGGCGACCGCGCGGACGAATCCTGCGGCCTGGTGTTCGATGATCTCGGGAGGCTTCTCGAACGCCTCCGGCTCGATCCGCAGCACCTCGCGCGCGCTGTCGACGAGCAACCCCGCGACGCGCGGGCCGACCTGGATCACGACCACGCGGTGATCGATCGTGTGCGCGATCGGCGGCAGGCCAAAGCGCGCACGCAGGTCGACGACCGGCACCAGCCGACCGCGGACCTGGACGAGCCCGGCGACGTACGGCGGCGCACCCGGGACCGGCGTCGCGCTGGTGAACGACTCGAGGTGGAGCACGCCGGCGGCGGGGACGACGTAGTCCGCCTCGCCGACCCGAAAGCTCACGTGAAGCTCGCCGTGCGTCGTCATCAGGCGGTCGCCTTTCGGTTGCGGGCGACGAGCCCGAGCTCGCCGAGATCGAGGACGAGGGTTGGCCGGCCGTCGCCGAGATCGGTCGCGCCCGCGATCCCCGGCATCCGCACGAGCACGTCGTCGATCGGGCGCACGACGACCTCCTGCCGGCCGAGCATGCGATCGACCGCGAAGGCCGTGGCCTCGCCGTTGCGCCGCACGACGAGCGCCTTCTTCACGCCGGACCCGTCGTCGATCGCGAGCATCGCGCCGAGCGCGATCAGCGGCAGCGCGTGACCACCTCGCTCGACGAGCCCGATGGTCAGGCCGCGCGCACCGGGAGTCGGTGGACCGATCTGCTTGCTGGTGTCGAGCTCGAAGATCTCCTCGACTGCCGAGACCGGCACCACGAAGGTCTGGTCGCCGCACGCGAACGAGAACACGTCGACGATCGCGATCGTCACCGGCACGCGCAGCCGGAACGTGGTGCCGGCGCCGATCGCGGTCGCGACCGTGAGCTCGCCGCCGAGCCGGTCGACCGCGATCTTGCGGACGATGTCCATGCCGAGGCCGCGACCGCTGGTCTCGTTCGCGACGTCGCGGGTGGAGAAGCCCGGCGTGGTCAGCACGTCGAGCAGCTCGGCGTCGTCGGCGATCGTGCGGTTGGCGCGGCGGCCGACCACATCGCGATCGATGCCGCGACCGTCGTCGCTGACCTCGAGCTCGATCAGGTTGCCCGAGACCGCGACGCAGCGGATCCGCAGCGTGCCGAACTTGGGCTTGCCGCGCGCGACGCGCTCCTCGATCGGCTCGATCGCGTGATCGACCGCGTTGCGCACGAGATGCATGATGGCCGGCATCAGCTGATCGGCGACCGCCTTGTCGAGCTCGGCGTCGCTCGCGTCGAGCTCGAGGCGGACCTCGCGCAGGTTCGGACGCGACAGGCTGCGCACCAGGAGCGCGAGCGGCTCGAGGATCTCGGAGACGCGGATCAGCCGCGCGCGCAGGATCGCGCGGCGTAGGTCGCGCAGCTGGCGCGTCTGCAGCTCGGCCACCTCGCGGATGCGACGTACGTCGGCACCGTGCTCCGCGAGCCTCGCGATCTCGCGCGCGATCCGGAAGCGCGACACGACCAGCGTGGACATCTGCTCCTGGAGGTCGTCGAGGCGCGCGAGCTCGACGCGCACGATCGAGCGACCGAGCGTCACCACCCCGCGATCGTCGTCGGCCTCGAACGCCACCACCGGCTCGGGTGGAGGCGCGGCGTCGGCCGGCAACGCGATCGCGACGATCTCGTCGACCGGCATCTTCGCGGCGTCGGCGAGGACCTCGCGCGTCGCGTCGCTGAGGACGAGCAAGTCGAACACGACGCCTCGCTCGGGCGCGACCAGCGCGCGCGGCGTGACCTTGACGAGATCGCCGTGCTCCGCGAGATGCGCCCGCACCGTCGCGATCGTCGTGCCCTGGGCCGAGTGCGCCTCGCTCGGCCGGAACACCAGGGAGTAGGCGTGCGCACCTGCGCGCAGCGCCTGAAACAGGTGCTGGCGCTCGCCGGGCGCGAGCCGCTCGTCCCACGCCGCGGCGATCGGCGGCGGTGCCTGTGGTGCTTCGGAGGCGATGTCCGTCATCGCGATCGAATCGAGCAGGGTCGCCGAGACTCGGGTCACCGGGCGCTGCTCGGCGACCTCGCGCACGCGCTCGCCGATCGCGCGCAGCGCCTGCATCGACACCTCGACCGCGCCGGCTCGCAGCCTGCCACCACCGCGATCCGCCGCCTTCACGAGCGTCTCGAGAGCGTGCGCGATCTCGACGATCGGCTCGACGCCGATCATGCCGGCGAGCCCCTTGATCGTGTGGAGCGCGCGGAACAGGTCCCGCACCGCTTTGGGCTTGCTCTGGTTCGCCGTGTTACCGGCCTCGACCTCGCGCAGGCATGCACTCGCCGCGGCCACCAGCTCGTCGGCCTCGACCACGAACCCACCGATGAAGTCCTGGAGATCGATCTGGTCGGTCAAGCAACGCTCGCGACCAGGCGGCGCACCTCGGCGAGGATCTGCGGCGGCGCGAACGGCTTGGCGAGGAACGCCGAGGCACCCGCCGCGATCACGCGCTCGCGGGAGTCGTCGTCGCCACGCGTCGTGACGACGAGGATCGGCAGCGCCTTCAGGTGATCCTGGGCGCGCACGAACTCGATGACCTCGAGGCCACCGACGTCGGGCATGTTGAGATCGAGCACCACGAGGTCGTAGGTCGACAGGGACAGCCGCTCGATCGCTTCGAGCCCACTGCCTGCGTATTCGAACGTCACGCTCCCCATCGGGCGCAAGCACGCGGCGACCATGTCCCGCATCAGCTTGCTGTCGTCGACGATCAACAGGTTCTTCATGGCGCGCTCTGGCAGAAACAATTATCACGCACACCCTCGCCGATCTCGAACAACTTACGATCGCGCGCCCCCGCTCACTGAACATCCGTCGCCAGCACGGCCACCGACGAGACGACGATAGTCCGCTAAGTGCTGGTTCGGTCATGCGATGCTGTGATGATGCGGACGGCAGCGGTGCTGGTGGTAGTGGCCGCGTGCAACGGCGGCTCGCACGGCTACGGTGATCTGCCGGTCGCGAGCGACGGGCTGGCCGACCCGAGCAAGCCGTTCGGCGACGTGCGGACCGACGCCAGCGGCAAGCTCTGGGCGTCGTGGGGCGGCCTCGTCCGCTACGACGCCGCGCGCCGAAGCTGGCACGACGTCGACCTCGCCGGCAACCACGTCGCCGCGCTCGCGAGCGGCGCGAACGGCGAGCTCCTGCTCGCGACCGCGCGCACGACCAAGGATGACGGTGGCGTGTTCCATCTCGACCCCGACGCCGACACGCTCGGCGCGCTGATCACACCGCACGTCGACCTCGCCGCGCTCGGCGCGATGACCGCGCCGATGTCGCTGTCCGCGAGCAACGTGCTCTACACCGCGGCGACGCCGGATGGCAGCGCGACACCGAGCCTCGTGCGGGTCCCCGGCAAGGCCGCGGCGTTCGACCTCGCCGGCACGTACGTCGCGATCACCGAGATCGCCGCGCTCGACGGCGGCGCCGTGATGGTGACCGCCAAGGTCGCCGGGGGCATGGTGATCGATCGCTACGACGCCGACGGTTCGCCGGCGACGCGCATCCTGACGCCGTCGCCGACCGCGGTCGTGCCGACCGGCGCGATCGAGTGGATCGACGACACCGGCTACTTCCTCGGCACCGCGCCCGGCGGCCACGACGGCGTCTACGCGATCGCGACGACCGGCGAGACCACGTGGCTCGCGACCGATCAGATCGCCCTCGACGATCCGACGGGCACGAAGCACCCTGCGATCGCGAGCATCATGGTCGAGCCCGATCGGTTGTTCGCGATCACGATCGAGAGCGGCACGCTGCGCACGTTCCTGTGGACGCGCGCGCGCGCCGACGATCCCGCGAGCCCGTGGACCAAGGTCTTCGAGGGCCCCGAGACCTCGACGCCGGTGCCCGGCCCGGTCAAGGATCATCGCTACCTGTCGCGCAGCTACCTCGACATGCACGATCTCTGGGAGCTCACGAGCGGCTAGTCATAGCGGAGGCC
The DNA here is from genome assembly GCA_038321315.1 of Haliangiales bacterium. Lineage (GTDB taxonomy): Bacteria > Myxococcota_A > Polyangia > Haliangiales > Haliangiaceae > JABFXX01. The sequence goes on along the minus strand of JBBQEX010000037.1, from coordinate 9,147 downwards.
CTCGAGCGGCGTGAGCGCGCTCGCGGTCCATGCCGGGATCACCGTGGTGACCACGCTGATCACCATCGTCACCGAGCACACGAGCACGACCTCGAGCGGCCGCACGACGACCGGCAGCTGGTCGATCAGATAGACCTTCGGATCGAGGTGGAAGCCGTACGACGAGATCACGACGCACACGGCGAGCCCGATCACGACTCCGACCAGCGTGCCGGCGGCGCCGATCGCGATGCCGACGACCTGGAACACCTGCGCGACCGAGCCCGACGTTCCACCCATCGACTTCAAGATCGCGATCTCGCGCGTCTTGTCGGTCACCATCATCGTGAGCGCCGAGACCATGTTGACCGCGGCGACGATGATGATCAGCGTGAGGATGATCGCGAGCACGAGCTTCTGCACGTTGAGCGCGGTGAACAGGTTGTGGTTGAGGTCGTACCAATCCTGGACCTGGAACGGCGGGCCGCCGAGCGCGTGGTCGAGCTTCGCGGCGATCTCGCCGGCGCGATCGAGGTCCCGCACCTTGAGCTCGACGCCCATCACCTGATCGTCGCGCCCGATCAGCTCCTGGGTGTCCTTCAACGACGCGTAGACCAGGCGGCGGTCGTACTCGTCGAACCCGCTGTAGAACAGGCCGGCGATCCGGAACACCTTGGAGTGTGGCGTCGTCGCGTGCAGCGTCGCGAGATCGATGTTCGACAGCGGCACGACGACGGTGATCGTGTCACCGAGCTTGGCCTTCAGCTTGTGCGCGAGCTCGGTGCCGATGATGATCGGTGGCGTCGGGCTCGCGCGATCGTCGAGCACGCGGAGCGTCGCGGGCTTGATGATGTACTTGTCGAGATCGAGCACGCCGTCGACCAGCGTCGGGTCGATGCCCTTGATCGCGACGCCCGACAACTCCCCCTTGCCGCGCGTGACCAGCATCTCGGCGAAGATGAACGGCTGCACCGCGAGCACGTCGGGATCGATGTTCTTCGCGAGCCGCATGACGTCGCGATATTCGGCGAACGTCTCCTGCGACTTGACGACGGTGACGTGCGCGTTGACGCCGAGCACCTTGTCGCGAAACCGCGCCTGAAACCCGGTGGTCACCGACAGCACGATCACGAGCGCGGCGACACCGAGCGCGACCCCGAGCACCGAGACGCTGATGAACACCGAGAACATCGCGAGCAGCGCGCACACCGCGGTCGCGATCAGCCCGCCGATGAACACGGTCACGCCCACCGTGCTCGTGCCGTGCGACGCGAGCAGGAGCGCGAGTCCACCGAGCGTGACCACCAGCATGACGCCCGCGAGCACGAGCATCACGCGGTCGCGCTTGCCACCGTAGAGGTAGCGCACGCCGATCATGACCTCGTAGCGCACGCGTTAGCCTGACCCGGCGGCCACGATAAGTCAGTTCGGGAATGGTGTCGGCGTGACGACCGCGAGGTTGTTGATCGCCGCCAGATTCACCGTGTGGAACCGGACGAACCCGGCTGCGCCGCCACCACCACCGCCGCCGCCGCCCGTCGAGCCGCCCGCGCCGGCCGCGCTCTTCCAGCCGCCGGTGCCGCCGAGGCTGCCGCCGTTCGCCGCCGGCACGGTCGCCGCACCGGCCAGGCCGGTACATGCACCCTGGCCGCCGTCGCCGCCGGAGCTCGCGGCGCCGCCGCCCTGCCCGCCCGCGCCGCCGTCGGCGCAGACCACCGCGGAGTTGCCGATCGCGAGGTGCGTGCTCTCGAGCAGGATCGCGCCGCCGCTGCCGCCGCTTCCCCCGCCACCCGCCGGCTTGGCGCCGCCGCCCCCGAACCCGTAGGCGAGCAGCGATGCGCCGGTGCCGAGCGAGATCGTGCCTTTTGCGGTGATCTGCAGCGCGCCGCCGGCGCCACCGCCGCCACCACCACCACCGTTGCCACGATACGCGCCGCCCGTCGCGCCACCGCAGCCGCCGTGCAGCGGCGCGATCAGGCTCGGGTTCGTCGCCGCGACCGCGTTGCCGTGCGGCCCACCGGCACCGGCACCGACGCCACCGCCGTCGCCGCCGACGCCTCCGACCGTCGCGCCGCCGGCACCACCGGCACCACCGGCGGCGCCGCTCACCGCGGAGTCGCCCCCGACATTCCCGGCGATCCCGGTGCACGCGAGGCCGGCGCCGGTGTTGGTCTGGATCGAGCCGCTGATCGTGACGTCGCCATCCGCCGCGATCACGAGCAGCCGATTGCCGGTGACGCCGATCGCGTTCGCCACCGTGAGGTTGGTGACGTGGATGATCGCGAGGTGCGTGCCGTTGCTCTGGGTGACGTCGCCGACGGTGATCCCGCCGGGCGGTGCATCGGTGTTCAGCGAGGCCCCGGTGGCGAGAAACGTCGTCAGATCACTCACCACCGGCAGGCTGCACGGATCGAAGTTGGTGACCGCGAACGGCCAGCACGCCGGTGGCCCGTCGGGCGCGGCGTCGATCACCGCGACCCCATCGACGGCGATCGCGTCGACCGCGCTCGCGTCGCCGGAGCCACCGCCACCGGCATCGAGCTTCGCGCTGCTCTGAAAGCCACACGCCGCGACCAGGCCCAAGAGCACGACGAGGCGATGCACGCCCCAGGATATCAAGTCGTGAGGGTCACCGGACAGATACAAACCGTCTTGACTGACTGTTTGTTGGGCGGTACACCCACGTCGGATGCCGCAGGCCGCTCGAGCACCCCGGACGCAGCAGCAACGTCGCGACGAGACGCGCGGCGCCCTGCTCGACGCCGCGGTCGAGAGCCTGATCGAGGTCGGCTTCGCGCGGACGACGACCCTCGAGGTCCAGCGCCGGGCCGACGTGTCGCGCGGCGCGCTGCTCCACCACTTTCCGAGCAAGACCGAGCTCCTGGTCGCAGCGATCGCGCACCTCGCCGAGATGCGCGCACGCGAGCTCAAGCAGCTGGCCGCGCAGCTCCCCGAATCGAACGGGATCGCGCGCACCGGCGCGGTGATCGACCTGATCTGGCAGTGCTTCTCGGGGACGATGTTCCAGGTCGCGATGGAGCTGCGCACCGCGGCCCGCACCGATCCCGAGCTGCGCGGCGTGCTCGTGATCGCCGAGCGCAACCTGCGCGATCGGATCTTCGCGCAGGCCCGCACGCTGTTCGGCAAGGACGTCGCCGAGCACCCAGGTCTCGAGCGCGCCCTCGACCTCACGCTGCAGCTGATGATCGGCGCGGCGATGTCGGGCCAGCTCCACGACGACGGCCGGATCCGCGACTTGATCGACGACTGGAAACTGATCTTCCCGATGATTCTCGACAGCTCCGCGAAGCGCAAAAAACAGAAGGTGACCCATGGCTGATCTCAGGTTCGACGGACGAGTAGTGATCGTGACCGGCGCGGGTGGTGGCCTCGGCCGCTCCCACGCCCTGTTGTTCGCGTCGCGCGGCGCGAAGGTGGTCGTCAACGACCTCGGGGGCAGCTTCACCGGCGAGGGCAAGTCCGGTGGCGCCGCCGACAAGGTCGTCGACGAGATCAAGGCCGCGGGTGGCGAGGCCGTCGCGAACTACGACTCGGTCGAGGACGGCGACAAGATCGTCAAGACCGCGATCGACGCGTTCGGCAAGATCGACGTCGTCGTCAACAACGCCGGCATCCTGCGCGATGTCTCGTTCCGCAAGATGACGCAGGCCGACTGGGACCTGGTCTACAAGGTCCACGTGCTCGGCGCGATGCGCGTCACCCACGCCGCGTGGCCGCACATGCTCGATGCCGGCTACGGCCGCATCATCAACACCGCGAGCGCCGCCGGCATCTACGGCAACTTCGGCCAGGCGAACTACGCGATGGCCAAGCTCGGCACCCACGGCTTCACGCAGACGCTCGCGCTCGAGGGTCGCAAGAAGAACGTCGTGGTCAACACGATCGCGCCGATCGCCGGCTCGCGCATGACCGAGACCGTGCTCCCCAAGGAGCTGCTCGAGGCGCTGAAGCCCGAGTACGTCTCGGCGCTCGTCGCCAAGCTCGCGCACGAGAGCAACGAGGACACCGGCGGCCTCTACGAGGTCGGCGGCGGATTCTACGCCAAGCTCCGCTGGGAGCGCTCGACCGGCAAGGTGTTCAAGCTCGGTCGCCCGATCACGCCGGAGAACGTCGCCGACGCGTGGAAGGACATCACGCAGTTCGACAAGACGACGCACCCCGAGGCGGTCGCGACGTCGATGCAGCCGATCATGGAGAACGTCGAGGCCGGCCCGAGCAAGGGCGGCAACCAGTTCATCGACGTCGACGCCGCGCTCGGCTTTCAGTATCCCGAGTTCACGCAGAGCTACGACGAGCGCGACGTGTCGCTCTACGCGCTCGGCGTCGGCGCGGCGAAGAACCCGCTCGACGAGGCCGACCTCCAGCTCGTGTACGAGCTGTCGGGCAAGGGCATGAAGGTGCTGCCGAGCTTCGGCGTGGTCCCCGCGATCACGATGATGTTCACGCAGGGCAAGAACGGCGTGACCGCCCCGGGCCTCAACTTCGGCCTCGATCGCGTGCTCCACGGCGAGCAGTACACCGAGGTCCTGCGCCCGCTGCCGACCAAGGGCAAGCTGACGACCAAGGCGACGGTCAAGCAGATCTTCGACAAGGGCAAGAACGCGCTCGTCGTCACCGAGTTCATGACCTACGACGAGCACGGCGACGCGCTGATCAAGAACGAGCTGACGACGTTCGTGCGTGGCGCGGGCGGCTGGGGCGGCGAGCGCGGCCCGTCGGCCGACGTCAACGTCCCGCCGGATCGCGCGCCCGACAAGGTCGTCGAGGACAAGACGACCGAGAACCAGGCGCTGCTCTATCGCCTCAGCGGCGACTGGAACCCGCTCCACGCGGATCCCGGGTTCGCCAAGGCGTTCGGCTTCGACAAGCCGATCCTCCACGGCCTCGCGTCGTTCGGGTTCGCCACGCGGCACGTCGCGTCGGCGTTCGCGCCCGAGGGCAACCCGGCCTACGTGAAGTCGATCAAGGCGCGGTTCGCGTCGACCGTGTTGCCGGGCGAGACCCTGGTCACCGAGATGTGGAAGGAGAGCCCGACCAAGATCATCTTCCGCATGAAGGTGAAGGGCCGCGATCCGAAGAACGAGATCGTGATCTCGAACGCGGCCGTCGAGCTGTGGACCGAGCTGCCGAAGCCCAAGGATCGCAGCGCGCCCAAGGCCGCGGTTGCTGCGGGCGCCGTGCCGAACTCGACCGACATCTTCAAGGCGATGGACGGCTTCGTGCGTGGCAATCCGGCGACCGCCGAGAAGGTCAAGACGACGTTCCTGTTCCAGCTCACCGGGCCGGACAGCAAGTGGACGATCGATCTGTCGACGCCGCCGGGCGCGGTCACCGAGGGCATCCACGGCAAGGCGTCGTGCACGCTCGACATGACCGACGCGGACTTCATGGCGATGGCGACCGGCCAGGCCGACGCGATGAAGCTGTTCTCGACCGGCAAGCTCAAGATCTCCGGCGATGTGATGGCGTCGCAGAAGCTCGGCTTCCTCAAGAAGATCACGCCCGAGATGGTGCTCGCCGAGACCAAGAAGCGCGGCGGCGGTGCCTCGGCGCCGGCAGCCGCGGTGGCGGGTGTCCCGGCCGACTACGTGCCGAGCGTCGGTGACGTGTTCGCGGTGATCGAGGAGTACCTCAAGCAGAACCCGGACCTCGCACCCAAGGTCGCCACGACGTACCTGTGGAAGATCGGCGCGGCCGAGTGGCTGCTCGATCTCAAGACCGGCGGCGGCAGCGTCAAGCAAGGCACCGGCGCCGCCGAGTGCACGCTCGAGCTCGCCGAGGACGACTTCCTCGCGCTGACCCAGGGCAAGGCCGACGCGATGAAGCTGTTCACGACCGGCAAGCTCAAGATCAGCGGCAACGTGATGGCGTCGCAGAAGCTGAACTTCCTGTCGAAGCTCGATCCGACCAAGGCCGTCGAGGTGATCGCCAAGCGCCGCGCGGCGGCTCCCGCAGCCTCGGCACCGGCGGCGGCGGCTCCCAAGGCCGCGGCGAACGCGCAGGCTCCCGCGATCTTCGCGGCGCTGACCAAGCGCCTCGCCGAGAACCCGGGCCTCGCGCAGGAGGTCCGCGCGACGCTCAAGTTCGTCGTCGACGGCGCCACCCAGGTGTTCGCGCTCGGCGGCAAGGATCCCACCGTCGCCGACGCGACGCTGACGATCTCGGACGCCGACCTCGTGTCGCTCGTCACCGGCAAGGTGCCGGCGAAGTCGCTCTACCAGCACGGCCAGCTGCGCGTCGACGGAGATGCTTCCGTCGCGCACCGCCTCGGCTTCCTCAACAAGCTCGTCTAAAGGAGAACGAACATGCCACGCAAAGTAAACGTCATCGGCGTCGGGATGGTCCCCTTCGCGAAGCCCGGCAAGTCCGAGGAATATCACGTCATGGCGAAGAAGGCCGGCGAGGCCGCGCTCGCCGACGCCAAGGTCCCCTTCACCGAGGTGCAGCAGGCGTTCGCCGGCTACGTCTACGGCGACTCGACGTGCGGCCAGCGCGCGATCTACCAGCTCGGCCTCACCGGCATCCCGGTGTTCAACGTCAACAACAACTGCTCGACCGGCAGCTCCGCGCTGATGCTCGGCGCGCAGGCCGTCGCCGGTGGGATCGCGGAGTGCGTGATCGTCGTCGGCTTCGAGCAGATGGAGGCCGGCGCGCTCGCCGCCAAGTGGACCGATCGCGCGAACCCGCTCGACAAGTTCGTCAACGTGATGAACGAGGAGCAGGGCTTCAACGGCGCCCCGCCCGCCGCGCAGATGTTCGGTGGCGCCGGTCGCGAGTACCGCTGGAAGTACGGCACCAAGAAGGAGACGTTCGCGAAGATCAGCGCGAAGGCGCGCCTCCATGCGTCGAAGAACCCGTACGCGCTGTTCAAGGACGTGCTCTCCGTCGAGGAGATCATGGCCTCGCCCGAGGTCTTCGATCCGTTGACCCGCTACCAGTGCTGCCCGCCGACCTGCGGCGCCGCGGCCGCCGTGCTGTGCTCCGACGACTTCGCCGCGAAGCACACCATCTCCAAGCCCGTGTACATCGCCGGCCAGGTCATGACCACCGACTACCCCTCGAGCTTCGAGGAACACTCGATGATCAAGATGGTCGGCTACGACATGGCCAAGGCCGCCGCCAAGAAGCTCTACGAGCAGACCGGCATCGGCCCCGACCAGATCGACGTCGTCGAGCTCCACGACTGCTTCACCGCCAACGAGCTCCTCACCTACGAGGCGCTCGGCCTGTGCAAGGAAGGCGAAGCCGAGAAGTTCATCTGGGACGGCGACAACACCTACGGCGGCAAGTACGTCACGAACCCCTCGGGCGGCTTGCTCTCCAAGGGCCACCCGCTGGGCGCCACGGGCTTGGCGCAGTGCACCGAGCTCGTCTGGCACCTCCGTGGCACCGCGGAGCAGCGCCAGGTGAAGGACGCGAGGATCGCGCTCCAGCACAACCTCGGCCTCGGCGGCGCCTGCGTCGTCACGATGTACCGCCGCGACTGATCCAAACGGTGCTACTCGAAGTGTTCGAGTAGCCGCTTCGCGAGATCGTTGTCGAGGCGTGCAGCGTGACGCAAGAGACGGATTCCCTCGCGGAAGTTGCGCTTCACTGGCCATCCGTCGATCAACACTTGCGCCATGACGACCATCGCGTCGCTGCTGAAGTCACGCCAGCGCCGGCGCCTCGGGTTGGCAAGTTGCTCGAGCCGCTTCATTGCTGATGGAATGTTCTGCCGCGTCCCGAGCCCGAACATTTCGGCGTGCGCGATCTGAAGGAGCGCACTGACCTCTCCGGCTCCAAGCGCCTTCTTGTACCAGGCCACGGCGCTGCGCCAACTCCCGATGTTTTGATACGCATTCGCCAGGTTGTACGCAGCAGTCGAGTAACCCGCACGGAACGCACGACTGAACAGGCGGACCGCCTCGCGCGGAACTCGAGTTGACGACGTCAGCGAGCCCGCGATCAAGGTCATCGCCCAGGGATCGCCGAGGTCCGAGGCCTTGACGTACAACCTCCTCGCGAGCGCTCGGTCTCGCTTGACCAAGACGATGCCATCGCGCGTGAGGCCGTCGGTGTGTAACATGCCAAGTGCAGACATCGCCTCGCGGTCACCCCTTGCGGCAGCGTCGCGTAACGCCGCAACCGTGTCAGGCGTGTATCCATGCCGCCCCGCCTTCCGCAGGAGTCGTTTGACCATTTGTACGCGCTGACAGAGCGACTTCATTCTACCGAGACGTTTCTTCCCACCTTGAGCAGGTTTAGCTTTCGAGTGATGGCGTTCATCTTTCGCTGAAGCCTTGTTGCTCGTTTCACATCCTTACGAGTACCAAAGCCATCACGAAGACAAGTAATGAGGGCCTCCAATGCCGCTACAGAGCCCGTTTCTGCTGAGCTCGAGAAGAGTTCGTACGCGCGCCGTGGATTTGTCAGAACTCCGTCTCCGGTGGCAAAATGCAGCCCCAAGTCATACTGAGCACGATTTAAATGCGTGGCAGCGCGCATCAACCACTTGATGCCAATCTTCCGATTCCGAGCGATGCGAAGCTGCGGTTGGCCATGAAGATACCAAGTTGCGGTCGCATATTGGGCAAGTGGATCTCCAATCTCGGCGCCGAGACTAACCAAACGACGATATCTCCTTAAGTTTCCCTGAGTGCCGTAGAACTCTTGGAGTGCCGCATCGAACGGCTCGAGGCGTGCGAAAGCTTCACTCGACTTCATGCTTTTAAGATTATCACCAACCTTGGCTCGTTAAGTAGTTGCGTATCGCTTCATAGCTTCTTCCATTCTGATTCGCCCTCATCACTTGAGCCTCCGCTCACCTTGGTCCCACTCCCACTCCCACTCCCACTTCCCGGTTTCGGTGTCTTCGCATTGGGGACCTGTGGTCTTGGCGGCCATGGTCCGGTCCAATCTTTAGGTCGCTTGTTCGGCCAGCGTCGCATTTCGTCAGCCTTCTCAGGCCCCCCAGGCCGTGGGGCTTCATGCTTGTCCTTGGTGGATTTTCGCTTGTTCTTCGTGTGAGGAGCAGCGTCCCACGGATCATCACTGTCTGTCGGTGGTGATACCGCAACTCCAGTAGGTGTTGGAATTGGTGTCGGCGTCGGCGTTGGCATGGGCGTCGGCGTCGGCGCACGGTTTGGCTGGAGCGGTGGGCAATAT
>JBBQEX010000036.1:0-78457 GCA_038321315.1 Haliangiales bacterium | reverse complement strand
AGCAGGATGGCACGTACCACTGGTCAGAGCCAGTTGGTCACGAGGCCTCATGACGACCGCGCTCCCTGCCAGCAAGACCGACAAGCGAATGCAGATCCTCGCCTACCTGCTTGGCGCCGCACACGTCATCTTCGGCGTGACCAAACTCGCGGCGGTGCCGACACTTGTCGAGCAGTTCCAAGGGTGGCAGCTGCCATCCTGGATGATGTACTTCGTCGGCGTCGCGCAACTCCTCGGCGGCGTCGGATTCTTCGTCCGGAATCTCCGACTTCCCTCGTCCTTCGCGATGGGGCTCGTGATGATCGGCGCCACGGTGACGGTGCTGTCGAGTGGGCACGAGCGTGTGGTGGCCCCACTCACCATCCTCCTTGCCGCCCTCTGCTTCGCCGTGGCCGGGCACCGACTGGTTCAGTTCGCGCGAGAGTTCGTCGCGGACGAAACCGCTCGTCCTGTCGTGGACGCCCAATAGATCTAATCGACGTCCCCACGTTCCAACCTCGGAGGTATCCAATGGCCGTTATTCAACTCGTCCGGTTTCGTCTAGCTGCAGGCGTCGATGAAGATCAGTTCCGCGCGCTGAACGAGCGCTTCCAGCGTGAGGTGGCCCCGAAGTTGGTGGGGCTGAAGCGTCGCGAAGCCACGCGCGCCGCCGATGGCGAGTGGGTGCTTGTCCTTCGCTACTCGGACCTCGAGAGCGCTCAAAGGGCCGGCAAGTCCGATACGAGCGACCTCTCGCAGAGCTTCATGAAGATGATCGACATGAAGACGATGTCGGCGAGCTTCTCGGAAATTGTCTCCGAGTGATCCGCGAGGGTCACTAAAGAAACTAGCAAGCACCAGGTTGTACGGCGCCGCACACATGGGTTGTGGAGGCGCCACTCACCACACGCCTTGCCGCACCAGATTCCACTCTCGGAAGCAGTTGATCAATGAAGACCCTGACCGCCATTGGCCTCACGCTCGTCCTCGCCCTCTCGATGTTCGGTTGCGAGAAGCAGCCTGCCGCGGGCGGCGGCTCGAGCCCGAGCCATCCGAAACCGGCCGCGACCACACTGGGGGTCATTCAACTCATTCGGTTTCATCTAGCAGCAGGTGTCGATGAAGATCAGTTCCGCGCGCTGAACGAGCGATTCCAGCGTGAGGTCACCCCGAAGTTGCTGGGCCTGAAGCGGCGGGAGGCCACGCGCGCCGCCGACGGCGAGTGGGTGCTCGTCCTTCGCTACTCGGACCTCGACAGCGCTCACAACGCCGGCAAATCCGATACGAGCGGCCTCTCGCAGAGCTTCATGAAGATGATCGACATGCAGACGATGTCGGCGAGCTTTGCGGAGATCGTCTCCGACGATTCGGCACCGAACGTGAACCCGGCCGCGACCACACTGGGGGTCATTCAACTCATCCGGTTTCATCTAGCAGCAGGCGTCGATGAAGATCAGTTCCGCGCGCTGAACGAGCGCTTCCAGCGTGAGGTGGCCCCGAAGTTGCCGGGCCTGAAGCGGCGAGAGGCCACGCGCGCCGCCGATGGCGAGTGGGTGCTCGTTCTTCGTTACTCGGACCTCGACAGCGCTCACAACGCCGGTAAATCCGATACGAGCGACCTCTCGCAGAGCTTCATGAAGATGATCGACATGAAGACGATATCGGTGAGCTTCTCGGAAATCGTCTCCGAATGATCCACAGGGATCACGTGGCGTCGCTTCGTCGACCGAACTCTCGCAAGGGGGCAAGACGGCCAGTTCCTGGTCACTCTCACCTGGAGCACGAGGTTGAGCGGCGCCGCGTGGACAGAGGTGTCCAAGGGCTTCGAGATCTTGATCCGCCAGCACCGGATGATCGACTTCTCCACGATGCGCATGGAATTCTTCGAGACAATCCTCTAGCAGTATCCTCTTGATCGCGGGCCTCAGCCGGTGACCGGCGAAAACAACGCCGCGACGCGTGGCGCCATGAATTCGACGAAGCGCAGCGTGAGCCCGGCGCGCTGCGCGTTGTGAGGCCACACCGCGAAGACGCCGACCGCCTGCGCCTCCCAGCCGGGAAGGATCTCGACGAGTCGGCCTCGCGCGAGCTCGGAACGCACGGTGACCTCGGGCAACGTCGCGATGCCAGCACCGGCGACGACGATCTCGCGGATGGCCGCGGCGCTGTCGACGGAGATCTTCGGCTGAAGATCGATCGAGACCGGCTTCTTCTTGCCGCGCGCGATCAGCCTGAGCTCCGCCGGGCGCGAGCTGAGCTGGATGAAGTCCCAGGTCGAGAGGTCGTTGGGGATGCGCGCTTGCTTCTGCGCGGCGACGTAGCGCGGTGCCCCCACGAGCACGCGCCGCATGTCCGCGAGCTTCCGCTTCTTGTGCGTACTATCCACCAGGGTTCCCGCGCGCAACGCGAGATCGAGTCCGTCGCGGAGGAGGTCGCGCGGGGCATCGGTGAAGGCGATGGACAGTCGCACGTTCGGATGTGCGCTCGAGAACGCGGCGAGATCGCGGGTCAGGGTGGTCTCGGCGAGGAAGGCGGGTGCGGTGAGCCGCAAGCTCCCCGTCGGGGTCGCGCTCCGTCCGCTCGCCCCGTCGAGCCCGCGCTCTGCCGCTGCCACCATGTCGCGCGCGGCGCTCAAGAGCTTCTCGCCGTCGCTCGTCAGCGCGAGCCGGCGCGTGGAGCGGTAGAGGAGCGGTAGCGAGAGATGCGCCTCGAGCTCGCTCACGTGGTGGCTCACGACCGAGGGAGAGAGCGAGAGGGAGCGTGCTGCGCCTCGGAACGAGCCGAGGTCGGCGACCTTCGCGAAGACAGCCATGGCGCGGAGCTGGTCGAGCACTGTTCGACTTTATCGCACAGTGACTACGCGTTCCAACACCTTACCGAACGGCTCCGAAGCGCGCATGTTGAGTCGGACGCCGCTCACGAACAACCTCCGCGGCGAACAGGGAGAGATCATGACCAAGGAACAGGCTCTGGCCACCGTCACGCCGTTCTACACGCGCGCGCTCACCGTCAACCCGGAGACCACCAGCACCGTGGTGCTGGAGAAGCTCCTTGCGGACGGCTTCCAGTCCATCAACGGTCAGGAGACCAAGCCCAAAGCGGCGCTCGTGAAGCAGGTCGAGTTCTTCTGGAAGCTGATCCCGAACCTCAAGTGGGAGCCGCAGGACTTCGTCGTCGATGGCAACAAGGTCGTCGTGCGCAGCATCGCCAGCGGCTCGCCCGTGGGGAGCTTCATGGGCATGGAGCTCGATGGTAGCCGTTCGTTCAAGATCGACACGACCGACATCCACGAGCTCGAGGGTGGTCGGATCGCGCGCGTGCATCACCTCGAAGACTGGGCGACGGCGATCAAACAGCTGTCAGGGAAGTAGATCGGGCCATCTCGCGATCCAACAGGAGCTATCAATGACGCAGCTGCAAGTCGTTCACCAGGACCAGTGCATCGAAGTCGCCACGTTCAAGCTCAGATCCGGCGTCTCCGATGAGACGCTGTTGACGCTCGAGAGCCGGATCCGAGTCGGCGCGATCGCGCGCCAGCCTGGCTACCTCGGCCGGGAGCTCGGCAAGGATGTAGGCGAGGGCGACTGGCTGATGATCCTGCGCTTCGACACCCGTGCGAACATGGATGCCTGGCTCGCTGCCGTGAAGGGCGTCCCCGAGATGCGCGAGATGGGGGCGCTGATCGAACCAGGGACGATGTCGGTCCGCTTCTTCGCGCGGGCCGAGCCGCACAGATGAGCGCCTCAGTCAGCGCCGATGCCCCGGATCGCGGGCACGGAGCGAGACGTCGACGTTGCCGGGGCGAGCGTGGCGGTGAATCCAACCTCCCACGAGCTCGTCGAGCGCTGACTCGGCCTGGCTGAGCGGCTGATCGCGACCACGTCGCGGATTCTCCCTCCACGTCGCCGTCGTGATCGCCGCCCATGATCGCGACGCGCTCGAGAGACTATGCCGCTACGATGGACTGTGCGAGCGCATCCAAGGCATCCTGACTACGATGAAGCTCATCGAGATGGTCGTCCCACCACAGAACAAGACGCCGGCGTAGCCATGGCCGCGAAGGCGGGGAAGGCGACCGCGTCGAGCCGCAGGATCGTCGAGCGCGCGAGCCGCGCTGGTGGGTTCAAACCGGATGCGCGCGGGCTCATGCCGCTCGCTGCCGCGCGCGCGGTGTTCAAGAGAAGAGTGGTCATCTCGACGCCGACCGACAAGGATCTTCACGCACGAGCGCTGCAGCAGTGGGCTGCGCTGCTCAGCCTCGAAGGTGCCGACGAGGCGCTGGCGGCGCTGTACGCGATCACGTGGAACGGCTGGGCCGGGACCACCTACCCGGCGCAGTTGCTCGTCGATCGCTACGGCCCCGAGCCGGTGCTGAAGTTCCTCGGCAGCTGTTTCGGCATGTTCAACGTACTGCACTCGCCGTGGGAAAAAACGCTCGACATGCTGCGCAAGGTCGGCAGCGAGGAGGCGTTCGAGGTCGGGTTCTTCATCGCGAACACGACGTCGACCCTCATGTTCAGGGCCGACCGCAAGCAGTCGATCGCGGCGCTGACCAGCAAGGGGATGAGCAAGGAAGCGTTCCACGACGGCTGGCGGATGGACTTCGCGCGCGAGCATCCAGATGCGGCGCTCGCGGTGCTCCGCCGCCACGCGGCGAACAAGGACAAGCGCGCGCAGGCGATGCTCCATGTCCTCGACCCCGGCTCGGCCAAGCCGTCGGCCCCCGCGACGGCCGAGGCGGCGATCCTCGCCGTGCTCGACGAGGCCGCGAGTGGCTTCGACTGGCCGCTGTTCGACACCGGCATCGAGGACGACCCGGACGTCATGGAGTACTTCGAGCTGCGCCTGATCGCGGTGTATTCGAAGTCGAGCGATGCGTGGGGCATCGCGTTCGAGCGACTGTCCGGCAGCTACGACCCGTGGGATCCGACGTCGGTGTACCGCTACCTGTACGGCTCGGCGATCGCATCGCCTGGCCGCAACACGGATCACGATGTTCCCGCGAAGTTCGTGCTCGAGCGCGAGCCCAAGAAGGAGGACTCCGAGACGCTTCCGCTCGCGTGTGACGGCGAGACCGTGCGCGGCCCGGCGGGACCGCTCAAGCTCGTCGAGAAAGCGCTCGCGAAGCGCGACCTCAAGCCCGGGCTCGGCAGTGAATACGAAGGCGATGCCGGCTACAATCATCGGCTGCGCGCGTACGTCGACGCTCACCCGGGCGTGTTCTTCACGCCGGCGAAAGCCGTCATCAAGCTGCTCGGCGTGAAGGGTCCGGTCATCGTCTGCGACACGACCGCGTTCGCGCACGCGACCGGCAAGCATGGCCGCAAGGGCACGTGGCGCGTGGTCCCGAGCAAGTCCGAAACGTACCGCTCGCTCGCGAAGGCGATCCTCACGCGCAATGCCGCGGCGTTCGCGCCCGGCACGAGCAACATCGACTTCCGGTTGCACGCGACGCACAAGCTGCGTTAGGAGCGATAGTGAAGTTGCCGGGGCAACTTCAATCTGCAAGCTGGGGGCTCCGCCAGGTCGGCTGGGCCACGCGACGATCCAGATGACGATGCGTTACGCGCATCTCTCGCCTGAAGTCGCGCGCGATGCGCTGCGCTGCGCTTGCTCGACACGAACGAGACTCGTGGCAAAACGGTGGCAAAAACCGAGGGGAAAGCCGCCATCTAGCTGGAAGTAAACGGAAGCGCATGGGAATCGAACCCACCGTGCCGCCGCTCGCGCGGAGCACCACCGGCTTTGAAGACCGAGCCGCACACCAGTCGCAGATGCGCTTCCGTCGCCGACGGTACTACACGGCGCAGGTGCAGTCGATGCACCCGTGGGTCGCGCAGGTGCCGCACGCGACCGCGACCTGCTTGCGCAGGGCCTCGCGCGCGCGGAACACGCGCACGCCGGCGTTGCTCGCCGTGATGCCGGCGTGGGACGCGTAGTCCTTGACCGGCATGTCCTCGAGATCGATCCGGCGCAGCGCGTCGGCGTACTCGGGCTTGAGCGTGTCGGTGAGGGCGACGAGACAGCGGCAGACGACGTCGTGGAGCTCGTCGTCGCGCTGGGTCGCCTCGAGCTCGTGCGCGAGGGCCTCGAGGCGGACGCGCTGGACCGCCGCGCGCCGCGCGCGATCGATGATCGCGTTGCGCAGGACGCGATAGAACCAGCCGACGACGGACTCGCGGATCTCGCCGCTGTGCTCGAGGCTGCGGACCAGCGCGTCCTGCACGATCTCCTCGGCGAGCGTGCGGTCGTGCACGCGCCGCTCGACGAACGCGAGGAACTCGCGGTGACTCGCGACCAGCACCGCGGCGAGATCCGGCGTCATCGGATCACTTTGCCTCGGCGCAGCCGCATCCGGTACCGCACTCGCAGCCTCCGGCGCAGGTCTCGCACTCGCACACCTCCCCGCACGGGCAGCTCGCAGCCACCGCGCAGGCACAGGCCGCGGTCTTGGGGTTGTTCTGGGTCGGGTTCTGGTTCTGGTCTTGGTTCGTCATGCCGGTAAGACGCAGCCGCCGGGCCGGCATTACACCCCCCTCACTTCGCGGAACAGGCGGTCGGCCTCGACGACGCGGAGCACGACCGTGATCGCGTCGGGGTCGTGGGCGCCGCGGGCGTCGAGGGCGTGCTGGAGGCGGGCGAGCACGGCCTCGGCGGCGCCGTGCGGCGTGTAGCGTGCGCCGCGATCGGTCGCGCCGGCGACGAGGACGTTCGCGAGGTAGGCGAGCTCGGCGGCGCGCGCGGCGAACACGGTGTCCGGGAGCTGGCGGAGCGCGACGAGGATCGGCGGCGGCGTGGACGGCAGGAGGCGCGGCAGGTCGTCGAGCTCGCGCAGGTCGAACGGCAGCTCGACCGGTTCGGCCGGCGCGATCGGTCCGAGCTCGCGGAAGTACGCACGCGTGATCGGATCGCGCTCGGGCGACGGTTCGAGTGCGAGGAACGCCCTGGCGGCGCGCGGCTCGACGTAGCCGGCGCGGGCGCGGCGATCGTCGCGCTCGGCCTCGACATCCTCGGCGTTGGCGTCGTCGGCGGTGAGCGTGTCTGCGAGCTCGTCGAGGTCGTCGAGGAGCTCGCCTGCGATCGCGGCGCAGCGATCGAGGACGCGCTCGAGGACTGTGCGGTGGTCGCGATCGAGCGCGAGGATCAACGCGAGGACGGCGTCCCAGCCGTCGTGGCGGCGCGAGATCAGGAGGTAGCCATCGATCTCTTCGGAGAGCGCGCTCTCGATCGCCTTGTCGACCCGGCGCGTGCCGGCGTCGACCTCGGCCATGCGGTGGAGCAGGGCCTCGTGATCGAGCACGAGCACCATGCGGCCGATCGCCTGGACCACGAAGTCGATCGACAGCTCGCTGACGCGCTGCGCGGCGACGCGATCGCCGGCCTCCATCAGGATCTCGAGCCAGGTCGCGAAGCGCGCGACGTCGAACCGCTCGCGCTCCCCGGGTGCCGCGTTCGAGAACAGGTCCGCATCGAAGGCCGCGACCAGCTGCGTAGTGGTCGCGAGCGCGACGAGCTCGCCGGCGTCCTCGACGCCGATGCGGCGCACCAGCCCGGCGAACACCGGGCCGGGCAGGGCGCGGACCCCGCGCACGAGGTCCGGCGTGTCGATCATGCGCGCGAGCAAGGCGGTGGATCGGGTCATGCCTTGGAAATCACACGACCGCGGGCGCGAATGGAAGGCTGTTTCTCGTCGACGATCCTGCTAGGATCTCGTCAAGGTCGAGTCACTCCGCGGCGGCCCAGCCGTCGCCGTTGTTCCCCGACTCGCGCGAGATCTGCGAGCCGGTCTCGGGGAAGCTGCCGCCGAACCGGTCGCTGTGGATGTGCGCCGGCAGGTAGCACATCGTCTCGCACTCGGCATCGCAGATGGCCATCGCGGGATCGAGCAGGACCGCGCTGTAGAACGCCTTGCCCATCGCGACGATGAACCCGCGCGCATACAAAAAGCCGTCGTCCGACCCGTCGGTGACCGCCTGGATGTCGCTGCGATCGATCGCGTACAGCGCGCGCTCGAGCACGCGATCCATCGCGACCAGCTCGCTCTGCGGGCAGCCCTCGAACTCGAACACCGCGCGGAGGTTGTCCATCACGCCATCGAGCGCGTCGTCGACGATCGCGACCTGGTCGTCGAGCTCCTCGCCTGGCTGGCGCGCGATCAGGGCGGCGCGAGCGGCCTTGGCGTCGTCGCTCTGGGTCGCCCACGCGTCCTCGATCAGCGACCAGAATCGATCGGTCTCCTCGAGCGTCGGGAGGACTTCGAGCTCGATCTCGGCTTCTTCGTCGGTCATCGCGCGACGGTAGCGCAGCGCCGGGTCAGCCGTCGAGCGCGCCGGCGACCAGCTCGATCTGGATCGCGAGCTCGCGGTCGTCGAGCATCCGCACCGTGCGCAGCGCGATGCTCGGCATCTCGCGAAGCAGCATCCATACCGCCCAGATCACGCGCGCCGCCTCGGGCTTGACGCCGTCGGAACACGCGCGCCACGCCGCGAACACCGCGTGCCGGCTCTCGTCGTTCGGCTCGCCGCGCTCGAGCAGCGCGAGTGCCTGCGCGACGTCCGGAAACGCCCGCCCGTGATCGCCGAGGACGCGGCGGACGCTCGCGCAGCCGATCGCGCGTTGCATCGCCGTCGGCAGGCACGCCATCACGCGCTCGATGCGCACGCTCGCGTCGCCCTCGGCGGGAAACGGGCGCTCGCCCCGCTCGAGCAGCGCGTCGTGCAAGACCTCGACGACCGCCTCGTCGCCGCGCACGTACTCCGCATAGAGCTGATGAAGCGAGGAGCCCACCGATCGCTCGAAGGTATCATCGCGTCACCGCCGCGGCGCGATGCTCGGGCGGATCGCTCACGAGGATCGCGATGTCCCTGCGGCGGCGTGCGAACACGACGTCGTCGTCGAGCTTGCCGCGTCGCAGCGCGATCGCGTCGAGGAAGTAGTTGTTGTACAGCCGCCACGGTGCGCGCGTGCCGACCTTCGGGAACAGCCCGGCGGCGCGCTTGATGTAACCCGATCGCAGCGCGACGAACGGCGCCTCCGTCATCCGCGCGGCGGTCCGCGGCGTGCACGACGCGTAGCCCTCGCGATCCATGTGCTTGAGCAGACGGCACACGTACTTCGCGACGAGATCGACCTTCAGCGTCCACGACTGGTTCGGATAGCCAAATAGCATCGCGAGGTTCGGGAGCCCCTCGAACATCGCCGCGCGGTACGAGAACGCGGCGCCCGGGTCGAACCGGATGCCGTCGACCACGATCTCCATGCCGCCGAGCATCTGGACCTCGAGCCCGGTCGCGGTGACGACGATATCCGCCGGCAGTCGCGCGCCCGACTTCAGCACGAGCCCGTCCGCCTCGAACGTCTCGACCTCGTCGGTGACGATCGTCGCGCGGCCGTCACGCAGCGTGCGGAATAGATCGCCGTCCGGCACGACGCACAGGCGCTCGTCCCACGGCGCGTAGCTCGGCGTGAAGTGCGCGATCGAGACGTCCGGCCCGAGCTGCTTGGCCGCCTGACCGAGGATGAACTTGCGCACCATGCTCGGTCGCGCGCGGGACAGGTGATACACGGCGAGCTGCAGCGCGATGTTGCGCGTGCGCGCGAGCCGGTGGACGAAGTTCTCGGGCAGCACCTTCGCCAGCCGCGGGCTCAAGGGATCGATCGACGGCAACGTGACGACGTAGCTCGGCGAGCGCTGGAGCATCGTGACGCTCGCCGCGGTCTTCGCGAGCTCGGGCACCAGCGTCACCGCGGTCGCGCCGCTGCCGATCACGACGATCCGCTTGCCCGCATGGTCGTGATCGGCCGGCCAGAACTGCGGGTGGATGACCTCGCCGCGAAACGCGTCGCGCCCCAAAAATGCCGGGGTGAAGCCACGGTCGTAGTTGTAGTAACCGGTGCACGACAACAAGAAGTTGCACGTCACGGCGATCGCCTCGCCGGTGCTCTCTCGCACGGCGTGCACGGTCCAGCGCGCGTCCGGGGTGGACCACACCGCGCGCTTGATCTGGATGCCGAACCGGATCTTCTTGTCGATGCCGAACTCGGCGGCGGTCTCGCGCACGTAGCGACGGATCGACTCGCCGTCCGAGAAGATCCGTGGCTCCGTCCAGGGCTTGAACTCGTACCCGAACGTCGACATGTCCGAGTCCGAGCGGATGCCGGGGTAGCGAAACAGGTCCCACGTTCCGCCGATCTGCGCGCGTCGCTCGAGGATCGCGAACGACTTGTCGGGGCACAGCTTCTGGAGGTAGTAGGCGGCGCCGATCCCGGAGATCCCCGCGCCGACGATCAGGACGTCGAGGTGTTCGACGGTGGTCATGACTCGATCCGATCCGCGAGCGCGACGGCCCATGCAGGAAGCGGCCGCAGCAGCCGCCGCGGAAAGTGCGCCGAGACGCGCACGAGGGGGTCGACGAAACGGTGGTAGGGGTGCTCGCGGTCGACCATGACGCGCGCGTGTCGCTTGATGAACTGGAACATCGGCAGGCGCCGCGTGTTCGCGCTGCGATCGCCGACCGTGCCGAACCGCTTCATCGCCGCGTACAGCCGGCGCTCGTCGAGGCCCATGGCGATCAGGTTGTCGCGCATGCGGCTGAGCAGCGGGAAATACGCGAGCGTGCCGATCACGAGCGAGGGCCGCAGCCACGCGCCGATCGCCTGGATCGCGAGCCGCCACAGCGGGTGCTGGCCCAGCAGATCCATGACGTGGAAGCCGACCGCGAGGTGGCGCGCCTCGTCTGCGTTGATCCGGCGGAACACCTCGTGGCACACCGGGTCGTCGACCTCGTCGAGCAAGAACTTCACGAGCGCGCCGTCGAGCGCGGTCTCGAGCATCGGGATCACCGTGCCGAGGGCCGCGAGCGACGTGCCGTCCGACCAGCGCTCGAGCCACTCGATCGCGAGCCGCACGTTGATGTTGGGCTCGGGCACCTCGCCAGGCGCGAGCATCCCCCAGCGGTGCATCAGCGCGAGCTCGGCGCGCGCGTGCTGGTGTTCCTCCTGTTCGAAGTGACGGTAGATCGCGGCGAGCTCGGGAGTCGGCGCCTTGTTCGCCAGCGCTCCGAACCCCCGCGCGCCGACGCACTCGATCCACACGAGGTCCGCCATGAACGCGGCGAGTTTCGGCCGTTGCTCGTCGGTGATCCGCTCCGCGCCGGGCGCCGTCCAGTCGATCTCGGTGAGCGACCATTTGCGACGCACGATCGTCTCGAGCATCGCGGGGAGTGAAATGTCGCTCATCTCAGTCGACCTCCAAGGCGGTCGCGCGCCCGAGGCGGGCGAGGAATCCGACGGCGCGCGTGTAGCCTGCCGGCGTCAGGCGCTTGAGTCGCCACAGCAACCTGGCGTCGAGCTGCGGCACGACGTGCAGCGTGCCCGCGGCGTGCGCGTCGAGCGTCAGCTTGGCGACCCGCTCGGGCGAGAACGCCGACCGCTTCATCATCTTCGCGGCCATCCGGCGCGACGCATCCGTGATCCGCTCGGTGTTGGCGATGTTCGTCGGCACGAACGTCGGACAGAGCACGGTGACGCGGATCCTGGTGCCGGTGAGCTCGGCGGCGAGGGTCTCGCTGAGCGCGAGCACGCCCGCCTTGGTCACGTTGTACGCCGCCATGCCGGGCGCCGCCGCGAAGCTCGCCGCCGACGCGACATTGATGACGCCGCCGCGGCCCCAGGCGCGGAGCCTCGGCACGAACGTATGGCAGCCGTAGATCACGCCCCACAGGTTGACCTCGACGACCTTGCGCCATTCGTCGAGCGACGAGTTGCCGATCGCCTTGCCACCGGCACCGATGCCCGCGTTGTTGATCACCAGGTCGAACGGCCCGGCGAACCACTTCTCGCTCGTGTCGGCAAGTCCGACGACCGCTTGCTCGACGCCGACATCGCACTGCACGGCGAGCGCGCGGTCCGTGCCGCCGATCTTCGCCACCGTGTCGGTGGCGCTCGCGAGATCGATGTCCGCGCAGACGACGCGACCGCCGCGCGCGGCGAGCTCGAGGGCGAACGCGCGGCCGATGCCGCTCCCGGCGCCGGTCACGATGGCGCTGGTGGATTCGGATCGTTTCGTCATCGCTGCAACCGATCTGAAGTCGGTTGCCATCTCTGATGGCACATGCCATCATTTGTAGACCAGTGCCACCGAGAGTCAAGCGAAAGCGAAAGCTGCAAGTGTACGGCGGGCGCAGCGCCGGCGAGCGCGAGCGCGAGCGTCGCGGCAAGCTCGTCGCGGCCGCGCTCGAGATCTGGGGCGACGATGGCTGGGCGGCGGTGACGATGCGCGGCGTGTGCGCGCGCGCCGCGCTGATCGACCGTTACTTCTACGAGAGCTTCGCCGATCGCGACGCGCTGCTCGTCGCGGTGTGGGATCAGATCATCGACGAGACGATCGGCTTGCTCACCTCCGCGATTGCAGGGGTCGCTGACCCCACGGCCCGGCTGCGGGCCGCGATCTCGGTGATCGTCCATGGCGCGGCCGCCGACCCGCGGCGTGCACGGATCGCGTTCGGCGAGCACGCCGGGAGCGCGGCCCTCGAGGCTCGCCGGCGCGCGACGCTACAGCGGTTCACGGATCTGCTCGTGCTCGTGGCTCGACCTGATCTCGCGCGCGAGGTCGACGAGAACGCGCTGCGGATGACCACGCTCCTCGGGATCGGCGGCTTCGTCGAGTTGATCTCGGCGTGGCACTCCGGGCTCGTTCACACCAGCGCCGACGCGCTGATCGATCATACGACGCGGCTCGGCACGCTGCTCGCGACCGAGTACCTGCGTCGTTGAACGGTCGGAGTTGATCGAAGGTATCATCGCACCATGGGCCTGTTCGACTACCTGTTCGACACCGAGCACACCACGGCGACGACCGAGGCCCTGCAGGCGATGGTCGGCGACGCCTGTGCGAGCATCGGCGAGCTGCGCGACACGGTGCGCGAGCTGTCGGCGCCGGTCCAGGTGCGCGTCCAGATGTGGTGTCGCGACTGCGCGGCCAACCCGTAATGGTCGGCATCGTCCGCGGCTATCGCACGGTCGAGCGCATCGCACAGATCGGGACGGTGCTCGTCAAGCACGGGTTCGGCGAGGTGGTCGGCCGGCTGCGCCTGACCGGTGCGAAGCCGGTCGTCGTCGACGGTGCGCCGCCATCGGACCCGCTGGCGATCCGGTTGCGGCGCGTGCTCGAGGAGCTCGGCCCCACGTTCGTCAAGCTCGGGCAGATCGCGTCGACCCGCGCGGACCTCCTGCCGCCGGGCCTCATCGCCGAGCTCAAGAAGCTGCAGGACGCGGTGCCACCGATGACCGCCGACGAGGTCGACGGCCTGCTCCACGAGACCTGGGGCGAAGACCTCGACGCGACGTTCGTGTCGTTCGATCGCACGCCGCTCGCCGCCGCGTCGATCGGTCAGGTCCACGTCGCCAAGCTGCGCGCCGGTGACCTCGACGTCGTCGTCAAGCTGCAGCGACCGGGCGCGCGCACGCAGATCGAGCGCGATCTCGACCTGCTCTACATGATCGCGCGGCTCGTCGAGGCCAACATCCCCGAGGCCCGGGTCTACGCGCCTGTCGCGCTGGTCGGCGAGTTCGATCGCGCGGTGACCGCCGAGCTCGACTACGGCCAGGAGGCCGACAACGCGATCCGGTTCGCGCGCAACTTCGCCGCCGATCCCACCGTGCAGTTCCCGGTGCCGCACAAGGAGGTCTCGGGCAAACGCGCGCTCGTCATGGAGCGCTTCTTCGGTGGTCGGATCGACAAGATCGCCGATCCGGCGATCGCCAAGCGCGTCGCGCGCGAGGCGCTCCACGTGATCGCCAAGATGGTGTTCGAGGACGGCTTCTTTCACGCCGATCCGCATCCGGGCAACATCATCATGCTCGGCCCCGACGACGCGCCGATCATCGGGCTCATCGATCTCGGCCTCGTCGGCCGGATGTCCGAGGAGATGCGCGACGGCGCGATCCGGCTGTTGATCGCCGCGGCGACGGCCGATGCCGCCGGCGTCGCCGACGCGCTGCTCGCGATGGGCAAGCCGCGCGGTCGCGTCGACGTCAAGACGTTCCGCGCCGAGGTCGCGGTGATCGCCGAGAAGTACCTCGGGCGCCCGATCAAGGAGATCGAGGTCGCCGCGCTGATCCGCGATCTCGTGCAGGGCGCGATCAAGTACGAGATCGACATGCCGCCCGAGGTGCTGATGGTCGGCAAGGCGCTGATGACGGTCGAGGGCATCGGCAAGCAGCTCGATCCCGATCTCGACGTGCTCGGCGAGCTGAAGCCGATGCTGACCAGGGTGATCGCGCAGCGCTACAGCCCGACGCGGCTCGCGCGCGATGGCCTGCGAATGGCCCGCGCGTTCGGCGACGCGGCCGGCGCGCTCCCGGGCCAGCTCACCGACATCCTCGAGGACGCCCGTGCGGGCCGGCTCGCGTTCGTCACCAAGGATCCCGAGCGCGCGAAGGCGACCGATCGACTCGGCCGCCGGCTGTTCACCGCGATCCTCGCGGCCGCGCTGGTGTCGTCGGGCACGGCGCTGGTCGCGGTCGATCGCGCCGCGAACTTCGCGATCGCGCTCTACGTCACCGCCGCGGCGCTGGTCCTGCTACACCTGTGGCGTGACCGCAGCAGATGACGAGGAGACCAGCGATCCGCGACGCTGGAAACGAGCCGGCTGGATCGCCCAGGTGATGAAGAACGAGGACGACGACGGCTGGGCGGTCGCGATGACGCGCGTCGGCGCCTCGGAGCCCTCGCTCGTCGGGCCGTGGACGATGGGGCGCGACAAGAAGAACCCCAAGCCACTCGATCACGCCGCGTTCACCGCGCTCGTGAAGGGCGCCAACGAGATCGTCTGGCGCCACGAGCACGCCGCGCGCGCGCGCCTCCACCGCGAGCTGACCTGCGCGCTCGACTCGGGTCAGCGCGTCCGCGCCGATCTCGACATCGCGGAGGACGAGGACGATCCGCACGCGATCCTCGCGGTGGTCGACGCCGACAGCGGCGAGCTCGTGCGCTCGAACCGCGTGCCACCAAATGCCAAGCTCACCGAGCCCGCGATCCGGCGCTTCGTGAAGACCGGCGAGCTGTGAGCTAGGCTTTGGGGATGCGCGGCGCCTGCCTCGCGGCTCCTGGTTGCCACGAGCGCGGTCGCGGATCCCAAGCCGGCCAAGCGCGTGCCCGGCGTGGTCGTGTTCGTGCTCGATCGGTCGGGGCGGTCGGCTCTACACGCTGCCGGATCTCACGAAGCTGACGAAGACGTTCGTCGACGAGATCCGGCTCGCGCTGCGCTGACGACTACCAGATCTTGACGCGCTGATCGGGCGCGAGGAACAGCTTGTCCTTCGGGTCGACCTTGAACGCGGTGTACCAGGCGTCGAGGTTGCGCACGACCGACGTGCGGTACTCCGACGGGCTGTGCGCGTCGGTCACGAGGCGCTGCTGCAGCTCGGTGTCGCGGTAGCTGCGGCGCCAGACCTGGGCCCAGCCGAGGAAGAACCGCTGGTCGCCGGTCAGGCCGTCGATCACCGGCGCGGGCTTGCCGTTGAGCGCGATCTTGTACGCGTTGTACGCGACCGTCAGGCCGGCGAGGTCGGCGATGTTCTCGCCGAGCGTCAGCTCGCCCTTCACGCACTGCGCCGGCTTGTCACCGACGGCCGGGAACGGGCAGTACCCGCTGTACTGCGCGACGAGCATCGAGGTCGCGACCTTGAACTTCTCGGTGTCGGCCTTGCCCCACCAGTTCTTGAGCGCGCCGGTCGAGTCGTACTGCGCGCCCTGATCGTCGAAGCCGTGGCTGATCTCGTGGCCGATCACGGCGCCGATGCCGCCGTAGTTGATCGCGTCGTCAGCGTTGGCGTCGAAGAACGGCGGCTGGAGGATCGCGGCGGGGAACACGATCTCGTTCAGCACCGGGTTGTAGTAGGCGTTGACCGTCATCGGGGTCATGCCCCACTCGTCGCGGTCGACCGGCTTGCCGAGCTTGGCGAGCGCGCGGTTGTAGGAGAACGCCGAGGCGCGCTCCGCGTTGCCGACCGCGTCGCCGGCGACGACGGTGAGCGCCGAGTAGTCACGCCACTTCTTGGGGAACCCGATCTTCGGGTTGTAGGTGCCGAGCTTCTCCTTGGCCTTGGCCTTGGTCTCCGGCGTCATCCACGCGAGCTGATCGAGGCGCTGGCCCATCGACGTCAGGAGGTTGTGGACGAGCTCGTCGGCGCGCTGCTTGGTCGCCGTCGTGAAGTGCTTGGTGACGTAGATCTTGCCGACCGCCTCGCCGAGCGTGGCGGTGACGATGTCGACGCCGCGCTTCCAGCGATCCTTGATCTGCGGGGTGCCCGAGAGGGTCTTGCCGAACAGCTCGAAGTGCGTGTCGACGAACTTCTTGCCCATGAACGGCGACGCGTCGTCGAGCATGCGGATCGTCATGTAGTCGCGCCACACACTCAGTGGCTCGCTACGGACCAGCTTCGCGGCCGCGGCGATCGCGGTCGGCTGGTTGACGTTGACCGCGGCCTGACCCTCGAGGCCGGCGACCTTCAACCACAGCTTCCAGTCGACGCCGGGCGCGAGCTTGCCGAGCTCGGCGATCGTCATCTTGTTGTAGGTCTTCTGCGGATCGCGGTTCTGCACGCGGGTCCAGTGCGTGGCGGCGAGCTTCTCCTCGAGGCCGTAGACCGCGGCGGCGCGCTTGTCGGCGTCCTTCATGCCGACGAGCCCGAACATCGCGGCGACGTACTTCTTGTAGCCGTCGCGCAGCGGCGCGAACTGCTTGTTCTTGGCGTCATACATGTCGCGATCGGGGAGCCCGAGGCCGCCCTGGCTGAGGTTCGCGATGTGCGTCGTCGGCTCGCGCTCGTCCTGCGTGACGATCGTGTTGAACGGCGAGTCCGAAGCGCGGCGCGCGCTCGTGGCGAACGCGGCGACCAGCGCGCTGGCGTCCTTGATCTTCGCGATCTCGTCGAGGTGCGCCTTGACCGGCTCGGTGCCCTTGGCCTCGATCGCCGCCTCGTCCATGAACGTCTTGTAGGTGTCGGCGATCTTCTGCTCGTCGCCGGCGACCGAGGCCTTCGCGCTCTCGATGATCTGGCGCGTGCGCTCGTCGCTGCGATCCGACAGCACCGAGAACATGCCGTAGTTCGACTTGTCCTCGGGGATCTTCGTGGTCTTCGCCCAGCCGCCGTTGGCGTACTCGTAGAAGCTCGCGCCCGGGCTCACCGTCTTGTTCATGCCGGCGGTGTCGAACCCGTAGGTCCCGATCTCCGGCTTGGCCTTGGGCGGCACCGGCGTGGGGCCGGCACCGGCGCCCTCGACGACCGTCTGCTGCGGCTTGGGCATCGTGGTGACGGCGGGCGGGGTGCTACACCCGGCGACCACCAAGGCGGTGAACAGGGACCTCGAGAGAGTGCGGTTCATGGTCGGTGGCGTACCAAGTCTCCGAGGAAATCACCACTGCGACCTTGGGGTGACGCACCTGACCCAGGCCCTGGCATTTGCTGTCTCGTGGCTAGCCGAGCGCCGCACGCAAGCGATCGCGGAGCGCGGCCTCCTCGGCTTCGCTCTCGAACACGTCGACGCCGTGCTGCCAGGTGAACACGTTCGCCGGGCGATCGAGCTCGCCGCCGTCGGTGAGCGGTACGACGTGCACGTGGAAGTGCGGAAACGACGTGTCGATCGGATCCGCCGAGCCGAGCGCGGCGACGTAGATCCGGCGGGGCGCGAGCGTGCGCTCGACCGCGCGAGCCAGCTCCCACGCGAGCCGCTGGATCGCCTCGTACTCCGCCCACGCGAGCCCGGCGACGCGCTCCTCGTGGCGCCGCGCGACGACCAGGATGTGGCCGGGTCGCGACGCGTAACGATCGAGGATCGCGATCGCGTGCTCGCGCGCGACGATCGGCTCGAGCTCGACCACGAGCTCGCACATCCGGCATCCGGCGCTGCGCTCGGCGGCGAGCGCGGCGAGCGCGGTGGCCTTGTCGATCCGCCGCATCAGTACGTGCTTGGGCGGATGTACGAGCTCGGCTGCGCGTAAGTCTCGGTTGGTTGCACGACGCGCGGCGGCTTGCGCGCGGTGCCCATGCCGGGGAACACCGCGTGGCCGCCGCCCTCGAGCGGCGCGGGCTTTGGCGTCTCGCGCAGGTGGCGCGCGATCGTCGCGAGCGTCGCCGGGGCGAGCGCGTAGTTCGGGTTGTCGAGCGCGAGCGCGGCGGCGTACTGGCCGGCCAGCTCGGGCGGCGCGTGGTTGGTCGTGAGGAAGTGCGCGAGCGCCTCGAGCGCGGCGGCGTCGGCGGCGAGCGCGTCGGCGATGTCACCAGTGCCGACGGTCCAGCTCTGCACCATCGCCTCGTTGCACAGCACGTACTCGCGGTACGCGCTGCGGTTGCGTGGGATCCCGCGCGCGAACGGGCGCTCGGGCTCGACCGCGAAGTACACCGCGGCGATCCGCTCGGGGTGCGCGAGCGGATCGGCCGCGGCGCCGTCGAGGCTGCGGGCCTCGAACGCGCCCGTCGCGGTCGACAGCGCGAGGATGATCGCGTCGGGCCGCAGCGTCACGCGCACGAGCTGATCGCCGTAGTGCTCGTTCGTCCAGCCCTCGCGGGTCGCCCACGGCGCCGGCCACGCGAACCGCGACTTCGCGAACGTCGTGGTGTCGAGCAGCTTCGCGAGCGGATCGCGCGCGGCGAGCGCGTGGACGACCTGCTCGTAGTACGAGGCGCCGTGCTCCGGGGACTCCTCGCGGGACAGCAGCACCTTGCCGGCGCGCAGCTCCGCGATCTGGTCGTCGGTCGTCCACGTGTAGAACGTGCGGCGCGCGAACGCGGCGCTGGTCACCGGCGTCTGCCACAGCGCGGCCGCGGTCGCGAGCTCGGACGTCGGGGCGGGCACGGTCGCCGCGATCGGTGCCGGTGCCGGCCTGGGCTCGCTGCATCCGCCGACCAGCAACGTCCCCGCGACCAGCGCCTCGACCTTCATCCCGAGCAACGCTAGCAGACGAGGTGGTGGTCTGCCGCCACTCAGTGGCGACGGAGATCGACGCTCTCCTGATCGCCGGGCCGCGCCTGGAACGGGGCGTCGGTCAGGCGCGCCTTGATCATCCGCCACAGATACGAGAGGCCGTGCGTGAAGTCACCATCCCAGTAGGTGCCCTCGAGTGGCTCGACGATCACGATCGCGATGTTCGGATCGGCCTTGCCGCCGTTGAACCAGACCTTCCAGCTGTCCTGCCACAGCTCGTCGATCAGCGCGCGATCCTGGGACACGTGCGCCTCGCCGTCGATCATCGCGTGGCCCTCGCGATCCTGGATCGACAGGGCCACGCGCGGGTTGGCGTGGAGCTCGGCGATCTTCTTCGAGTCCATCGATGTCACCAGGTGGACGCGCGTCGCGTCGTCGGTCTTGACGTTCGCCATCGGGCGCCCGACGATCCGGCCATCGGGACTGTGGTCGAGGAGCACGACGGTGTGCGCGCGCGCGACGATGTCGTGTAGCCGCGTGCGCAGCTCCTCGGGAGTCTTGTTCGTTTGTGCGGTTCCCATCCGCTGTACGAATGCAACGCGCGGGCCGCGCGAGGTGCGCCGACGCGCACGTCAGAACGCGCGCAGGGCGACGCTCAGGTCGATCACGTTCGAGTGGAGCCCGAGGCCGTCGACCGCGACGACGTGGACCGTCATCGTGCCGGGTGCGGCGCTGGGCGGCAGCACGATCGGCGTCGCGCGCGTGAACGTGGTGAACCCGAACGACGGATTCGCGGTGTACGGGCTGTCGGGGATCGCCGTGCCGGGCACCGCGATCATCACGCTGACCGACGCGGCTGGCGAGGTCGTGTCGGTCTTGCCGGTGGTCATCCCGTCGCTCGCGTCGATCTGGACGTCGATGTTCGAGCTCCCCGCGGTGTCGAGATCGAGCGACGGCACCGAGTCGCTGTCGCTCGCGGTCCCGAACGTCGAGCTGATCGTGATGTGGATCTGCGGGCCGCTCGAGCTGGTCTCGGCCACCGTGCAACCGGTCAAGACGCACGCGATCGCAAAGCGCTTCATCGCCGACTCCCACTGCCGAGCACGGTGATGCCGCGCATGTTCGAGAACCTCCGGCCGACCGAGCCGGCGTGGATCGAGGCCTGACCGCGACCGCCCTGATGCCCGCTGCCGCCCTGGTCGCCGTTGCCGCCGGAGCCGCCTTGCTCGGCTCCCTTCTCGGCGTTCGTGCCGCCGCCGGCGCCGCCGTTGCCACCGGCGCCGCCATCCCCGCCCGGGCCACCGTCGACATTCGTCAGCATGAGATCGCGCAGCTCGGGGAACGCGCCGTCGTACGTGATCTCGACGGTGCCCCCGTTGCCACCGTCGCCGCCATAGCCACCGCTCGCGCCGTTGCCGCCGTTGCCGGCGCGTCCCTCACCGACGCGCACGGTCGTCACCGTGTCGTTGTCGCCGTGCTCCTGGCGCTCGACGACCTTCTGATCGCCGCCGTTGCCGCCGTTGCCGCCGGTGCCGCCGGGTCCACCGGCACCGCCGGCGACGTCGAACGTCAGCGCGCGATCGGCGGGCGCGAGGAAGAACGTGTCGTTCGCGATCACCGCGAGCAGGCGCTGGTAGAACCGCGTCGACACCACGGTGACGTAGACCGTGATCCGCCCGCCATTCTCGCCACGGCCGCCGCGCCCACCGGGCTCGCCGTGCCCACCGTCGCGACCCTGGCCGCCGCCGCTGCCGCCGTAGCCGCTCGCGCCACCACCACCGCCGCCACCCTCCTGCGCCCAGCCGGTGTAGCAGCTGTACTCGGGCGGAAACACCTCGTGAAAGTGAAACCGCGGCTGCGGCCGGTACACGATGTCGGTCTCGAAGCCGGTCTCGACCGACTTCAAGACGTCGGGATCGGGGAACAGGTGCGCCTGCGCATCGCCCCTGATCAGCGGCCCCTTGATCGAGAACGCCTCGGGCTGCAGCGAGTCGACGTCGGAGCCGAGCGAGCGCGGCACCGGCTGCGCGCCCGGCCACTGCACCTTGGCGTTGACGTAGAGCTTGCCCTCGGCGCCGGGACACAGGCCGGGCTGCTTGAACAGGTTGACGTTCATGTCGAGGATCTGCGCCTCGGTGATCTTGCGCAGGTGCGGATCGGCGCGATCGTTGGGCAGCGAGGACCACTCGAAGCAACCGGCGAGCCCGACGAGCCCGACGAGCCCCGCGCGCTTCATCGCGCACCTCCGGGCCGCATCGGCGGCATCTGCGGACGCGGGTGCGGCCGCCGCGATCCGGGAGGGCCGGTCAGCGGCTCCTCGCCCGGCGTCGACGACACCCCGAGTTTCTCGTTGTACGGCTCGGTCTGCTGGCGCACGTACGCCGGCCGATCGAGCGCCTGGGGCGTGTGCCACGGATAGTAGGGCGGGGGCCGCTTGCCGCCGAGGTAGCCGTAGAGGCTGCCACCGGTGCCGACGACGAACGCGAGGAACCCGAGGTTCGCCACGCCGGTCGCGACCGCGCCTGGCTTGTCGTCGCGCATCTCCGGCATCGTCGCGGTCGCGGCGGTCGTGGTCTCGATCCGCAGCTGCGGCGCGACGACCAACGCGAGCACCGCACCGACGACGGCGACGCCGAGCCCGACACCGAGCATCAGGTTGCCGCGCGCGCGATGCGCCTCGCCCTCGCGATACAGCTGCGCGTTGTGCGTCCGCGCGATCTGGCGGCGCGCCTCGTACTCCTGATCGCCGGTCGCCTCGAGGGTCTGCTCGGAGCTCAGCGGATGGCTGCCCTCCGTCATGTTCCAGTCGTTGCGGCTGTCCTTCACGTAGATCGGCTCGCCGGTCCCGCGATACGGCGCGCCGTACCCCGCGGTCGGCGGCGGCATCACGGCCCCGATACATCCGCCGCTCATCAGCGCCAGCGCGACCAGCTTCCGGAACATGGCTCATCGGTATCACGGCTCCCGGACGATTTCCTGTCACGTCCACCCAACCAGCGACATGGCAGATCATGACCCACCCGCGCTGCCTCCTCCTCGTCCTCGCGCTCGCCGCTTGCTCCACCACGCCACTCGCGGAACCACCGACCAAGATCTACGACTTCGCGCCGAGCGTGCTCGCCGACATCGTGCTCCGGCCCGCGCCAACCGGGCCGACCGGGCCGCTCGGCAAGGCGACGATTCGCCGTGCGATCCAGGAGATCCAGCCGCGCCTGACCGCGTACACGACCGTGGCGCCGCGCCCTTGGCTCGCGATCGCGCTCGGTGGTGCCGCCATCGCGACCGTCGCCGGCGTCGGCGTCGTCGCCGTGCAGCATCACGACGCGACGCCGCCGCAGCCGGTCGCCGGGATCGTGGTCGGCGTCGCGCCGGTGCCGTCCGGCGTGCCGGCGATCCGACGGATCGCGGTGGCCGATCGGCACGCGCTCGTCGATCGCGTGCGGCTCGCGCTCGCCGGGCAAGCCCCCGCCGCTGCCTGCGCGAGACCCTGATGACGATCGAGCTCCCGCCGATGCCGGCGCCGGCGACGTGGGACGTGGGACGTGTTCTATCCGTTCGTCGTGCGGTGACGCCGCCGCCGCAGCGCGAGCAACCCGAGCGCGAGCCCGGCGTCGCCGCCGACCGCGCAGCCACCGCCCTGCGGGGCGCCAGGCGGCATGTCGTCGGGTGGCGGATCGGGAGGTGCGTCGGTGCGCACGAGGCGGACCGCGTCGAACACGAGCTGCACGCCGGGCTCGCCGATGTTGTCGTCGAGCTGGACGAACTGATCGCCGCCGGCGGCGAACGCGCGCTCGCCGAGCGACTGCCAGCCGTCGACCGCGGTCTGATCGATCGCGACCTCGCGGGTCTCGCCGCTCGCGCGCACGCGGTACGGCGCGTGGTGCGCCTGCGCGTAGGCCGCCGCGGTGTAGACCTCGACGCGATAGGTGCCGGGCTCGACGACGTCGAGCGTCCACTGCGCGAAGTTGCCGGGGAGCGCCGCCGCGGTCGCCTTGGTCCACGTGAGGCTGGCGCGCTCGCCGGCGTCGGTGACGTGGCGCAACGTCGACGCCGGGCCGCCGGCCGCGAAGCACGCATCGGTATCATCGACCTCGCCGCCGGTCGCGCCGATCGTGCCGCACGGGGAGGGCGCGTGATCGGCGAACGCCTGCAGCTGGGCGAGCGTGCCGTCGAACACGTCGAGATCGGTGGTCTCGCCGAGCACCGCGGGCACCGTGCCGGTCGACGAGTACTGCCAGAACGTCCACGCGGTCCACGGCGTCGGGATGTTCGGGCAGGCCGCCGACGTGTACTGCGCGTGCCACAACGGCGAGCTCGTGAGGTTCGCGTTCCCGGTGTAGTCCTGCCACGAGTAGTAGCCGGCGTAGATCACCGGCGGGCGCCCGATGATCGGCGTGACGTGATCGATCCACGCGCGCACCGCGGCCTCGACCACGGGCTGCGACAGGCCGCCGGTGGTCTCGACGTCGAGCGCCGGCGGCAGATCGCCGGGCGCGAGCGGCCCGATCAGCGACAGCAACAGATCGGCCTGCGCGATCGGATCCTCGGTGGGTCGGAAGAACTGATAGGCGCCGCGGATCACCCCGGCGTCCTTCGCGCCGGCCCAGTAGGTCGCGAACTTCGGATCGTGGAACTGGACGCCATCGGTCGCGCGGATGAACGCGAAGTCGATCCCGGCGGCCTTCGCGGTCGGCCAGTCGATCGAGGTCTCGTAGCTCGACACGTCCATGCCGTGAACGACGTCGGTCCCGCCGCACGCCGTCGTCGATTGCTCGACCACGGAGAGCTCGGGACCAGAGGTACAACCGGCGACCAGGGCGAGAGTGATCCAGCGCATCAGGGCGCGGACCATAACCCAACTCACCTCAGTGGTCGGACCATTTTATCAGCGGCGGCGGCGGCGGAGGCCGACCAGCCCGAGCATCGCCGCGAAGCCGAGGCCACTCGCCCCACCGCCGGTCGAGCACCCACCGATGACATCGTTCGGCTGACCCGGCGTGCCGTTGCCGTTGCCGTTGCCGGTGCCAGTCCCATTCCCGTTGCCGTTCCCGGTGCCGTCGCCGACGCCACTGCCCGAGCCATTGCCGCCGCCGGTCGTGCCGATCAAGAGCGCCGCGTTCGGCGTGCCGTAGCCCGTCGGGCCGTCCCATCCGGCCTTCGCGGTGCACAGCAGCCCCTGGCCGGCCGGGCACGTGCCGTTGGTGCCCGAGAGCACGTCGTTCAGCTTCGCGGCGTTGTCCTTGACGAACTTGCCGGTCATCACCGCGCCGTTGCCGGTCTCGGCGAAGATCGCGGCGACGAACGGCGACGACGCGCTGGTGCCACCGACGGAGATCCAGCCGCCGTTCGCCGCGTTGTAGACCGCGAGGCCGGTCGCCGGGTCACCGACCGCCGCGATGTCGGTCGTCGCCTTGAACTGGCAGGGCGACAGATCCTGATATGCCGGCTTGGGGATCGAGAGGCTGCACGCGCTGCCGCCACTGGTCCACGCGGTCTCCTTCCAGCCGCGGGGGCTCGCGTCCTTGACGAGCGCCGTGCCACCGACCGCGATCGTGTACTGCGACGTGCCGGGATAGTCGGGGCCCTGACCGGCATCGTCGTAGCCGTTGTCGCCGGAGGCGACGAACACCGTCATGCCGGGCTGGTTGAACGCGGACTCCTGGGCCGTCGCCGGCGTGCCGGCCTGCTCGGGACCACCCCAGCTGTCGCTGACGACGACGGCGCCGAGCTGCTTGGCGGTCGCCTGCGCGGTGAGCAACGTGTCGCCCGGGTCGGTCGCCTGGATCACGAGGATCTTGCAGGTCGGGCAGGCGGCGCTGACCATGTCGACGTCGAGCGCGGTCTCGACAGTCCAGTCGTCGTTCGCCGGCGGGTTCGGCGGCAGCGGCGTCGTCGCGCCGGTCGAGTTCACGATCTTCAAGCAGCCGTTCGCGATCGTGCACGCCGGCAGACCGTACTGCGTGCGGTACTTGCCGAGGTCGCTCTCGAGCGCCGTGTAGCCGTAGGCGTCGACGATCGCGACGATCGGTGACGCCGTGATCGTGTGCGGGATGTTGTAAGCGGCCATCAGATCCGGCGGGCCAAGGCCGGTCGGCGTCGCGAACTGCTTCGCGCGCCGGGTGGTGCTCGACTTGTGGATCTGCGCGAGGCAGTGGAACCGGCCGGTGCCCTGACAGACCGAGTCGATCTGGTCGTCCTCTCCGTAGGTCGCGAGGTTCTGGGCATTCAGGGCGACCTCGTCCTGGAGCTCGGATGCGGCCACCCCTTCGACCTCCGGGGACAGATCGTCCAGGGCACATGAGGGAACGAACCCCAACGACAGCCCCATCACGAGGCGCGTCATGACGCCTAAGTTAGCGAGCTTCGTGGCGAACTGGTTGGCGTTGCTCATGATGACAGGTGAGTAACCACGATGTGTGCCAACGTGTGATTGGCGTGTTGTGCACCACATTGCACGAACCGTCCGATCGTATCGCGCGAGGTGGCGTTCACCCCGTGTTACCGGATCAGCCATGAAGCTCGCGCTGGCGGTCGTGCTCGCGGCCTGCGGTCCCACGAATCACGCCGCGATCGACGGCGCCTCGGGCACCGACACGCCGGTCGGATCCGAGGCGCCGATCCCGATCGACGGCACCGCCTCCGGGCCGGTCCACGTCGTGATCACCGCGGACAACGCGTACAGCTTCGGCTACGGCGACATCACGACGATCACGCACTTCACGCAGGGCACGCGCGCCAAGACCGCCGGCGAGATCTTCAACTGCCCGATCGGCGAAGGCCCCGAGGTCTACGACGTCGCCGCCGCCGAGGCGCCCGACGGCGCCTACCTCTACATCGTCGCCTGGGATGATCTGTCGGTCACCCAGGGCGTGCTCGCGCAGTTCTCGCGCGACACCGGCATCGTCTACACCGGCGACGCGCGCTTCGAGGTCTGCGCGACCGGCCTCGACTACTCGGCCTCGACCGTCGGGCCCGATCTGCCGACGATCAACACCGAGATCACGCGCTGCAACGCCGCGACCGGCGACGCCGCGACCACGAGCAAGGGCTGGGTCAACACGGCCGGCGCGACCACCGTCGGCGCGCTCGGCACGCTCGCGGTCGGCGAGGCCAACGACGACGCCGCCGGCACGTTCCCGATCACCTGCCAGCCAACCGCCACCACCGATGGCATCCCGGCCGCCGCCCACTGGATGTGGTACTGGCCGAACGACGGTGGCGGCGGGGACGCGTTCCACTCGACCGGGCAGAATCGGTTCAAGGCGTTCCTGATCTTCCGGCTCGGTGCCGGCTCGATCATCGAGTGAGCGCGAGCACGACCGCGCCGACCGCGATGCACGTGATCGCGACGCCGGCGATCACGAGCCCCGAGCGGCGCGAGGTCGGCGGCGGCGGCGATGGTGGCGCGGTCGGCGTCGCGAGCGCCTGATCGATCATCTGGCCGAGCTCCTCGACGGACGCGAAGCGATCCTCGCGACGATCGGCGAGGCAGCGCATGATCACGGCATCCGCGGCGGGGCCGAACGAAGGATCGTTGACGAGCGCTGACGGGTGCGGCGGCGGGCCCTGGATCTGCGCGCTCATCAGCTGGACCGGGCCATGGAGGCCGGGATACGGCAGACGCCCGGTGACGAGTTGGTACGCGATCACGCCGAGCGCGTAGATGTCGGTGCGGTGATCGAGCGTCGAGCCGGCGAGCTGCTCGGGAGACATGTAGTCGGGTGTGCCGAGGGTCTGGCCGAGCAGCGTGAGCGCGGTGCCTCCGATCTTGCGCGCGATGCCGAAGTCGAGCACCTTCACGAACTCGGCATCGCCGGCGACCGGCTCGAGGTAGATGTTCTCGGGCTTGAGGTCGCGATGGATGATGCCGTGGTGGTGGGCCTCGGCGAGCGACGCGCACGTCGCGCGCAGGATGGCGAACGCGCGCTGCCACGCGATGCGGCCCTCGTGTGCGAGCACGGCGTGCAGGCTGCGACCCTGCAGGAGCTCCATCGCGATGTACCAGACGCCGTCGGAGGTCTGGTCGAAGTCGAACAGGGTGACCGTGTGGGCGTTCGCGAGCTGACACATCACGAGGCCCTCGCGGCGGAACCGCGCGACGAGGTTCTCGTCGCTCGACAGCTCGGGGCGCAAGACCTTGATCGCGCACGGCCGGCCGGTCGCGAGCTGCACGGCGCGGAACACCGAGCCCATCCCGCCGTTCCCGAGCAACAACTCGAGGCGGAAGCGATTGTTGAGGACGGTCCCGGCCGCGGTCATCGAAGGGAGCATCGTACAATGGCTAGCGTGTCGCCTGTTCGAGTCCGCCGGAGTCGTTGAACCACACGCGCTGCCCGGTGGGATCGATCGCGGGCTGGACCTGGTCGGTGAACGTGGCCGAGGCGGTGGCGAGCTCGATCGGCGGCCCGAAGTTGCCATCGCTGCCGCGCGCCGACACGTACAGCACCCGCACATCGACCGAGCGGTGCGAGTAGAGGACGAAACACCCATCGGGCGATAGCGCGGGATCGAAGTCGTCGTCGCCGGTCGTGAACCCGAGCGTCGACAGCGCGGTCCAGCTCGTGCCGTCGGGCGAGCTCAGCTCGACCAGCCCGAACGCCGAGGACTGCGTTGGCTGGAACCCGATGACCATGCGGACGCTGCCGGCGTGGAACGCGGCCGGGCCGGGCTGGATCTGGTAGCCGAGCAGGCCGAAGTCGGCGACGTGTTGCGCCCAGGTCGCGCCGGTGCGGACCGCATAGAAGATGCCGCCGCCGGTCGGCGTGAACCGGAGGAACCAGATCACGTCGCCGCCGGGCGCGGACGACGAGTTCATCAGCATCGCGCCGTCGCCGAGATCGAGGCTCGCGATCTTCTCGGCCCCACCGTCGAGCCCGCCCTCGTAGAGGCTGCCCTGGTAGCCGAACACCACGCGACCGACGCCGGTGAACGTCGGGTGCAGGACGGCGGCGATGCCGCTGATCGCGTGCGGCGCGTAGGTCCATGACTCGAAGTCCGGGGCCGCGGGGCAGCGCTCGATGCCGCTCGGCGGATCGAGGAGCCCGGAGCCCGGCATGTCGGCATCGACGGTGCTGCTCGGCAGGTCGAGCCCGAAGATCCGGCTGCAGCCGGCCAGCGCGATCACCGGCAGGACTCGCATCCCGCCCATCGTAAGCCTCAGCCCTCGGTTGCGGCGAGGATGTCGGCCGCATTCCACTGCGGTGCCTCGGCGGCGAGCTCCGCGAGCAGCGCGTCGAACGTCGTGACCGCGTGCGGCGCGGCGGTCTCGCGCCACGCGCTCGACAGCGCGAGCTTGCTGCGCAGCGCAGCGCCGAACAACTCGAGCCAGCTCGGCGGGCTGAACGTGAAGTTGAGCGCGAGCGCGTCGGTCGTCGCGCGCGTCGCGTGCCACATGCCGCGCGGCACGAACAGCACCGAGCCGGGACGGAGCACGAGGTCGGTGCGATCGGCGGGCATCGCGTCGGGCATCGGCAGGCGCGCGTACGACTCGAGCTCGGGGTCGAGCGCGAGGCCCATCGTGTGGCGGGTCATCGGATGCGCGACGTGCGTGTTCGGCGCGAGCGTCCAGGTCTTCTCTCCGACCAGCTGCACGACGAGGTTCACGTTCTGATCGAAGTGCGGCGCGGTGCCCTTGCCGGCCGGCGTGGCGTAGACCAGGCAACGCTGCTGCGAGATCGCCGACAGCCCGAGGTCGCCGCGGATCGCGACCAGCCAGGGCACGAGCGACGGGAGGTAGCGCTCGACGTCGTCGAACCGGAGCCCGAGGCCGCTCGCGAACAGCTTCTTCGCGTCGTGCGGCGACGCGGTGATCGAGCTCGCCTCGTCGGCGACGTCGGGCAGGTGCGCCTGGACCTGATCCGGCCACGCGCCGAGCAGCGCGTCGAGCGAGGCGAGCAGCGGGAGATCGGCGAGCGCGGCGATCGGCGCGCCGTGGACGACCCGCGGCTCGCCGAGCGGTAGCGTGGTCTGCGACCGGATCAACGCGGCGAGGCTGGGAACCATCCGCGCACCGTGTCACAGGTGCTGGTAGTCGACCATCACGAGCACCCCGGTCGCGAGCGGATCGTTCGCGCCGCTCGTGTTGGCGATCAGCTCGACCGAGATGCCGAACGCGTGCGGCGCGGTCTCGCCATCGGCGGCGAGCCGGTAGCCGACGCGCGCCTCGAGCCCGAGTCGCTCGGGCTCGAACGGGACCGAGATGTGCTTCGGGCTCGAGACCCCGATCCCGCCGCCGGCGTAGAAGTGCTCGTCGAGCCAGACCTGGACGACCGGGCCGGTGAACCACTGGACCGGGGTGCGGCCGACGTTGCCGTCGCCGTCGTCGGTCGTCTCGAAGGCGTCGACCGTCCGGAGCATGACCGCGAGGTCCGGGGTCACGAAGTAGCCGATCGCGAGCCCGACCGCGCCGCCACCGCCGTCGAAGCCGCTGATCCGGCGGCCGTAGCCGACATCGATCTCGCCGGTGATGCCCTCGTTCGCCTCGGCGACGGCGGGGAGGCACAGGGCGGCAATCACGAGCACGAGCCAGGACAGGCGCATGGAGGATCCAGACGGTGGCTGCGTTCGATCCGTCACGTGCACGCCGCAGTTTGCCACTCTTCGCGATCGGACTCGATGTGCTCGACCAGGGATGCGTCGAGTAGCGCTATGCTCGCTGCGTGCGTGCCTTTCCCTGCCTCCTCGTGATCCTCGGCGCCTGCCACGCGTCTGCCACCGTCGAGCACACGATGCCCGTCGCGAACTTGCAGTCGTATCGCACCGTCGCGTTGCGGGTGCACGCCTCGGCGTTCGCATCGCAGGGGCAGGCGATGTTCCTCGAGCAGGCCACCCTGACCAAGCTCCAGGGCAAGTGCGGCTTCGATCAGATCATGAAGGCCGGCACGCCCGCCGACGTCACGCTCGACCTCGACATCACCGCGATGGGGCGGGGCGGCGGTGGCTTCATCACGAACCCGAACCTGGCGACCGTCGACACGCTGCTCGTGCTCACCGATGGCAAGGACGGCGAGTTGCTCGGCACCGCCCGGATCCACGGCAAGTCGTCGGGGATGATCATGAACAACGCGCCGCCGGAGAACGAGGCGATCGACGTCGTCGCGCAGACGATCGTCGATCTGCTGGCGAAGTCCGGCTGCAGCGGCCCGCGCATCGCGCGCGCGCTGGCCACGCCGCCGCCGAACCCGACCACCAAGCCACCGGGGCTGACCACGCCGCACCCGATCGACGAGTCGCACCGCACCGCCGCCGAGGAGCTCAACCAGCAGGGCAAGGAGAAGCTCTACGGCAACGACATCCCGGGCGCGCTCGCGCTGTTCCAGCAGGCGGTCGCGCTCGTGCCCGACGCGCGCTACGCGTTCAACGCGTGTCTCGCGCTCGGCGCCGAGGAGCAGTGGGACAACGCGGTGATCGCGTGCCGCCAGGCGCGCGGCTTCGATCCGCAGCCCGAACTCGCCGAGAAGATCGATCACCGCATCGATCTGCTCCAGCACCATCAGTAGTCACCGCGGCGCGCGGTCGAGGATCGCGTACGCGCGCAGCGATCGGTTCGGCGGGATCGCCGGCTGGGCGTGCGATCGAGCCTGGGTCGCCGCGACCAGCGAGCCGACCTCGCGCAACGCGATGCCCCACGTGCCGTCCGCGCGAAGCCCGGCGACCGCGTAGCGCATCATGCCATCGAGCTGGCCGGTCGCCGACTTGTCGCCGAGGGTGGTCGATGGCAATCCGACGACCGCGAGCGGCGCGTCGGCATCGCCGATCCACCCCGACGCCAGCGCGTGGCGGTGGCCGTGACAGATCATCACGTGGTGATCGCGGCCGCGTCGGCGGTAGGTCTGCAGGATCGCGACGAGCCGATCGGCATCGATCGCCGTGTTGAACCACGCATCGGGCTGGCTGAACGCGGCGTCGCGCCACACGTGGTGATGGCCGATGACGAGGATCGGCCCGCGCAGGTGCGCGAGTGCGTTCTCGAGGCGCGCGAGCTGCAGGTCGCCGAACATCCCGATCGCGTTCGACAAGAGGTGCGTCGAGCGATAGCGGCACGAGTCGAGCAAGATCACGGTCGCCGGTGCGTCGCCGATGATCGGATCGACGATCGGGAAGTCGGCGAGCGACCCGGCGTGCGCGTGAAACGCGGACTCGCGATCCGCGCGCCGCGCGAGGTCGTAGTCCGCGACGAACGGCGCGTTGAAGTTGATGTCGTGGTTGCCGGGGACCATCCGGTGCGCGAGCTGCGGGAACCCGCGCGCGATCGCGTTCAGACGCCGCCACTCGGCGGTCGATCCGGTGTCGACCTCGTCGCCGCACCAGATCACCGTGCGGGCCGAGCGCGCGGCGATGTCGGCGAGCACGCGCGTCAGGCCGCGCGCGAGATCGTCGCTCGTCGGCGCGGCCCGCCACGGCCACTGGCCCGGATCGAGCGCGAACTCGACCGGCGCGCGGCCCTCGACGGTGACGTGCGTATCGCTGACCAGGCTGCAGATCTCGACGAGCTCGTCGGCGCGCACCAGCCGCGTCGGATCGGATCGCAACACGGGCGCACGCCGCACGCGCCGGCCGACCTCGAACGCCAGGCGCAGCGCGGGCAGCGTCGCGGACGGTCGACCGAGCGCGAAGGACGCGGACAGCGCGACCAGGGATGCCGGACCCCGCAATCGATCGAGCATGGAAGTAGCTGACTCCACGCAGGCGACGAGACGCGCACGTACACGTGCCAAGTTGCACGGTGACGGCACGGTGACGTCGGTGACATCTCGGTGGCCGCCGCGTTTTGTCGCCGATCGTCGGCCAAGCTTTGGAGATGCCGATCACGATTCGCACCGCGACGCTCGCGGACATCGACGCGCTCGCCGCCCTCAACCGCGCGGCCTACCCGGATCTCGTCGAGGAGGGCGTCGTGTTCGGCGCCGATCAGGTGCGCGGCCACCTCGCGCGCTTTGGGCGCGGCCAGATCGTCGCCGAGTCCGACGGCAAGCTCGTCGGCGCGCTCGCGACGTTCATCCTCCCGCGCGCGATCGATCCGCTCGCGCCGCACACCTGGATGGGCGTGACCGACGGCGGCACGTTCACGCGCCACGATCCCGATGGCGACACGCTGTACCTCGCCGACATCTACGTCGATCAGGCGGCGTGGGGTGCCGGCGTCGGACGCGCGCTGTACGGCGCGCTGTTCGCGCTGTGCCGCGAACTGCGGCTCGCCAACGTCGTCGGCGGTGGCCGGCTCTACGACTTCGTCGACGCGCCGGACGACGTGACGCCGCAGGCCTATGTCGCGAGCGTGCTGCGCGGCGAGCGTCGCGATCGGGTGCTGATCTCGCAGCTGCGCGCCGGCTTCGAGGTCCGCGGCCTGCTCCCGGGTTACCTGCACGACTGGCGAAGCCGCCACTGCGCGACGCTGATCGTGTGGTGGAACCCGGATCGCGCGCGCGCGACGCCGCCGGTCGCCGACTGGGCGCACCTGCTCGCGCTCGGTCACTGAAACTGCTGCCGGTTCAGCGACGAACGTGTCACGCGGCCTCTCTAGAGTCGCGCGATGTCCAGATCCGTCGTCGTGCTCGCGTGGATCGCGCTCGCCGCGTGCGGCTCTGCCGATGGTGACGACGGCCGGTTTCGCGCGGTGTTCATCGCCGATACCCACATCGCGAGCCCCGAGTACGTCTGCTGTACCGAGTCGAACGCGAACGACAACGACAGCATCGTGAAGTCGGCGGATCGGTTGCGCCGCGTCGTCGCCAGCATCAACGCGATCCGGCCGCGCCCCGATCTCGTGTTCCTGCTCGGCGACGCGCTCCACGATCCGTATCACTCGACCGATCGAGCTCACTACGACGCTGGCACCGCGTTCCAGCAGTTGCACGACATCCTCGGTGCGCTCGAGGTGCCGATCCACATCGCGTGGGGCAACCACGACTACGCGATCGACTGCTCCCCCGGTGCCTACGTCTCGCGCGCGTTCAGCCACGGCTTGTTCCGCGACCTGCTCGCGACCGAGCCGTATCACGCGGTCGACTGGAAGGGCTGGCGCTTCGTCCTCGGCAACAGCGAGCTCGGACCGACCTGGGATCCGGGAACGCCGACGTGCGACACCGAGCAGGGCTCGTACGGCGCGGCGCAGCTCGCGTGGATCGACGACCAGCTCGGCGGTGGACTGCCGGCGACGTTCATGGCGCACTACTCGTTCTTCGTCACCGCGACCGGCGAGGATCCGACCGGCCCGAACCCGGACCTCGTGACCGTCCTCGATCGCCACACCGACAACCTCCAGCTCACGCTCGCCGGCCACACCCACCTGTGGCTCGACTTCGCGAGCTACGCCGTGCCGCATCACATCATCGGCTCGACCCGCTACGACGCCGACAACTTCATGGTCGTCGAGTTCGATCCGCGCAACCGGAGCTACCGCCTCCTCGATCACGACAAGGGCCGGCGCACCTCGACCTGCGCCGACACCTGGCAGTACGACGGCGACCCCGCGGCACTCGCGGTTCAGCCTGACGAGGATGGCAGCTGCGAGTGACGACGACGGCGGCGGAGCGC
Source organism: Haliangiales bacterium (assembly GCA_038321315.1). GTDB lineage: Bacteria > Myxococcota_A > Polyangia > Haliangiales > Haliangiaceae > JABFXX01. The sequence goes on along the minus strand of JBBQEX010000036.1, from coordinate 45,015 downwards.
GACGAGGACGCCGAGGCCGAGTACGAGCGGGCCGGTCGGGCGGCGATCGGTGGAACAGCAGCCGCCGGCCACGGCGGGGACGGCGAGGGTGAGCTCGCAGGTGACCGGCTCGCCGTAGTCGGTGCCGTCGAACGCGCGCACGACGTCGCGGTAGTGGCCGTTCGGGACCATCGAGAGGTCGAGCGGGATCGTGGTCGTCGTCGCGCTCGCGGTCATCGGCGCGGTGGTCTGGTAGATCGGGTTGGCGTCGGGCAGGGCGTCGAAGTCGAATAGCTGGAATGCGAACGTGACCGGCTCGCCCTCGGCGTCGACGACGTTGGTGACGGCGATCGAATCGGGCGCGACGTCGTAGGTCGTCGCGACGCAGCCGCCGACGAGGCCGGTGGTGCCCGGCGGCACGTTCGCCTTGAGCGTGAACGTGTGCTGCGCGCTCCACGCGCTCGCGCCGCCGCGCACGTCGACGGCCTTGACGCGCGCGTAGTACAGGCTGCCCCACGCGAGGTCGACGCCGGTGCCGACCATCGTGGTCGACGACACGGTGTCCGCGGGGATCGGCGGAGACTCCCACGCGAGGTCGGTGAAGATGTAGTCGCGCGAGATCTGGAACGTGTAGCTGATCGCGTCGCCCTCGGGGTCCTCGACGCCGAGCACGCTCAGGCCCGGCCGCCGCATCGCGAGGACGTCGTCCTGCGCCGGCTTGAGCAGCAGCGGATCGCCGGGCGGATCGTTCGCGGAGTCGACGAGGAACGTGGCGTAGGGCGACCACGGGCTGAGGCCACCGTGGCCATCGTCGGCGCGGACGCGCCACGACACGCGGGTGTTCTCGGCGATCGTCGCCGGCGTCCACGAGGTCGCGGTGAGCCCGATGCTCTGCGCGGGCGCGCCGTTGGTGGTGCCCGCGTAGAGCTCGACGTCGTAGGTCGGCACGTCGCCGTCGGGGTCGACCGAGGTGCTCCAGGTCAGCAGCGGCGCGCCGCTCGCGACGACGGCTCCGCCGGTCGGCATGATCGGCACGGGCGTCTGCGGCACCATGTTGACCGCGCGCACGACAAGCGTGACGGTCTTGGTGAGCGTGAACTCGGCGTCGTTGGCCTGCAGCGTGAGCGTGTACGGGCTGTGCGTCGCGCCGTCGGCGGGCGCGGTCCACGCGACGGTGCCGGTCGTCGCGCCGAGCGCGATCGTGGCGGTCGCGACCGGCGTGCCACTCGCGTCGACGAAGCTGAACAGCTTGCCGGGCGTGTCGTGATCGGCGTCGACGTACGACAGGTCGAGCGCGAGCGTGTCACCTTCATCGAGCTCGAACGTCGCCGGCGCGGCGGGGACCTCGGTCGTGCCCTTCTTGATCGAGGGCACCGGTGGCCGGTTGCCCATCTTGACGGCGAGCTGGTACGCGCCGGTCGAGTTCTGGCCGGCGCCGGTGAAGTTGGCATCGCCGAACGTCGTGACCGCGACGCAGTGGCAGCCGGAGGTCAGTGGGCCGGTGTCGATCTTCGCGTCGAGGTTGCCGCCGCCGTCGTCATCCTGGGCGAGCTTGGTCACGCGCGCGCCGCGCCAGAACGACATCACCGGATCGGTCCACGGGTGCGAGCGGGGCAGGCCGAGGAACGTGAACGCGGTCGACGCGGTGAGGATCAGGCGATCGCCGTCGACCGCCGTGAAGCAGTACCAGTCGACATCCGACGCGGCCAACGGGCCGATGCGCGCGCCGCTGGAGCTCCACGGCTGCGGCGGATCGGCGTGCAGCGCGGTGCCGTCGATCGTCGGCGCCCCGCAGTTCGGCGCGTTGTTGCCCTCGTACGGATCGCCGGGCGCGTTCGCGAGCGTCAGCGTGCCGAGATCGCCGACGGTGTTCGCGGTGATCCCGAACGGCCCCGGAACGAGCAGCGTGTCGCGCGCGCCGGTCGGGTCGTACGCGATGATCGCGTAGCTGCCGGGCTCGAGGCCGCGCATCGACACCAGGCCGGCCGGCAGCGCCTTGGAGAAGTCGTTGTGATGGATCCGCGAGTCGCCGCGGTCCTCCATGCGCACCCACATGCTCGCCGCCGCCGCGCCGCCCGGAATGACGATCGTGCCATCGGCACCACCGAGGATCTCGAGCGCGATGTCGATGTTCGCGAACGTCGACGAGCTCGACGCCAGCGCGATCACGTCGGCGGACTCCGCGACGTAGCCGTTCGAGCTCGGCGCCACGACGTCGTACCAGCGGTCGCCGTAGTTCGCGCCGCTCCCCGACGGGCCGCGCGCGGCGACCAGGTAGTTGCCGGCGCCGGTCGTGAAGCTGTAGCCGCCGCTCGCGTTCGCCGCGACGGTCTGCGCCTCGGTGTAGCCCTTGGTGCCGAGCACCCAGAGCTGGACCTCGGCGCCGGGCAGCGCGCCGCCGGTCTGCAGCGTGATCGTGCCGGAGATGGTGCCGGCGTGCGCGGCGTGCGCGAGGCCGACGAGGATCGCGACGAAGTACTTCGCGGTCATTGAACGACCTCCTGATGGTCGAGGCGGACCCAGTCGACGGTCGCGGCGCCGTCGCCATCACTCGTGAAGTCGAGCCGGTACTGGAAGTAGCGCGTGGCCGGCACCGGCGGCGTTCCGGCGCCGGGATCGACGAGGGGCGACGACCAGGCGGCCGCGGCGATCGCGGCGGGGGTGTCGCCGCTGCGGACGTAGGCCCTGAGGGCGCTGCCCGCACCGAGCGAGGCCTGCCAGCTGAACGCGCGATACGCGGTCACGTGCATCCCGAGGTCCTTGACTGGTGACAGGTAGCTCGCGAACGGCGCGATCGGCGCCTCGCCGGCGTGGTGGTGCACGGTGAGCTCGAAGTCGCGCAGCGTCCCGGTATCGAGCGAGACCGTGTCCTGTACCCGCAGTCGCCACGTGCCACTCGCGGTGGTGTCGTCGAGGCTGGCGAGGTGGACATGCTCGGTCACCGTGCCGCTCGTCGCGCCGCCGACGTGATCGCGGACCAGCGCGCTCGAGCCGTCGGGCGCGATCAGCGTGATCGCGAGATCGCCGCGATACGGATGATCGAACGTCCACGCGACCTCGACGCCGCGCGTCTTCGCGCCGATCGGCGCGTCGATCGCGATCGCCGACTCGACCTGGCCGTTATCGGGGATCGGGCGATCCGTGCGATCGGTGCCGGTCTCGAACCGCTCGGCGCGCGCCTCGACCGGCCGCAGGTGATCGATCGGCAGCGTGGCGCCGACCAGCGCCGGCCCGGCCGCGATGCCGAGCTTGGCCTGGGCGCCGCCGCCGGCCTCGGATTGATCGACGACCAGCGCGTGCCACCCGGTCGCGAGCGTCATCGCCGAGGTCATCGTGTCGTGCGTGGTGTCGTCGTAAAGGTCCTGGACGAGCGCGCCGTCGATCCACAGGCGCTGGCCGTCGTCGGTCACGTAGCGGAACGTGTAGTCACCCGCGGTGTCGACGCGCAGCTGGCCGGCCCAGCGCGTCGAGAAGCCGTCGACGTTCGTGATCCCGAGGTCGCCAGGTGCACCGGTCATCCAGTCGATGCCCGCTGGCGCGGTCGCATCGAGCGTCGACTGCGCGTCGCCGAGCAGGTGGGCGTCGGTGAACCCGGTCGCCGCGAGCCCGGTCATCCCGCTCGCCGCGAACCGCAGGCGCTGCCGCGAGATCGGCGCGCGCGCGAGCCCAGGGCCGCTCGCGTCGACCGCGAGCTGCGAGTCGCCGACGTTCTCGGAATACGCGACGCGGATCGGGTACCAGCCGTCGGTCGCCGCGGTGAACATGCCGCTCGCCTCGGTCGGCCAGGTCGCAGAGACGACGCGCGTGAACGTCGCGGTGTTCGGCGGCGCGAGCTCGAGGAAACCGCAGTCGTCGGCGAGCACGTAGAACGTCCACGTGCCGGTGGTCAGGTAGATCTCGCCGTCGCCCGCGACGGTGAACGTGTCGCCCGCGGTGAGCCCGAGCCCGGCCGGCGTGCCGGGCCCCCACGCCGTCGTCAGCCGGCGCATCGGCGCCACCTTGCCGGTCGCGAGCGTCGCCTCGACCTGCGCCCAGGTCGTCGACGCAGGCGCCGAGAACACGCCGTCGTCCGACGCTCGCGCGCGCAACGCGCCGGTGTAGTACGCGCGCGGCGCGACCGCGCCCCACGGCTCGATCACCGCGCCGTCGAGCGTGCCGGTGAAGTCACCGACGTTATCGTCGAGGAAGAAGCCGGCCGTCGTCGCGGCATCCGGCGGCGGCGCGTCGGGTGGCCCGGCATCGATCATCGGCGCGTCCGGCGCGCCGGCATCGGGTTGGCTGGCGGCCTTCGCACATGCCCCGACGGCCACGGCGCACGTCGCGAGCGCGGTCACACCTCGGGTCGTTCGCCTCAAGCCCCGAACCTATCACCGCGCCGCGGCCATGGCGGTGATCTTCCGGTGGCGCCGGCAACTGAGGGCGGCGCAGGTCACGCTGCCGGATCGAGGAGCTCGCGGATCTTGGCGAGCAGCGCGTGCTGGGAGACCGGCTTCTGGAGGAACGCGATGCCGGCGTCGAGCACGCCGTGGTGGACGACCGTGTCCTCGGTGTAGCCGGACACGTAGAGGACGCGCATCTGCGGCCGGATGCTCGCGACGCGCTCGGCGAGCTCGCGACCGCTCATCCGCGGCATGACCACGTCGGTGAGGAGCAGGTGGATCGTCGAGGCGTGTTGCTCGCAGATCAGGAAGCCCTCGCCGCCGTTGGCCGCGGAGAGCACGTCGTAGCCGTAGCGGCGAAGGATCGTGCAGGTCATCGTCCGCACCTGATCGTCGTCCTCGACGACCAGGATGGTCTCCGAGCCGCGCAGCTTGGCGGTCGGCAGCGGTGGCGGCTTCTCGTCGACGCGCGGCCGCTCGGTCCGCGGCAGGTAGACCTTGAACGTCGTGCCGTGGCCGAGCTCGCTGTAGACCCAGATGTGGCCGCGGCTCTGGTGGACGACGCCGAACACCGCCGCGAGCCCGAGCCCGGTTCCCTTGCCCTTGTCCTTGGTCGTGAAGAACGGCTCGAAGATCCGATCGCGGGTCGTGGCGCTCATCCCGATGCCGGTGTCGGCCACCGCGAGCATCACGTACCACCCGGGCTCGACACCGTGATGATCGGCGGCGTATGCCTCGTCGAGCTCGACGTCGGCGAGCTCGAGCGTGAGCTTGCCGCCGCGCGGCATCGCGTCGCGCGCGTTGACCGCGAGGTTCAAGATGACCTGCTCGATCTGGCTCGGATCGACATAGACCAGCCCGACCAGGCGCGCGGCAAGGAACGCGAGCTCGATGTCCTCGCCGAGGAGCCGGCCGAGCATGCGCTGCATGCCGTGGACGACCTGTCCGAGATCGAGGACGCGCGGCTGGACGACCTGCTGGCGGCTGAACGTCAGCAGCTGGCGGGTCAGCTCGGACGCGCGCTTGCCGGCGTCGTGGATCTGCACGATGTCGTTGCGGATCGGATCGGCGGGGGCGAGATCCTCGAGGATGATGTCGGTGTAGCTGAGGATCACCGAGAGCAGGTTGTTGAAGTCGTGCGCGATGCCACCCGCGAGCCGGCCGACCGCGTCCATCTTCTGGGCCTGGCGGAACTGCTCGTCGAGCTTGTGCGATTCGTCGATGTCCTGGAGCGCGCCCTGGACCCGCGTGATCGTGCCCGCGGCGTCGCGCTCGGCGGTGCCGATGACGCGGACCCACAAGCGCCGCGCGCGCGCGGTGACGAGCTCCGCCTCGAAGTCGAACGGCGCGCCGCTCGTCGCGCATGCCATGATCTTCGCGGTGAACAGCGCGCGATACTCCGGCGCGTAGTATGCGAGCCCCTCCGCGGCCGTCGGCGAGCTGCCGATCGGGACCTCGTGGATCGCGTACACCTCGTCGGACCACGTGACCTGGCGGCTGGGGACCTCGAGCGTCCAGCCACCGAGCCGGGCCGTGCGGCCGGCGATCCGCAGGAGGCTCTCGCTGCGGCGCAGCTTGGTCTCGCTGTCGAGCCGCTCCATCGTGGTCGAGCAGCGGTCGAGGACCTCGGTCACGACCTGGACCTCGGTCGCCGTCCAGTCGCGCGGTGAGGCATGACCGATCACGAGGATCGCGCGCAGCTCGGAGCTGCGCATGAGCGGCGCGATGATGAAGGCCTCGACGGCCCACGTGGCGACCAGCGCGCGCTCGTCGGGCCCGAGCTCGGTGGCGGAATCGCGCACGACGGCGGGTCCGCCACCCGCGCGGAACTGCTTGACCATCTGCCGCGCGAGCGCCGCGGCCTGACGAGGTCCCATCATGCTCGGCACGCCGTCGGTGTACTCGCCGGTGACCGAGTAGCCATCGCCCTCGGCGTCGACCTCGATGTAGGCGCATCGCGTCGCGCGCAGGTGGGTCCCGAACACGCGCATCGCGTCGGTGAGCAGCTGGGTGCGCGGGGTGTTCGCGCGCAGCACCTCGCCGATCTCGAGGAGCATGCGCAGGCGCTCCTCGCGCTCGCGCAGCGCCTGCTCGGCACCGACGCGGAGCGCGATGTCTTCGCGCAACTGCGCGTTCGTCTGCTCGAACTGGAGCGACTTCTCCTCGAGCTTGCGGATCAGGGTCACGCTGTACAGCTCGAGCTGCGCCGGGTCTTCGCTCGGCACGACCGGGCGACGCGCGGCCTGGACGGCGGCGATCCGCGCGAGGAAGTCGTCGGGCTCGGACGGCTTGAGGATGAACCCATCGGCGCCGAGCGACATCGCGAGCGCCTCGTCGGCGGGCTCGGTGTACGTCGCGGTATAGACGATGAACGGCACGGCGCGCAGCCGCGGGTCGGCCTTCCAGTGGCGGAGCAAGGTGTAGCCGTCCATCACCGGCATCAGCAGATCGGAGACCACGAGATCGGGGACCTGCTGGCGCGCGAGCACCAGCGCCTCGGCGCCGTGGCGCGCGACGTCGACCGTCCAGTCGCTGCCCTCGAGGAGCGCGCGGAGGTACTCGACGTTCACCTCCTTGTCGTCGACGATCAGCGCGCGACTCACGTGGTGACTCCCTGGACCTCGGACACGAACGTCTCCGGATCGATCGGCTTCTCGATGTAGCCGTTGCAGCCGGCCGCCAGGATCTTCTCGCGATCTCCCGCCATCGCGTACGACGTCACCGCGACGATCGGCACGCGGTCGAGCGCCGCGATCGAGCGCAGCGCGCGCGCGACCTGATAGCCGTCCATCGCCGGGAGCTGGACGTCGAGCACGATGATGTCGGGTGGAGCGGACCGCGCCAGCGCCACGCCGGCGGGGCCGTCGGTCGCCGCGACGACGCGAAACCCGGCGGCCTCGAGCAGGAACGTCGCGAGGTAGCGGTTCTGCTCGTTGTCTTCGATCACGAGGACGGTGCGGGTCATCGGTCCACCTCGACCGGGATCGTGGCGATGAACTCGCTGCCGGCACCCAGCGTGCTCGTCGCGACCACCTCGCCCCCGAGCAGCGCGGTCAGGCGTCCGCAGATCGCGAGGCCGAGCCCGGTGCCCTCGTGACGCCGGGTGATCTTGTTGTCGATCTGGTGGAATGGCTGGAACAGCGTCGCGAGATCCTCGGCCCGGATGCCGATGCCGGTGTCGCGCACCCGCACGCGCAGTCGGCCATCCACGACCACGGCGTCGAGGCTGACCGTGCCGCGATCGGTGAACTTGATCGCGTTGTTGAGCAGGTTGATCACGATCTGCTCGACGCGCCGGCGATCGGTCACCGCCTCGCCGATCGAGGGCTCGATCGAGACGACGAGCGCGAGCCGCTTGGCCTCGGCCTGCACCGCGAGCAGCGCCACGACGCCCTCCAGCACGGCCCGCAGATCGAACCGCGCCGGGTGGATCTCGAGCTGATCGGCCTCGATCTTCGAGAGGTCGAGCACGTCGTTGATCAGCGCGAGCAGGTGGCGCGCGCTGGCCCGCACCATCCCGAGTTGCTTGGTCTGTTCCAGCGTGAGCGGCCCGGCCATGCCCTTCAAGACGATGCCGGTGAAGCCGATGATCGAGTTCAGTGGCGTCCGTAGCTCGTGCGACATCGTCGCGAGGAACGCCGACTTCAGCCGGTCCGCGTCCTCGGCGCGCTCGAGTGCCGCGTGCAGCTCGCGCGTGCGGTCCTCGACCTTGTGCTCGAGGCTCTCGTTGAGCTCGCGCAGCGTGCGTTCGGCCTGCTTGCGCGCGGAGACGTCGCGGATCACCGCGAGCAGGTTCCCGTCGGGCATCAGCGTCGCCATCACGTCCGCCGGAAACCCCGAGCCATCCTTCCTGCGAAACTCCCATTCCCGGTGATAGTCGGCCGCGGCGAGGATCTCGCGAAGCGCTTCGGTGATCTGCGACTGGGTCTCCGGCACGACGATGTCCGAGGCGTGCAGCCCGACGAACTCGTCGTGCGCGTAGCCCATCATGCGGCACGCGCTCGCGTTGGCGTCGAGGTAGTAGCTGCGGTCGTCGGCGACCACGATCCCGTCGGGCGCGTAGTCGAACAGGATGCGATAGCGCGCCTCGGCCCGCGCGCGCGCCGACACGTCGATGCCGACGCCGACCAGGCACGGCTTGGCGCCGAGCTCGAGCTCGACACCGGTGAAGTGGAACAGCGTCGTCGTGCCGTCCTTCGCGAGCAGCTCGACCTCGATGCTCGACGCACCGTGCGCGAACACCTCGGCGATCCGCGCGGAGACCTCGTCCTGTCGTCCCGGCGGGAAGAACTGCAGCGGGTGCATCGTCGCGATCTCGGCGGCCGAGTAGCCGGTGACGCGCTCGAAGTTGTGATTCCACCGCAGGAAGCGACCCTCGCGGTCGTAGAGATACAGGATCCCGGGCAGGCTGCGGAGCACGGCGTCGGAGAAGTCGCGCTCGTGCCGGAGCGTGTCCTCGATCGCGGGTCGCTTGCCGTCGGTCGCCGGCATCACGACGCCGCGCACCCGGGTGGCATCGCCGTCGCCGGCACAGCAGATCCAGCGCTCGCTGCCGTCGGGCCAGACGACCCGCACCTCGCAGCGAAACGGCGTTCGCGCCGCGAGCGCGATCTCGTAGGCCGCGCGATCCTCGAGGTGCACGCGACCGATGAACGCCGTGTAGGCGACCTCGAACTCGTCGGATGCGAAGCCCCACAGGCGCGCATGCCACGCGGACCACGCGAGGCGCGGCTGCCCCACCTCCCACTCGAACGTCCCCACTTGTGCAGCATCGAGCGCCGCGCCTTGCCCCGACGAACCCATCGCTGCCTACCATCTTGCCGGATTCCGCCAGTCCGTGCTCGATCCGAAGCTCATCACCCGCTTATCAACTGCTCGAGCGCGGCAAGCAAGCCGCGACGCTCGATCGGCTTGGCGACGAACCCGCGCGGCGCGCCGCTCGACGCTTGCGGAGGCGCGCGATCGCCGCTGACCAGCAGCACCGGCAGGCTCGGGTGCGATACCGCGAGACGCGCGGCGAGCTCCAAGCCGTCGAGGATCGGCATCGAGATGTCGCTGACCACGCACGCGAAGTCGCCGGTCCGCTCGATCAGCGCGAGCGCCTCGGCACCGTTGACGACCGCCACCACGTCGAATCCGGCCTGCTCGAAGATCCGGACCATCACGCGGCCGACGAGCGGATCGTCCTCGGCGAGGAGCAGCCGCCTGGTGGTGGAGGTCGCGGCGAGCGCCGGCGGATCCGCCTTCGGCGCGGGGCGATCGACGATCACGCGCGCGATCCGGATCTCGAACGTGGTGCCCTTGCCGGGCTCGCTCGCGATCTCGATCGTGCCCCCGAAACGCTCGACAGCGCTGCGCACGGTGGCGAGGCCGAGCCCGGTGCCGGTCGTCTTCGTCGTGAAGAATGGAGTGAACGCCTGGCGCTGTACGTCCGTGGACATCCCGGATCCGGAATCCGCGACGAGCAGGCGGACGTGACGGGCGTCGGCGAGGACGCGAAGTCCGAGCGTGCCGCCGTCGGGCATCGCATCGCGCGCGTTGACCGCGAGGTTCAACAGGATCTGCTCGATCCCCACGCGCGAGGCGTGCGCGACGACGTCGGGGTCGGTCTCCACCTCGATCTTGATCGTCGGGCCGATCAGGCGAGGCAACAGGAGCGCGAACACCCGGACGAGCTCGCCGAGGTCGACCGGGGCGAGCTCACCTGCCTGGACGCGCCCGACGGTCAGCAGCTGGCGTGTCATCAGCATCGCGCGTTCGGTCGCGGCATCGAGGTCGTCGAGCAGCTGGGGTGGACTCGAGCGCTCGGCCAGCTGATCTTCGCGCAGCGCTTCGGAGACGCCGACGATCACCATCAGGAGGTTGTTGAAGTCGTGCGCCACGCCGCCGGCGAGGTTGCCGACCAGCTCCATCTTCTGCGCCTGGATCGATCGCCGCAGCGCCTCGTCGCGCTCGGCGGCGATCGTCGCGGCCTGCGCGTGCATCGCGCGGATCGACTCGAGCGAGTTGCGCAACAGGACGGACATCATGACCAGCGTCACGGTGATCGCGGTCCACGCGTTGATCGGCGTGTAGGGCCCGAGCTGCATCGGGAGCGCGTGCTCGACCTCGAGCACCGCCACGAGGCCGCACCACGCCGACGACATCGCGGCGACCGCGATCGCGGCGCGGCCGCCGACCAGGCTCCCGACCATCATCGTGCACACGCCGAAGCAGGCGGCGTTGCCTCCCTGGAGCCCACCGAAGCACAAGGTCACGAACGCGATCAGGACCCAGAAGAACATCGAGCTCACCCACGCGGTGAGGAGCACGTGTCCACGCTTGACCATGTGCCGCATCCAGAGCACCGCGGCGAAGATCGGCGCGTAGAACACCACGCTGACCAGCGGATCGTTCCGGCGATCGATCAGCGCCGCGATGAGCCCCACCGTGCCCATCGCGACCATCGTGCGCAGCACCGACATCATCAGCTGCGCCCGGCGGGCGGCGTCGGCGGGGGCTGGGCGGTTGCTGGCGAGCATGGTCGAGCCGTTGCGAGGCCGCGACCGATCGTATCAGAGCCTTCAGCGCGGGGAGGGGAGCGGCTGGCGCATGGCGTGCAACACGGCAGACGATGACCACCGCCGACCTCGCGTTCGATGCCAACACCACGGTGTCGCCTCCACCATCGCACCTCGTCCGCGACCTGAGGTACAAGCTGACCGGGATGGGGCTCAAGCAGTTGTTCCGGCTGCGCTGGACGATGCTTCAGCGCCCGGCCTCCACGCTCGCGATCGTCGCCGGCATCGGGCTCGGGGTCGGCTATCTCGCGGCGTTGACGATCCACCGCGATTGATCGGGGCCTTGGGGCACACCGCGCGACGCCGTTGCGTCGCCAGCGCCCGCAAGGCGTACGCTGAGTGATCGTGGGACGCCAGCGGGAGCTGGACGAGGTCGGGGCCAGTGCGGCGCCGCGGACGAGGATCTCGACCTCGACGGGCTCGCCGGATGTGACGACCCCGATTGCGTCGGTCGCTGCATCGGCTGCGGCGATGGTCCGAGCGATTGCCCGTGACCTGCTGCACGAACCGCGACTGGACGTGCGCCGGGATCATCTTCTAGCGTACGTTGTCGCGCACGCGTGACCGCGAAACGCATCGCCCTCGTCGGCACCAGTGGCGCCGGCAAGACCACGCTCGGCCGCACGCTCGCCGCGCTGCTCGATGCGCCGTTTGTCGAGATCGATGCCATCCAGCACAAAGCCGGATGGGTGCGCGCCAGCGATGACGAACTGCGTGCCGGCATCGAGGCCGTCATCGGCGCTCACGATCGCTGGGTGATCGACAACACTTGCTACAAGCGGCTGGGCGAGCTCATCACGGGGCCAGTCGATCTCATCATCTGGCTCGATCTTCCGCTCGCCACCAAGCTGGTGCGTTTGGCGCGCCGCTCTTACCGTCGCGTGACGACCCGCGAGCTGCTGTGGAACGACAACTACGAGACCTGGCGCGATGTCTTCGTCGGTCCCGACTCGGTGCTGCAGCACATGGTCCGTTCGCACTTCCGCCAGCGTCGCGAGCTACCGGTCCCCGCGCACGCGCACAAGACGGTGCGTCTGCGGTCGACCGCCGAAGTCGATCGCTGGCTGGCGACGTTCTCCTGACTTCACGGGCGACGGGCGCTATCGCAGAAGTCCCGCAGGCCGAGCGCGAGCGCCACGATGTGCCAGTGGCCACGTGATCAGTCGGGCGGCCGTTGTCGACGACGCCGCAGAGCGAGATCCGGCGAGCCTCGAGCTCGGCCCGCCGAGTGCAAAACGCCGCGGACATGGCCACCAAGAACTCCACCCTCACGACGAACGTCCTCGATCTGTTGACCGCGCAACACGCAGAGGTCGATGCGCTGTTTGACAAGCTCGAGAAGCAAAAGACCATCGACATGGCGACCTTCATCGAGCTGGCCGACAAGCTCGCCGCCCACGCCGCGGTGGAAGAGAAGATCTTCTACCCGGGCGTCATGACCGCGGAGACCAAGGAGCTGCTCCAGGAATCGGTCGAGGAACATCTCGAGATCAAGCGCGTGCTCTCCGACATGATCACGATGAAGCTCGACAGCGACGAGCTCAAGGCGAAGCTGTCCGTGTTGAAGGAGAACGTCTCGCACCACGCGCACGAAGAAGAGGAGGACAAGCTGTTTCCTACTCTCCGGCGCCGGATGAGCGAGGACGAGCTCGCCGCCCTCGGCAACGAGGTGCTCGCGATGTTCGAGAGACTGCTGCCGACCCACCCGTACAAGAACGTGCCCTCGGAGACCGCCAAGGCCGCGTCGCTGCCCAGCGTCCACTGAATGCGCTGAGCCGGGCGGGCTCAGCTCTTCTTGCTCGCCGGGGCCGTCTCGGGTTTCGGGTTGATGATCGCCTGGATCGCCGTGCTGATCGTCTCGAGGGTCGCGCCGACCTTCTCGGCGACGCCGGACGCGTCGTGGGTCACCTTCTGGACCTTGGTCGCCAGCTGCTTGGCTTTCGTGCGCACCGTGGCCACGGTCGCCTTTGCCTTCTTCGCGCCGGACTTCACGATCGCCTCGGCCTTCTTCTCCGCGCCTTTCGCTTTCTTCGTCGCGGTTCGGCCAACGCGTTCGACCTTGGCAACGGCGGCCTTGCCTGCCTTGGTCGCCTTGCGCGCCTGCTTCTTCACGGTGGACTTGATTCCGGGTCGCTTCGCTTTGGCCATGTCTCATCATGCATCAGCCAAACGCGGACGTGTGCGCCTAGCGTTCGGTCGATTTCGGTGCGCGCCTCTTCTTCTTCGGCGCGGCCGGTTTGAGCTGACGGTGGACGCGTCCGATCGTATCGCTCAGCTGGTCTCGGGTCTGCTCGATGTCGGCGTGAAGCTCGGCAGGCTGCCGATCTCGAACGACCTCGTGCTTGGCCCAGCCGGCATCCTCTCGGAGTGACGCCAGCGTCTCCGTCGGCACGAACGTCATCGTCCGCAACGCGGAGATCGAGGCTCGAAACAGGACGTACCCCGCGCCTCCGATCATCGTCGCGGTGAGCAGTGCCGCTGCCCACATGGGAACGACACTTCCCACGGCGAGCACCAGCGCACCCACGAAGACGAGGACGCCCACGGAGAACAGCAACGCTCCGACGCCCATCCGCAGGATGTTCCGCGCGGCGTCGCGCGCCTTTTGCGCCATCTCGGCGCCCGCGAGCACGAGCTCTTGCCGAACGAGCGTGCCGACTTCGGTGGCGAGCTCGCCGAACAGCTCCGCGACGGATTGTTCAGGCTCGGGCGGCGGCGGCTCGGTGGAGGTTGGTTCCATGCGCGATGATATCGGCTTCGCTATGGCGCGCCCACGTATGGGGGACTCGATCTCCAATGCCCTTGGTCCGGCCATAGGCAAAGCCTTCGTTTCGCGCGGTAGCCAGAGCCACGAGGGTGGGTGACGCTCGACGGACCGCTCCCATGGACCGCAGTCCCGACCAACCGATCACGGCTGCGGCGCGCGTGCTGGTCGTCGACGATCACCCGTCGAACCTCCTGGCGGTCGAGGCGATCCTCGAGCCCCTCGGCCATCCGCTGACCATGGCGAGCTCCGGCGACGAGGCGCTGCGGCACCTGTTGCATGACGACTTCGCGCTGATCCTGCTCGACGTCCAGATGGTCGGCATGGATGGCCTCGAGACCGCCGCGCTCATCAAGGGACTCGACCGGACCCGGCACATTCCGATCATGTTCCTGACCGCGGCGCATCCCGAGGTCGAACGAGTGTTCGAGGCCTCCCAGCACGGCGCGGTCGACTACGTGCGCAAGCCGATCGAGCCCGAGTTGTTGCGCGCGAAGGCCAAGGTCTTCATCGACCTCTACCTGCAAGGCGAGCAGATCAAGCGTCAAGCGACGCAGCTGGTCGAGAATGCGCGGATGTACGAACAGGAGCGTCAGGCGCGCGCCGCGGCGGAAGCGGCGACCCGCGCGCGCGAGGATGCGCTCGCGGTCGTCGCGCACGACCTGCGCAACCCGCTCGCGACGATCTCGATGGGTGCGGCGGCGATGCTCGCCTCGATGCCGGCGGGCGACGACTACGCCCCGCTGCGCCGGACCGCCGCGACGATCCACCGAGTCGCGGACCAGATGGCCGGGCTGCTGAGCGATCTGCTCGATGTCTCGCGGATGGAGTCGGGACATCTCGTCCTCGCGCGGCTCGCGACCCCCGCCGCCGCCCTGATCGATCAGGCGATCGAGATCGTGTCGCCGCTCGCCGCGAAGCGCGAACAGCGGCTGATCGTCGATAGCGCCGTCGCCGACGACGTGCTGTGCGATCCGATCAGGTTGCCGCAGGTGTTCTCGAATCTCCTCGGCAACGCGATCAAGTTCACCCCACCAGGCGGCACGATCGTGCTCCGCGCTCGTCGCATCGGTGAGCGCGTGGAGTTCGCGGTGATCGACGATGGCCCGGGGATCCCGCCGGAGCAGCTGCCGCACGTGTTCGAGCGCTACTGGAAGGCTCGGACCGCAGACCGTGACGGCGTCGGGCTCGGGCTCGCGATCGCGCAGGGAATCGTCGAGGCTCACGACGGCAGGATCGAGGTCGAGAGCTCCGGATCGGGCACGACGTTCAAGTTCACCGTCCCGGTCGTGTAGTGTGGAGGGTCGGAGGCGCCGCCGATGATGAACTACAACCATCTCTACTACTTCCACGTCGCCGCGGTCGAGGGCTCGATCGCGGCTGCGGCCGAGCGGCTGGGGGTCCGGCAACCGACCGTGAGCGAACAGCTTCGAGCGCTCGAGCGTTCGCTCGACATCGGGCTGTTCGAGCGCAGCACGGCGGGGCTGAAGTTGACCGCGGCGGGCCAGCTCGCGTTCGAGCACACGTCGGTGATGTTCCGCGCCGGCGAGCGACTCGCCGAGTCGCTGTCGAGATCTGACACGGAGGTTCCACGTTCGTTGCGGGTCGGGATCAGCGGCGCGGTGGCGCGCGCGACGACCACGGACTTCTTGATGCCACTGCTCGCGATCGAGAAGTGCGTCCCGATCATCCGCAACGGCGATACGCTCGACCTCGTGCGGGCGCTGCGCGGCAGCGAGCTCGATCTCGTGATCTGCGAGAGCGAGCCGAGCGAGCCAGTCCGGCAGGGCTTTCTCAGTACGATCATCGACAAGACAACCCTCGTGGTCGTGGCGCCACCCGGCGTCGACCCGGTCTCGGACTGGCAGAACGTCGCTCTCATCCAGTACCGCGCGAACTCGGCATATCGCTGGGACGTCGAGCAGTTCCTCGATGCCAAGGGGCTGCGGCCGCGCATCGCGGCGGAGTCCGACGACGCCCAGTTTCTCGTCGAGGCCTCGATCCGTGGCAACTACGTCTCGGTCGTCCCACGCTCGGTCGCGCGCGATGCGATCGCGAGCGGCAAGCTGCGTGTCCTCGCGACGATCGAGCCGACCCACTCGGGGGTCCACGCGCTGTACATGGATGGTGGTTCAGCAGAGCTCGCGCGCCACGCGGTCGAGGTGTTGATCGAGTCGATCCGGTTGATCGGAGAGCTCCCTCCGGGCTGACGCGGGAGTCGAAGCCCCGGGCCCTGAGGGCTCTGGCATCATCCAGGGGTGACCCACCTGCTGCAGCCCGGTTCGCCGATCCCCGATCTGTCGCTGACCGCCGCCAACAACGAGCCGGTTCGGTTGCGCTCGTATGTCGGCAAGAAGACGCTCGTCGTCTACTTCTACCCGAAGGACCAGACGCCGGGCTGCACCAAGCAGGCGTGCGGCTTTCGCGATGCGTACGAGCAGTTCACCACGGCGGGTGCGGAGGTCGTCGGGATCAGCGCGAGCTCGGTGCAGGCCCACGTGGCGTTCGCCGCAGAGAATCGCCTGCCATTCGTCCTGCTCACCGATCCCGACGGCAAGGCGCGCGCCGCCTTCGGCGTTGGCAAGACGCTCGGCATCTCCGAGCGTGTCACGTTCGTCGTCGACCGGGAGGGCTTGATCCGCCACGTCACCGATTCGTTGTTGCGCGTCACCAAGCACATCACCGATGCGCTCGCGATGGTGGTCGAGCTCGAGAAGTAGGTCTCGCAACTCCGAGGGTTGGGCTCACCGACGCTTTGCCCGTGGGCTACGCGATCCGCGCCTTCAGCTCGGCGAGATGCGTGCGGCCGACCCGCAGCGGCTCGCGCAGCCCCCGCATCACGACGCTGGCGCCTTCGGTCGAGTGCCGCACCTCGACGATGTGGGCGAGCGCGACGATCGTGGAGCGATGGATCCGGAGGAACGTCGTCGGCAAGCGCGCGACCCAATCGAGCATCGACGAGGACGACAGTCGCGACGGACGGTCGGCGAGGTGGAGCTCGGTGTAGTCGTCCGCGGCCGTGATGCAGACGACCTCGGCGAGGCGGACGAACGTCTGCCGATCGCGCTCGCGGATCCAGACGATGTCGGTGGCCGCGAACGCTGCCGTCGAGACGCGAGGCGACGCGCCGAGCCGGGCCACCGCGGCGGCGAGGCGCTCGCGCGCGATCGGTTTCAGTACGTAGTCCAGCGCATTGACCTCGAACGCTCTCACCGCATGCTCGTGGTGGGCCGTGACAAAGATGACCGGCACGCTCACCGGACCGCGCTCGAACAGCGCGAATCCCTCCTCGCGCCGCATCTGGACGTCGAGGAAGATCACGTCGACGGTGTGGCGCGCGAGCAGCTCCACGGCCTCGGTGACGGTGCGGGCCTCGAGCACCTGCGCCACCTCGACGAGGTCGCCGAGCATGCGTGCGAGATGGCGGCGTGCCGGTGCCTCGTCGTCGACCAGGAGGGCGCGGTCAAGGCGCACGCTGGAGCCTCAGCGTGGCATGAACGCGATCGCCGCGTTGCTCGAGCACGAACGTGTGTCGGTTCGGGTAGAGCATGTCGAGTCGGGCGCGCAGGTTCGCGACGCCGATCGCTCCGGGTCGCGGGGTCGCGTCGAGGATCCCGGTGTTGTGCACGTCGATCGCGAGATCCTCGCCGCTGCGCGCCAGCGTGATCCCGATGCGGATCGGTGGCTGTGCCGTCCGCATCCCGTGCTCGATCGCGTTCTCGACGAGCGGCTGGACGAGCAGGGGTGGGAGCATCTGCGCGCAGAGATCGGGATCCGTGATCGCCTCGATCACCACGTGCAGATCGTCCTCGAACCGCGCCCGCGCGAGCGCCACGAGCGCCTGGATGACCTCGAGCTCGTCGGCGACGGTGCCCGAGCGATCGTCGGTGTCGAGCGAGTGGCGCAGGATCTTCCCGAGGTCCGAGAGCGCGGCCTCGGCCTTCTTCGGATCCTCCCGGATCAGCGCCGCGACCGTGTTGAGCGCGTTGAACAGGAAGTGCGGATCGAGCTGATAGCGCAGCGCCTGCAACTGGGCCGCGACGGTGGCGCGTGCACCGTCGAGCTCGCGCTCGCGCGCGCGATGGCTCTTCGCGAGCTCGCGCACCGCGACGATCGCACCGAGCACGCTCTGGACGCTGAGGAACAGCAGGACCCAGAGGCCGGCGTTGACCTCGTCGAGGCTTCCGCCGAACAGGAACGTCACGAGCGCCAGATCGACGAGCCACAGGGTCGCGCCGATCAGGGACCGCACGACCACCTCCGCGATCAGCCGGCGCCGCGACGAGGTCGCCGCGCGGAAGGGGATCGCGAGGACCACCGCGATCGCGGCCGTCCCGGTCAGCGAGAACACGACCGCGATCGAGACGAGGTCGCCGGTTGTGGCACCGGGTACCGGATCGGAGGACGCGAGCAGAAAGCCGAGGGCCGCACGAGCAGCCAGATGTCACCGCCGGTCTGCGCGGCGCTGAAGCGCTTGACGTGAACATCGATGTGACGACCCTCGGGGGCGTTCCAGTCGAGTGGCACCGACACGAGCGCGCACTCTCCGGGCGCACCACCCGGCACGAGTGGGTCGCACGCCTGCCACGCGACCTCGAGCGGCGGCGGTGCCGTGACGTCGTCACCGCATGCGATCAATCCCAGGAAGACCATCAGGCGAAGCTGCATTCCCAGACGGTGCGCGATCGCGACCCGAGCGCCCAGCGGCGGTCGGCGAACGTCAGCCGGCGATCGGCGAACGCCAGCGCGCACCAGCGATCGGCCACCGCGAGCCTTGGGCAACTTCACGCGCCGAGGCCGCGTCGCGACCCGAAAAACCGAAAGCCCCGCGAGTGCGGGGCTTTCGGATTCGAGGAGCCACCCAGATTTGAACTGGGGATGGTGGTTTTGCAGACCACTGCCTTACCACTTGGCGATGGCTCCGATTTCGAGGTTTTTAGCACACGTGAGACGCCTCGTGCACGCGGTGGTGCCTTCGCGAGCGTCATCCCCACCTTGATCCCAGGTTTCGGTGGTCCAAGGTCCGAACGTCTACGGCGTCGCGGCCGCGAGCGGTGCCAGATCCGTGAGGCTCCACGCGTACTCGATGATCGTGCCACCGAGGCTCGGCTCGGGATACACGAAGACCATCGCGACGATGCGATCCGGTTGCTTCGCGCCGACAAAGGCGGTGACCGGCGTGGTGTCCCCTACGTGACGGAGGTACGCGCCGGTGACCTGGCCCTGGACCGCGACGCCGGTCGGCGTCTTCGGAGGCCCGGCCTTGCCCGACGCGGCGGCTTCGATTCGCTTCGAGATCACCTGGATCTGCGCGAGCAACTTCTGATCGTGCGTCTTTCGGAACTCTTGCTGCAGCCGCTGGATCTCCATGACGTCGGCCGTCGAGATGCCGCCTGCAACGGTGGTCTCGCGCTGGAGCGTGGTCATCAAGAACTGCTGCCACGTCTCCGGTGTCGTCGCGACCGGCGCGGCGCCGAGCGAGGTCGTGAACCACGCGACGACCTGGGCCGGCGTCGCCTTCGTGATCCAGCCGATCGAGCGATCCGTGTCGGCGGGCGCGTACGCGGTGACGCTCGGATAGAACGGCACGCCGAGCGACGCCGTGCTCGGCACGTCGACGGCGCGCCAGTACGCGAGGTTCTTGCGGTCGTGTGTGAACGTCTTGTGGTTCTCCTCGTAGCGTCGCGCGACCGCTGCCCATGCCGGGTGCTGGGCGCCGAGCAGGCCGGCCGCGCGCTCGCCGACGGGCAGCGATCGCGAGTACTCGAGAAGCCCGAGCACGTCGGCGAGGGCCGTGCGATCGAACTCCGCCGGCGACAGCCGTCCGAGGTAGTTCAGCGCCGCGAGCTGGGTGTGGATGTCGCGCTCGTGTAGCGCACGGCCGGCTTCCTTGCCGAGGGTGGTGTCCGGCGTCGCCGACACGGCATCGAACGCGTCGGCGATCTGGGCGTCGACACGGACACGTGTCACCGCACACTCGGGTGTGCGCACTGCACCGCGACATGCCGTGGACTTACCGACCAGCGCGGTCGCGCTCGCGTACATCTCGGATCGCGTGGGCATGTGCGCACCCTTGGGGGGTGGTGGCGCATCGCGCGCGGTCGCCTTGTAGACGCCGACCGCACCGAGCGAGGCGACGAGCGTGGCGATCATCGACGCCTTCAAAACGGCCACCAGCTCTCCGCGGCCTTGCGGGCCGCTTCGCTCCGCGCGTTGGCCTCGTCGTTGGCCTTCTTGTTCGCGGCTGGATCGCCCGGTGGTGGGCGACCCGGCTGTGCGGGTGGTGGTGGTGGCGGCGCGGCGAGGTCGCTCGTGAGCGTGTCCCTCAGGAACTTCTTCGCCGCATCGACATCCGGCTGCGTCGGCGTGCAGTGAAAGGCGCCACCCGCGATCTTGGCCTGCAGCGTGTCGACCTGGGCGCCGTAGGCCGCCGCATCGTCGGCGAGCGCCCCCTCGCCGGTCGTCGGCAGGCCGCCATGGGCCTTGCAACTCGCCTGGTGCACCTTCTCGTGCGCGAGTTGGGCATCGATCGTCTCGCGGCAGGCGTTGATCAAGTAGATGTCCGGGTTCGTGCTGCCGTCCTTCGTCTGCGCCGGCATCTCGCCACCGTTGTAGGTGACGATCGTCTTGCAGTCGTCGCCCGTGGCCATCAGCGTCTGGTTGGTGACGGCGCTCGTGCCCGCGCAGTCCGGCGGCTTGAACGCTTGGAGTAGCGACTTCATCTCGCTGTTGAGGCGACGCAGATCGCGCCCCGCGGCCAGCTTCGCCATCAGGGCCTTGTCACTGTAGAGATCCTGCAGGGCTTCGGCCTGGGCCATGTCGCCCTTCATGATGCAGGACTCGTGCGTGTTGCACGCGGCGTTCGAACACTGCGTGGAGTCGGCGGCACTGCGTCGTGCGACGCCGACCAGGCCGCCCGCGATCGCGAGGGCGCCGAGGCCAGTTGCTAACTTCTTCATGGACGACTTCCTTTTTACGGCGGGGTCAACCGGATGATCGCGCGCTGGGTGTCCGGATCGAACGGGCGGAGCGCGTCGGCGCGCCGCATCTCGATCAGCGCCTCGTCGCGAAGACCCGCATGTTCGAGCACGATACCGTAGTTGTAGTGTGGTCTGGGGTTCGCCTCGGATTTCGTCGCGGCATCGCGCCACAAAGCGAGCTCGGAACGGTAGGTCCGCGCGCGCGCGATCGTGGCGGCGACGAGTGCGACCGCGAGCGCACCGGCGAGGATGTACGTCGGCCGGCGCACACCGCGCCAGCGTCGCGCGAGCGTGGCGGCGACCCCGCACGCGACGAGCGCGATCCCCGCGAGCCCGAGCTCGAGGGGCCGCTCGGTCAGCGGATCGAGCTTGGGCACGAGCGTCTGCGTCGGCACGATCGCCGCGAGCCACAGCGCGGCGCCGATCGCGGTCGCGCGATCGCGGGCGCGGATCGCGAGCACGCACGCGATCGCCGCCCCGACGAGCGCGAGTCCGCCGAGCAGGAAGCGCGGATCGGCGACGCGCGTGACGATCGGCTCGCCGTGATCGAGCGTGAGCGACCCGGGGCGCACGTAGAGCGAGATCCCATCGAAGATCGCGCCGACCTGCGCGACCTGGGCGGTGCCGACGCCGCGCGCATCGGTGAACGAGGCGTGCGCCAGCGCGTGGTAGCGCGGCGTGAGCACCAGCCACAGGCTCGCGAGCGCGAGCGCGGCCCCGCACGGCGCGAGCCGGCTCGCCGCCGCGCGCCACGTGCTGCCCGGGCGGGTCAACTCGAGCACGGCGATCGGGAACGCCGCCGCGATCGCGGTCTCGCGCGCGAGCATCGCGACGAGGAATATGGCCCCGGCGAGTCGCGGTCGATCGCGCGCGAGCGCGAGGAGGGCGGCGAGCACGCACGCCATCGCCAGGACGGCGTCGCGCCCGGTCACCGCGAGCACCCCCTCGGCGTGCACCGGATGCGCGACGAACACGATCGCGGCCACGAGTGCCGCGACCCGCGCACCCGGCACGACGGCGCGCAGGAGACCTGCGAGCGCGATCGCGGCGACCGCCAGCATCGCGATCGACACCGCGCGCCGCTCCGCCGGCCCATCGACGCCGACAGACGCCTCGATCGCGTACGTCAACTTGGTCGCCGGTCGCAGGGTTCGTGGCAGCTCGGTAACGAACGCCGCGAGCGACTGGCTCGCTGGATCGTCGACCGGCGTGATGTGATCGTCGAACTGATACGGCCCCGCCAGGCCGACACACCAGGCGGCGACGACGAGCATCATCGCGACCGCGAAGCCACCCGCAGCTCGACGAGCGTGAATCACGAGTCACCGCGAGAATCGCGTGGTTGACCGACCTCGAACAAGGGATGTCGGGCGCGATCACCCGCCGAGGTGTCAGGCGCGATCAGGAGCGCGCGACCGCGAGCACCGACATGAACGTCGCGGGCTCGGGGCGCAATCGATAGTTGTCGGTCTGGTCGCTGAACAGGATCTTGCCATCGCGATCCACCACGACGACGGTCGGGAAGACGGTGTCCGCTTCGTAGCCCAGCAGCGCGAGTCCGACCGGGACGCCACCGTCGTGGACGATGCCAAGGCTTCGCGCGACGCGCGCCCCGGGATCGACGAGGAAGTCGAGCGGGACGTTGAAGCGCTGGCTCAAGACGCGCGCGTTGTGATGGGGCTGCGGGCTGATCAGCGCGACCTTCACGCCGAGCTCCTGCAGCCAGCGGTATTGCGCGGCGATCTCCTGGATCTGCGCCGTGCACAACGGACACCAGTTGCCGCGGAAGAACACGAGGACCATCGGCGCGCCCAGGTACCGCTCGATCCCGAAGGACAGGCCCCGATCGTCTTCGAGCTCGAAGTGCGGAAGCGTCGTCCCGACGGCGAGCTGCGCGCTCGGCCGGCGACGGAATCGCGAGTATTCGACGACGTAATAGAACGCGCTCGTGACGCCGACGAGGGACTCGGCGAGCGCGACGTGGGATCCGGCGGTCACGACCACCACGGACGCGCCCCCGAGCGCCGCTGCGAGCAAGCCGGGCATCCACTTCGACGTGCGTGGAGTCGAGATGACGAAGTAGGACAGCACGCGGACGGGCACCGCCCCGATCGCGAACGCGACGCCGAGCCACGCGAGCCCATGCCCGAGAGCGAGCATCACGATCGCATGGAGCACCAGCGCGAGTTGCACGATCACTGCCGCGCTCAGGTACAACGCCTTGAGCCGGCTCAGCGAGAACCGCGCGGTCAGCGCCTGGTCACGGCGCTGCTCGTCGAAGCTGAGCTCGTGGAGCATCTTCGCCGAGATCTGGCGCAAGACGTTCGGGTCCGGTGGTGGCTCCGAGGTCTCGTCGATCATGGTCAGCAGCCGCGTGCTCTGGACGAGCGCCTGCGCGCAGGCCTCACACGTCGCGGCGTGTGCGCGTGCTGCGACGAGCTCGGGGTCGGCCTCGTCGAGGCTCGCCAGCGCGAGCGCGCGGTCGTCGAGATGTTTGGTGGGTTGAATCATGTGGCATCCTGCTCGGCCAGATCGCGGAGCTCGTCACGGAGCCGTTCGTACGCACGGAACGCCCGCACGCGGGCTGCGACCGCGGTGATGCCGAGCACCCGGGCGATCTCCTCGAACGACATCTCCTCGTACCGATGCAGCGACACGACGACGCGCTGGGCCTCCGGGAGATGCTCGAGCGCGAGGCGGACTCGGTCGATGCGGTCCTGCTGCTCGCGCGCCGCCGTCGGCGCGACGATCTGCTGTTGCTCGGCGGTCTCGAGGGCGTACTCGTCGCAGTCTTCCTTGATCCGGTAGCGTCGGCGCCACTCGTCACGACGGACGTTCGCGGCGATCGCGAAGGCCCAGGTCTTGACCCGCGCGCCCGTGCGATAGGTGTGCCGGCCGCGGTGGATGTTGAGGAACGTGATCTGCAACATCTCGTCGGCAGTCGACGCGTCGCCGAAGCAGCGACGAAAGAACGCGTGCAGTCGAGGTGCGAGGCGCGAGAACAAGGTCTCGAACGCATTGCGATCGCTGTTGCCAAGGTACGCTTCCATCAGCATCTCGTCGGACGCCTGCGCGTCGGTGCCCATCGCTCGCGAATCCACCACGACCGTGCCAGCAGTCTGGCACGGCCACGACGCTCGCGCGTCGAGCGTCTGCGTCTCAGAGAGCAACGAGCCCCGTGGCATGTTGCGGCAGTCCGGCGAAGTCAGGCTTCGCCGTCAGCGTTCCGTCGCCCGCGATCGCGAAGCTGCTCAGGGCCGCGTCGGGGCTGTCGAGCACGTAGAGGAAGTCGTTCGAGGGGGTGACGGCCGAGTCGGTGGGGCCCATCCCGGTCGTCGCGCCGACGCCCGTGCCGACGAGCGTCAGCGAACCGTTCGCGCCGACGGTGTACGTCGAGAGGTTGTTGCTCTTGGTGTTGGACACGTATGCATGCGTGCCCGCGACCGCGACCCAACATGCGGCGGATTGCGACGACGGGACGGCGCTGCTGATCGGCGCGAGCGCGCCGGTGTCCGAGACGGCATACGAGGTCGCGGTGCTCGCGTTCGCGGCGCCACCGACCGCCTCCGAGACGATCAGCTGCCCGCCAGCACCGAACGCGAAGCCAAAGGGCGTGACGCCGACGGACGCCTGCGAGCTCGGTGCGGCGACGATCCCGGTGGCCCCGACGACATACGTGTCGAGCTTGTTGGTGCCCTTTTCGGACACGATGAGGACCTTCCCGCTGGCGTTGAAGGCGATCTGCGCGGGACCGGTCAAGGCGGCGCTCAGCGGCTGCGTCGATCCGGCGAGCGTGACGAGTCCCGCCGCGGCGATCCGGAACCCCGAGATGTTGCCAGGGGTCGCTGCGTTGCCGGCATTCACCGTGTAGACGAGGTCACCCGACACCGTCACGCTGACGGGACGAACCCCACCGGATCCGACCTTCGACAGGAGCATGAGGCTGCCGTCGGGGTGTCGCACGAAGGTGGAGATCGAGCTGTCGCCCGCGTTCACCGCGAACAACAGGTCCCGGCTCGCCGAGTACACGAGCGCGCTCTGATTCCCGAGCCCGTCGCCACTGCCGGTGCCACCGGTGAAGTAGACGTCTCGGGGTGTCAGCGTGCCATCGGTCGCCCGATCGAACGCGAACACGGCGTTGCCGGTGGGGTCATTGGACAACGTGTAGACGGATCCGTGCGGCTGGGATGGCGCGTCCGGGGCGCCGGGACCCTCGGGACCCGCTGGGCCCGCAGGGCCGGTAGGTCCCGTCGTGCCAGCGGTGCCAGGACTACCCGGATCGCCCGCGCATCCGGTTCCGACGAGGCCAACGAGACCGACGAGACCGACGAGACCGACGAGGCCGGTCGTGAAGCAGCGTGCGAGGCGAGTTGCAATCATCTGACCGTCGGTACGGAACGCCCGGGTCTCCTGTTACCGACAATCGTCCGCGTGCCACGCGGTCGCCTACAGGTCGAAGCGATCGAGGTTCATGACCTTGGTCCACGCGCCGACGAAGTCACGCACGAAATCCTCTCCGGCGTCGTTGCACGCGTAGACCTCCGCGACGGCGCGGAGCTGCGAGTTGGAGCCAAAGACGAGGTCGGCCCGGCTGGCGGTCCACCTGATCTTGCCGGTCTTGCGGTCGCGCCCCTCGAACAGATCGTTGGACCCGGCGGCTTTGACCCACGTCGTCGTCATGTCGAGGAGGTTCACGAAGAAGTCGGTCGTGAGCACGCCGGGACGCGTCGTGAAGACGCCGACCCTGGATCCCCCGGCGCCGAGCGCGCGCATGCCGCCGACGAGGACCGTCAATTCGGGAGCGGTCAGCGTGAGGAGCTGAGCTCGATCGACGAGGAGCTCCTCCGCCGACCGCCGGTGTCCGGGCGTGAGGAAGTTGCGGAACCCGTCCGCGGTCGGCTCGAGCACCTCGAATGACTCGACGTCGGTCTGCGCTTGCGACGCGTCCGTGCGGCCGGGCGAGAACGGAACGTTCACCGTGTACCCCGCCTGCTTCGCAGCCTCCTCGACAGCGGCACACCCACCCAGGACGATCAGGTCGGCGAGCGAGACTCGCTTGGTGCCGGCCTGCGCGCCGTTCCAGTCGCGCTGGATGGTCTCGAGGATCTCCAGCGCCTTGCCGAGGGCGGCCGGCTCGTTGGCGGCCCAGTCCTTCTGTGGCGCGAGGCGGATCCGGGCGCCATTGGCGCCACCACGCTTGTCGGTGCCACGGAACGTGGACGCCGAGGCCCACGCGGTCGAGACGAGCTGCGCGATCGAGAGGCCCGAGGCGAGGAGCTTCGCTTTCAGGGTCGCGATGTCGGCGTCTCCGACGAGCTCGTGGTCGACGGCGGGGACCGGGTCTTGCCAGATCTGCGGCTCTGCGGGGACCAGCGGTCCGAGACACCGCGTGATCGGCCCCATGTCGCGGTGCGTGAGCTTGTACCAGGCCTTGGCGAACGCCGCCGCGAACTCGGCCGGGTGCTCGTGAAAGCGTTTCGAGATCTTCGCGTAGATCGGGTCCACCTTCAGCGCGAGGTCAGCGGTGGTCATGAACGGGGCGTGCTTCTTCGACGGATCGTGGGCGTCGATCACGGTGCCCGCACCAGCTCCGTTCTTGGGAGCCCACTGCTTCCCACCGCCGGGACCCTTCACGAGCTCCCACTCGAAGCCGAGGAGGTTGTCGAAATAGCCATTGTCCCATCGCACCGGGTTGGTGGTCCAAGCTCCCTCGAGCCCGCTGCTGATCGTGTCGGCGCCGCTGCCGCTACCGAAGCTGTTTTCCCAACCGAAGCCTTGCTGCTCGAGCCTGCCGGCTTCGGGCTCGCGGCCGACATACTTCCCCGGATCGGCGGCGCCGTGACACTTCCCGAAGGTGTGCCCGCCGGCGACGAGCGCGACCGTCTCCTCATCGTTCATGGCCATGCGTGCGAACGTCTCGCGGATGTCCCGGCCCGAAGCCAGCGGGTCCGGGTCACCGTTCGGTCCCTCCGGGTTCACGTAGATCAGACCCATCTGGACAGCGCCGAGCGGATTCTGGAGCTCCCGGTCACCGGTGTAGCGCTCGTCGCCGAGCCACTTCTGCTCGGGACCCCAGTAGATGTCCTCGGGCTCCCACACGTCCGCGCGCCCGCCTGCGAAGCCGTAGGTCGAGAGGCCCATCGTCTCGAGGGCGCGGTTGCCGGCGAGGATCATGAGGTCGGCCCAGGAGATCTTCCGCCCATATTTCTGCTTGATCGGCCACAGCAGCCGGCGCGCCTTGTCGAGGTTCGCGTTGTCGGGCCAGCTGCTGAGCGGCGCGAAGCGCTGCGTGCCGGAGCCCGAACCGCCGCGACCGTCGCCGATGCGGTAGGTGCCCGCGCTGTGCCACGCCATGCGGATGAAGAGCGGACCGTAGTGTCCGTAATCGGCCGGCCACCAGTCTTGCGACGTCGTCATCAGCGCGTCGAGGTCGTTCTGCAACGCTGAAAAGTCGAGGGTCTTGAACTCCGCCGCGTAGTCGAAGCTTTTGCCCATCGGATCGGCCTGCGGAGGCTTCTGCTGGAGCACCTTCAGGTTCAGCTGCTCGGGCCACCACTGATGGTTCGCCATCGCCGCGCTGCTGTGGCCACCCATCACGGGGCACTTGCTCACGCTCTTCATGATTTCGTCAGACATGCCGTGACGCTACAGCGCGCCCGCCGATTCATCCAATCGATTGATGTGATGTTATTGATAGTGTACGCCTATCATCCGATGCAGCGGAGACACGCGTGAGCGCGGCGCCCCATCCCTTCACCCTCCGGCAGCTGCAGTACGTGGTCGCGGTGGCCGACGAGCTCTCGTTTCATCGCGCGGCGGCGCGTTGCCACGTGTCGCAGCCGACGCTCAGCACCCAGCTCGCGCAGGTGGAGAGCGCGCTCGGCGTGAGGCTCTTCGAGCGGGGTCCGAGGAAGGTGCTCGTGACCGCGGCAGGGCGCGAGGTCGTCGAGCGAGCCCGGCGGCTCATCCTCGAAGCCGACGAGCTCGTCCACGCGATCTCGTGGATCACCGATCCGCTGTGGGGCACGATTCGCCTCGGTGTCATCCCGACGATCTCGCCATACCTGCTCCCGTTCACGACGCAGGCGTTGCGCAAGAAGCTGCCGCGCCTGCGGATCGCGTGGGTCGAGGACAAGACCGACGTGCTCGTCCACAAGTTGCGCGACGGGGAACTGGACGGGGCGGTCCTCGCGCTCGAAGCCGACATCGGTGACGTCGCGCGCGAGGTGATCGCGATGGACCCGTTCATGGTGGTGACGCCGCGGGGGCATGCGCTCGCGACGAAGCGGGGGCCCGTCGCGCAGGTCGACCTTCGCGGCGAGGAGCTGCTGCTGCTCGATGAAGGGCACTGCTTTCGCGAACAGGCGCTCGAAGCCTGCGGAACAGCGCGCGCCCGGGAGGGCGACTTTCGCGCGACGAGCCTGTCGACGCTCGTCCAGATGGTGGCGGGAGGTGCCGGCATCACCGTCATCCCGGCGCTCGCCGTGGACGCCGAGGCGCGGCGCGCGCGGCTCCACGTGCGGCCACTCCAGGGCCCGGGGGCGCACCGGACGATCGCGCTGATCTGGCGCAAGCACTCGTCACTCCAGCCGACGCTCCACGCGGTCGCGACCGCGCTGCGCGAGGCCTATCCGGTCTCTCGAACTTGACGAATCTCGACGCCGCGTGCGCCGCTGGGCGAGCCACACTGTTACCTAGGGCGAATGCGAATCAAGTGGACCCTCATCGCGGTCGCCGTGACCACGACCGGATGCGCCGCCTACGACCCGAACTTGCCGGCGACTCCGTTCTTCTGCGGGAGCACCGACCCGAAGTGTCCCGATGGCTACACCTGCATGCCGAGCACGACTGGAGATCCGGTTTGCACGAATGCGATGATCGGGTCGAGCGTCGACGCGCCACCGAGTGGGAGCTGCGCGACCCCATTCTCCGGGACGCTGGCGACCTGGACCTTCACGAGCGAGCCGGGATCGCAAACCGCGACGGCTCCAGCATCGAGCGCCCCGGGGGTGACGGCGGGCAGCATCACGCGCGCGTCAGGCCTGATGCCATCCGCGGGCACGGGTTCGATCAGCGCGAGCGGTTGGCCGACGAGCTCCCAGCCCGACACGACCTTGTACTTCACGCTCGCGATCGGTGGTCCCGCGGGCTGCAAGCTCGACGTGACCTCGATGGTGATCGATGCCAAGTCGAGCAACACGGGGCCGACGCTGGCATCGATCGCGACGAGCCAGGACAGCTTCGTGCAGACGGTGGCGATCACACCGACCGCGCCTGCGACGGCGACGCTCTCGGTCAGCGACGCTGGGGCGAACCTCGAGATCCGGATCTATGGCTACAGCGCGACCGCGAGCACCGGCACGATGCGCGTACAGAACCAGCTCACCGTGACCGGGGCGTTGCGCTGACGTCTGGGTCGAGCGTCATCGCGGCCTGGGGCCGATCAATCGCGGGGCGTCGCCCGGCGTGAGCTCGAACTGATCGCGCAGGTGCGCGGCGGTCTCGACGTCGAGCCGGATCTGGAGCGCCTCGGGACCGCGCCGCATGATCGACGCGAGCGCGGCGCCATTGAGCAGGCGCGTGCCGGTGTCGAACACCTTGCTCTCGGCGGCGGTGGCCGACGAGATCGCGATCGCCCAGCGCGGCAGGATCTCGCGCATCGCGAGCGCGAGCGCGGCGGCGCGCGCGGTGACGGCGAGCGGCTCGCCGACGAGGTGGGCGCACACGGCGCCGTTCGCGAACACCTCGAGGGACGCGTCGTGGGCGGCAGCGGCGCGCGCGAGGCGCAGGCACGCCTCGGGCGAAGGCGGCTCGAGCATGTCGTCGAGCGGACCCTGCGCCGCGCCGACCATGCAGTGGAACCCGGGGTCGGCGTCGGGCGCGACGGTGATCGTCGCGACGCCAAGGACGTTGCGGCGCGGGCCCTTCGGGATCGGCGCGAGCTCGGCGAGCGTCTGGTGCACGATCCCGCAGTCAGGGACGCGCTGCACGAGTGGCTTCTTCAACATGCGATCGATCAGCGCGACCAGCGCGGGTGGCGCCTCGGGCGCGAGGTCGGCGACCGGCGTGGGCGCGGAGAACAGGATCTTCGCCATCACCGCGGCCGAGGTCGCGCCGCTGAACGCCGCCTGACCGGTCACACACTCGTAGAGCAGGCAGCCGAGGCCGAACACGTCGACGCCCGGGGTGAGCTCGCGAATGCCACGCGCCTGTTCGGGCGACATGTAGCCGGGCGTGCCGACCGTCATCCCGGTCTGGGTCAACGAGGTCACGGCGTCGAGCGAGCGGGCGACCCCGAAGTCGATCAGCATCGAGGTGGCCGGGTCGTCGTTCGCGAGCAGGACGTTGGACGGCTTGATGTCGCGATGGAGGATGCCGGACTCGTGGGCGAAGGCGAGGGCGGCGGCGATCGGCATCGCGAGCGCGACCGCGTCGGCGACGCTGGTGCCGGTGCCCTCGAGGCGCTCGGCGACGGTGGATCCGTCGATCCAGTTCATCGCGAGGTAGAGCTGACCCTCCTCGGTGACGCCGTCGCCGACGTGGCCGACGATCGCGGGATGGCGCAGGCGGGTGAGGACCTGGACCTCGCGCTGCGCGCGCTCGACATCGACCGCGCTGTGCCAGGTGAACACCTTGATGGCGACGGGGCGATTCGCCACGGTGTCGTGGGCACGGTAGACGACGCCCATCCCACCGGACCCGATGTGGCGGTCGATCCGGAAGCGGCCATCGAGGAGATCACCTGAATTCACAGGGAATCATCATACATCAACGGATCTCGGCGCTGAACGCGAGGTTTTGACAGTGCGGTCGCAACGCTGTCACAGCCTCGCCATCTGGTAGCGCCATGGTCCCTGCATGCTGAAGCCATCGCTTGTCGTCTCCATGCTGTTCGTGTCGGCGCGAGCGTTCGCGCAGCCGAACGCCGATCAACCCCCGGTCCCGCCGACGCCGCCGACCGATCCGACCCCGCCGACCCCGCCGGCCGAGTCGCCGCCCCCGGTGATCGTGCCGGTGGCGCCGATGCCGCCGGAGCATCACGACGAGGACAAGAAGAAGGAAGACAAGAAGAAGGAGGACAAGCCGGTCCTCCACTCGAAGTTCGACGCGACGCTCTACGGGTTCGTCGAGGTCGATTCGATCTTCGACTCGACGCAGGGGCTCAACGACCTCGCGGGAAACGCGGCGATCGCGCGCCCGAACACGTACACCGGCGATCATGGCCAGACGATGTTCGGCGCGCGCAACTCGCGCATCGGGATCAAGCTCGCCGCGCCGGTCGAGGACGACATCAAGGCGAGCGCGCAGCTCGAGATGGACTTCCTCGGCAACCAGGCCGCGGGGATCTCGGAGCAGTCGTTCTGGCAGAACGCGCCGTTCCGCTTCCGCCACATGAACGTGAAGCTCGAGACGCCGGTCGTCGACGTCTTGATCGGGCAGACCTGGCAGCTGTTCGGCTGGCAGTCGATGTTCCATCCGAACACCGTGGCGATCCAGGGCGTGCCGGGACAGGTCTACTCGCGCTCGCCGCAGATCCGGCTCAGCAAGACGTTCAAGAGCGATGACCTGCAGGTCGACGTCGCGGTCGCCGCGTCGCGCCCGCCGCAGCGCGCGTCGGCCACGCCCGATGGCCAGGCCGGCGTGAAGCTCACCTACAACGGTCGCAAGGCCTATCACACGGCCGGCTCGACGGGCACGGCGCTCGACGGCCTCGCGATCGGCGCGTCGGTCGTCGGTCGTCGCTTCGCGGTGGACGAGTTCTCCGCCGCGCCGCACAGCCAGGTCGTTCGCAAGGGCTACGGGTTGTCGCTCGACGCCCTCATCCCGATCATCGGCGCGACCAAGGATCATCACGAGAACGCGCTGACCTTGACCGGTAGCTTCACCACCGGCGCTGGCATCGCCGACCTCTATCAGAGCCTGTCGGGTGGCGTCGGCAATCCCGCGCTGGCGAACCCCGACATGACGACGCCGGCGCCGGCGTACACGCCGAACGTCGACAACGGCCTCGTGCTGTTCTATCCCGACGCGACGGCGGCTGGCGGGTTCTCGCTGCACCCGATCCAGTGGACGGCGGAGCTCGTCGGCCTGCAGTACTACCTGCCGCCGAGCGGCAAGGTGTGGGTCAGCGCGAACTACGCGCACATGCACTCGGACAACGCCCACCTCTACGGCGGCGCCGCCAAGGTGTGGGACACCGAGAACTGGGCCGACGGCTGCCTGTTCGTCGATCTCACGTCGGCGGTCCGGCTCGGCGGCGAGTTCGCGTGGACGAGCCAGAAGTTCGTCGACGGCGTGAAGGCGACCGACTACCGCGGCCAGTTCTCCGCGTTCTTCATCTTCTAGACCTCGCTGCGCTCGGCGCTCTCCGCTCCGACCTGGTCGGAGCGCGCGTACTTCTAGACCTCGCTGCGCTCGGCGCTCTCCGCTCCGACCTGGTCGGAGCGCGCGTCTTCCAAAAGCGTGTAGCGCGTTGCGTCCACCCCGCCGCGTCGATCGAGACCCAGGCGGACGGCGCAACGCGCTACAGGCTCCTAGCGAGGCGCGACGGCGTAGCCGCGCTGCGGGAACGGATCGGCCGAGTCGCGCATGCCGAGCTCGCCGCGCGACCACACCGCGCCGCGCTCGGCGAAGATCGCGAGTCCGACGGCGCCGACGTTGCGGTCGCCCGACGACCGCGCGGCGTACGACTCGGAGACCGCGCCGAACCGGAAGGCGGCGACCGCGTCGTCGGAGGTGCGGAAGCCGTCGATGATCAGCGTGTCGTGCGGATCGACGATGTAGCCGCGGCGATTCGGATCGGCGGGCTTGCCGTCGACGACGTCGAGGCCGTCGACCGACGCGACGATCTCGAACCGCGCGCTCGTGCCGTTGCGAACCTCGATCCGATAGCGCGCGCCATCCTCGCCCATGACGAGCGTGCGGCCGTTCGCGGCGAACCCCGGCAGCATGCGGCCGGCCTCGTCGACCAGCGAGATGCCGATCGCGTTGTCCTCGGTGTAGACCTCGAGTGGCGCGAGGCTCGCGTTGAGATAGCGCGCGTGCTCCTCGACGCCCTGCGCGTCGTTGTAGTGCAGCAGCACCTCGGCATACGGCGACGCCGCCGCGCGCTGGAACGGCGAGAACGAGATCGGCGCGTGGACCTGCTCACCCCACGACGTGCCGAGGCCGGGGCGCTCGACGGCCTCGGGCTGCGGGACCTGCTGCCGCGATGGGCCTTCGTTCTGATCGGCGATGTACGTCCGCGCCGGCGCGCCCGCAGGAAATGGCGAGCTCTCGCTGGTCGCGAACTTCGCATGCCCGTTAGCACAGGCGCCGAGGGCCGCCGCGAACACCACAAGCTTGAGGGTCGTCATGCCGATCAAACGCCGGCACCAGTCACGCGCTTACAGGCTCCCGCATCACCAGGGCCACAGGTTCCACATGTAGTACGTGCCGGCGAGCACGAGCGCGGTGATCGACCACGCCCCGAACAAGTGCAGGGCCTTGGCGCTCCACGCCCGCGGCACGGCGCGGCCGAACCCGACGCCGACGAGCGCCCCGACGACCCCGCCGCCGAGCCCCCACAACACGATGCCGGGATACGGCATCGCGATCCCCGGGCCGGTCGCGAAGCTCGCGCGCTCCTGCAGCGGGAAGTAATGGAGCTCGGGCCAGTGACCCCAGTCGCACGCGGCGTACGCGAACGCGGCGCCGATGATCGCGCACGTCGCGATCAGGTAGGCGCGCTGCCAGCGCGGCATCACGGCTGCTTTCCGGCGTGACAGCGCGTGCACGTCGTGCCGGTGAGCTTGAACGCCGCCTTGCCGTCGTGACACGGCGCGCACGTGGCCTTCTTCGGCGTCGCGATCGCGCGCGCGGTCGTCGCGGTCAGATCGTCGTGGCACGAGACGCACGCCAGCGCGTGCGCCGCGTCGTGGACGAACATGCCGCGTACGGTCCACGGCGCGTGCGTGCGATCGGCGAGCCGCGCGGTCTCCTCGCCGAGCACGTGGCAGGCGTTGCACGCGGTCATGTTCGGCGCGGGTCCCGAGGTCACCGCGTGACAGCCGGCGGTCGCGCAGCTCGCGTGCCCGCGCGGCGTGCGCAGCTCGTGCTTCGCCGTGCGCAGCTGGTGACACGACGCGCACGGCTCGGCGTGCTTGCCGTGGTCGAGCGTCGCGCCGAACTCGCTGGCCTCGGCGGGCCCGCGATCGGCGGCGAGCGCGCGCCACGGCTCCGTCGTGTTGTGGCACGCGCCGCAGATCTTCGGCTTCGCGCTGCCGAAGTCATCGTGACAGCCGGAGCCGGTGCACGCGTCGTGGGTGCCGGCGCGGATCTCGCCGGACGGGGCGAGCTGGTGACACGCGGCGCACGGCTGTTTGGTGAGCGGCGCGTGGGCGGCGTGCGAGAACCGTGCGACCGGACGCTCGATGTGGAACGTGCGCGTCGGTGGATCCTTGTGGCACTTCGTGCAGCTCGCGGTGATCGCGAACGCGGCATGCGCGTCGTGGCAGCCGGCGAGCGCGCACGACTTCGCGTCGGGGCGGGGCAGGGTGTTGTCGTCGGTGTCGATGATCGATGCATGGCACGTCGCGCACGCGCGACCGGCGGGCGCGTGGCTCGCGTGCGCCCTGTGCGAGAACACGATCGGCACGGTCACCGGAACGAGGCTGGGCGGCTGGGGGGAGCCGCTCGCGCGCACGTGGCAGGTCTCGCACGCCGACATCGCAGGACCCTTGCCGGGCGTGCCGTCGTGGCAACTCGACGCGCACCGCACGTGCGGCCGGCCGGGCGACGCCGGCTTGACGAGCGTGTCGGCGTGACAGGTCGCGCACGCGAACGTGCGGTGGCGCTTGTGCCCGATCGTGACGGCGAAGTCCTGCTCGCGGTCGTACGGCGGATAGCTGACCGCGAGCTTGCCGGTGAACGGCGCGCCGAGCGCGACCTCGGCGTGGCAGTTCGTGCACAGCTTCAGCCGCTCGGGACTCTCGATCGCGATCTTCTGGCCCGGCTTCGGCTTCGCGGGCGCCGCGCCGTGACAGCTGCCGAAGCAGGACGCGTGATCGGGTCGCGCGAGCGCGAAGCCGCGACCGGCGATCGTGTCGACGTGGCAGCGGCCGCACGGGATGGTCTCGGCGCCGCTGATGTTGACGTCGCGATCGTGGACCTGATGATCGAAGCCGATCGGCGTGGCCCGCGGGCCGTCGGCGCGCGCGATCCCCGACAGGAGCATGAGCACGACGAGCGCGCGCATCAGTAGGTCCCCGACATGATGAGGCGCAGGCTCTTGTAGCCGGTGATCTCGGGCTGGAACTCGAATCGGCTCGACAGGTCGTACGCCGCGTACAACCGCACGCGCTGGTTGACCCACGCCTCGACGGTGAAGCGCCCGCCTCCGCGCAGGTCGCTCGCCTGGTTCGGATCCATCGCGCTGTAGAGCTGTGCGTAGCGGGTCTTGCGGCCGTAGATCTCGACGACGGCCGACAGCTTGCGCGCGCCGAGCGACATGCGCAGCGCGCCGCCGACCTCGGTGAATCCGCTCTCGCCGATCGTGCCGGCGTCGGGGAGGCCCTGGCAGGCCGGCGTGCTGCCCGGGACCGCGACGGCGCACTGGAATGGATCGTTGTTCGGGATCCCGGTGTGGACGTCGTCGATGAGGGTCGGGGTCGCGAGCTTGGTCTGGCGCGACAGGATGCTCGCGTCGAAGGCGATCTGACGCCGCAGTCGAACCTGGAGCGCGCCGCCAAGCTCGACGTACGACGCGTTGTAGCTCGAGCGCTGCTGGTCCTTCGGCGTGAGGTCGCTCGCCACCGCGGCCTTGGCGAACAGATCGAGGTTCTCGGCGATCAGCGTGCCGCCGCGCACCGACGCGACGAGTTGCGGCAGCACCGGCCCGAGATCGAGGTACGGTCGCGCCGTCAGCAGCGTGTCGTCGACCCGTCCGAAGCTCGGGTCCCAGCGCCAGTCCTCACCGGTGCGGTGCACGAGATCGACGACGAGGTTCGACACCTGGCGATAGCGGCCGCGGAATTCGAGGCTGTCGTTCGCGGTCTTGCCGTCGAGCTGGCGCAGCTTGCCGATCAGCGCGAAGTCCTGCTTGGGTCTCCAGTCGACCTCGTACTGCCGGTCCTCCGACTGCGGCGCGCCGCTGCCGGGGTTGGCCGACACGTAGAGCTGCTCGATGCCAAGCGCGATCGGCACCGGCGTCTTCAGGCCGCGCAGATCGATCCGCGCCGAGGTCCCGAAGATGTTCGCGCGATCGTTGGTCTGCCGGCGCGTGTAGTCGAGCGCGCGGACGCCGCCGTAGATCTGCAGCTTCAGGAGCTTGCTCTCGTACGCCGACAGGAAGCCGTCGAGGTGCATCACCCACGGGCCGTACACGAACATGTCCCCGGCGCGGATCCTCAGTCCCTCGAGGCCGAAGCGCTCGGGTAGGAAGTCCTTGACCTCGCCCCAGCCGGTGCGGAGCTCGGTGCCGCTGCGATCGAACCAGCTCGCGATCGGCGGCGGCCGGCTGCGCGCCGGATCGGTGTCGCTCGCGACGTTGACGTTGCCGAGCTGCGCCGCGACCTGGAACCGCAGCGCGAAGTACGTCGCGAGCGGCGTCGCGCCGACGCCGCGGGTCGACAGGAACCCCTCGCCGAAGCCATAGCTACGCAGCCGCGCGAACGCGTCGTCGTTCGGCATCGCCCCGCCGAGGGTCGGCTTGTTGGTGAACGACGTGGCCTCGACCTGGTAGCCGAGGTTGAGGCTGAACGAGACCGGCTGCTTGACGTCGCGCACCGCGAGGTCGGCGTAGTCGGTCGGCGTGATCGGCAGCGCGGGCGGCGGCGTGACGATCGGCACCACCGAGAGCGGGGCGCTCGGTGGCGCGGGCTGCTGCGCGGTGCGCGGCCGCATCCGCAGGTGCGTCGGCGGCGGCTCGTGGTGCAAGACGAGGTCGGGCTCGGCGTGCGCGATGCCGGCCGTCGCCACGACGATCGCGAGGCTCCGCTTCACTTCAACCGCCGCGGCGTCGCCGCCGAGCCCTGGTGGCAGTTGTTGCAGTACGCGTCGCCGTGGCACGTGAGGCACGAGCGGATGTTGATCCGCGCGAGCTCCTTGTGATCGCTGAAGAACGCGAACCCGTGCGAGCGCGGCCGCTGCGCGTGGCACGCGTTGCAGAACTCGACGACATGGCAGCTCGCGCAGCGATCGCGATCGGCGACCGCGTCGGGCCCGTGGTCGAGCTCGCGGAACGTGATCCGGTGATCCGCGGGCTTCATCGTCTGGTGGCACTCGTCGCACGCCTGCTCGGGGTTGCCCGACATCTGCGTGTGGCAGGTCGCGCAGCGCGCGGTGTTGTGGGTCGCGGCCTCGGCGTGATCGCGCCGGAACGCGATCGTGTGATCGATCGGCCGCTCGGTCAGCGGCAGGTGGTTGCGCGGCGCGAGCGCGGTCAGCTTCCCGGTCTTCGTCGTGTGGCAGGTCTCGCAGGCGCGCATGCGGTTGGCGTCGGGCGTGCGCACGCTGTCGTCGTGACATCCGACGCACGCCTCGATCCGCGGGGGCGCGTGCGACGCGGCATCGGTCGCGACGCCGGACTGCGTGTGGCAGTCCTCGCACTTGATCGGCGTGCCGCGCCGATCGATCTGGTGGCGATCGTGATCGAACTTGAGATCGTCGGTGATCAGGCGCCGCCGCCGGCGCTCCTGCACGCCGGTCGTGTGGCAGCCGACGCACGCGTCCATCCGCGGCGCGCCAATGAGCCCGGCCTCGGCGGCGTGACACCGCGCGCAGGTCTCGTGATCGGGGGGGGCGAGCGCACCGTTCGCGCGCACGTGGCAGTCCGCGCATGACACGTGAAACCCGACGCGACCTTCGAGCTTGCCGCGATCGAGGTGGACCTTGTGCGAGAACCGCGGCGGCATCGCCTGCCACACATCCTCGGCGGGGTAGGGCTTGAGCTTCGCGGTCACCGGGTTCGTCGTGACCTCGACGTGGCACACCTTGCAGAACTGGCCGGGTGGCTTCACAAACTCGGTCGCGTGGCACTTGGCGTCGTCGCACGGCCGGTGATCGTCGAGCCCGGGCCGCGCCGTCAGCGTCGCGGCGCCGAGCGTGGTGCGGTGGCAGCCGATGCACGCGATCTGGGCGTGGCGCTCGTGCGACATCCGCGACGGATCGGCCGGCGCGATCGGCGCGTCGGCGTGATGCGACGGCGAACACGCGCACACGACGAGCCAGATGACGATCGCGTAGCCCCGCATGCTCCGTCGGGCGACGCTATCACGCCTCGCGATCGGACCAGTCGAGGTGCGGCCGGGCGAGATCGAGCAGGCGCGCGCCGCGGCGGTGTTCGGGTGGGCCGTCGGGGCGCCACCAGGTCACGCCGAAGCCCATCGGATCCGGGGTGTACGCGACGGTGACGACCTCGCCCGGGAGCGCCAGGCCGGCGAGCGGTGCCAGCGCGCTGTGGACGACGACCATGCCGCCTGGGGCCAGGAGCGCGCGCGCGGCGGGCCA
Source organism: Haliangiales bacterium (assembly GCA_038321315.1). Lineage (GTDB taxonomy): Bacteria > Myxococcota_A > Polyangia > Haliangiales > Haliangiaceae > JABFXX01. The sequence continues at coordinate 6,866 of JBBQEX010000036.1, read as the reverse complement.
CAGGCGATCGAACAGCGCCGCGTCGGTCGAGCGCCACGGCTCGGTGCCACCATCGGGGATCGGCATGTTGCAGGACACCAGGTCGCACGTCCCTCGCCACGGGTGATCGAGCGCGATGTCGCCGACGGTGATCTCGATCTCACGCTGCGACAGCGCGGCGCCGAGCACGGCGAACCGCGCGGTCGCCGGCACGAGCTCGATGCCACCGACCTCGCGCCCGAGCCTTGGCCGCGCGATCGCGGCGAACGCCGAGCCGCACCCGAGATCGATCCAGCGCCCGATCGGCCCCGGCGGCAGACACGCCGCCAGGTGGTAGCTCGAGTCGTCCGGCCACGTCGCGCGATCGCAGACCACGAACCCGCTGCCGAGCGGGAGCACGTTCGCGCGCGCGGTCACCATCTCTCCCTCCCTCTCGACCAGCTCGCCAAGCTCGGGGAGCCGCGATCGCGCGACCGCTCGTCCGGCGACGAATAGATCGAAGATCGCCGCGGCCGGCGCCGCCGACGCCGCCGGCACGATCAGCCTCGGCAGGTGCGCTGTCCCCGCCCACGCCGCGAGGCCCCTGACGGTCAGCACCGTCCGCAGCGTCGTGCTCGTGCTCGTGCTCGTACTCGTACTCGTTCCCCAGCTAGCCAGCTAGAGCGCCAGATACCGACGGGCCAGGCTGTACTCGGGCTCCAGCACGAGCCGCGCCTTGACGTACTCCTGTAGCAGCGCCCGCGCATCCGCCGGCGTCGTCGCATCGAGCCCCAGGGTCGCGGTGTAGAACGCGAGCTCGGCGCGCCTCGGTCCGGTCGTCGCCGCCGCGCGCAGCGCGTGGGTGTCGAGCCGGCCGGTCGCGGCCTCTGCGAGGAGCTCGTACCAGACGTCGCCGTGGCGGGTCGCGAGGTAGTCGTTCGCGAGCCGATCGCGTGGCTCGCCGCGGCGGTGGGCATCGCCGACCAGCCACAGGCTCATGTACGTCTTGTGCAGCTCCGACGAGCTCGCGCCGAGCGCGGCGTGGAACGCGTCGACCGCCTCGGTGTGGCGGCCGATCTCGAGCAGGAAGCCGACCGCGGTCGTCACGATCAGCGGCGTATCGGGATCGAGCTGCACCGCGCGCCCGACGTCGTCGACCGCGGCGTCGAGCTCGCCGAGGAAGTAGCGCGCGCGGCCGCGCTCGAGGGCGCGCTCGGCCGCGATCGACCGCGGCAGTTCCTTGTCGCCACCGAGCGACGCGAAGCTCTGGATCGCGAGCTGGTAGGCGTCGCGCGCCTGCGCGGGCTTGTTCTGACCGCGCGCGATGTCACCCGCGAGCCGCTCGAGCTTCGCGCGGCGATAGCGATCGCCCGACGTCGTGTCGCCGAGCAACTCGAGCCCCATCGCGGCCCACCGCGCGGCGGGCTTCCAGCGATCGCGGCCGAGCTCGAGCGTGGCGAGCGCCTCGTACGAGTCGATCGACGGCGCGCGCTCGAGCGACCGCTCGAGTGCAGCCTCGCCCTCGTCGACCATCCCGAGCTGGACCAGGCCGCGCCCGAGCGCGCCCTCGGCGATCGCCGCCGCCTGCGACCACACGCCCGACGGGTGCGCGTGCGCGACCTTCGCGAGGTAGGTCTGCGTGTGGTGCCAGACGTCGCGGGCCGCCGCCGGCCGCCCACCCGCCGCGGCGCGCGCGATGCGCTCGGCGTAGAGCTTGCCGAGCCGGATCGCGTCGGTGCCGTCGAGGTCGGTGGTCGACAACAGCGCGGCCTCGTAGAGCCCGATCGGCTGATCGATGCGCCCGAGCGTGCGCGCGTCGGATGCCGCCGCGACGAGCAGCCCCGGATCGCCGGGGAACCGCGCGAGCCCGCTGGCGCAGATCGCGAGGGCCGCCGTGTGATCGGGATCCTTGCCGTCGCCGCTGTAGCGCACGTTCGGCTGCGCGTCCGATGCGCGGAGCACCGCCGCGAGATCGGCGTACGCACCCGGCGTCGGTTGCTCGGCGACGATGTTGCTGCGGATCGACAGCTCGCGATCCGAGCCGATGCCGGGGACGGTGATCAGGTGCTGGTGGATCTCCGCGGCGCGGCCGGCGCGCGCGAGCGCCGTCGAGATCCGGCGCGCCGTGCGCAGCAGGTCGGGGTGCGCGCGCACCATCTCGAGCGTCGCGCCGGTCTTCGCGATCTGCTGGGTGATCGTGCGCTGGCGAACCTCGAGGAGCCCGACGTAGCGATCGACGAGCCACGGCAGCGGCAGGACGAGCGCGACCGGGCCGAGCAGCTGGATCGGCTGGGCGCGCGTCGCCTGGGCGCCGGCGTCGGACATCGCGAGCTCGTCGGCGAACGCGAGGACCTCGTCGAGCTCGGCGAGGTAGGTCGCGCGGTGGCCGGCGTCGGCCTCGGCGAGCAAGACGAGCGCGAGCACCGTCGCCGGCAGCTGCCCCGACCGCGCGAACCGATCGTGGAGGTGGTGGAGCAGGTCGACCTGGCCGGCGAGCTCGCGTCCCACCGCCGCCGGCTCGTCCTGGAACAGCCCGGCGAGCTCGTCGAGCAGCTCGCCGGCGACGAACGGATCGTCGTCCTCGAGGGCCTCGCCGAGGCGGACCGTCTGGGCGATCACGACGCGCGCGCGGGCGGCCGTGCGCGCCGGCGTACCGGGCGCCATCGCCCACATCGCGTCGGCCACCTCGTCGCGGTCGCTCTCGTCGCGCAGCGCGAGGGCTGTGTCGGGCCACGTCGGGCGCGCCACCGTTGGCGGATGGCACGCGGCCAGCGCCAGGACGATCGCGACCATGCGCAGGCGCACCATCGGTTCAAGCCTAGCAGAGTGTTGGTGTATGGTCCCCGCCGTGTCAGCTCCGCTCCCTGCCACCGGAATCGTTGTTCAGAAGTACGGCGGCTCGTCGGTCGCCGATGCCGAGAAGATAAAGCTGGTCGCCAAGCGCATCGCGCGCACCAAGGCCGCCGGCAAGAAGGTGGTCGTCGTCGTGTCCGCGATGGGCAAGACGACGAACCAGCTGATCGAGAAGGCCAAGTCGATCTCGTCGTCGCCCTCGCGCCGCGAGCTCGACATGCTGCTGACCTGCGGCGAGCGCGAGGCGATGTCGCTGCTGTCGATGGCGTGCTCCGAGGAGGGGCTCGAGGCGATCTCGTTCACCGGCAGCCAGGCCGGCATCCTGACCAACGATCGGCACTCCGGCGCCCGCATCGTCGAGGTCCGCCCGTTCCGCATCGAGGACGAGCTCGACGCCGGCAAGGTCGTGATCGTGGCCGGCTTCCAGGGCGTGTCGTACAAGCGCGAGATCACGACGCTCGGGCGCGGCGGCTCCGACACCACGGCGGTCGCGCTCGCCGGCGCGCTGCGCGCCGATTACTGCGAGATCTGCAGCGACGTCGACGGCATCTACACCGCCGACCCGCGCATCGTCGACGCCGCGCAGCTGCTCGAGTCGATCAGCCACGACGAGATGCTCGAGCTCGCCGCGCAGGGCGCCAAGGTCCTGCACGACGCGTCGGTCGAGTTCGCGCGCCGCAGTGGCATCGCGCTCTACGCCCGCGCGACCAACAAGGACGGCGGAGGCACGCGCGTCGACTTCACGCCCGAGCGCGAGCGCCTGGTCGCCGCGGTCACCGGCCAGAACGCGCTGATCCGGATCAAGGTCTCGGGCGGCGCGGCGGTCGAGCACACGCTCCAGATCCTCGAGGCCGCGTCGATCCCGCTCACGCACCTCGATCTCGAGGGCAAGGAGCTGCGCTGCTGGTTCACGATCGCGGACGTGCCCGACTGGGGCGACGTCCGGAAGCGGCTCGACAACGTGATCGGCGATCAGATCGAGTTCGGCGAGGAGGGCGCGGTCACGATCGTCGGCCACGGCATCGGCGGCAACCCCGGCATCATCAACAAGGCGCGCGCCACCGCGGTCGGCGCCGGCGTGCCGCTCAACGCCGTCTCGGTCTCGCCGCTCCGCATCACGCTGTGGTGCGACCGCCAGCACGTCGACGAGCTCGTCCGTGCCCAGCACAAGACCTTCGTCGAGTGATCGCCAGGTTGTTCCCGCACCTCGGGCGGGCGGCGCGCGCCGCCCGCTGGCGTCGCTCGCGTGGGCGACCCCGCGTGTGGGGGCATCGTGGCGCGTCGGCGCTCGCGCCGGAGAACACGATGCTCGCGTTCGAGCGCGCCCACACCGACGGTGCCGACGGCATCGAGCTCGATGTCCGCCTCGATCGCGAGGGTTGCGTCGTCGTGTTTCACGACGCGACGCTCGACCGACTGTGCGGCCGGCCCGGCGCGATCGAGACGCTCACGATCGCCCAGCGCAAGGCCCTCCGGGTCGGTGGCGAGCCGGTGCCGACGCTCGCCGAGGTGCTCCACGCGTTCCGCGATCTCGAGGTCAACGTCGAGATCAAGGCGCCGCGCCCGCTGCGGATGGGTGCGGTCGTCGCGGCGACCGCGAAGGTGATCGCGGACTCCGGCGGGGCCGATCGGATCCTGGTGTCGTCGTTCGATCCGCTCGCGCTCGTGCAGATGCACCAGCTCGCGCAGGACGTGTCGACCGCGTTTCTGTTCGGCGATGATCAAGCGTTGCCGTTGCGGCGAGGCTGGGTCGGCAACCTGATCGGCGCGAGCGTGTTCCACCCGCGCCACGTGCTGTGCACCGCCAAGACGGTCGACGCGTGGCACGCGAGCGGCCTGCCGATCAACACCTGGACGGTCGACGATCCGGTCGAGCTGCGCCGGGTCGCGGCGCTCGGCGTCGACGGCGTGTTCGCCAACGATCCGAAGGCCGCGCTCGCGGTCCTTACAGCGCTGGATCGATCGTGAAGTGCAGCTCGAACTTCGCGTCGCCGCGCCACAGCTGCGCGGTGACCTCGTTCGACGTCCGCAGCGAGTCCCACAGCGTCTGCAGCTGATCGGGCCGCGACAGCGGGCGGCCGTTGATCGCGAGCAGCACGTCGCCGGGCGCGAGGTCGGCGGCGACCAGCGGCGTCTGCTGATCGAGGAACTGCACGAGCTGCCAGCCGACGAAGCGGTCGCCCTCGCGGCGCGGGGTGACCTCGAGCTGGCGCAGGAACGAGCCGGGGCCGGCATCGAGGATCGCGACGAGCTTCGCGCGATCGATCGACCCCGAGCGCACGCCCTTGCCGTGCGGTGCGTCGGGCCGCACGACCTCGGCGGGCGCGGCCGCCGCCGGCGCGACGGCCTGCTGGTGTGCGACGTCCTCGTCGAACCGGTCGGGCGTCGTCGAGACCTTCGGAGCACACGCGATGAGGCCGCAGAGGACGAGGGAGCGCATCCCTCGACCGTGCCGCACGTGCCCACCGCGGGCAACATAACGATCAGCCGACGAGCTTGGCGATCGCGGCGGTGACCAGCGCGAGGTCGGCCTCGCCATCGATCATCTCGATGCGCTCGCCCTGCGCGGCGAGCTCGGCGAACGTCGCCTGATAGCCGGCGTCGACCTCCTCCTGCATCCGGAGATCCTCGAACAGCTCCTGGACGCGGCCAGCGGCGACCCGGCGCGCGGCGGCGACCTCGGGGCGGACCTTCAGGAAGATCGTCAGGTCCGGCCTGCGCGCGCGCGCGTTGAGCGTCGCGATCCAGTCGCGGTCGGCGCCGGTGCCCTGGTACGCGAGCGACGAGTGGTACCAGCGATCCGAGACCACGATCGTGCCGGCGGCGAGGGCAGGGTCGACCTCGCGCTGCATGTGATCGACCCGATCGGCCGCGAACAGGAGGCCGAACGTGCTCTGCGAGAGCGCCTGGCCGGCGAGCGCGTGCTTGCCGACCAGCATCTCGCGGATCAGCTTGCCGATCGGCCCGTCGCTCGGCTCGCGCGTGCCGTGTGCCTGGTGGCCTCGCGCGTTCAGGCTCTCGACGAGCAGTCGCGCCTGGGTCGTCGTGCCCGCACCATCGAGACCTTCGAGGACGATCAGCCGGCTCACTTCCGGCGTCTTACCATGGCCACGCCGAACAACAGCAGCGCGAGCAGCGCGGCACCCCCGGCCGCGAACAGCATCCACACCGGCCGGACCTTGTTCGACGGGCTGTCGGCCGCGGCGGTCTTGGCCTGCGCGAAGTCCGGCTTCAACGCGATCGCACGCCGGAAGTCGGGCGAGCCGTCCTTGCCCTGCGCCTCGAGCGACTTGCCGAGCATCAGGTAGTGCGACGCGAGCGCGTCCTTCGCCGACGGGCCGTCGGGCGCGAGGCCCTGCGCCTTGGAGTAGGCGGCCGCGGCGTCGGCGAACTGCGCCTTGCGCTCGAGCTGCGCGCCCCACGCGAAGTAGATGCTCGCCATCGCGGCCTTCTGACCGTGATCGGGGTTCGCGACCAGCAGGCGATCGAGCATCTGCGTCGCGGTCGCGAGGTCGCCGGCGTCGGCCTTGGTCTTGGCCTCGGTCCACGACGCCATCTCTGTCTTGGTGCGCTCGCCGTCGTAGAACGCGAACAGGCGCTTGGTGACGTCCTCGAGATCGACCGCGACGTTCTTGGTCTTCTTCTCGTAGTCGTCGGTCGACGGATCCTCGATCGGATAGTCCTCGTGCAGCAGCTCGTTCGCCGCCTTGCGCAGCTCGTTGTCGGACAGCTCGCGATAGGTCAGCCAGAGCGGCTTCGGCAGCTTCGTCAGCTTGCCGCCGGGCAGCTGCAGCTTCTTCTTGGGCGCGGGCGGCGGCGGCGGCCCGGTGATGTACGCCATCCACGCGAGGCGCGCGGCGGCGCGGACGCGCGGCGAGTCCGCGTTCACGAGGGCCCACACGGCGTGGACCGCCTCGCGATGGTGGACCTCGCGGAACGTATCGAGGATCGCGATCTACACGGCCACCACGCCGCCGGGCGCCGCGAGCGCCTGCACTCCCTCCTGGCGATCGACCCGCTCGAGCAGCAACTACTCGATCCGCCGACCGTCGGCG
>JBBQEX010000035.1:0-79660 GCA_038321315.1 Haliangiales bacterium | reverse complement strand
ATCCGCTCGAACCCGCCGGCGAGCAGCCGCTTCATCTGATACTCGGGCGACGTGATCAGGTAGCGGCCATCGGCGGTCACCGCGTCGAGGTGGATCTCGAGGCCCGGGCTGGGCACCCGCAGCGGCGTGTCGACCTCGAGGAACTCCTGGTCGGCGAAGTAGGCGCGCAGCGCGGTCAGCGCCCGCGCCCGGTCGTGGAGCGCGACCATGCGCGCGCGTGGCAATCGCCAGACCTCGCTCGCCGGGTCGGGGTACTCGCCGCCGCGAAATGGCGCGACCACGGCGCCGTCGACGAGATCGCCGGGTCGCCAGCTCGGCTCCGCGGCGGCGCGCACGTCGCCGTGCTGGCCGCGAATGATCGCGAGATCGCCGTCGAGCGCGAGCACGCGCCCGCGCGCCATCGTCAGATCACTTTGTTGACGCGCTCGACGTATTCCTGCGTGCGCGTGTCGATCTTGATCACGTCGCCGACGCGGATGAACAGCGGGACCATGACCTCGGCGCCGGTCTCGACCGTCGCGGGCTTCTGGACGTTGCCGCTGGTGTCGCCGCGGACGCCGGGCTCGCTCGCCGTGATCTCGAGGACCACGAACGTCGGCAGCGTCACGTCGATCGCGCGCTCGTTGAAGAACAGCACCGTGCACGGCAGGTTGTCCTTCATGAGCCCGGCCGCCTTGCCGACCATGTCGGAGCTGACCGAGACCTGCTCGTAGTTGGTCTGGTCCATGAGCACGAGATCGCCGGCCTCCTTGTAGAGGAACTGCATCTCGCGCTGGTCGACGTTGGCCGGCTCGAGCTTCTCGCCCGACCGGATGTTCATCTCCTTGGTCTTGCCGTTGAGGAGGTTCTTGAACACCGTGCGGGTAAACGCCGCACCCTTGCCGGGCTTCACGAACTGGAACTCGATGACGGTCCAGGGGTTCCCGTCCATCAGTACCTTGAGGCCCTTGCGGATATCGGACGTGTCGTACATGGCGGTCTCGTTTACCCCGCACGCTCGGCGAGTGTCAAACGGCATCGCGGTCTGTGGCGACGAGGTCGAAGGAATCGGCTATATACACGCGCCGTGGACGCCGCTGCTCACTATCGCCAACTCGCCCAGCTGGGGCGCGACGAGTTCCTCGGCGCCTCCGCTCCCGCTGCCCTCGTTCGCTCGCGCAGGGGCGACCTCGACGGTGGAGGCCTCGACGAGGGCACGCTCACCGTCGAGCATTCGATGACGGATCCGGGATATTTCGACGACGCGACCCAGGATCCCGACGAGCTCGAGCTGTTCCCGCTGGTCAAGAAGGCCGGCGCGTCGTTCCCCGACCGGATCACGATCGGCCGGACCTCGAACAACGACGTCGCGTTCAACGAGGTGTCGATCTCGCGGTTCCATGCCTACCTGCGCTACGACGCTGGCCGCTACCTGATCGCCGACGCCGGCAGCAAGAACGGTTCGTGGCTCGACGGCCTTCGCCTCGAGGCCCGCAAGGAGCGCACGTTGACCAGCAAGAGCGTGATCCGGCTCGGCGACGTCGAGCTGACGTTCTTCGTCGCGGCCGACCTGTACAACGCGCTCGGAGGTCGCTGATGCCCGTCGATGAATGGGACCGCCGCGTGCTGTGTCCCGACGACGGCTGCATCGGCGTGATCGGCCCCGGCGGCACCTGCAAGGTCTGCGGCCGCGCGGCCCCGAACTGGGGCGACGAGCGCAACCGCGGGCTGACCCCGCTGCCGCCCGAGGCGTTGGTCGCAGATGACGCAGATGACGCTGTTGACGACGCCGACTCGACCGACGACGACGCGATCGGCGCCGACCTGCCCGCCGTGCCCGACCTCGAGGCCGAGGCCCCGGAGTGGCAGGAGCGCCGGCTGTGTGTCGACGACGCCTGCATCGGCCTCATCAGCCCCGAGGGGCTGTGCAAGGTGTGCGGCAAGCCGGCCGCGGGCACCGACGATGACGATGATGACGCGACCGACGCGACCGACGCGAAAGCGGCGGACGCCGACGCATGACCCGCGCGCTCGTCGTCGGGGCCGGGGGCCTCGGCGGGCCGATCGCGCTCGCCCTCGCCGCCTGGGAGCTGACGATCTTCGACGCCGATGTCGTCGAGCGGTCGAACCTGCACCGCCAGATCCAGTTCGGGCCAGCCGACGTCGGCGCGCCCAAGGCCGCGACGCTCGCCGGTCGCCTGCCACGCGCCACCGCGATCGCGCGTCGGTGGACGCCCGACGAGCCGACCGCGGGCTGCGACCTCCTGATCGACGCCAGCGACCACCCGCCGACCAAGTTCGCGGTCTGCGACGTCGCGGTCGCCGCCGGCCTGCCCTACGTGATCGCCTCGGCGCTGCGCTACGGCGGCAACGTGATGGTCGGCGTGCCGGGCGCGGCCTGCTATCGCTGCCTGTTCGAGGATGTCCCCGACGACGCGCCGAGCTGCGCGTCCGACGGCGTGCTCGGCCCGGTGGTCGGCGCGATCGGCGGGCTCGCCGCCGCGCTCGCGCGCCAGCTCGCCGCCGGCGATCTCGCGCACGCCGGGACGCTGGTCGCGCTCGACGACCTGCGCACCGGCGCCCCACCCCGGTTCGTGCGGTTCGCGCGTCGAGCCGGGTGTGCGACGTGCGCGACCGACGCTATGCTCGGCGCCCGCCATGCCGAGCTTTCGCGTCCCCACCGCCCTGCGTAACCTCACCGCCGGCAAGGCCGACGTCGCCGTCGCCGGTGGCACCGTCCGCGACGCGCTCGCCGCGCTCGAGGCCGCGCACCCCGGGATCAAGGCCAAGGTCCTCGACGCCGCCGGCGCGGTCCGCCCGTTCATCCGGATCTACGTCGGGCCCGAGGACATCGGCGCGCTCGCTGGCCTCGACACCGCGGTGACCGAGCGCGACGAGATCGCGATCATCCCGGCGATCGCCGGCGGCTGATGCGCGCTGATCAGATCACGCAGTTCGCGCGCCACATCGTCCTGCCAGACGTCGGCGGCCTCGGCCAGGACGCGCTGCTCGCCGCGCGTGCCCGGGTCGACGGCTCGCCGGCCGGGGCGATCGCCGGGCGGTTTCTCGTCGCGTCCGGCGTCACGCTCGCCGCCGACGCCGACCTCGTCGCGATCCCGCCGGCCCCGGCATGGTGGCCCGGCGATGCGGTCGCGCTGGCCTGGTGGCGCGGGTCGCTCGCCGCCACCACGTTCCTCGCGACGACGATCGCGCGCGCCCGCGCCGCCCATCCGCTCGAGCCGGCGCAGCTCGCCGCGATCTACGCGCACGCGCGCGCCGAGCACCCGTTCGAGTGCTGCGGCTACGTGACCGACGTCGTCGTGCCGTGCACGAACGCGCAGCGCGACGTCGCGGTGGTCGCCGATCGCACCGCGGAGACCGCGTTCGCGATCGACGGCGCCGAGCTGTTCGCGCTCGTCCGCAGCCTCGACACCGCGAACCCGGCGCGCATCGTCTATCACTCGCACGGCAACGGCCGCGCGTACTTCTCGACGCTCGATCGCGAGACCGCGCGCGCCGGCAGGTACCCGGTGCAGCATCTCGTCGTCGGCGTCACCGCGGCGGGCGTCGTCGAGTGCGCGCAGTTCGGCTGGGACGCCGAGGCCGATGACTTCGTCGAGCTCCGGCGGTGGACACCGTGAAGCTCGGCATCGTGCTCGCGACGCGCGCCGATCTGCCGATCGCCGCCGCGCTCGCGCACGCCGCGCGCCGCGCCCGCCACGAGGTCGCGATGTTCGCCATGGATGCCGGCTGCGCCGCGCTCGCCGACGATCCGGCCACCGCGACCGCGCTACTCGACGACGACTGCGAGATCACCGCGTGCAGCAACTCGGCGGTCGGGCTCGCGCTGGTCGATGGCATCGTGCGCGGCAGCCAGGACGATCACGCGGCCGTCGTCGGGACCGCCGATCGCGTCGTGGCGCTCACGTGACCATCGCGGTGATCGTGCGCACGCGGGATCCGCATCGCCAGGCCGAGGCGCTGCGAGCCGCGCTCGGCCTCACGCTGCGCGGCGCCCGGGTCGTCGTCGTGCTCGACGCCCCGGCCGCCACGCCGCTCGCGCAGCGCGCGATCGATACCCTGCGCTCGTTCGGCTACCCGGTCGGCCCCGAGCTCGCGCCGGTCGCGACCGCCGATCGCGTCGAGGTCTGGACGTGACAACGCTTCACGTCGTCCGTGGCGAGGCCCCGCTGGCCGCGCTGGTGGCCGAGGGCGACTGGATCGTGTATCTCCAGCCCGTGCCCCACCTCACGGTCGGGCCCAGGCCCGGCCCGATCGATCATGACCAGCTCGTCGCCCTCTGCGTTGCCGCCGACCGGGTCATCACCTGGTGACGTGCTCGACCTCGCCGGCGAGGTCTGCCCGTTCACGTTCGTCCGCACCAAGCTCGCGCTCGAGGCGCTGCCGCTCGGGGCCAAGCTCCGCGTCCTGGTCGACCACGAGCCCGCCCGCCGCAACCTGCCCCGCAGCGCCGCCGAGTGGGGCCAGGAGGTCGTCGGGGTCACCGAGGTTCCCGGCGGATGGGCGATCGACCTGGTCAAGCGCGTGCGCTAAGGTGCCCTCGTTGTCCGCCAAGCTCGATGCCCTGCGCGAACGTCTGATCGGGTACGACCAGGTCGTCATCGCCTTCTCCGGAGGCGTCGACTCGGCGTTCCTGCTCGCGGTCGCCGCCGAGGCGCTCGGCCCGCGCTGCCACGCGGTCACCGCGGTGAGCCAGACCATGGCGCGCTCGGAGATCGCCGACGCGATCGCGCTCGCCAGGGAGCTCGGGCTCGGCGATCGCCACCGGGTCATCGAGTCGCACGAGCTCGAGGTGCCCGGGTTCGCCGACAACCCGACGCACCGCTGCGCGCTGTGCAAGACCGAGCTGATGGACATCGCCGGCCCGGTCGCCGCGCTGCTCGGCGACGTGCCGATCGCGCTCGGCACCAACCTCGACGATCTCGGCGACGTCCGCCCCGGCATCGCTGCAGCGCAGACCCGCGGCGCGCGGATGCCGCTGGTCGACGCCGGGTTCACCAAGGCCGACGTCCGCGCGGCCTCGAGGGAGCTCGGCCTGCGCACGTGGGACAAGCCGCAGCTCGCGTGCCTGTCGTCGCGGTTTCCGTACGGCACGCAGATCACGCCCGACCGGCTGCGTCGGGTCGACGCGTTCGAGGACGGCCTCCGCGACCTCGGGTTTCGCCAGCTGCGCGTGCGGTTTCACGACACGATCGCGCGGCTCGAGATCGAGGTCAGCGAGCTCGCCGGCGTCGTCGAGCGCCGCGAGCAGATCGTCGCGCTCGGCAAGCAGCTCGGCTTCGCCTACGTCGCGCTCGACCTCGCCGGGTTTCGCTCGGGCTCCCTCAACGAGGTGTTGCCGACCGCCCAGCTCGTCAAGCTGCGCGCGCGCTCGTGATCCGCGCGCTCGCGATCGTCGCCGCGCTCGGCACGCTCGCGGGGGCCGCGCCGAAGAAGGACGCCGCGCGCGCCGGCAAGTCGACCGCCCACGGCGCGCCGCCCGCCGCGGGCACGAGGGCCCCGCACCTGGTCAACCTGTTCAACACCTGGACCGACGAGTGGCTCGCCGTCGATCCGACCGCGAAGCCCGACGGCGCGACGGTCGATCGCTTCCTGCGCGATCACTACACGAACTCGCCGCACCCCGGCATGGAGCCGCGGATCATCGACTTCCTGCTCGCCGCCGCCGCGCACTTTCACAGCGACACCGTCACGGTGGTCTCGGGATTTCGCCACCCGAAGTACAACCTGATCCTGCGCAAGAAGGGCCACCAGGTCGCGCGCGACAGCCAGCACACGCACGGCAACGCGTGTGACTTCTTCGTCCCGCACATCCCGACCCTCGTGCTCCACGCGTGGGCCAAGCAGCAGAAGATCGGCGGCGTCGGCCTCTACCTCGACAGCGGCTTCGTCCACATGGACACCGGCCCGATCCGATACTGGTCCGGCGAGTAGTACACTCGCGCTGCCATGTCCGTGCTCGCCTGGATCTGCGTCGGGATCCTCGGATTCCTGATCGTCGTCGCGATCCACGATGTCACCCAGAAGCGGCGCGCGATCATCCGCAACTTCCCGATCGTCGGGCACATCCGCTACATGCTCGAGGCCGTCGGGCCCGAGCTGCGGCAGTACATCGTCACCGCGAACGACGAGGAGCGACCGTTCTCGCGCGACCAGCGGCGCTGGGTCTACTCGTCGGCGAAGAAGGAGAACAACTACTTCGGCTTCGGCACCGACAACGACATCGAGCGCCCGGGCTACATCATCATCCGCCACAGCGCGTTCCCGCTCCACACGCCGCATGCCGGCGAGCCAGGCTACGACGCGAGCTACAACCTGCCGCCGCTGCGCGTGCTCGGCGGCTACCGGAAGCGCAAGCTCGCGTTTCGCCCGACGTCGATCATCAACACCTCGGCGATGAGCTACGGCTCGCTGTCGAGCGCGGCGGTCGAGGCGATCAACCGCGGCGTGATCCTCGGCAACGCGATGCAGAACACCGGCGAAGGTGGCATCGCCGATCACCACCGCAAGGGCGGCGACATCATCTGGCAGGTCGGTACTGGCTACTTCGGGTGTCGCGACGACGCCGGCAAGTTCTCGATCGAGCGGTTCCGCGACAGCGTCGCGTCGGCCAAGGTGCGCGCGATCGAGTTGAAGCTCTCGCAGGGCGCCAAGCCCGGGCTTGGCGGCGTGTTGCCGGCCGCGAAGATCACGCCCGAGATCGCCCGGATCCGAGGCATCCCGCTCGGCAAGGACTGCATCAGCCCGGCGTCCCACACCGCGTTCACCGACGTGTCGAGCATGCTCGACTTCATCGAGCGCCTCGCCGGCGAGACCGGCATGCCGGTCGGCATCAAGTCGGCGGTCGGCGACCTCGGGTTCTGGCGCGACCTGGTCGCCGCGATCGAGAAGACCGGGCGCGGCCCCGACTTCATCACGATCGACGGCGGCGAGGGCGGCACCGGCGCGGCCCCGCTGGTGTTCACCGACCACGTGTCGCTGCCGTTCAAGCTCGGCTTCACCCAGGTCTACCGGCTGTTCGCCGAGGCCGGCATCACCGATCGCGTCGTGTTCATCGGCTCGGGCAAGCTCGGGTTCCCCGAGAACGCGCTGCTCGCGCTCGCGATGGGCTGCGACATGGTGAACGTCGCACGCGAGGCGATGCTCGCGATCGGCTGCATCCAGGCGCAACGCTGCCACACCGGCCACTGTCCTACCGGGGTGGCGACGCAGAACCGCTGGCTCGTGCGCGGCCTCGATCCGACGCTGAAGTCGGCCCGGCTCGCGAACTACCTGATGACCGTGCGCAAGGATCTCCTGCAGCTCGCGAGCGCGACCGGCAAGCCGCATCCCGCCCTCGTGCCGCTCGACGCCATCGACCTCATCGACAGCAACACGCACACGCGCAACGCGCGCGAGGCGTTCGGCTACGAGGTCGGCTGGGGCCTGCCACCGCCGAACGAAGCGGCGTGATGGAGCGAGGTCGCCAGCTCGGCAAGTACCGGCTCGAGCGCCTGCTCGGCACCGGTGGGATGGGGGCGGTGTGGGAGGCGCACGACAACGATCTCGATCGCAAGGTCGCGCTGAAGGTGCTGCGCGCCTCGCTGATCGGCGACGACGTCGCGCAGGTGCGGTTGTTGCGCGAGGCGCGCGCGATGGCGCGACTGCGGCACCCGAACGTGATCACGGTCTACGACGCGACCACCGCGGACGGGCTCGATCTCGTGGCGATGGAGCTGATCGACGGCACGACGATGGCGCAGTGGCTGGCGACGCCGCGCAAGTCAGGCGCGATCGTCGAGGCGCTGCTCGCCGCCGGGCGCGGGCTCGCCGCCGCGCACGCCGCCGGCATGATCCATCGCGACTTCAAGCCGCACAACGTCCTCGTCGAGCACACCGGGCGCGTGCTGGTCACCGACTTCGGCCTCGCGCGCGCGACCGGCGACATCGTCGAGCTCGCGGCCCACGCCGAGCCGCCCGGCGACCATCCCGACGCGCTCGCCGAGACGATCGCCCCGACCCCGCCGACGCCGCCGGCCGAGGTCACCGCGTCGTTGCCCGGCAAGCCGACGAGCGGGCTCGACCACACCGTGCAGGTCACGCCGCGCGAGACGCCGATCAGCCAGCGGACCGGCGATCGGAGCGCGCTCGACTCGCCGCTGACGCAGACCGGCGCGCTGCTCGGCACGCCGGCGTACATGGCGCCGGAGCAGTTCGCCGGCAAGGCCGCCGATGCGCGCGCCGATCAGTTCGCGTTCTGCGTCAGCGCGTGGGAGGCCCTCGGCGGCATGCGGCCGTTCCTCGGCGGCACGCTGATCGAGATCGCCGAGGCGCACCACAGCCCGCCGACCGCGAGCGAGACCATCCCGCGGCGGCTGCGCGCGATCCTGATGCGCGGCCTGTCGCACGATCCCGCGGCGCGCTGGCCGACGATGTCCGCGCTGCTCGACGCGCTCGAGCGCGCGTGGCACCGGCCGCGCCGGATCGCGAGCCTCGGCGGCGTGACCGTCGCGTTCGCCGGCGCGATCGCGCTGTTCGTGTCGATGCGGTCCTCCGCTGCACCGCCGGGGGTCGTGGCGGCCGCCTGCCCCGCCGGCAAGGACGTGATCGGCAAGGTGTGGTCGCCGGCGCTGCGCGCGGCGGTCGCGCAGAAGCTCGGCAGCGGCAGCGAGCCGGGGGTCGCGCTCGTCGATCGCTGGGCGGCGATGTGGAGCGAGATCTACGATCGCAACTGCGCGCGGCCCGACGATCCGGACTACTCGGCGCGCCGCGCGTGCCTCGAGGCGCAACGCGACGACGTCGGCTCGACGTTCAGCATGGCGATGCCTGCCAACGAGGCGGCGCACTATGTCGAGGTCGCGCGGATCCTGCCGTCGCCCGAGAGCTGCCAGCGCGCGCCGCGCTCGATCGCGCCGCAGCGACCGACCGATCCAGCGCGCCGCGACGCCGTGATCGCGATCGAGACCGAGTTGCTCGCGCTGCGGGTCAGCGCGCTGCGCGGTCAGCACCCCGACGTCGGCAAGCTGCCCGAGCTGATCGCGCGCGCGCAGCGCGTCGAGTTCCCGCCGATCTACGCCGAGGCGCTCTACATGAAGGCGCTGCTCGCGCACCTCGGCACGCCGCGCGGCGGTCCGGATCGCCGGCGCGCCATCCTCGACGCGATCGACGCCTACGACGCCGCGGCCAACGCCGCCGAGGCCGCCGGCCACGATCGCATCCGGGTCGACTCGCTGCTCGGCGAGCTCGAGCTGTCGATCGGGCTCCCCGATCGGATCAACCGGATCGACACCACGATCGACCGGGCGCGTGGCGCGCTCGAACGGCTCGGCGATCCGGCGAACGAGCTGGTGCTCGATTCGCTGCGTGCGCAGGTCGCGGCCGCGCGCGGCGAGTGGAGCGCCGCGATCGAGTTCGGCCATCGCGCGTTCGCCGGCTGGCAGGCGCGCGGCGGCACCGACACGGTCGGCAAGCTCGCGCTGTTCGAGGGCACGCTCCACCAGCAGCGCCATGCCGCGAGCGACCTCTACGCGGCGAACGAGCTCTACACGGCGTCGGCCGCGCTCGCGCTCCAGCCCAACACGCGCGCGGCGCTCGCGCAGGCGGCCGGCGCGTTCGCGTGGCGGACCGGCGACCTCGCGACCGCGAGCAAGCTGATCGACGACAACGCCCTGCGCGGCGGCGGGGACCCGCACGGCGGCGCGATCGCCGGCAAGCTCACCGGCCTCGCGACCGGCACGCTCGTCGATCCGATCGACGACGCGGCGCGCGCGGCCCGCACGAGCCTGCCGACGATCAAGATCGCGCGGCTCCCGGTTGTCGAGGGCGTCGAGCCGTGGGAGCTGCCGATCGGCGAGACCGGGGCGTGGACGTTCGAGCACGTCCCGCCCGGCCGCTACACCATCGCCGCGGTGGTCGACACCGGGCTCGGCGACCGCCACACCGTGCGCGCCGTGGCCGACGTCGTCGCCGGCGAGCGCACCGTGGTCCCGCTCGATCTCGCGCCGCACGGGATGGTCGCGGTGAGCTGGACCCCGCGCACGGCTGGCGTCGCTGTGCTGATCCCGAAGGTCGACGGACCGATCGGCTCGAGCGCCGAGCTCCGCGCCCGGCTCGCCCGCGCGCCGTGGAGCGCGGTGAGCGACGTCTCCTCCGGCGGCCAGCCCATCGCGCGCGACGCGTGGATCGGTGCCCTGTCGCGCGGCCCGGACGGCCCGGCGACCGCGTGCCTCGTGGTCGAGGCCGAGCTGGCCGGCGACGCGATCGCGCCACGGGCCGACGACCCACCGCCGCTCTGCAAGGACGTGCCGTGATAGCGTCCGGCGATGGCTAGCGACCTCCTCGTCTGGATCGACATGGAGATGACCGGGCTCGAACCCGAGCGCGAGCGGATCATCGAGATGGCAACGATCATCACCGACGGCAACCTCGTCGAGATCGCGACCGGGCCCGATCTCGTCATCCACCAGGGCCCCGAGGTCCTCGCCGCGATGGACGAGTGGAACCAGACGCACCACAACGGCTCCGGGCTGGTCGCACGCGTCCAGGCGTCGACGGTGAGCGACGCCGACGCCGAGGCGCAGACGCTCGCGTTCATCAACGCGCACGCCGGCGCCAAGGATCGCCCCGTGCTGTGCGGCAACTCGATCCACCAGGATCGCCGGTTCATCCGCCAGTACATGCCGCTGCTCGAGAAGCGCCTGCACTACCGGATGGTCGACGTGTCGAGCATCAAGGAGCTCGCGCGCCGCTGGTACCCGCAGGTGATCGCGAAGCAGCCGGCCAAGAAGGAGACCCACCGGGCGCTCGACGACATCCGCGAGTCGATCGACGAGCTGCGCTACTACCGGACCCACGTGTTCGTGCCGGCTACCGCGCCCGCGCCAGCCGGCTAGTCGGGTCGCCACCCGGCTGCAACTGGCTGTTCGCACGGGCGATGGGCGTCCGCCCGGCGGGCACGTCCGTTGCTGGTCTCGTGGGGCAATGCGCACCCTGACCGTCCTCACCGTCGCCGGCCTTCATCTGGCCGCGTGCAACACCGCGGCGCCGGCCGACGACCCCGAGGACAGCGTGATCGTGGACGACGACAAGGCCGACAACTACTTCTCGGCCTCCGCGCTCGAGTACACGCTGTCGGGCAAGACCTCGGTCACGCTCGACGCCGCGCTGGCGACCGCGTCGGACGCCGACCGCATGGCCGCCGCGAAGAAGCTGATCAGCGAGAAGCAGATCGCGATCGCCTGGTTCATCACGCAGTACCTGGTCGACAAGGACAAGGAAGACGACGCCAACTACAAGTTCGGCGGCTTCGGCGGCATGGCCAAGGGCGGCATGTGGGACGAGCTCGGCGTCACCGCGCGCGCCGACAAGCTGACCTACGACTTCACGTTCAAGCAGATCGCCGCGGGCGGCAAGAACCTCACGAACAAGCTGCCGATCCACATCGTCGGCGGCAAGCAGCAGTTCGACCTCGACATCGGCAAGCCGACCAACGACGAGCTCGGCAAGCTCGAGACCAACGCGGAGTGGTATCGCCAGGCGCCGTGGGACGCGTGGGATCCGAAACTGGTCACCGCGGCGCAGAAGGAGACGATCACGTTCACGATCGCCAAGGCGCCGGCCTCGAGCGACGCGTTCTGGGACATGAAGAAGCTGACGGCCGACGGCAAGCTCGACATCGACGTCCTGTTCGGCTGGGACTACCACTCGAACTACCACCTGAAGCACTCCAAGGAGTTTTTCGGCTGGCTGCAGAACGCGGGTTTCACGGCGCCGGTCGCGAGCTGGGACAAGCTGACGCGCACGTCGGGCCCGTTCACCCGCAAGGTGATCGCCGACGGCAAGGAGATCGCGGTCGAGGTCCGCATCTTCTTCGGCAAGCCGGGTACCGAGACCGATCCGGACACCGACGCGGGCGGCAAGGTCCTCGAGACCGACGCGCGCGACTCGCTCGCGAAGCGCGACGTCGTGATCTACTCCGGTCACTCGGGGCCGTTCTACGGCTTCGCGCTCGCGAACTGGAACAAGACCGACGAGGGCGATCTCGACGACAGCGACATCCGCGCGATGGCGCTCCCCGACGGCAAGTATCAGGTCGTCGTCGCCGAGGGCTGCGACACGTACCAGATCGGGGAGGCGTTTCTCGAGAACCCGCACAAGGCCGGCAAGAACGTCAACGTGATGACCACGACGTCGTTCTCGAACGCGGCGACGCCGGCGACGGTCGAGGACTTCGTGACCGCGATGCTCGCGCGCGACAGCCTCGAACGCCTTCGCCCGCAGAGCCAGCTGTCGCTCCTGACCCGGCTCGACAGCGAGTCCGCCGACCAGGGCTTCCACTCGATGTACGGCGTCCACGGCATCGACGAGGATCCGACGCTCCACCCGTTCGCGGTCAAAGCGAACTTCGGCCTGCACTGCAAGGCCAACGCGGACTGCGGCGGCCCGGGCAACCTGTGCGTCTCCGCCCACAGCAAGAAGTCGTGCACCGCGGCGTGCACCGCCGATGCCGGCTGCGGCACCGGCTGGAGCTGCAAGGCGGTCGCGAGCGCCTCGACGTCGACGATCTACGGTCGCGCGTGCGCCAAGAACGCCAACTGAGTCTTACGTAAGTCGCACTGAACGACTGAGCAACTCGCGACCTCGGCGCGGGCGGCGTACGATCTTTTCGTGAGCAAAGCGCTGGTGATGATCATGGCCGGCGGCAAGGGTGCCCGCCTCGGCCCGCTGACCATCCACCGCAGCAAGCCCGGCGTGCCGTTCGCCGGCCGCTACCGGATCATCGACTTCGTCCTGTCGAACTTCGTGAACTCCGGCTACCGCCGGATCTACGTGCTCACGCAGTACATGTCGTCGAGCCTGATCAAGCACCTGTCGCGCAACTGGCGACTGTCGGGCTTCGGCGAGTACATCGAGGTCGTGCCCGCGCAGATGCGCGTCGGCGAGTACTGGTACCGCGGCACCGCCGACGCCGTGTACCAGAACCTCAACCTCGTGCGCGACGCGCGCGCCGAGCACGTCGCGGTGTTCGGCGGCGACCACATCTACAAGTTCGCCGTCGATCAGATGGAGACCGCGCACATCGAGAACCGCGCCGATCTGACGGTCGCCGCGTTCCCGGTGCCGACCGCCGAGGCGAGCGGCTTCGGCATCATCGACATCGATCGCAGCGGCCGGATCATCGGGTTCGTCGAGAAACCCAAGAACCCGCCGGAGATGCCGGGCCGACCGGGCTGGTCGCTGGTCTCGATGGGCAACTACTTCTTCCGCCGCGAGATCCTCGAGCGCGCGCTCGTCGACACCCGCGACCAGCACGACTTCGGGCGCGACATCATCCCGAAGCTGCTCGCCGATGGCGCGCGCGTGTTCTCGTACGACTTCAACGAGAACCGGATCCCGGGCGAACCCGAGGGCGTGCCGTACTGGCGCGACGTCGGCACGCTCGACAGCTACTTCACGGCGAACATGGAGCTGCGTGCGCGCGTGCCGTCGCTCGATCTCTACAACCGCCAGTGGCGGATCCGCAGCGCGCAGCGCGACTACCCGCCGGCCCGCTTCGTGCGCGCCGGCGAAGGCGAGCGCGGCGTCACGTTCGACGACTCGATGGTGTGCGAAGGATCGATCATCGCGTCGGCCGACGTGCGCGACTCGATGCTCGGCTACGACTGCTTCGTCCATGCTGGCGCGGTGGTCGCCGACACGATCGTGCTGTCGGGTTGCGATATCGGCCGCGGCGCGCGCCTGAAGCGCGTGCTGCTCGACAAGAACTGCAAGATCGAGCCGGGCTGCGTGCTCGGCGAGGATCCGGACGGCGATCGCGAGCGGTTCCCGTTCGTCACCGAGAGCGGCATCATCGTCATGCCGAAGGGCACGATCGTGCCCGCGCGCGGTCCGTGCATCCTCGCGAACGATGTCGCCGAGCTGCTCGAGAACGAGAACGAGATGCAGCCGAAACCGGGCACGTTCGTGGTCTCGGGCAAGACGCGCCACAGCTACGAATCGGCCGGGCCGCGGTTCAAGAAGTTCTCGGGCGAGTCGATCGCGAGCGACGACCCCGAGTCCGAGTGATGCGCGTCCTCCACGTCGCCAGCGAGGTCGCACCGTTCGCGCAGTCGGGTGGCCTCGCCGATGTCGTCGCCGGGCTGCCGGCCGCCCTGGCCGAGAGCCACGGGCTCGGCGCCGGCGTGCTCGTGCCGCTCTACCGCGGCGTCGCCGAGCGCGTCGCGGCGGCCGGCCTCGCGCTGTCGGAGGGCACGCCGTTCGAGCTCGCGCTCGGACCGCACGTGTTCGCCGCCGCGATCCGCGTCGCGCGCGTCGGGCGCGTCGCCTACGGGTTCGTCGACTGCCCACCGCTCTACGATCGCGACGGCGGGCTCTACGGTCCCGGCGGCCCGGCCGAGTTCTCCGACAACGCGCTGCGATTCGCCGCGCTCGGCAAGGCCGCGCTGGTCGCCGGCCCCATCCTGCTCGGCGGCCCGCCCGACGTGCTGCACGTCCACGACTGGCAGGGCGCGCCCGCGGCGATCTTCGCGCGCACCGCAGCTGGCGCCGTGCCGAAGATCGTCGTCACGATCCACAACCTCGCGTTCCGCGGCATCTTCCCCAAGAGCGCGATGGACGACCTCGGCCTGCCGTGGTCGGTGTTCACCCAGGACAAGCTCGAGTTCTGGGATCAGATCTGCTTCTTGAAGGGCGGCATCGCGCTCGCCGACGCGGCGACCACGGTGAGCCCGAGCTACGCGCGCGAGATCCTGACCAGCGAGCGCGGCGAGGCGCTCGACGGATTCCTGCGCTGGGACGTGCGCCGGCTCGTCGGCATCGTCAACGGCATCGACGTGCGCGCATGGGATCCGGCGACCGACCCCGCCCTGCCCGCGCCGTTCTCCGCGACCAACCTCGCCGGCAAGGCGACGTGTCGTGCCGCGCTCGCCGCCGAGCTCGGGCTCGAGCTGCCCGACGGCGAGCCGCTGATCGGCGTGATCGCGCGAATGGCAGATCAGAAGGGGCTCGATCTGGTCGCCGAGATCGCGCCGGAGCTCCACCGCGTCGGCGCGCGCCTCGTCGTGCTCGGCGCCGGCGAACCCGAGCTCGAGGCGCGGTTCCGCTATCTCGCGGACACGTTCGCGGCGCACGTCGCGGTGCGTATCGGCTTCGATGCCGGGCTCGCGCGCCGGATCTATGCGGGCTCCGATCTGTTCGTGATGCCATCGCGCTTCGAGCCGTGCGGGCTCGGCCAGCTCTACGCGATGCGCTACGGCGCGATCCCGATCGTGCACGCCGTCGGCGGTCTGCGCGACACGGTGATCGATCCGGGCGATGACGAGCTCGCGCGCGGTCGCGGCACCGGCATCCGCTTCGACGTCCCGACGGTGGCGTTCCTGTTTCACGCCGTGCAGCGCGCGGTGCGGCTGTATCGCGACCCCGCGGCGTGGTCCGCGTTGCAGCGCGCGGCGATGGCACGAGACTCGTCGTGGACGGCGTCGGCGTCGCAGTACGTGCAGCTCTATCGTTCGCTGTGACGCAGTTACGGATCCGCATCGCGAACGACGTATCGAAGTGACAGCGGCGTCACACCTGCTGTTGACTGGTGGTCAACAAGAGGCTCGCTCGACGACGATCCGAGCAGCTCGTCCGTGGTTCGGACGCAACAGTCCGCTACTCCGGACAGTGAGGTCCGCGACTCCGGACACTGTCGTCCGCCTTACGGACCCCGTGCGTGGTGACACAGTCCGACGCTCGGACACCCGACGCACCGCAGCGAACCCACAGGCTGGGGATCGCCTGTCGACAAGTGGCATCCGATCCCGGGTTATTCACAGCCGAACCGAAGCTAAGAGCTTGAATGGAAAGGCGACTGGCCAGCCGCGGAACGCGTGTGAATAAGCTGTGATCCCGGTGTGCTCCGACCATTCGGGAGCGACGGATGTTCGCGTACTTAGCCGCCATGTGGCGTGAGATACGCTTTTCACCTACATCGGTGCGTCCGAGCCCGAACCGGACCCAGAACCCGACCCAGAACCCGACCCAGAACCTGAACCCGCTCCGGACCCGATGCCCTCGCCGCGGGCGATCGCGCTCAGCACGCGACACGCTTCGTCGTCCTTGGCGTCACACGCGCGCCGCAGCATCTGCTTGCCGCGATCGACGTCCTTGGCGACGCCGATGCCCTGCACCTTCATGGCGCCGAGCACGCGGCACGCGACGGGCTCGTCGGGCATGCAGGCGCGCTCGAGCCACACCGCCGCGGCCGTCGTGCTCTTCGGCAGGCCGCGATTGCCCTCGAGGTACGCGATCCCGATCTGGCGACACGCGGTCGGCTCGCCGGCATCGCAGCCGAGCTTGTAGTGATCGATCGACTTCTTCAGGCGCGTGACCTTGTCGCCGGGCTTCTCGCTCTGCGCGAGCACCGCGTCGAGATCGCCGGCGTTGGTACACGCGAACGGGACGGTTCCCTTGCACGCCTTGTCGAGCAGCGCCTCGGAGCGCGCGAGATCTGCCGGCACGCCGCGGCCGTCGCGCAGGAGCAGGCCGAGGTTGCGGCAGGCGAGCTTGTAGCCGCCGTCGCACGCCTTCTGGTAGGCCTCGACCGCCTTCACCGGCTGGCGATCGACGCCCATGCCCTCGGCGAGCGCGAGCGCGAGGTGGTTGCACGCGGACATGTTGCCGCCGTTGCACGCCTGGCCGAACAGCGCCGCCGCGCGCCGCTGCTCGACCTGCACGCCGACGCCCTCGGAGTACATCACCCCGAGGCTGCGGCACGCTTCCATGTCGTTGTTGACGCACTTGCGATCGAGGCGACCGGCGAGCTCCACCGGATCGATGCCGCCGTCGCCGATCGACGCGTCGTCGTGTGGCTTGAGCTCCGGGGTGCCACCGCCTCCACCACCGCATGCCGACGCGAGCGCGACGACGAACCACGGCATCCAGACCCGGATCACGAGGTTGTCATACCACTTTACGCCGCGTCATCGATCGCCGACGGCCGTCCGGACGAACGCGTACGGCCGATCCGGCTTGCCGCGAGGGAACGCGCGATACGCGACCAGCACCCCGACCGCCACCGCCATCGCGATCGCGAGGCCGCGCCACGACGCGACCCGCACGATCGCCCAGCCGGTCAACCCGGCGACCACCCCGACGAACGGTACGAGCCCGACGATCCCGACGACACCGAGCGCGCTCGCGAGGTTCGGCGCGGCGAGCCCGTCGCCGATCAGCCGGAACGTCACGTCGTACAGCGGGTTCGCGATGCTGTCGGGCCAGTACGGGAACGTCGCCGACGACAGCGCGTAGATCACGATCGCGACGACGATCGGGCCGGCCGCGAGGCCGAGCGCCCACCAGCGATCCCGCCAGGCCTCGAGCTGCGCGGCGACCAGCGGCAGCGCGAACGGCAGCATCACGGTGATGTAGCGCGGGCCGATCTCCCAGCCACCGCGGAAGAACGTGAGCGACGAGATGAACAGGATGTAGATCACGAGGATCGCGCCGCACGTCACCGCGGTGTCGCGTTGCGTCTTGCCGAGCGTGTACGCGCCGGGGATCGCGAGCAGGAGCCACGGCGCGAGCGTGACGAGCCCGTTGTCGCCCGAGATCATCGAGCCCGTGAAGCGCTCCCACTTCACGCCGGTCATGCCGAGGAAGCCCTGCTGGTGATACATCGCGAACGTCGTCGACGCGTCGTAGCCGGTGCGCAGCGGGCTGCCGAAGCAGATCGCGTGATAGGTCAGCAGCACGGCGATCGGGATCGCGGCGAACGCGATCACGATCCCGATGATCTGCAGCAGGCGGATCACGTCGCGGCGCAGGATGAAGATCACCTGAATCGCGATCGGGATCGCGGCGAACACCGCCTGGTAGTCGACCAGCGGCGCGGCGCCGACGAGGAACCCGGCCGCGGCGGCCCAGCGCAGCCGGCGCTTGCCCTCGGCGACATCGAGGGCAAGGATCCACGCGCTGCCGATGCACACCGCGCCGAGCTGGTGCGAGAAGTACAGGAGCGAGTACGTCATCGCCATCGAGCCGAGCGCGTACGCGATCACGACGAGCTTCCGGATCGCGGGATCGGGCGCGAACCGCGCGAGGAAGCCGTAGAGCAACCAGAGGAACGCGAGCGTCGGCACGATGCCGGTCACGAACCGACAGATCCACATCGTCACGCCGAGGCTCGGCTCGCCGCCGAGGCTGGCGAGCGCGTAGACCGGCACCGCGAGCAGTGACGAGCCCGGCGACTTGTTCGAGTACTGGTGCGCGCCGTGCGGCGACACGTCGGCGGTCGCGCCCCACTGTGCGACGCCGTGATCGATCGCGAACGTGCCGTCGTGCACCATCGCCTTCACCAGGTAGACCCGCGGCAGCTCGTTCGCGCTGTGGATCTTCGGGAAGTACGGAAACACGTAGAGGTAGGCGCACGCGATCGCGATCAGCCAGCCGTGGGTCCGCAACTTTCCGAGCTTTCCAGACGACGGCACGTGCGAGGCGAACGTGATACCACCACTGCGGCTGCATGCGTTACCGCTCGGTCTCCGACGGCGCGATCGACGATTGCAAGCGCGCCTTCACGATGGCCGCCGGCGGCGCCCTCCTGTTCGCACCGGTCGAGTACGTCGGGTCCCTGCTCGGCTACGAGGGCCCGCTGTCGCTCGGCGCCAAGCTGCGGTTCGTCGCGCTGGTCGCGACGCTGTCGCTGATCGCGTGGCTCGCGATCGCGATCGCCACCGCGGTCGTGACGGTCGCCGCGCGCGCCCTCCGCGCCGCGCTCGGTGGTCGCGCGGGGGCGTGCGGCCGCGGCTGGTTCGATGCCGCCCCACTCGCCGGAGGGATCCGCCCCGGCGTCCCGATCGTGTGGGCCGTGGTCGCGACCGGCGGGCTCCTCGGCCTCGCCCTCCAGCGGTTCGCGGTGTGGGCCGGCGCCGAGTACAAGGAGCCGCAGCTGACCGCCGGGGTGATCGCCGCGGTCGGGCTCGTCGCGTGTGCGACGGCGCCGCGGATCGCCCGCGCGATCGCGATCGGCACGCGCGGCGCGGCGGTCGCCCTCGCGCCGATCCTGCGGTTCGCGAATCCACTCGGGCGCTGGCGCGCGACCGGCGTCGTGTTCGCCGCGCTGGTGCTGGGTGGCAGCTACCTCGCCGGCGTGATCCTGCCGCAGAGCCGATCGGAGCTGCCGTCGCTCCAGCTGCGCGTCGACGCCGTCGCGATCGCGCTCGGCATGGGGCTCGGCGCGTGGTTGCATGCGTGGCGGCGACCGCGCCGGCTGAAGCGCCCGGTGGTCGCGGGCCTCGCGCTCGGCGCGTGGGCGCTCGTCACCGTGACGCTCGTGTGGTGGGGTGCGGATCCCGAGACCCGCTACATCGTCGCGTCGAAGTCGGGGCTCGATCGCGTGATCGATCTCGTGCGGTTCGCCAACGACGTCGATCGCGACGGCTACGGCTCCTTGCTCGGCGAGAACGACTGCGCGCCGTTCGACAGCACGATCCACCCGAGCGCGATCGACACGCCCGACGACGGCATCGATCAGAACTGCGACGGCAACGACTTCTCGCTCAAGGAGATCGCGATGCCGACCGGCAGCAAGTTGCCGGTGCCGGCGGCGTTCCAGAAGGACTGGAACTTCCTCCTCATCACGATCGACACGGTCCGCTACGACCACACGACGTTCGGCGGCTACGCCAAGAGTCCCAAGGCGCGCAACACGACGCCGAACCTCCAGAAGCTGGTCGACAAGTCGACGTCGTTCACGTTCGTCAACGCACCGTCGGCCGGGACGATGGCGTCGATCCCCGCGATCATCACGTCGAAGTACTTCCACTCGGGCATCGCGCTCGACGAGAAGGTCCCGCCGGGGTCGCCGCCGATCCTGATGCCGGAGAACGTCACGCTCCCCGAGATCATGAAGCGCAACCACTACTACACCGGCGTGATCGCGTCGCACGAGTACTGGAACAACTGGGGCATGGATCAGGGCGTCGACGAGTACGACAACTCGATCGGCAAGGTGCCCGATCCGTTCCGGATCGCCGCCGACAAGGTCACCGATCGGATCCTCGGCTTCGTGTCGCGCCAGCAGGGCAAGAAGTGGTTCCTGTGGGCGCACTACATCGATCCCCACGGGCGCTACGTCGCGCACCCCGACGTCGTCGACTACGGCCGCGAGGAGCCGAACCTGTACGACGCCGAGATCCAGTGGACCGATCAGGAGATCGGGCGGCTGTTGCGCGAGCTCGACAAGCTGCCGAGCGCGGCGAACACGATCATCGTGATCACGAGCGACCATGGCGACTCGATGGCCGAGCACAACGTGCCGCTCGGCACCCACGGCACCGCGCTCTACCGCGAGCTCCTGCACGTGCCGATGATCATCTACGTGCCCGACAACAAGCCGCGGCTGATCAACGGCGCGGTGTCGAACCTCGACATCGTGCCGACGATCGCCGAGCTCGCCGGCATCGACGTCCACGATCTCCAGTTCGAGGGCCGCACCGAGGTCCCCGCCCTGTTCTACGGCAAGGAGGATCGCGAGCGCATCGTGTTCTCCGAGACCAACGCACCGAATCGCCAGCGCGCGGCGATCTCCGAGAAGTACAAGCTGATCTCGTACCTGACGACGAACCAGTTCGAGCTGTTCGATCTGACCAAGGATCCGTGGGAGCACGACAACCTCGCGACGCGCATGGCGCAGACCGACGAGCCGTACAAGCACATGAAGGCGGCGCTCGACAGCTGGCTCCAGCGCGTCGTCTACATGGCGGATCCGAAGTTCAACCAGGCGTACCGCGCGGTCGCGGACCTCACGCTTCCCGGCCCGCCGACGCCGCAGGTCGTGACCGAGGGCGTCACGCTCGACGGCGGTCGCATCGAGGTGCTCGGCATCGGTATCGAGGCCGGCAAGTCGATCGAGCCCAAGCAGAAGGTCGACCTCCATGTCTACCTGCACGCGCTCCAGCAGCCGGTCGGGGCGCTCCGGTTCGAGCTCGCGGCGTGGCCGCTCGCCGACGGCGGCAAACCCACCGATCCCCTGCCCCCCAGCGTGGTGCGCTCGACCCTGCGGGCGACCGCGGAGGGGGTCTACCCGACGACACGGTGGGGGGCAGGCCAGTACATCCGCGAACGGTTCCACCTGGCCATCCCCGCGGACTGGAAGGGAGATCGCGTCGCGGTCGGCCTCGTGATCCACGACGGCAAGGGCTACGTGAAGGCGACCACTCCCGCCCCCAGCAACGAGCCAAACACCGCGATCCTCGGGGTGTTACCGCTCGGAACGGTGGGAAGTAACCCGAAACCCGGCCCGTAGTAAGCTCTGCAGTCATGAGGCCGTTCCACGACCTTGCGGGCTTCTTCGCGCAGCAGATCCAGACTGCCGAGAGCGAGAGCACGCGCGTCTACGAGCCGGTGATCGGGCTCGTCACGGACAACAAGGACCCGAGCAAGCTCGGTCGCGTCAAGGTGAAGTTCCCGGTGCTGTCGGCCCAGGACACGACGTACTGGTGCCCGATCATCATGCTCGGTGCGGGCAAGAACCGCGGCTGGTTCTTCATCCCCGAGGTCAACGACGAGGTGCTCGTGATGTACGAGCACGGCGACATCAACCGCCCGATCGTCGTCGGCTCGCTGTGGAACGGCAAGGACAAGCCGGCCGACAAGAACCCCGGCGGCGTCCCGCGCCGCATGATCAAGTCCCGGCAGGGCTCGAAGATCACGTTCGACGACGAGGGCAAGAAGATCATCATCGAGGACGGCAGCGGCAAGGGAAAGATCACCTTCGACGCCAGCGCCAACAAGATGATCATCGAGGCGCTCGACGGCGACGTCTGCTTCCAGGCGCCCAAGGGCGAGATCAAGATCGTCGCCAAGTCGATCGAGGTGAAGGCGACCAACGACTTCGCCATCCACGCCGGCTCGACGATGGCGTGGGGCATCGCCTCGAACGGCACGATCAAAGGTCAGAACATCACGATCGCCGGCGAGAAGGTCAACGGCAACTGTGGCGTTGCCCAGAAGCCGACCGCGCCGACCGCCACGCCCGCCGACGTCAAAGATCCGTACGGCTCGTGACGGCGCCGCCTCGGACTTCGGAGGAACGCAGTCACGTCCGGAGGCCTCGGAACCTCGGCTCGGTCCGGGCTTCCGGCTGAAGCCCGTGGCCCAACGCCCGAAGCCTGAACGTGTCGTCGGCGTGAGCCGACGACGCGTTCACTGCGACATCGACCAGTCTTCGCCGTCGGGCTCCTTGAGATGGTGGACGTCCTTCTCGGGGACCGGCTTGGCGTTCGGGTCGGTGTTCGTGCCGTGGCGGATGTACTCGGTGACCGGCTTGTAGACGACGTTCCACTTGTCGGTCTTGACGAGCTTCTTGCCCTTGTAGAAGTGGCGCTGGCGCAGCAGCGTGTAGCCATTGAAGCCAGCCTGATCGGTCGAGGTCTGGCCATCGGGCATCTCGGGGTCCATGCGCTCCTCGGTGGAGTACGGCGCCGACTCGACGACGTGCCGCTCGAACGTGATCTTGTCGTACGGCCGCTCCTCGCCGAGGATCTCGACGACCGCCTCGCCGTTCGCGACGCGGTAGTGGATGACGACCGGGAAGTCGTACGGGTTCTTGAGCTTGAGGTCGGTGTTCGGCCACACGACGGTGGCATCGAAGCCGAGCGGCGTGTACGCCGAGGGCCGCGAGTGGTTCGTGGTCTTGACGATGTCGAGCCCGGCGAAGAACGACGCGCCGAACAAGGTCGTCGAGATCTGGCAGGTGCCGCCGGCGAGGCCGTCGACCATCTCGCCCGCCGTGATCACGTGCGCGATCTTGTAGCCCTCTTTTTCCGAGCGCTCGCCGACGGTCCCGTTGAACGACCACTCGGTGTGCGGCGCGATCACCGAGCCATTGATGTGGCTCGCCGCCAGCTTGAGGTTGAAGTTGCGATCGCGATCGGTGACCGGGAAGCGCGTCAGGTAGTGCCCCATGACATGCGAGATGTCCGAGATGCCGAGCGTCTCCTTGGTGACGCGCGCCGGCTCGGCGACGGTCACCAGCTCGACTGACGGCAGGCCCTGGCGCGCCGCGGCCTCGAGGCGCGGCAGCGACGCCCAGACGTCGACGCCGAGCCCCTGGACGTCATCGAGGATCTTCTTGTCCTCGAGATCCAGGTACGCGTTCGACGGCGAGATGTCGTGCTTGGCCTTGAGCGCGAGCAGTGCCTTCATCGCCTTGTCGCGATCGACCTTCACCGGGATCGCGGCCTTGGCGCCGAGCACGGCGAGATCGGTCGACGTGGCGCGCGCGACCTCGGCCGGATCGGCCTCGACGCCGAGCTCGCTCCACGGCAGCTTGACCGACGCCTTGCCGATCTTCACCTCGACCGCGCGACCGAGGAGCTCGGTGAGCGAGCCACTCGCGACCTTCGCGGTGGGAGCTGGCGCGGCCGGATCCGGGGCGCCCGCCGGTACGGTCGCCGCGCTCGCCTCGGCCTTGGTGCCGAGCGCGTAGTACGCGACGCCGAAGCCACCGGCCACGAGCAACATGCCGCCCGCCAATCCGAGCAAGACCGCGCCGTGTTGCGCCTTCCGCGTACCGCCTGCGTTCGTCGACATCTGGTGCTTCTTTCTTATCACGGTCGTTGGCCGAACCGACAATCGTGCACGCCCCGCGCCGGCGCAACACACCGTCGGAAATCGAGCCGTGTCCGGGCGCCCACAGCCGGTGTGTCCAGCCGCCCACGTTTGACAGGGTGCGGCGTAGGCCTCACCCTAGTCCCGTGAGCTCGCTGGTCCAGCGCAACAAGGTGATCGCCAAGCGGAAGGGCGCGTTCGCCGCCGTCACGGCGACCGGCGCGGCCGTCGCGGTGGTCGCCGGGGCCCCGATCGTGATCGCGGTCGCCGCCGCGGCCGGCGCGGTCTACCTGGGCTGGGACTGGGTCACGTTCCGCATCAAGAACGGCATGCGCTTCTAGGCTTGTCGGAGCGATTCGCGGATGGGCTGGTCGGGATCGTCCTGGATGGGCGATACCGGCTCGATGCGGTGCTCGGCGAAGGCGGCATGGGCTCGGTGTTCCGTGCCCACCACCTGCAGACCGACCGTCGGGTCGCGGTCAAGCTGTTGAAGCCGCACCTGACGACCAACGAGACCCAGCTCGAGCGGTTCGTGCGCGAGGCCCGCAGCACGATGAAGGTCGAGTCGCCGCACGCCGTGAAGTGCCTCGACTTCGGCATCACGCCGCAGAAGGACTACTACATGGTCCTCGAGTACCTCGACGGCCGCACCGTGCAGCGCGAGCTCGAGGTCGACGGTCCGTTCGCGCCGGCGCGCGCGGTCCACGTGATCCGCCAGACGCTCCACGCGCTCGGCGCCGCACACGCGACCGGCCTCGTGCACCGCGATCTCAAGCCCGACAACGTGCTGCTGATGCGCGTCGGCGACGATCCGGACTTCACGAAGCTGCTCGACTTCGGGGTCGCCAAGTTGATGGAGGGCGCGGCCAGCTCGTCGCGCTCGGCGCTGGCGCTGACCCAGCAGGGCACCGTGTTCGGCACGCCGGAGTTCATGTCACCCGAGCAGGCGTGCGGCCACCCGCTCGACGGCCGGAGCGACCTGTACTCGATCGCCGCGACGCTGTTCGCGATGCTCACCGGTTGCGGGCTGTTCGAGGCGCTGACGCCGCTCGAATGGTTGACCCACCACGTGCGGACGCCGGCGCCTCACCTCGGCGCGGTGCGCCCCGAGCTCGCGCGCTACACGAGCCTCGATGCCGTGCTCCAGAACTGCCTCGCGAAGAAGCCCGATCAGCGCCCACCGAGCGCCGCGGCGCTCGACGCCCTGCTCGCCCAGGTCGAGCACGAGCTCGACGGAACCGTGAACGTCGTGCCCGCGCCCGCGCCCGCGTCCACCCCGACCCGTGCCGCGATGCGCTCGACGATGTTCTCGCCATCGACGTTTATCGAAGCACTTCCAGAGCCGCCGATGCTCGCGCCGACCCCGACCGGCGGCGTCGCGCTGCCGACCCATCGCGGCAAGCTCCTCGCGATCTCCGCCTTCGCGATCGTCGCGGTCGTCGTGGTAGCGATCGTCGTCGCGACCCGCGATCGCGGCAAACCCGTGGAGGCCGCACCCCGCGCGCAGGTCGCCCGCGCCGCCGCGCCGCCCGACGCCATGGCCCCGGTCGACGCGACGATCGCGATCGACGCCGCGCCGCCGCCTGTCGACGCCGCGCCACACGCACTCGCGCCCCCAAACACAACGCCGGTCGTCAGCGCCCATCTCGCGAACGCCGAGGCCGCGCACCGCGCGAACAACCACCTCCGGCAGCTCGCGGAGGCCGATCTCGCGCTCCGCGCCGACCCGCGGTCGGCCCGGGCGAAGTTCCTGCTGGGCGACGCCCTGATCTCGTCCGGTGATCTCGAGCGTGGATGCAAGTACTTGCGGGCGCTGAACCACTCTCCCGAGGCGACGAATCGGGCGCGTGCGGCGAGCTGCCCGAGCGATTGATTCACCCGCGCCACTATCCTAACGTTCACCTGTGGGGGCTACCCGTGGCTGATATCGGTGCGGTCTCCGGCGTGTTCCGGCGCGAAGGCTTCGTGCCGCGTCTCCAGCCGGGCGTCCAGCTCGGCGAGTACATCCTCGGCGAGGCCCTGTGGCCGATCCGGATCGCGGAGGCCTACCGCGCGAACGGCCCCAAGGGTCCCGCGACGGTCTACGTCATCAACCCCGCGATCGCGGCGAACACCGCGATCCGCGATCACGTGATCGCCGGGACGCGCGCGGCCGCGGCCCTCCCCGATCACAAGCACCTCGTGAAGACGCTCGCCGCCGGGCTCACCGGCGATGTCCTGTGGATCGCGACCGAGGAGGTCGACGGCACGCTGGTCCGCGATCTGCTCGCCAAGAAGAAGAGCGTCGGCACCTCGGGGTTCGGCGCGCGCGGCACCGGCAACCTGATCGCCGGCGTCGCCGCGGCGCTCGGCGACGTCCACCACGGCGCGCTCGCGTCGGAGTCGGTGATCGTCAATCGCGCGGGCCGCGTGCGCGTGATCGATCTCGCGCTCGCGCAGGGCACCGCGGCGGCGATCGCGGGCGGCCTCGTACCGGCGACCGGCTGCATCGCGCCCGAGGTCGCGGCCGGCGCGGCGCCGAGCGGTCCCGCCGATGTCTACGGCGTCGGCGCGTTGCTCTACGAGGCGCTGGTCGGCCAGCCGCTCGAGCGCGGCGGCCCACGGCCGAGCGAGGTCGTGCCCAACCTGTCGGGGCAGATCGACGAGATCGTCGCGCGCTCGTGTCACCGCGATCCCGAGAAGCGGTTCGGACGCGCCGACGTGCTCGGCGAGGTCGTCGCCGAGGCGCTCGGCAAGGGTGGCGCGGTGCAGACCTCCGCGGTGCCCAAGCTCGCCGCGGAGTCGGCGCTCGACACCCAGGTGCAGGGTGTCCAGACCAGCCTCGCCGCCGAGCTCGCGAGCCAGCCACCGTCGGCGACCGGCAACACGGCGGTCGATCGCGCGCTGTCGGCCGCCCTCGCCGACTCGACCGAGAAGTGGCTGGTCGCCAAGGGCAAGCTCGACTACGGCCCGTTCTCGCTCGCCGAGATCCTGCGCCAGATCGACAAGGGCGACATCGTCCACGGCAACATCATCATGGACAAGGACACCGGGTCGCGTGCCGCGGTGGACAAGCACCCGCTGCTCGGCCCGATGGTCGACGCCGCGAAGCAGCGGCGCGACGATCAGCGCCGCGCGCAGGCCGAGGTCGTGGTGCAGGGTCGCGAGAAGACCAAGGGCGCGACGCTGTACGCGGTGATCGGCATCGGCATCGTCGCGGTCGGCGTCGCGGTGTTCTTCATCATCAAGTCGGTCAGCCACGAGGAGGCCTCGAAGGTCTCGGGCGTCGCCGGCATCGGCGGCGCGACGCTCGCGGTCAAGGTGTCGCTGCCCAAGGCCCCGCCGCCGCGCAAGCACACCGGCGGCGGCGGCCACTCGACCAACAGCGCGGGTGGCTTCCACAACTCCGGCGAGAACCAGACGCTCGACATGTCCGACGACGATGACGACAGCGCGAGCTCGCTCGACATGGGCACGGTCTACAAGGTGTACTCCGGCGTTGGCGGTCAGCTCGGCTCCTGCATCCAGGGGTCGGGCACGAGCTCGGCGAGCATCTCGATGATCATCGACGGACCCTCGGGCCGCGTGAACTTCGTGAAGGTCAACGGCAAGGCGAGCGGCGGGCTCCAGGGTTGTATCGGCCGCGTGCTCTCGGGGCTGCACTTCCCGACGCTCAAGAGCGGCCGCACCCGCGCCGAGTTTGACATCAATCTGTGACCGGCAACGCGCAGCAGGGCGCGCTCGCCCGCGAGATTCCGCGGCGGACGAGCGTGTCGTGGTGGCTCGGCCTCGCGCTCGCCGTCGTGTTCGCCGTGCTCGTCGTGCCGAGCATCACCGCCGATCGCTGGCTCGATCCGCACGTCGTCGCTGGCGATCCCGCGGGCCTGACGGTGCGCGTGCCGCCGCTGTCCTCGGCGACCGATGGCAAGCCCGCCGGGATCGTGATCGCGCGCGGCGAGCTCGCGACCGGGGCGATCGCGCGCGAGGTCGCCGAGCGCCGGAGCAGCGCCACCGGATCGGCGCCGTACCTCGCGTTCCTGCTGCTCGCCGCGGTGCTCGGCGCGATCTTCACGCACCACATGCGGCGCAGCAACCGCGGTCGCCTGGTGCGCGTGCAGCTCGCGAGCCTGGGCGCGATCGTCATCGCGGCGGCCGCCGTGAAGGCCGTGCTGCTGATCACCACGGCGTCGATCTTGATCGTGCCGGTCGCGGTCTTCGCGATCGTGCCGACGCTGGTGCTCGATCGCGTCGTCGGGCTCGCGACCGGCATCCTCGCGGCGTTGATCTTCAGCTTCGTCGGGCCGTTCGATCTCGCGATCGCGTGCCTGTTCCTGGTCCAGGCCGCGGTCGCCGGGCTGGTCGTCGCCGAGCGCCCGAAGTATCGCTGGCGCGCCGCGCTGATCGCCGGCGGCGCCGCGACGCTGTGCACCGCGGTCACCTACCCGTTGCTCCAGCTGCTGCAGACCGGCTCGCTGCCGACCGGCGAGCTCGCCGACGTCCTGCACTCGCCGTGGTACGCCGCGACGCTCGGCCCGGTGATCGCCACGGTGGTCGCGGTCCCGCTCGTCGCGGTCTACCAGCACCTGGTCGGCGAGATCACCCAGACCCACCTGACGAACCTGACCGACCTCTCGCACCCGCTGCTCAAGCAGATCGCCGAGCGCGCACCCGGCACCTGGCAGCACAGCCTGATGATGGCGAACCTCGCCGAGATCGCCGCGAACGCGATCGGTGCCGACGGCCGGCTCGTGCGCGTCGGCGCGTACTTCCACGATCTCGGCAAGTCGCTACAGCCGAAGTACTTCATCGAGAACCTCGAGCCCGGCGAGACCAGCCCGCACGATCAGCTGCCACCCGAGGTGTCGTGCGAGGCGATCTTCAAGCACGTCACCGAGGGCATCGTCGCGGCGCGCAAGGCCGGTCTGCACGAGCGCATCGTCGACTTCATGCACATGCACCACGGCAACGGGGTGCTCGAGTACTTCTGGGGCAAGGCGCGCGATCAGGGCAATCCCAAGGGCCTCACGATCGAGGACTTCCGGTATCCCGGCCATCCGCCACAGAGTCGCGAGACCGCGATCCTCGCGATCTGCGATGCGGTCGAGGCGGCGTCGCGCACGCTGAAGAAGCCCGACGTCACCGCGATCGAGAACCTCGTCCAGCGCATCGTCTACGGCAAGCTGCACCTCGGCCAGCTCGACGAGTCGGGCCTCTCGATGGGCGATCTGCGGCGCGTCGCCGACTCGCTCCGCGAGACGATCAAGCACGCGAACCACGGGCGCATCGAGTACCCGTGGCAGAAGGAGGCTGCGGCCGCCGCGGTGCCCGAGGTGACGAGCGATCGCACGACCTCGCCGACCACGACGACGTCGCCGCGGCTCGACTCGCTCGATCGCGCGCCGGTGCGCAAGAGCGCGACCGAGACGACCGCCGACGGCAAGAAGCGCCGCGAGGAGGAGGCGCTCGCCGAGACCGCCGATCTGCGCGGCACGCTGCCGATCGATCCCGACGAGCTCGCCAGCGAGGTCGCCACCAAGAAGCCGATGGCGGTGCTGGTCGACGAGCCGCCGTCCGCGCAGAAGACCGCCGAGGATGAGGCCGCCGCGATCGCGCAGACCGCGCCGGTCGTGCCCCACCCGCGCGTGCAGGCCGAGGATCCGCCGCGACTGGCGGTCAAGCCGCTCGAGATCGCGCCGCTCGAGCTGCGGCCGTCGCAGATCAACCTCGAGCTCGTGCCGGCACCCGCTGCTCGCAAGCGCGCCGCGACGCTGCCGCCGACGCCGAGCCGGCGGTCGCCGACGATCCCACCGACGCCCGCGCCGCGGGTTCGCCCGGCGAGTGGCCTCGGCCCGGCCCCGGCGCTGGCCGCGCGCGGCAAGCGCAGCGACTCGCGCCCCGAGTCGCGCACCGTGATGGGTCGGCCGATCGATCAGGTGCGCCCGTTCGACGACAACGCGGTGACCAACCCACCGCCGATGAGCACGCGGCGGCCGGCGCTCGACGAGTGGACCGATCATCCGACGGCGACGCCGCCGCCTGGCACCGTCGAGCCGCACCGCGAGCCGGAGACCCTCGAGATGCCGATCGAGGCGATCGAGGCGCTCGCGAACGAGGCCGGTCGCACGCTCGAGACCATGCCGGCGATGCGCGAGCCGAACCACACCGACGTCACCCGGCCGCGCATCCTGATGCCGCTCACCGCGTCGGCGTCGCAAAGCGACGATCCGCAGCGCAACGACTGGGCCGCCGGGCTCGCGGCGCGGATCGATGCCGCGGTGTCCGACGACGAATTCGG
The DNA here is from genome assembly GCA_038321315.1 of Haliangiales bacterium. GTDB lineage: Bacteria > Myxococcota_A > Polyangia > Haliangiales > Haliangiaceae > JABFXX01. The sequence continues at coordinate 49,815 of JBBQEX010000035.1, read as the reverse complement.
CGGTGAGACGCCGATCATCGCGCCGACCAAGGCCGAGCTGCGCGCGCTGGTCGGCACGGCCGATCCGACGCGGCGCCAGTCTGTCGAGGAGGTCGAGGCGATGGTGCTGCGCGACGCCGCCGAGCAGCAGCGCGCCGAGGACGCCGAGCCCGACCTGTTGCGCCGCCGGCCCTACCCGACCGCCGAGGTCAACCCGGATGACATCGAGGCGATCATCGAGATCGCGCCGGCCGCGCGTCGCCACGCGAGCTCGATCGGCGTCGCGAAACCGAAGAAGCCCGAGTGAGACTCGCGCTGCTCCTGGTCGTCGGGTGTACGCATCCGACGAGCCCGCCGAAGCCGGCGCCACCCGACGACGCCGCGATCGTGCGCGCCGAGATCACCGCAGCCGAGACCGCCGAGAAGGCGCGCCAGCACGAGGTCGCCCGCGCGCATTACCTGCAGGCGGTCGCCCACGCGCACGATCCGAAGAGCATCGACTTCGCGCGCCGCGAGTTCGCCGACACGCTGATGAGCTGGGGCGAGCTGCCGGCGGCGATCGCCCAGCTCGAAGGCGCGGTCGCGGCGGTGCCAGACGACGCCGCCGCGTGGCACGACCTCGGCATCCTGCGCCATCAAGAAGGCGACGACCCCGGCGCGATCGTGGCCCTCGAGCGCGCGAGGACCCTGCGCGCGACCGATCCACGCCCGCGGATCGCGCTCGCCGCGCTGCGCTGGAAGCGCGGTGATCGCGCGGGTGCACGCCACGAGTACGAGGCCCTGCTCGAGCTCGATCTGCCCGAGGCGACCCGGGTGAAGGTCAAGTGGGCGATCGGCGAGCTCGCGAAGGCGCCGTGAGTTTTCGATGGCATACTCGCAGGGCGTGAAGCGCTTCGCGATCGTCCTCGGGCTCCTGACCTCCGCGCTCGCGTCGCGACCGGCGGGAGCGTTCAACTTCGATTGGTCCGGTGCGGTCGATGTCGATGCCGAGGGGCTCGACAGCGACCTGCCGAAGAACCGGCTCGACGCGGTCACCGCGCTGCTCGGTCACGACATCAGCCTGACCAAGGACCGGCTGCTCGATCGCGCGCTGCACGACGACGAGATCACGGTTCGCCACGCCGCGGCCAAGGGGCTCGGCGCCGGCGGCGTGGTCGAGGCCGTGCCGCTCATGATCGACTGGCTCGCCGACATCGATCCCAAGACGCGCATCGTCGCGGCCGACGCGCTCGGCGACATCGGCGGCGCCGACGCGACCGCGGCGCTGGTGCGGTCGCTCGGCGACATCGAGCCGGTCGTGCGCCAGCACGCGGTGCGCTCGCTCGGCGCGATCGGCAAGCGCGGCAACGTGAGCGTCGTGATCGCGATCATCCCGCGCCTCGACGACGACAAGGTCGAGGTCAAGCGCGAGGCGATCGAGCAGCTCGAGTCGCTCGGCGATCGCCGCGCCGTGATCCCGCTGGTCGGCCGGTTCACCGACGGCACGCCGGGGATCGTGACGGCCGCGGTGCGCGCGATCGGCAAGCTCGGCGATCGCTCGGCGGTCCCGGCGTTGACCCGGCTGCTCAACGACTCGCGCGAGGACATCAAGACCGCCGCGGTCGCCTCGCTCGGCCAGCTCGGCGCGCTCGACGCGCTCGACGCACTGACCGAGCAGCTCGCGGTCGGCAGCCAGGCCTATCGCGACAAGGTCGCCTACGCGCTCGGTCAGATCGCCGCGGCGCCGGGCTCCGGCAAGGCCGGCGAGGACGCGATGCGCACGCTGGTCGCCAGCCTCGCGGATCCGACGAAGCGGCGCGGCGCGCGCGAGGCGCTCGCGATCGCCGGCAAGGCCGCGGTCCCGGCGCTCGTGCTGCACCTCGAGGGTCGGCTGCCCGGCGATCCGACGACCGCGGTGGAGTTGCTCGCCGCCGCGGCCGATCCGCGCGCGACCGCCGCGTTGACCTCGGAGCTCGAGCGCAGTCGCGTGCCGATGCCGACCGTGTTGCGCTCGCTCGGCGCGACCGCCGATCCCGCCGCGCTCGTGCCGATGCTCGGCGCGCTGACCAACAAGGACGCCACGATCCGGCTCGCCGCGATGGACGCGCTGCGCCCGATCCTCGGTCGCGACGCGCGCGCCGGTGACGTCCTCGTCGAGCACCTCGCCGACGAGGATCCCGAGATCCGCGTGCTGGCGGCCGAGTACCTCGGCATCCTCGCGACGCCGTCGGCGACCCCCAGGTTGATCGCGCTGTCGGGGCCCGGCAACCCGCCGCGGCTGCGGCTCGCGTCGATCGATGCGCTCGGCCAGATCAGCGCGGCGACCCACGCACCGACCGCGACCACGCAGCTCCTCGCGATCCTCAAGGAGGGTGCGCCCGAGCTGCACCGCGCGGCCGCCGCGGCGCTCGCGTATGCGACCGATCCGGCTGCCCTGCCCGCGCTGATCGCGCTCGTCGAGCAAGTGCCCAAGGACGCGCCGACGCGCGCCGAGATCGTCCGCGCGCTCGGCGCGACGCTGCGCGCGCACCACGATCCCGCCGGGATCCGCGCGCTCGGCAAGCTGGTCAAGGACGGCAACGTGCGCGTCGCGCTCGCCGCGATCGCCGGGCTGGCCTCGGCCGACGCGACCGCCGATGCCGCGACGCTGCGCGGCCTGGTCGACAGCGCCGCCGCGGATCGCCAGCGCGCCGCGGTGTGGGCCCTCGGCGAGCTTCACGACGTCCAGGCGATCGACGTGATCGGCACCGCGCTCACGCCGCGCGCCGATCGACTGCAGAGCGATCGACTCGCCGGCGATGCCGCGTGGGCCCTCGGCGAGATCGTCGCGACCTCGGGGTCGGCCGCGACCAACAACAAGCTCGCCACGCTGCTCGATCGCTGGCTGTACGCGACCCAGTTCGGTGGCTGGGCGGCCGCGGTCAACGGCACCGGCGCGGTCGCCCGCGTGCTCGTCGCGATCCCCGCGGCGCAGCGCGCCCAGATCCTCGGCGCCGAGCATCGCAAGTCGCTGCTCGAGCACGCCGCGTTCCACAAGTCGCGCCTCGTGCGCTTGAACGCGATCGTCGCCCTCGCCGCGCTCGATGGCGACGATGTCACGCGCGACCTCGTCGCGATGGCGCAGACCGATCCGAGCCCGCACGTCCGCGCCCAGGCCGCGACCGCGCTCGCCACCCGCGTCGGCAGCGCGAGCGTGAAGACCGCGCTCGCGGCGATCGCCGACACCGACGCCGATGGCGACGTCAAGGCGGCCGCCAAGGCTGCGCTGGTCGGCGCGAAGCCGGTCTTGCCGCGCACCGACTGGCGCAACTTCTACGTCGTCGATCCGTCGGCCGACGACGCAGCGGTGCGTCAGGAGCCGTACTTCGTGCACACCTCGGACGGCCTGGTATGGGCGACCTACACCGACGCGCGCGGCGAGATCGCCAGCGAGCACCTGCCGGCCGACACGACCGGCGCCGCGGTCCATCCCGGCAGCCGCGAGCTCGAGTACTAGGCTCAGGCCGCGCGACGGATGCCGTAGTCGCGGGCGGCGACCGGGGCGAGCTCGGTCTCGAGGACGCGCCGAGCGCGGAACAGGCGCGACATCACGGTGCCGATCGGGACGTGCAGCGCGTCGGCGATGTCCTTGTACTTCTCGCCGCGCAGGTCGGCGCGCTCGACGACATCGCGATACTCCGGGCCGAGGCGATCGAGCGCGGCCTTGACCTCGTCGCACAGCTCGTCGGCGTGGAGGCCGATCGCGACGTCGGGCTGGTAGTCGCAGTCGGTGCCGTACAGCGCGGTCAGCGCATCGCCCGGACGCTCGACCGCGAACTTCTGGTGGCGGCGGCGCTTGCGATAGCCGTTGATGAACGCGTTGGTCAGGATGCGGAACAGCCACGCGCGCAGGTTGGTGCCGGACTGGAAGCTGTCCCACGCGCACATCGCGCGGAGCAGGGTCTCCTGTACGAGGTCCTTCGCGGCGTCGGGGTCGCGGCAGATCCGCATCGCGACGCCGAACAGCTCCTGCTGGTGCGGGAGGCACGCGGTCGCGAAGCTCTGGTGCGCAGGAGCAGCCGTCTCGGGCTCGGTGACGCGCAGCATGCGCGGAGCGGTTTCGGTGCGACGGACGATGCGAGACGAGACGGGCAGCTTCGACATGCCCTGACCAAAAGCACCCGCCGTGCCATGGCTAACTACCGATCAGGAAAGGGTGTTTTTCGAGATGCGGTTGTGTGGACACGCGGTGCGTCTCCGCGTGGACGCGGGATCTACCGCTCCGGATTTGCGAACCGGGCGATGGCATGCCCGATTTCCGCGGGGAGATCGCTCGCGATCGCGCCGCGGACGCCATCGCGCGCCGCGAGCACCTCGCCGGCTCGGCCGTGGATGAACACGCCGGCGCGGACCGCGTCGAGCGCCGACAGGCCCTGCGCGAGCAGCGCGCCGATCGTCCCGGCAAGCACGTCGCCGCTGCCTCCGGTCGCGAGCGCCGGGCTGCCGGTCGGGTTGATCGAGCAGTGCAGATCGCCGAGCGTGCCGTCGCATACGACGGTGCGCGCGCCCTTGTAGGCGACCACGGTGCGCGTGCGCGTCGCGAGCTCGCGGGCGGCCGCCAGGCGATCGCGCTCGAGCTCGCCGAGGTCGCGTCCGAGCAGGCGTGCGGCCTCGCCGGGGTGCGGCGTGATCGCGATCGGGCCGGCCGCGGCGGCGAGCTGCTCGGGCGTGACGAGCGCGAGCGCACCGGCGTCGAACACCGCCGGGATTCCGGAGGCGAGCACCTCGGCGACCCAGCCGCGGCCGGCGTCGTCGGCGACGAGGCCGCAGCCGATCACGATCGCGGCACGGCGGGCGAGCGCTTCGCCGAGCGCGCCGGCGATCGACAGCGTCATCACGGCGTCGGGCGCGGCGGCATCGGCGTCGCGCGACGCGAGCGTGACCGTGCCGGCTCCGGCGCGGAGCGCGGCGAGCGACGCCATCCGCCCTGCCCCGCGCATCCCGACCGAGCCACCGACGACGAGCAGGCTGCCGCGCGTGCCCTTGTGATCGAGCGGCGTGCCGCGTGGCAGCCAGCGCGCGACGTCGGACGGCTGGACGAGGTGCGCCGCGATCCGCGAGGCCGCGATCAGCCGCGCCGGCACGCCGATCTCGGCGACCTCGACGACACCGCAGCGCGCGAAGCCCGGTGCCGACGCGAGCGCGACCTTGTGTGCGGCCATCGTGACGGTGACGTGGGCCTCGACCGCGACGCCGAGGACCTCCCCGGTGTCGGTCGCTAGCCCGCTCGGGATGTCGACCGCGAGTCGGCGCGGCGCGAGGTTGATCGCGGCGACGATGTCGGCGAGGTGCCCGGCGATCGGGCGCGCGAGCCCGACGCCGAACAGCGCGTCGACCACGAGCTCGGCGCCGACGATCCGGGCCTTGGCCTCGGCCAGCGAGCCGGCGGTCGCGATCGTGCGCACGACGCCACCGGCGCGCTCGAGGACCGCGAGGTGCGCGAGCGCCTCGTCGCGGATCTGGTCGCGCGGCAACGCGAGGTAGGCGACCGCGTCGTAGCCGCGGGCCCGCAGCACGCGCGCGATCACGAAGCCGTCGCCGCCGTTGTTGCCCGGGCCGCAGATCACCGCGACGTGCCCGGCCGACACCATGCGGCACGCGGCGTCGGCGCACGCGCGCCCGGCGGTCTCCATCAGGGTCGCCGCCGACAGCCCGATCTCGTCGATCGTCGCGCGATCGAGCGCGCGCATCTCGGCCGCGGTGACGACCGGCAGCACGGGCGCTAGGCTCGGCAGCCGCGGGCGAGCGCGCCGGCGATGTCGTCGGCCCAGCCCTTGATGCGCGCCTCGTCGAGGCCCTCGATCATCACGCGCGCCTTGCTCTCGGTGCCGCTGTAGCGCACGAGGACGCGGCCGTCCTCGCCGAGCGTCTTCTCGACCTCGGCGATCATGCGCGAGACGTCGGCGAGCTGATCGATCGGAACCTTCTTGTCGACCGCGATGTTGACGAGCACCTGCGGGGTCCGCGTCATCACCTTCGCGAGCTCCGACAGCGGGGCGCCCTCGCGCGCCATGATCGCGAGCACGCGGAGCGCCGCGACGATGCCGTCGCCGGTCGTCGCGTGATCCATGAACACCAGGTGGCCCGACTGCTCGCCGCCGAGGTTGTAGCCGTGCTTGCGCATCTCCTCGACGACGTAGCGATCGCCGACCTGGGTCCGCACGACGGTGCCGCCCGCGTTCCGGATCGCGCGCTCGAGGCCGAGGTTCGACATCACGGTCGCGACCAGCGTGTCCTTGACCAGGCGCTTCTCGCGGATCATCCGCGTCGCACACAGCGCCATCACGGCGTCGCCGTCGACCACGGTGCCGTGCTCGTCGCACAGCACGAGGCGGTCGGCGTCGCCGTCGAACGCGATCCCGATGTGCGCGTCGTGCAGGCGCACGGTCTCGGCCATCGTCTGCGGGTGCAGCGCGCCGGCGCGGGCGTTGATGTTCTTGCCGTCGGGCTTGGTGTGGATCGCGGTGACCTTGGCGCCGAGCTCCTCGAACACCGCCGGGCCGACGCGATACGCGGCGCCGTGGGCCGCATCGACGACGATGTGGAGACCGTCGAGTGTCAGCTCGGTCGGGAACGTCGCCTTGCAGTACACGACGTAGCGGCCGCGGGCATCCTCGATGCGGCGGCTGTAGCCGACGTCGACGCCGTGCGCGCGCTTGCCGTCGAGCTCGGGCGAGCTCATCAGCGCCTCGATCTCGGCCTCGATGTGATCGGGCAACTTGTAGCCGTCGCGCGCGAAGATCTTGATGCCGTTGTCCTCGAACGGATTGTGGGACGCGCTGATCACGACCCCGGCATCGCACCGCATCGACGACGTGATGAACGCGATGCCCGGTGTCGGCAGCGGGCCGGTCAGCCAGACGTCGGCCCCCATCGACACGATGCCGGCGGCGAGCGCCGACTCGAACATGTAGCCCGACAACCGGGTGTCCTTGCCGATCGCGATCCGCGTGTGGCGACCCGGCTGGCGCAGCCGCGCGGCGACCGCCATGCCGAGCCGCATCACGGTCGCGCCGGTCATCGGCTCGACGTTGGCGACGCCGCGCATGCCGTCGGTGCCGAACAGAGAACGCCCGTTGCTCATGGGTGGTTTGGTACCACGACGGGCACGACCTTCACGCGCTCGGGCGACAGCTTGACGCCGATGCCCGGCGGCAGGCCCTCGATCGTGACGTCGACCTCGCGCGCCTTGCCTTCCGCCGGCACGAGCTTGACGACCGCCACCATCGTGTCCTTGGCCTTCTCGACCGCGAGCAGGGCCCCGGTCAACGTGACGTCGACCTGCCCCGGCACGATCTTCCAGCGGGCCGGATCGATCCCGTCGCCGCGCACCGCGACGACCAGGCCCGGCAGCTTGCGGGTGACGAGCTCCTCGTCGAGATGGACCTGGAGGTTCACGATCGCCGAGCCCTCGAGGTCGATGCCGTCGGGCGGCACGACCTCGGTGTCGATCGTGAAGCTGTCGGTGCGGCCCTCGAGGCTGAGCTGGCGCGTGCGGATCGAGGTCAGCGCGCGCAGCGTGCCCTCGGCGCCGCGGATCTTGGCCGTCGCCGGCACGGCCTTGGCCTCGGCGACGACGTAGCCATGCTGCGGATGATCGACGAGCGCCGGCGTGATCTCGACGAGCTTCTCGACCCGCTTGTCGAACACCACGCGCACGAACCGCGGGCTGATCTGGATCACCTGCATGCCGGCCGGCACGTGGATCATCTCCGGCGTGATCGCGAGCTCGCCGCCGTTGGCGTGCCGCAGGTCGAGGTTGATGCGGTCGATCTCGCGCGCGTCGAACCCGCGCAGCTTCCGCCACGGCCCCTTGATCGTGACGTGGACGTCCTCGATCCGCTCGGACACCAGCACCTTGTCGTCGGGCAGCGTGTACGCGATGCCGACCGTCGTCGTGATCTCGCGATCGCGATCGGTGTTGACGAGGAGAAACACGGTGACCGCGAGCACGAGCGACAGGAACTTGAGGCCGAGGTTGGTGAGGAACGCGCCGCGCAGCCAGCGGGTGATCGCGCCGCGCTCCGGCGGCACCTCGATCGGCCCGCGCGATGGCGGCTTGGCCTTGGGCGGCGGACGCACCGGGTTCGGTCGGCTCGAGCGCGCCGGCGTGCGCCCGAGCGGCCCGATCGTCTGCGACTTGTTGCGCGCCATCCGCTTGCCTAGCCCGACTCGGCGCCCGCGGGCTCGCGGACGTCCTCGTTGAGATCGGCCATCGCGGCGAGCGCCTGACCGACCGCGGCCGCAGCCTCGGCCTCCTCGGCCATGTGGTCGGCGCGGCCGGCGGCAAACAGGCCGACCAGCGCGCGCCGCAGCGTGACCGCCTCGAGGTCGCGCGCGATCGAGCCCTTGAAGCACAGCGAGATCTCGCCGCGCTCCTCGGAGACCACGACCGAGACCGCGTCGGTGTCCTCGGTGATCCCGAGCGCCGCGCGGTGGCGCGTGCCGAACTCCGGGCCGAGGTCGGTGGCGCGCGACAGCGGCAGGAGCGCGCGCGCCAGATCGATCTTGTGCGACTTGCCGATCACGACCGCGCCGTCGTGCAGCTCGTTGTCCTTCGCGGGCACGAACAGCGAGACCAGCAGCTGGCGCGACAGCGTGGCGTCGAGCCGGGTCGCGTCGTCGACGAACTCCTCGAGCGACGCGTCGCGCTCGAACACGATGAGCGCGCCGATCCGCGCGCGCGCGAGCTGCACGCACGCCGCGACGATCTCGTCGATCGCCTGCGCGTTCTCCTGCTTCTTGCCGAACGGCAAGATGTTCTGGCCGATGCGCCCGAGCGCCCGCCGGATGTCGGCCTGGAACACGACGATGATGAGGATGATGAAGTACGAGATGAAGTTGTCGAGGACCCACGAGATCGTCGACAGCTCGAGCCGGCCGGCGATGAAGAACGCGGCGCCGATCAGCACGATGCCGACGACCATCTGCGCGGCGCGCGTGCCGCGGATCGTCATCAGCAGGCGATAGATCAGGTAGTAGACGAGCAGGATGTCGACCGCCGTCGTCGCGACCGACCCGAGGGTCAGCCCGTCGACGAACTTGTGGAGCGACTCCAGCACACGATGAAGTATCCGCTAAATCGCGGCGTCGATCGACATCGCAGCGCGCAGCGCGGCGACGTCGTGAACCCGCACGACTTGCGCGCCGCAGCGGATCGCGGCGAGACACGCCGTGACCGATGCGACATCGACGAGTCGCGGGTCAGTCGTCCCGGCGGCGCGGGACACGAAGCGCTTGCGGCTCGGCCCGACGACGACCGGCGCGCCGACCCGGGCGCCGAGCTCGCGGGTGTGGCGGATCAACGCGAGGTTGCCTGCCGGGTCGCCCCCCTTGCCGAACCCGAGCCCGGGGTCGATCCAGGTCCGCGCGCGAACGGCCGGCGACAGCGTCGCGAGCCGCGCGACGAGCTCGTCGGCGACCTCGGTCCAGTGCGGCGGGCCGCCTTCGTGCGCGAACACCTCGGCGAGTGTGCGGCCCCGCAGGTGGCCGGCGATGTAGGTCGCGTCGAGCGCGTCGAGCGCCGCGGCCATCGCGGGGTCGAACAGGCCGCCGGAGACGTCGTTCACGATCGTCGCGCCGGCGGCGACCGCGGCACGCGCGACCGCGGCCTTCGTGGTGTCGACCGAGACGACCGCGCCGTCGGCGGCGAGCGCCGCGATCACGGGCAGGATGCGCCGGAGCTCCTCGGTGGCCTCGACCGGCCGGGCCCGCGGGTTGGTCGCCTCGCCGCCGATGTCGAGGATATCGGCGCCGGCGGCGCGCAGGGCGCGGCCGTGCGCGATGGCGGCCGCCGGGTCGAGGAAGGCGCCACCATCAGAGAACGAGTCGGGCGTCACGTTGACCACGCCCATGACGAGCGCGCGGTCGGTCGGCAGGATCACGCCGGCTCGGGCGTCGGATCCTTCTTCGTTCCGATCGGGGGAAGCAGCGGGCGCGTGCGCGCCTCGTTCTGGGTGTCGTCCTTGGCGCTGCCGGCCTCGGCGCGCTTCTTCGCGGCCGCCGAGATCGGGCGGTCGATCTTGTCGCCGCGGAGCAGCGTGTCGATGTCGTCGGCGTCGATCGTCTCGAACTCCATCAGCGCGTCGGCGATCTGCTCGAGCTCCGTGCGGTGCTCGGTCAGGATCCCGGTCGCGCGGGTGTACTGGTTCGTGACGATCGTGCGGATCTCGGCGTCGATGCCCTTCGCCGTGTCTTCGCTGTGGTGGGTCTGGCCGCCGATATCGCGACCGAGGAAGACCTCCTGTTTGCCGGTGCTGAAGTTGAGCGGGCCGAACAGGTCGCTCATGCCCCACTCGGTCACCATCGAGCGCGCGATCTCGGTGGCGCGCTCGATGTCGTTACCGGCGCCGGTCGTCTTCTGACCGAACACGATCTCCTCGGCGACACGGCCGCCCATCAGGATCGCGATCTGGTTCTGCGCGAACTCGCGCGTCATCGACAGGCGATCCTCGGGTGGCAGCTGCTGGGTCACGCCGAGCGCGCGACCGCGCGGGATGATCGTGACCTTGTGGACCGGGTCGGCCTCTTCGCCGACGAACCGAGTGACGAGCGCGTGACCGGCCTCGTGGACCGCGGTCGTGCGCTTCTCCTTGTCCGAGATGAACATCGAGCGGCGCTCGGCGCCCATCAGGACCTTGTCCTTGGCGTCCTCGAAGTCGATCATCTCGACCTTGTCCTTGTCGCGGCGGGCGGCGATCAGCGCCGCCTCGTTGACGAGGAACTCGAGGTCGGCGCCCGAGAACCCGGGGGTCCCGCGGGCGAGGATCTCGATGTCGACGCCGGTCGCGAGCGGGACCTTGCGGGTGTGGACGGCGAGGATGCCGGCGCGGCCGCGCAGATCGGGACGCGGGACGACGATGCGGCGGTCGAATCGACCCGGGCGCAGCAGCGCCGGATCGAGGACGTCCGGGCGGTTGGTCGCGGCGATGATGATGACGCCGTCGTTGGACTCGAAGCCGTCCATCTCGACGAGGAGCTGGTTGAGCGTCTGCTCGCGCTCGTCGTGACCGCCGCCGAGCCCGGCGCCACGGTGGCGGCCGACCGCGTCGATCTCGTCGATGAAGATGATGCAGGGCGCGTTCTTCTTGCCCTGCTCGAACAGGTCGCGGACGCGGCTCGCGCCGACGCCGACGAACATCTCGACGAAGTCCGAGCCCGAGATCGAGAAGAACGGCACGCCTGCCTCGCCGGCGATCGCGCGGGCGAGCAGCGTCTTGCCGGTGCCCGGGCTGCCCATCATGAGGACGCCCTTGGGGATCCGACCGCCGAGGCGGGTGAACTTCTTGGGGTCCTTCAAGAACGCGATGATCTCCTCGACCTCGTCCTTGGCTTCCTCGATGCCGGCGACGTCCTTGAACGTCACGCGGTTCTGGTGATCGGAGAGCAGCTTGGCCTTGCTCTTACCGAACGACATCGCCTTGCCGCCGCCCGACTGCAGCTGGCGCATGAACAGGAAGAAGATGCCGATCAGGAGCAGCATCGGCAGCCACCAGACCAGCACCTGCGGCCAGATGCTCGACTCGTCCTTGGCCTTGGCCTTGTAGTTGATGCCGGCCTTGTTGATCTCCTCGGCGATCTGGCCGGGGAACTCGCCGTACACGACCGACTTCACGTTGCCGGGCGCGTTCTTGTAGGTGACGACATAGCGCGCGTCGTCGTGCCCGCGGGGCTCGGCGACGATCGACTCGATCTTCTGGGCCTCGTCGGGCTTCGTGATCTGGGCGCGGAACGCGGTGACGTCCAGCTCCTTTTCCTTGGACGAGGAGTCCGTGAACATCGAGTAGATGCTCACGAACATGAGGATCAGGATCGCCCAGATCAGGATGGTCTTGTGTGATTGGCGCAAAGCGTGATCCCGGAAGGAAACTTGGGCTTAGCATGCGGCCAATACCCTCGGATGCAAAGGCCAATTCGGTCGAATTGTCCCACCCATTCAGAGAGGTACGAGATCCGACCGCACGTCGAAGGCCGGGCCGATGTGCTCGGCCCACACGATCGCGTGATCGGTCGTGCGCGTGAGCACCACCGCGGTGGCGCGGACGTCGCGCGGGACCCGCGCATCGGCGTACAGGTCCGACAACTTGCGCGATCGGCCGCGCAACCGGAGCGGTCGCATCCGGTCGCCGGCCTGCCAGGTCCGGAACGCGTGACCGACCGGCGCCACCCGCGGGCTGGTCGAGCTGGTGAGGGGCACGCGACGCTCGAGGCGATCGTAGGTCCGCGCGATCGCGCCACCGGGGATCGCGAGCGCGACCTGACCGGCGGTCGGTGCGCACACCAGCCGATCGATCGCGGCGAGGTGCCCCGCGCCGAGATCGCGCCCGACGGCCAGGGCGATCGCCCGCTTGCGGATCGCGATCGGCATCCGCGCGAGCGCCGCGCAGTCGATCGGGAACCGCGCGTGCGGGGCGGCCGCCGCGTCGATCACCGCGGTCCACTCGCGCGCGCTGGCGGCGAGCCGGCACAGCGCGGCATCGAGCTGGGCGTTCTCGCTGCGCAACACGGGCAGGATCGTCTCGCGCACGCGGACCCGGGTGAGCCGATGATCGGCGTTCATCGGATCGGTCCAGGTCGGCAGCGCGTGGGCCGCGACATAGGCCTCGATCGCGGCGCGGTCGAGCGCGAGCAGCGGGCGCGCGATCCGGCCGCGCTCGGCGGGGATCGCGGCGAGCCCGGCGGGCCCCGTACCGCGCAGGATGCGGAGCACGACGGTCTCGGCCTGGTCGCGCGCGGTGTGACCGACGAAGATCGTCGACAGGCCGAGCGCGTCGGCGAGCGCATCGAGCGCCGCGTAGCGGGCGTCGCGGGCAGCGGCCTCGAGCGACGCGCGGCGCGCGACGGTGACCCGGCGCACCACCGCGGCGGCGCCCTGCCCGCGGGCCCAGGTCGCGACGGCCTCGGCGGTCGCCGCGCTCGCCGGCGTGAGGCCGTGATCGATCGCGAGCGCGATGACGTGCGGCGCGCCGGCCGCGGCGATCGTCGCGTGGAGCAACGCCATCGAGTCGGCACCGCCGGAGCACGCGACGCCGTAGAGCCCGGGACCGACGTGGTGCACCCACGCACGCACGGCGTGGTCCACGGGATCCGCGGGATCCATGCTAGGCATCGAGGCCAAGTGTCTCACGATCCACCGTCGACGCCCCTCGCCCGCCTCCGCGCCCAGCTCGCCGGTCCGCGCGGGTTTCGCCGCATCGAAGCCATGGTGACGACCGACGATCCGGCCGGCACGGTCGCGACGCTCGCGCCCAACGAGGTGTTCGAGCTGGTCCACGAGGTCGGGTTCGAGGACGCCCAGGAGCTGATCGCGCTCGCGACTCCGCAGCAGATCCAGGGCTGCTTCGATCTCGATGGCTGGAACCGGGACCACCTCGATCTCGCGCCGTTGAAGCCGTGGCTCGCCGCGCTGATCGAGGCCGGCTACGAGAAGGTCGGCGAGGTATGGGGCGCGCTCGATGCCGAGCTGCGCGCGATGATCCTGCAGCGCATGGTCAAGGTCTATGACGTCTCGCTCGAGGAGGATCCCGAGGAGGATCCGACGCGCGATCAGTCGGTCCCGGTGATGGCGACGCCCGATCGGTTCTTCATGCTCGAGCTCCACGGCGACGAGGATCACCAGCGCCTGACCCAGCGCATCGTCGAGGATCTCTATCGTGCCGACGCCGATCTGGCGCGGCACACGATCATGTCGGCGCGCTCGGAGCCGGCCGCCGAGCTCGAAGAGACCGCGTATCGCTGGCGCTCGGGCCGGCTCGCCGACCTCGGCTACGTCGACTTCTACGACGCGCTCGATCTGTTCCGGCCGCTCGAGCCGAGCGCGGTCGCGATCGGCGAGAACACCCAGGATCTCCGGGTCCACGACGACGCCGGCCGGCTCACGATGGTGATGGTCGAGGAGGTCATCGGCCGAAGCTTCCTGGCGCGCGCGATGGACGTCGCCGGCGAGCTCGAGTCCGAGCGCGTCGAGGCCGCGATCGTCACGCTGGTCAACAAGGTGCTCGCCGCGGCGCGCGCCAAGCCCGGTCAGACCGAGGTCGTCCAGCGCGGCGCGCTGTTCGCGACCGCGACGCTGTCGCTCGGGCTCGAGACCGTCTCGCGCGGCGACCTCGGCCGCGCGAGCGAGGCGCTGCGCACGATCGCGCTGCAGCGGCTGTTCCGCGTCGGCTACACCGTGACGGTCAAGCTGTCGCGGCTCGCACAGGCGCTCGCGCCGCGCGCGGTCCTCGCGAGCAGCCCGGCCCGCGAGCTGGTCGCCGGGTTGTGCTCGCCGCGCCCGCTGTTCTCGCGCGCCGCCGACGATCCGCCGATCACCGGGCTGCGGCCGTTCGAGTCGCAGGCCGATCTGCGGCGCGCCGGTGAGGTGCTCGCCGGGCTGACCGTGACGATCGCGCTGGTCGAGAGCCTCGGCATCGACCTCATCGCCGCGTCGCAGGCGCCCGAGCCGCGTCCCCGGCTCGACGACTGGGTCCGCACGGCGCTCGCGCGCGCGGCGGTCGGCGGCGAGTTCCGCGGTCAGGCGCTGTCGCAGGCCGAGCTGACGACGCTGCGCCAGCAGGGCTTCCGGATCGGCAAGCTCGTGCCGGCCGCGCGCCGCGCCGGGCACGACGCGATCGTCGCGCGGCTCGGCGCCCAGCAGCTGGCGACCTCGGCGATCGTGGTGGCGCGCCTGGTCGATGGCTGGCTCGACGATCTCGAGACCATGCTCGCCGCGGTCACGGACGCCGAGATCGACCCGCGGTTCGTCGAAGGCGTGCTCGTCGAGGTCCGCCGGAGCTAGCAGGCTGCGCGCTCGAACCAGGTTCGAGCGGAGAGCGCCGAGCGGCAGCGAGGCCACTATGTTATCGAAGCGGTGATGTCAGAGCCCACGCCGCCGCCCGAAGCACCTCACCCGTACGTCCACGGGCTCGCCGTTGGCTGTGGCGTGGTGCTGCTGGCCGGCCTCATCCTCGGGATCTACGACGGCGTCCACGCCGGCGGCGGGATGGGCTCGCTGCTCGGGCTGTGGGCGATGGTCACGCTGCCGCTCGCGGTCGGCAGCGGCGTCGTCCTCGGCGCCGGCAACGCGACCTGGGGCAGTGGCTGGATCTGGCGCGGCTTCGGCAAGCTCCGCGCGGACGCCGATCTCGACCGCAAGGTGATCGGCGCGCTGGTCGGCGGCGCCGTCGTCGCGGGCGTCCTCATGATCGTGGTCGGCAAGCTCGCGGTCGTCCTCGTCGGCGACGTCCAGCGCAAGGCGGTCGGTGGCCTCTTGCTCGGCGCGGTCGTCGTTGGGGCGGTGCCGCTCCTCGCACTCTGCGCGCTGCCGATCTTCCGCCTGGTGTATCGCGCGCTCGACATCCTGCCCGACGTCCCGCCGCTCGCGACCGCGATCGAAAAGACGGTCGGCTCGCGCACGGTGCTCGTGCTCGTGCTCGCGGTGCTCGGCGGTGCCGCGGTGGTCTACAAGGTGATCACCGGCGGGCTCGATGCCCAGGCGCTCAACCTCGGCTCGCTCGTGATGCTCGCGATGCTGCCGGTCGCCGCGATCGCGATCGGGCTGCTCGCGTTCGGCCCGCTCGCCAAGCTGCGCGCCGCGATCCCCGGCGGCGACAAGCTCGCCGGTGTCGGCGTGATGATCGCACTCGGCCTGATCTACACGGTGTGGCGCGACGAGCCGTCCGAGGCGACGATCGCCGCCGTCACCGAGCGCTCGTACCTCGGCCCGCGGGTCATCCCGGTGCTGCAGAAGTTCAAGGACGGCGACGGCGACGGTTACTCGGCCTACTTCGGCGGGCCCGACTGCGACGACAAGGATCCGAACGTCCACCCCGGCGCCACCGAGATCCCCGACAACGGCATCGACGAGAACTGCATCGGCGGCGACGGCCACAAGGTCGCGACCAAGCCCACCGATGCGACGCCGGTCGCGCCGGCCGCCGCCGCGGTGCACGGCGGTGACAACGTCCTCATCATCTTCGTCGACACGCTGCGCGCCGATCGGCTCGGCGTCGCCGGCTACCAGCGCGACGGCAAGTCGCTGACCCCGCACCTCGACGCGTTCGCCAAGGAGTCGGTGCGCTTCAGCCGCGCGTTCTCGCAGGCGCCGAACACGCCGCGCTCGGTGCCGTCGTTCCTGTCGTCGCGCTTTCCGTCGCAGGTCAAGGTCGACAAGGTGTTCAAGTCGTACCCGACCGTGCTCGACGACAACGACCTGCTGTTCGAGACCATGAAGGGCGCCGGCTTCACGACGATCGGCGAGACCTCGCACTTCTTCTTCTGCGACCGCAAGCGCTACCCCGACACCTGCGGCGATGTCGTCACCTGGATGGCGAGCAACATCACGCAGGGCGCCGACCTCTGGGACAACACCGGCGCGCTCAACATCCCCGAGTCGAACCACGACTCCGCCGGGCCGCGCACGATCGACAAGGCGACGAAGAAGCTGACCGAGCTCGGCACCGCCAAGAAGAAGTTCGCGATGCTCGTGCACCTGTTCGAGCCGCACTCCACGTACATGGAGCATCCGGGCCACGAGATCACCGAGCACGGCACCAAGGCGCTCGAACAGAAGTACGACTACGAGGTCGCGTTCACCGACGACAACATCGGCAAGCTGCTCGACACCCTCGCGTCGACCGGGCTCGACAAGTCGACCACGGTGATCGTGATGGCCGATCACGGCGAGGCGTTCGGCGTCCACGTGATCGCCGGCAAGCCCGACTTCTTCCACGGCGACTCGCTGTACGGCGAGCTGATCCACGTGCCGCTGATCTTCCGCGTGCCGGGCGCCAAGCCGGCGGTCCGCGACGATGTCGTCGAGCTCGTCGATCTCGCGCCCACGATCGCCGCGCTGTTCGACGTCAAGCCGCCCGCGTCGTGGCAGGGCCGCAGCCTGGTCCCGGCGATCGCGGGCGACGCCCTGCCCCCGCAGCCCGCGTTCTCCGAGCTGCTGCCCGCGCCCGACTGGGATCACGCGGCGAAGTCGATGGTCACGCCCGACGGCTTCCACGTGTACTTCCGCAGCAGCGACAACCGCTGGGAGGTCTACGATCTGACCAAGGATCCCGACGAGCGCACGAACATCGCGGATGGCCATCCACAGCTCGCGGCGTGGAAGCAGCAGCTCGCGGCGTGGGTCGAGGGTCCGCTCGCCGCGGGCGGCGGCAAGTAGCCTCAGCGCTCGGCGCGCAGGGCGTCGAGCACGAGGCGCACCGATTCGGCATCGGCGCCGCCGGCGAGCCGGACGAGCTCGGCGCGGATCACGGTGCGGCGCGCATCACTCGGCTCGAGCGCGGCGAGCAGCGCGACGCGCGACGCGGCGTCGGCGCGACTCCAGCGCGACGCGACCCACAGCCGCGCGATCGTCGTCGCGGTCTGGAACCGGCGGTAGGCCGCGACCGCGGCGATCGCGTCGGTCGGATCGTCGTCGTTCGGCGCGACCTCGGGCGACAGCTTCGCGCGGCGCGCCGCGAACGCGTCGGCCTGGGCATCGCGTCCGAGCACGCGGCTCGCCGCGGCGGCGACGTCGAGCGCGCCGATCGCGACCCCGGCGTCGGCGAGCTCGATCGCGTAGCGCGCGGCCTCGATGGCATGGACCGGCTTGCCAACGCCGGCGAGTGCCCGTGCGACGGCGAGCCACACGACCGCCGGATCGCCCGACGCCGCCGCCGCCGCGGTCGCCGCGACCAGCGCGGCATCGCCGTCGCCGGCGCGCGCGATCGCGAGCGCGAGGCCGGCCTGGAAGCGCGGCTCGGCGGCGGCGTCGACCGCGGCCTGCCACGCGGTGCGGGCACGCGCCGGATCGCCGAGCGCGTCGAACGTCGCACCGACCAGCGCCTCGCCGAGCGCGGCGTCGTCGGACTCGGCGACCGCGTCGCGCGCGAGCCGGTCGGCGATCGCGGGATCGCGACGATAGCCGGCGACGATCCGCGCGATCGCGACGCCGTTCGCGCCGCGCGGCAACACGCGCGCGACCGCCGCGGCGACCGCGGTGGCGAGCGGATCGTCGACATCGCTCGCGGTCGCATCGGCGGCGGGCGCGTCGGGTGTATCGGAGGCCGCGAGCTGCGCGACGACGTCGCTGTCGCCGATCGGTAGCCCGGCGAGCGCGCGCGCGGCCGCCGCGGCTGTCCGTTCGTCGGCGGTCGCGAGCTCGGCATCGGTCGGAATCGGCGCGGCGCTCCCGATCAGCCGCGCGAACACCGCGCGTGCCTGCCGGGCGACCTCGGGGAATGGATGCTGCGGATCGGATCCGGCGAGCGCGACGAGGTCGACGTGCCGCGCGATCGCGCGCCCGAAGCCTTCGCCGGTGCGCACGCTGTCGCGCAGCGCGATCGCGATGACCGCCGCGGCGTCGATCGGATCGGCGATCCGCGGGTGCGGCGAGCCCACGAACGCGCGCTCGGCGTCGGCATCGCCGGCGATGTCGCGCGCGCGACACGCGACCAGCCGGCAGCGCTCGGGACCGACGAGGTCGGCGGCGTCCGGGACCGGCGCCTCGCCGCTCCAGATCGGCTGCCACCACGCGCGCGCGTCGAGGTACGCGGTGGTGAGCTCGGGATCCGCGAGCTTGCTGGCGTGCCAGGCATCGAGCTCCTCCCACGCCGCGCGCCGGGCGCCCGCGCTCCACAGCCACACCCCGAAGGCGCCGCGCTGTGCTGGCGTCGCGCGATCCGACGCGCCGCGCACGACGAGGTCGGGCACGGCCTGATCGGTCGTCGCGGCGAACCGGCGCTTGCCGCGCGCGCGGACCGCGGCATCGACGTGGCGGAGCTCGACGACCGCGAGCGCGACCCGCGCCGCGCCGAGATCGTCGTCGCCGACGACCGCTCCGAGCGACCGGGCGCGCTCGAGATCCGCGAGCGCGGTCGGCGCGCCGCGTGCGAGCCGCTCCTGGCCGCGTGCGAGCACGAGTCGCGCGAGCCGCGCGCGATCGTCGGCGTGCCAGCGCGTCCCGATCGGGCCGCCGACGACGATGACGTGCTCGAGGACCGCGATCGCCTGGCTCGGGCGCTGCTGCTGCTCGGCGAGCGCGGCGAGCGCGAGGTGTGCCTGCAGGTCTCGCGGATCGTTCACGATCCGGATCTCGAGATCGTGACGCGCCTCGATCGGCCCGCGCTGCGCGACCAGCGCGGCGACATCGAGCCGGGCCGGCGCGCGGATGCATCCGGCGAGCACCACGACGAGGATCGACGCCCGCAGCACGGGGCGACAGTCGCATGTCTGCTCACCCCAAGTTCACTTGAGGTGAGTCGGATCGCCGAACATCTTTCGCGAGGCCGAGGCGCGGCGAAGGCATCGCGAAAGCGCCGACGGCGAGGCGGTTCACCTCGAGTGAACTTGGGGTCAGCTCGGTGTCGCGCGATCGACGCGGGTCGCGATCGCGGCGAGCGTCGTCGCGAACGGCGCGGTCGACGCGGCGAGCTCGTCGGCGATCGTCTCGGCCGCGACGTAGGTCGCCTGCGCGCCGGCGTCGTGCCACAGCGCCCACGGCGGGCGCGCGAGATCGCCGGGCGAGGCGCCCCGCTCGATCGCGTCGAGCCGCGCCGCGATCGCGAGGCGGCGGGCGCGCGCGGCGGCGGCGAGCGGGCTCGCGAACGGCGAGGCCGGATCCTCCATCGCGCGCGCGGCGAGCGACGCGACCGCCTCGTCGACGACACGCGGCAGCGGGCGCGCGATCGCGAGCGCGGCGATCGCGTGCCCGAGCTCGTGGAGCGCGGCGAACCGCGCGGCCGGCGTGTCGAGCTGCGCGGGAACGACGACGATCACCTCGCGGCCGGGCACGACGACGAACGCGCGCGGCCGGGCGGCGGCATGGACGATCGACGGCGTGCCGGAGACTTCATAGCGCGCCGCGAGGCTCGCCCACATCGCCCCGGCGTCGACCCGCGCGTCGGGTGCAGCCCAGCCGTCGACGATCGGGGCGTCGGCGACCGGCGCGACGTGAACTCCGCTCGTGCCGTGCAGATCGTGGATCACCGTCGCGTAGGCGTGGCCGAACTGCGCGACCGCCGCGGCGTCGCGGGCCGCACGCAGGGCGCCGTAGTCGGCCCAGTCCGGGGCGCGCGCGCGGATCGCGGCGACGCGTGGATCGGACTCGAGGATGATCGGGGCGACCAGCCGGGTCAGCGCGAGGCCGCGCGCGGCGAGCGCGGGTCGCGTCCAGCCGACCAGCGCGGCCGCGAGCGTGGCGCGCTGACCGAGCACCGCCGGGGCCGCCGGAGCCGCCGTGCCACGCGCGTGGGCGGCGGCGAACGCGCGGACGTGGGCGGACAGCTCGGTCGCGAGCAGGCCATCGAGGCGATCGAGCGCGAGCTCGGCGTCGAGCGGGTTCACGCGCGCGGCGGGTTCGGGACCGGCACGCCGAGGCGCTCGAGCTCCGCGATCACGAGCTTCAGGTCGCTCCACGTGTCGCGCTTGCGGTCGGGCTCGCGCAGCAGGTACGCGGGGTGGAACGTCGGCATGATGCGGACGCCGTGGCGATCGTGGAACCGCCCGCGCAGCGTGCTGATCGGTGCGTCGGTGCCGAGCAGGTTGTTCGCCGCCGGGCGACCGAGCGCGACGACGATCCGCGGCGCCAGCGACTCGAGCTTGGCGAACAGGAACGGCATGCAGCGCGCGAGCTCGTCGGGCTCGGGGCTGCGATTGCCGGGCGGCCGGCACATCAGCGTGTTCGTGATGTAGACCGCCTGGCGCGTCCAGCCCATCGCCTCGATCATCTTGTCGAGCAGCTCGCCGGCCGGGCCGACGAACGGCTCGCCGCGGCGATCCTCCTGTTCGCCCGGCGCCTCACCGACGAACACGAGCGACGCGGTCGGCGAGCCGACGCCGAACACGATCTGGTTGCGGGTCGCCGACAGCTTGCACCGCGTGCAGTCGCCGACCTCGGCGCGGATGACCTCGAGCGTGCGCTTACCGCGCGCGGGCTCGTCGTAGACCGGTAGCGGGATCGGGGTGTCGGACGGTGCGGCCTCGACGACCGAGCCGCTCGCGAACCGCGGCGACGGGCCGCCCGGCATCGCCCAGCCACCGAGCCGCGCGCGGCGCCCGAGCTGCGCGCGGATCCGGTGCACGAGGTCGGATAACTCGGTCGCGACCTCCGTGCTATCCATACCGACGGTATGCCACTACACCGCGTCCGGACAAAAGGGGGCTCTGGCCTGATCCTCGCGGGGATCCTGCTCGCGCTCGCCGCCTGTCACCACGCCGAGGCGATCCCGCCCGGCAACGTCGCCGAATCGCTGGTCGCGCCGACGCTGGGCGACGCGGTGTTCGATCCCAAGACGCTCGCAGGCAAGCCGGCGCTCGTGATGTTCGTGTCGCCGACGTGCTCGCACTGCCTGGCCGAGATCCCGCGCGGCGAGGAGGTCGCGCGCTCGGTCGGCGCCAACACCGTCGCGGTGTTCGTCGCCGGCAACGCGGACGCCGCGGTCAAGGTCGTCGCCGACACCAAGTTCAAGGGCACCGTGCTGGTCGACGACGGCACGCTGAAGAAGCAGTACGACGTCCGCGCGGTCCCGTACGCGCTCGTGCTCGGCCCCGACGGCAAGGCGCGCGCGGCGTACCTCGGCGAGCAGGAGTCCTCGACGCTCAAGGACGCGCTGCTCGCCGCGAAGTAGATCTCGGGCTTCGCCCTCGCTGGTTCATGACGCGAGCTGCTCGCGTCGTCGCGCTCACTTCTCGGGATCCTTCATCGTCGGCTGCGCGGCCTTGGCCTCGCCGGTGCCCTCGGGGAACGTGAGGTACGCGTAGTACAGCCCGTCGGGCTCGGTCGCCGTCTTCATCGCGGCTTCCTTGGCGTCCTTGGGGTTCTTGAACGCGACGCGGACCTCGATGCCCAAGGGGTGCGCCGGGTGATCCTTGCCGGCCTTCGCGGCGGCGACCTGGCGCGCGACCATGCCGGCGATCGGGTTGTCGAAGTAGCGGGTGTCGATCTGGCGCCACGTGTTGTGCCCGAGGCGCGGGAGCGTGAGGTAGATGAACAGCGTCGAGCCCATCACGCTCTGGCTGACATCGAACGCGCCGAGCGACTGGAAGAACACCTCGGCGCCACCGTCCTTGGCCTCGAAGCCGATCCACGACAGCGTGCCCTTGGCGGTGGCGACCTTGGGGTGTCCCTTGGTCGGCTCGGGCTTTTGCCCGGGGATGACGCCGCCGTACTCGCCCTCCTTGTGGACGACGGTCGGCGGGGCCTGCGGCGCCTTCTCGCGCGGCGGTGGCGGAGGCGTCCCGGCGTGCTTGCCGTCGGCGAACGCGGGGCCGACGAGCAAGATCGCGGTCAACCCGGCGAGGACAGTGCGCATGGCTGGATCGTACGAGGCCCGAGGCTCTGGGGCAAATCACCGGCGCGCGTGCGGGTCCGAGGCCCAGATCGGGTCGGTCGGGGCCCCGAGGAGCAGCGTGCGGGCCTCGCCGACCAGGAACAGCGAGCCGGCGACCACGATCGGCCGGATCGGCTGGGCCCGGGCGAGCGCGAGGGCGGCCGCGAGATCGGGGGCGTGCGTCGCGCCGGTGATGAGCGCGGCGAGCGCGACGGGATCCATCGCGCGATCCTGCTGGTAGCGCGTCGCGATCACCCGCGCGCACTGCGGCGCGATCGCGCCGACCAGCGCCGCGACGTCCTTGTCGGCCGACACCGCGATGATGAGCACCGGGCGCTCGCCGCGCGCCGCGAGCGTCGCCGCGAGGGCCGCCGCGCCGTGCGGATTGTGGGCGCCGTCGAGGATCACGTCGTCACCGACCCGCTCGAACCGCCCCGGGTGCACGACCGACGCGAGCGCCGCCGGCACGTCGGCGACGAGGCCGAGCCGCGCGAACGCCGCGAGCGCCGCCGCCGCGTTCGCCCGCTGGTGCGCGCCGTGAAGCGCGACCGGTGGGACCGCGGCGATCGCGGCGTCGTCGATCACCGCGAGGCTCGCCGGGCCGACCGCGCGCGCCGCGTCGAGCAGCAGCGCGACCGCCGACGGCTCGCCGCTCGCGCCGACGACGACGTGCTGGCCCGGCTTCCAGATGCCGGCCTTCTCGCCGGCGATCGCGGCGAGCGTGGTGCCGAGGATCGCCTCGTGGTCGAGCGCGACGCCGGTGACGATCGCGATCGGCGCGGCGACCACGTTGGTCGCGTCGAGCCGGCCGCCGAGCCCGACCTCGATGATCGCGACCTCGGCGCCGTGTGCCGCGATCGCGTGGAACCCGATCGCGGTGATCTGCTCGAAGAACGTCAACTCGTCGCCGCCTGCCCCGCTGACCGCGGCGGCCGACGCGAGCAGCGCGGCCTCGTCGATCGGCACGCCGTCGAACGCGATCCGCTCGCGCAAGCTCGACAGGTGCGGCGAGGTGTACGTCGCGACGCGACGGCCGCTCGCGCGCACCAGCGCCGCGAGGATCGCGACCGTCGAGCCCTTGCCGTTGGTGCCGCCGACGTGAACGATCGTGCCCATCCGGCGCTCGGGGTTGCCGAGCCGATCGAGCACTTCCTGGACCCGCACGAGCCCGAACACCACGCCGAACCGCCGGGTCGTCACCAGGCGCGCGAGCAGCGCGGCGTACGCCGTCATGGTCAGTCGAGCTGCGGCAGATCGACGATGTCGCCGACCGTGCCGGTCTGGCGCTCGGGCGACCGACCGCGCTCGAACCAGCGCAGCGAGCGCTCGAGCGTCTTCTTCAGCTCGGTACGCGGCACGACCATGTCGACCATGCCGTGCTCGAGCAGGAACTCGGAGCGCTGGAACCCGGGCGGCAGTTGCTGGCGGATCGTCTGCTCGATCACGCGCGGCCCGGCGAACCCGATCAGCGCCTCCGGCTCGGCGATCGTGATGTCGCCGAGCATCGCGATCGAGGCCGCGACGCCGCCGGTCGTCGGGTGCAGCAGCACCGCGATGTACGGCACGCGCGCCTCGCGCAGCTTGCTGCGCGCCGCCGACGTCTTGGCCATCTGCATCAGCGACAGCACGCCCTCCTGCATGCGGGCGCCGCCCGACGCGCAGAAGATGATCACCGGGCGACGGTGGGTGATGCCGCGCTCGAACTGGCGCGCGATCTTCTCGCCGACGACCGAGCCCATCGAGCCGCCCATGAACTCGAACACGAAGAACCCGACCTCGACCGGCAGCTCGCCGATCTTCGCGGTGCCGGCACGGTACGCGTCGCCGTCGCCGACCTTCTTGACCGCGGTCTTTAGCTGGTCGATGTACTTCTTGCCCTCGACCTTGAAGCCGAGGCGGTCGTCGCTCTCGAGGCCCTGGTCGTGCTCTTCCCAGGTGCCGCCGTCGACCATCAGCTCGATCCGGGCCTCGGTCGGCAGCCGGAAGTGATGACCGCAGCCGGTACAAACCCGGCCGTTATTGTCGAGCTCGGCCTCGTAGAGCGTCTTGGCGCAACGCTCGCATTTTGTCCAAACCCCCTTGGGGACTGACTTTTTGGGCTCCTCTTGCGCGAGCCCCTGCGTGCGTGACCACCAGGCCATGGCGAGCGATCTACACCACTTCGAGGGGTGGGTAAAGCTCCGGCATTCGTGGACAGCTGATGGCGGTTCTGCTAACTACCATGGCGCAAATGCATTGAATCCCGAGGGTCTTGGGGCGTTCGACGTCCCTGCCTTCCAAGCGTGTGAGGTCGTGATGTCTTCGATCCTGGTCGTCAACGAAATCAGCACCGAGCGCGAAGAGATCGCGCGGGCACTCGAGGCGGAGGGGTTCACGGTCGTGCAGGCGAGCTCCGCCGCCGAGGCCGTTCGCGAGATCTGGGGCGGTAACTTCACCGTCGCCGTGATCTCCACCCTGCTCACCGGCACCACGTCGAGCGCGCTCCAGAAGCAGCTCGATCAGATGGCGCCCGAGCTCGAGACGTTGGTCCACGGCAAGAACGACGATCTGCCGACGCTCGTGCGCAAGGCGATCAAGATCCGCGACGGCGAACGCGCGGCCTAGTCAGACGCCGAAGCGGTCTTTGAGGTTGAGGAACTCGAGGAACTCGAGCAGCCTGCCGACCTCCGGAACGATGAAACCCTTGCCGTCGATGCCCGCGTCCTCTGCGAGCAGGACGAGTCGCGCCGCGCGCAGCCGATCGACGACCTCGATCACCTCGTGAACCGGGAGGCCCACGCGCGTCGCGATGTCCTCGCTGGTCTTGGGCACGAGGATCGCGCTGCCGTGGCTGACGTGCGCGCCGGCGAGCGCGATCTGCTCGTCGGCCATGTGCCGCAGGCACTGCACGACGCGATGGTTCGGCGTCGGCAGCAGCAGGAGCTCGATGTGCAGGTTGGCGCTCTCGAGTCGGTTCGCGAGCGACTTGATGATGCGCAGCGCGATCTCGGGTCGCGCGCGGAGCATCGCCTCGAACGTCTTGCCCTCGATCACGAGCAGCCGCGCCGCGGTCCGCACGACCGCGGTCGCCGATCGCGGCCGGCCGTTGAGGATCGCCATCTCGCCGAAGAACTCGCCGGGTGGGAGCACCGCGAGCACGCGCTCGGTCTCGCCGACCTGACGCCGGATCTCGACCTCGCCCGCCTGGACCACGTACATGTAGTCCCCGGGTTGCCCCTCCTCGAACAGCACGGAACCCGCGGGAAAATCGCGGGCGAACCTATCGAGCGCGTCCATCACGCAGTCGACTCTATCGCATCGTCGCGTGTCGCAGGATGTGGAGGAGCGCGCGACCGACCGACGGCTTGGCGTGGCGATCGTCGGCCGGCAGCACGACCTCGTCGCACGACAGCCCGAGCTTGACCGCGCGGACCAGCATCTCGACGTCCCAGCCATCGCTGCGATCGCTCATGCCGAGCGCGATCAGCGCCGGGAACCGGATCGCGCGGACCGCGCCGAGGCCCGACCAGCGATGCCGGTACACGGTCTCGATCAGGCCGCGCACGAGCTTCTCGCCGACCGCGGTGCGCCCGCGCTCCGCGCCGACGACGAGCTCGACGCCGCGCTCGACGATCGGGGCGATCAGCGCCGGCACCGCGCTCGCTGCCGCCGGGCGATCGCCGGGGATGAACACGACGATGTCGGGCACGCGCGGCAGCGACGAGAAGTGCGCCTGGGCGCGCAGGCAGGCCGCGCCGTAACCGCCGGCCTCGCGCAAGACGACCGCGCCGGCGTCGCGCGCGATCTCCGCGGAGCGATCGCGCGAGTCGCGATCGATCACGACGACCGAGCGCAACGCGCGATGCGGCAGGTCGCGCAGGAGCGGCCCGAGGCTGGCCGCGTGGTCGTGAGCCGTCACGACGACATCGACGACCAACTGCGTCGGCATGGTCGAAACAGCATATCCGGCTTCGGCCGTCGCGATCGCGTCCGAGCGCGATTCGGCGGGTCCGGCGGAAGTCCGCAGCCCGCAGTCGGAGGCCGGACCTGTGGTACACGAGGCCCGATGGCGCTCACCTACAAGGACGCGGGGGTCGACATCGATGCGGGCGAGGCGCTCGTCGATCGGATCAAGCCGCTGGCCAAGGCGACGATGCGACCCGAGGTGCTCGGCGGCATCGGCGGGTTCGCCGCGCTGTGCTCGTTGCCCACGAAGTACCGGGAGCCGATCCTGGTCAGCGGGACCGACGGGGTCGGCACCAAGCTGAAGACCGCGTTCGCCGCCGATCGCCATGACACGATCGGCATCGATCTCGTCGCGATGTGCGTCAACGACGTGCTGGTGACCGGCGCCGAGCCGCTGTTCTTCCTCGACTACTTCGCGACCGGCGCGCTCGACGTCGCGACCGCGGCGAGCGTGATCGGCGGTATCGCCGAGGGCTGCAAGCAGGCAGGCTGCGCGCTGGTCGGCGGCGAGACCGCCGAGCTGCCCGGCCTCTACCACGGTAAGGACTACGACCTCGCGGGGTTCTGCGTCGGGGTCGTCGAGCGCGACGCGATCCGGCCGCGCACCGATCTCGTCGATGGCGACGTGGTGATCGGGCTGCCGTCCGCGGGCCTGCACTCGAACGGCCACTCGCTCGCGCGCAAGGTCGTCCTCGAGCACCTCGCGCTGCGGCTCGACGATCATCCACCCGAGCTCGGCGGCGCGTCGGTCGCCGACGAGATGCTGCGGCCGACCGTGATCTACCGCAACGCGTTCCGCGCGATCGAGGCGATGCCGTGGAAGGCCGCCGCGCACATCACCGGCGGCGGCCTCGTCGAGAACCCGCCGCGGATCTTCGGCGACGACCGGCTGTCCGTCGAGCTCGATCGCGCGACCTGGACGGTCCCGCCGATCATGAAGCTGATCGCCGCGGCCGGCGTGACCGAGGCCGAGATGCTGCGCACGTTCAACGGCGGGCTCGGCATGACGATCGTGGTGCCGCGCGCCGCCGCCGACGCCGCGGTCGCCGCCCTCGCGCCGTGGGGCGCGCGCGTCGTCGGCCGGCTCGTGCCGCGCGCCGGCGGCGAGCCCGTCGTGTTCGCGTGAAGCCGCGGAAGCTCGGCGTCCTGGTGTCGGGCAACGGCACGAACCTGCAGGCGTTGCTCGACGCCCAGGCCCGCGGCGCGCTGGCACCCGGCGAGATCGCCGTCGTGATCTCGAACCTTCCCGAGGTCCACGCGCTCGAGCGCGCCGCCAAGGCCGGCGTGCCCGCGGTCGTCATCCCGCACAAGGGACTCGCGCGCGAGGTGTTCGAGGATCGAATGATCGACACGCTCGACGCCCACGGCGTCGAGGCGATCGTGCTCGCCGGGTTCATGCGGATCCTGACGCCGCACTTCGTCGAGCGCTATCCGCTGCGGATCGTCAACACGCACCCATCGCTGTTGCCGGCGTTCACCGGCAGTGACGCGCCGGCGCAGGCGATCGCGCACGGCGTGAAGCTGTCGGGCGTGACGATCCACTTCGTCGACACCACGCTCGATGGCGGACCGATCATCGCGCAGGCCGCGGTCGCGATCGAGCCCGGCGACGATGCCCAGTCGCTCCACGCGCGGATCCGGAGCGAGGAGCACCGGCTCCTGCCGCTCGTCGTCCAGCGCTTGGCTGCCGGTCGGCTCTCGTGCCAAGGTCGGATCGTGACGGACTCCGGGGCGCATGCCGAGTAACTCGTACGACCTCGTCGTGCTCGGCGACGACCTTGCGGCGCTGGTGTGCGGGACGCTGTGCGCGCGACGCGGCCTGCGGACGCTCGTGCTCGGCGACGATCGCCCGGCGCGCTATCAGCTCGGGCCACACAAGTTGCCGATCGAGCCGATGCTGTGGCCGGCGACGGTCGGCTCGGCTGGCGAGCGCGTCTTGAAGGAGCTGCACGCCGAGCTCGCGCTCCGCCGCAAGCTGCGCGAGCCCAAGATCCCGGCGCAGCTCGTCGCGCCCGATCTGCGGATCGACCTCGGCGTCGATCGGCTCGCGAGCGAGCTCGAGCGCGAGGTCGGCAAGGATCCGGGCGCGGCGTGGCTCGCCCGCTGGGACAAGGGTGGCGAGGTCGCCCGCCAGCTCGACGGCCTGCTCAACGGCGAGCACGCGTTCCCCGGCGTCGGGTTCTTCGAGAAGCGCGAGATCGCGAAGCTGACCGAGAAGCTCGCGGCCGACGCCGGTGCGTGGTGGACCGACGCGCAGGCCGACGCGTGTGGCGTGCTGTGGCGGCACCTCGCCGCGATCGCGCTGCGGCATCCCTCGCCCTCACCGGCCGCGATGGCGCGCGCGATCGACGGGTGGCGCGCGGGTCCCTCGCCGTTCAAGGGCGACGGCGACGCGATCCGCGATCTGCTCGCCGAGAAGCTGACCACCGCGGGCGGCGAGATCCGCGCCGGCAAGGTCGGCGAGATCGGCATCTCGTGGGGCAAGATCTCCAGCCTCACGCTCGCGAACGGCGACGAGATCGGCGCCGGTCAGATCGTCGCGAGCCGGCCGCCCGCCGAGGTCGCCGCGCTGCTCGGCAAGAAGGCGCCGAAACGCCTGTACGAGCTCGCCGAAGCCATCGTCCAGGTCGGCTATCGCTACACGCTCAACATCGTGCTCGACGAGGCCGGGATCCCCGAGCACATGGCCCCGACGGTGGCGGTGATCGCGGCGCCCGACAAGGAGCCGGTCGGCGACGCGGCGTTCTCGATCCACATCAGCGAGACCGATGACGCCGGCCGCGTGGTCGCGACGATCGCGGCGCTCCTGTCGACCGACGGTGCACTCGAGCCCGATCGCCTGGTCCCCAAGTGCATGGCGCTGCGGGCCGGCCTGTGGAAGCGCGTCGGCGACGTGATGCCGTTCTTCGAGCGCCACCTCGTGCTCGCGCACTCGCCGTTCGAGGCGACCGCGCCGCAGGTCCCCGGCGGCCGCGGCAGCTACGACGTGCCGCGCAACCTGCCGCTCGCGATGACCGCGGTGTGGAAAGGCCAGAGCCCTGCCCTCGCGCAGGTCACCGCCGACACCGGCGCGATGACGTACACGACGGGCCTGAAGAACCTGACGTTGACCGGCGAGCAGATGTTGCCGAGCCTCGGGATGGAGGGCGCGTTCGCCTCGGGCTGGAGCGCGGCCAAGGTCGCGTGCGCGATCGCCGGCAAGAAGAAAGACTATCTGCGCGACGAGGTCGTCGGCGCGGCGTAGTCAGAGTCTCGGGATCGTGAGATTCGCGAGCTCGTGCTCGTCGCGCGCGACCAGGATCGCGGGTTCCTTGAACGTCGCGAGCGCCGCCCGATCGGGCGCCTGGGCGAGCAGGTCGGCGAGCGCGAACAGCGGTGCCGCGCCGTACACCCGGGCCTCGAACAGCAGGTCGCCGATCGAGAGCTCGCCCTGCGCGACGAGGATCGCGCCGCCGACCTTGCCGACCTGGCGGGCCGCGATCGCGACCGGATCGTCGATCGACACCACGACCACCGGCCCGGTCAGCGACACCATCCCCGGCGAGCCGACGACGAAGCCGCAGATCGGCGGCAGCTCGTCGAGCGCCCGCTGGATCCCCCGCGCGAGCGACACCCGCGAGTTGGCGTAGCGCAGGATGCCGCGCTGCGCGAGCACGCCGCGACCGAGCGCCTCGTCCCAGCGATGGCCGATCACGCGCGCGAGATCGTACGGCGACACGCCGCGCTCGCCGGTCAGGTGCGCGCCGTACGCGAGCACGAGCCCGGGCACGAGCGCGTCGGGCACGTCGAGGCGCTGGGCGAGCTCGTCGATGCGCGCGCCGAGCGGCGCACCGTGTGTCTCGTGGCTGCGCATCCAGCTGACGATCTCTTCGCGCCAGTCGTGGCGTCGCGTCGGGTTCGTCTGGGTCTGCGTCTGCGAGGCCGGCGCCGGGACACCTGACGACACCGGCGACGCCGGCGGCTCGACGACGCGCGCCGCGCGCGCCGGGCTCGTCGGGCGCGGGGGTGCCGGACGGGCCGGGCGTGCCGCGGCGGGCGGTCGCACGACCGGTGCGGGCATGGGAGGTCGCGACGGTGTGGGCTTCGGTGGCTCGATCCGGCGCGGCGGCGTCGGCGCCGGATCGTCGAGCAACGATCGCGTGGGAACGCGCGTAGGAACGGGCTCGGGAACGGGCTCGGGAACGGGCTCGGGCTCGGGCTCGGGCTCGGGCTGGAACGGCTCGGGCTCGACGATCGGGGCGCTGACGGCGCGGCGCGGCGGCTCCGAGGCGAGCGGCACGATCACGATCGGGCGCCCGGTCTGGACGATCATGACGCCGGTGTTCGCGCCGACGAACAGGCCCGCAGCCTCGGCGCGATCGATCGGGCTCGCACCGCTCGTGCCGATCGTGCGCGTCGGGGCGCGGCCATCGAGATCGACGAGATAGACGCTGCCGGTCACCGCGCCGACGCACGCGAGCAGATCGCTGCGCGGGTGGCTCGCGACCTGCGCGATCGCCTCGGGCAGCTCGTGCGTGCGCGGCTGGCCGCGGTTGACCAGCGGGATGATGTCGAGCCGCGCTGGATCCTGCAGGGTCGTCAGCCAGACCGTGCGCTCGCTGCCGCCGACCGCGGTGATCGTCGCCGGGCGCGGCAGGCGGAGGCGGCGCTTCGGGATCCGCGCCGCCGGATCCCACTCCTCGATCTGCGTCGGCAGCGCGACGAGAAACTGGTTGCCGGCCGCACCCGCGGTCGCCGGCAGCGCGCGCGCCGGGAACTGATATGGCTTGATGAAGCCGCGGTGCTCGCCCTCGCCGGACGACTCGCCGCCGGCGAGAATCACGACTCCCGCGGCGTTCGCGCCGGTCGCCGCGCTCGCGAGCCCGAACATGCCGACGGTCGCGTGCAGGCGCATCGCGGCGTCGAGGTGGATCTCGGCGGTGAGCCGGAGCCCATCGTCGTCGGTCGCGATCAGCTGGACCGTGCTGTGCGTCGCGTGCCGCACGAGCACGAGGAGTCGCGTCGGTGGCGCGATCCAGCCGACCTCGCTGCCGTCGGCGTCCGGATCGATCGAGAGCTCTCCGATCACCCGCGCGGTCAGCGTGTCGACGATCGTGACGCTGGCGGCCTCGTGGATCGCGGCGAGCGTGCCGTCGGGGGCGATCGCGATGCGCGACGGCCCCGCCGGCGTGAACTCGGTCTCCACGCGAATACCCTACTCTATTCGTCGTCGTCACCGGGATCGTCGGCCGGTGCCGCGTGACCCGACAGCAACTTCCAGTCGCCGCGCCACGCGAGCTCGACCATCGCCCGCCATGCCGGCGACCCGACGGTGTCGATCACGCCGACCCCAACGCGCGCGCCGATCGTGAGGCCGCCAAACGGGTGGCCGACGAGGCCGACCCGGATCTCGAGCGGCGATGGCCCGGTCACGCCCGCGATCCGATCGCCCACCGCGCCGACGGCCTCGGCGGTCGCCGCGACGTCGATCGGCAGCGGCACGAGCACGCCCGCCGCGTACTGCAGCTCGTTGCCGATGATCCGGTCGCCGAGCGCGACCTCGCGGCGCACGTGGACGCCGGCGCTCGCGGCGACGAGGATCGCGTGCGGCAGTGTCAGCCGGCCGATCAGCATGACCTGCCCGCCGACGCCGGGCTCGCCCGCGAAGTTGGCGTCGTCGCCGGTCGGCAGCGTCAGCGCGAGGCGCGCGAACATCGCGCTCGCGGTGCTGCCGGCGACGCGGACGCGCGCGGCGATCCGCAGGTCACCGAGCACGGCGCGCGCGAGATCGGAGTTGTCACCGATCCCGGTGTCCTTGAGCCGCAGGCCCGACTGGCGCGCGAGCGGCAGCCGGGCGTCGACCACGACGTGCTCGCCGACCGCGATGGCGCCGCCGAGCACGACCGTCTCGCGCCGGGTGACCGGGACGCGCGTCCCCGGGTTCGTGTGGAGGACGAGCGGGCGCTCGAGGAGCCCGAGGCCGAGCGAGGCGCCCCAGGTGTCGAGCGGCGCGCCACCGTCGAACCCGAACTCGACGCGACCCGCCGGGGCGTCCTCGCGATCGAGCTGGATCGCGGCCGGGCCGGCGTGCGCGACGCCTGCGATCGCGAGCACGAGCGCGCCTGCGAGCTTCATCCGACGATCCGCGAACCGAGCTCGTAGACCCGTGCCGGCGGCATGTGGCGGTAGCGCGTGATCTGGATCCGCAGCTGCGCGATCGCGTCGATCACGTCGCGGCGCGACGAGCCGGCCGCGAGCATCGTACGCGCGCGCTCGACGATCGCGTCGCGCGCGGCCTTCGGGTGATAGATGAACGTGCGCCCGAACCGGACGCCGCCGCCGGGGACGCCGATCAGGCGCAGCTCGGCGACATCGCCGACCTCGACGCCGTGCAGCGCGCGCTGCTCGGCGACCTCGAACTCGGCGCCGCCGAGCAGATCGAGCAGCTCGATCGCGCCGCGCGCGAGCCCGCGGACCTCGAACAGGCTGCGCTGCGACGTGACCAGCGCGCGCACGATCGCCGCTCGCGGATCGCGCGCGGCGGCGAATGCGCGGTAGCTCAGCGCGGCCGGCGGCACGCCGGCGCCGGGCACGACGCGCTCGACGACGAACCACTCGACGAACGCCGCGCTCCACGCCTCCCACAGCGCGTCGTCCTGGTGGACTCGGCCGCGGTGCTCCTCGTACTCCTTGCGCGCGCGCTGCGCGAGCTCGGCGTCCGCGGTGTGCTGCGCGTAGAGCTCCTCGGTGACCTGCTCGAGCTGCGCGATGCCCATCACCGGGCCGCTGCCCTTGGCCTCGGTCAACGGGTCGCCCGATCGATCAGGTCGCGGAACCGACCGAACAGGTAGCGCGCGTCGTGCGGGCCCGGGCTCGCCTCGGGGTGGTACTGGATGCCGAAGATCGGCTTGCCCTCGACGGCGAAGCCCTCGATCGAGTGATCGAACAGGTTCTCGTGCGTGACCGTGACGCCGGGAGGCAACGAGCTCGGGTCGACCGCGAAGCCGTGATTCTGCGACGTGATCTCGACCTTGCCGGTCGTGCGATCGAGCACCGGGTGATTGCCGCCGTGGTGACCGAACGACAGCTTGAACGTCTTGCCGCCGAGCGCCAGCGCGAGGATCTGGTGACCCAGGCAGATGCCGAACACCGGGCGGCCCGACGCGCACAGCTCCTTGGTCGCCGCTACCGCGTAGGTCACCGCCGCCGGATCGCCGGGACCGTTCGACAGGAAGTAGCCGTCGGCGCCGAGGGCGAGCGCGTCCTTCGCGCTCGTCGTCGCCGGCACGACCGTCACCTTGCAGCCGATGTCGACGAGCTGGCGCAGGATGTTCTGCTTGAGGCCGAAGTCGTAGGCCACGACGTGGCGATCGATCGGCCGCGGCGGCGGGCCGCTGTCGTCGGTCGCGCGCCAGCTCGGCTCGGTCCACTCGTAGCGCGCCGCGCAGGTCACGCGCGGGACGAGGTCGAGCCCGTCCATCACCGGCGCGGCGCGGACGCGCGCGAGCACCGCGGCGATCTCCTCGACGTGCGGGGTGATCGCGCCGCGCATCGCGCCGCCATCGCGGATCGCCCGCGTCAGCGCGCGGGTGTCGATGCCGTCGATGCCGGGAACGCTGCTCGCGGCGAGCCAGTCGGCGAGCCCACCATCGGCGCGCCAGCTCGCGATCACCGGCGACAGCTCGCGCACCGCGAGCCCGGCACACGCGATCTTGCGCGACTCGAGATCCTCGCGGTTGACGCCGACGTTGCCGATCTGCGGCGCCGTCATCACGACGATCTGGCCGCAGTACGACGGATCCGAGACGATCTCCTGATAGCCGGTGATCGAGGTGTTGAACACGACCTCGCCGATCGACTCGACGCGCGCGCCGTAGCCGTTGCCGCGATAGACATTGCCGTTCTCGAGCACCAGCGCCGCGGGGTACGTCATCGCATCCTCTGATCGAGGTCGTAGACCACGCGGCCCTCGACGATCGTGAGCACCGCGCGGCCGGCGAGCTTGTGGCCGAGGAACGGCGAGTTCTTCGACTTGCTCGACAGCCCGGTCGCGTCGAGCGTGAACGGCCGCTCGGGATCGATGACGCAGAGGTCGGCGACCGAGCCGATCGTCAGCCCGCCGCCCGGCAGGCCGAACGCGCGGGCCGGCGCGCCGGTCAACGCGGCGATCGCGCGCTTCTCGTCGAGCGTGCCCATGCGGACGAAGTCGAGGATGATCGGCAGCGCGGTCTCGAGCCCGAGCATCCCGGGCGCGGCGCACTCGAACTCGACGTCTTTCTCGACCGGCGAGTGCGGCGCGTGATCGGTCGCGATGCAGTCGATCGTCCCGTCGGCGAGCCCCTCGAGCAGCGCCTCCTGATCGGCGGCGGTGCGCAGCGGCGGCATGACCTTCGTGTGGGTGTCGTAGTGCGTGCACGCCTCGTCGGTGAGCGCGAGGTGGTGCGGCGTGACCTCGCAGGTCACCGGCAGGCCGCGGCGCTTGGCGTCGCGGACGAGCGCGACGGTGCGCGCGGTCGACACGTGCGCGACGTGGTAGCGCGCGCCGGTCCACTCGACGATCTCGAGGTCGCGCGCGACCATCGCGCTCTCGGCGCAGGCCGGCTGGCCCTTGATGCCGATCCGGGTCGCGACCGCGCCCTCGTTCATCGCGCCGCCCTCGGCGAGATCGAGATCCTCGGCGTGCTGGACGACCGGCAGGTCGAACGTGCGCGCGTACTCGAGCGCGCGGCGCATCAGGCCCGCGTTCATCACCGGGCGGCCGTCGTCGGAGATCGCGACGATCCCGCCGTCCTTCATGTCGGCGATGTCGGCGAGCTGCTTGCCCTCGAGGTTCTGGGTGATCGCGCCGATCGGCCGCACGCGCACGACGCCGACCTCCTGGGCGCGCCGCCGGATCAGCTCGGTCACCGTGCGCTGGTCGTTGACCGGCCGGGTGTTCGGCATGCAGCAGATCGTCGTGAACCCGCCCGCCGCCGCGGCGCGCGTGCCGGTCTCGATGTCTTCCTTGTATTCCTGGCCGGGCTCGCGCAGGTGGACGTGGAGGTCGATGAGGCCGGGGACGACCCAGAGGTCGCGCACATCGATGATGCGGGCCCCGACGAGGCCGCGTCCGATCTCGACGATCCGGCCACCCGAGATGCGCACGTCGGCCACCTGATCGACCGGACGGGCCGCAGCCGGATCGAAGACCCGACCGCCGCGGAGGACCAGATCAGCGTCCATCGGGGCGGAGTCTTAGCATAGAAGGCCGCGAACTTCGGCGACCAGCTGATCCCGAGTGACCTCGCGCTCGTTGCTGCTTGACGTCAGCTGGGGACCCGAAGGGCTCGACGAGATCGCGGTCGACCGCATGTCCTTGAGCTTGACGACGCCGGCATCGCGCTCCCGCGCCCCGCAGACCACAACCAGGGGGACCCGGGAGCGGTCCGCGTACTTGAACTGCTTGCCGAGCTTGTCATCGCCGCCGTAGACCTCGACGTTCCAGCCCGCCGAACGCAGCTCGGCGGCCATCCCGGCGTAGGCCGCGCTCATCGTTGGCTCGACGTTGAGCACGAGGACGTGCGCGACGGATGGCGCGCTGGCCACCGCGAGCCCGAGCTCCTGGAGCTGCCAGAACAGTCGGGTCGCGCCGATCGAGATGCCGACGCCGGGCAGCTTGCTCTTGGTGTAGTGGCCGGCGAGGTTCTCGTAGCGACCGCCGGAGCAGATCGAGCCGATCTCCCGGTGGTCGTCGAGGAACGTCTCGTAGATCGTGCCGGTGTAGTAGTCGAGGCCGCGCGCGATCGCGAGGTTGACCTTGAGGTCGGCCTCGGGGACGCCGAGCGCGCGGGTGCCGGCGTAGACGCGCTCGAGCTCCGCGAGGCCCTCGACGAGGATCGGCGGCGGGTTCGCGATCGCCCGCAGCGCCTCGATCGGGGTCGCGCTCGCGAGCAGCTCGAGCAGGCCGGTCGCGACCTCCGCGGTCACGCCGATCGCGACGAGCCGGGCCTCGACGTCGGCGCGGGACTGCTTGCCGAGCCGATCGATCTCGTGGAGCGCGGCGCCGTGATCGGCGATCGCGAAGTGCTCGAGGATCCCGCGCAGCAGCTTGCGGTTGTTGATCGAGATCGTGAACTTGCCGAGGCCGAGCTCGGCGAAGATGCCGTGAATCACCGCCGGCACCTCGGCGTCGTAGGCGAGCGGGAGCGTGTCCTTGCCGATGACGTCGATGTCGCACTGGTAGAACTCGCGGAACCGGCCGCGCTGCGCGCGCTCGCCGCGGTAGACCCGCTGGATCTGGTAGCGCCGGAACGGGAAGTTGAGGTCGTTCTCGTGCTGCGCGACGTAGCGCGCGAGCGGCACCGTGAGATCGAAGCGCAGCGCGAGCTCCGGCGCCTTGGCGTCCTTGAGCGATCCGGTCGACTGGACGAAGTAGACCTGCTTCTCGGTCTCGCCGCCGCTCTTGGTCAGCAGCACGTCGGTGAGCTCGAACACCGGGGTCTCGACTGGCAGGAACCCGAAGCGCTCGAACCCGCGGCGGATCGTGTCGAGCATGCGCTGGAAGGCGAGCTGCTGCGGCGGCAGGAGCTCGAGCACACCTTGCGGCGTCCGAGGCTGTACGGGCATGGCTACGCATATCAGGTTAAGGTCGCCGCGTGTTCACCTGCCGGCACGCTCCGACCGCGCTCGCACCCGCGATCGTCGACGGGCTGACCGCGCGCTACGCCGAGCCGCATCGCGCGTATCACACGGCCGAGCATATCGCCGCGATGCTGCGCTGGTACGACGTCGTCGCCGAGGGCCCGGGCTGGCGCGACGCCGAGGCCGTGTACCTCGCGGTGCTGTTCCACGACGCGATCTACGACGCGACCCGGCACGACAACGAGGCCCGCTCGGCCGGGCTCGCGCGCGATCTTGCTGGCGCCGGCGCCCGCACGGTCGCGCTGATCGAGCTGACCGCGCGTCACGGATCGCTGACGGCGGCGGATGTCGCCGGCGATCCCGACGCCGGCCACTTCCTCGACAGCGACCTCGCGATCCTCGGCGCGTCCGCCGACGTGTTCGATCGCTACGACGCCGCGGTGCGCGTCGAGTACCGCCACGTGCCCGAGCCGGCCTATCGCGCCGGGCGCGGCGCCTTCCTCGCCCAGGTCGCCGCCCTCCCCCGGATCTTCTTCACCGACCTGTTCGACGCCCGGCTCGACGCCGCCGCCCGCGCGAACCTGGCGCGCGCGATCGCGCGGCTCACGGCGTCCGCGTGATGTCGACCTCGTAGCCGTCGGGCGAGACCTCGACCTCGATGCCATCGCCGGGCCGCGCGGGATCGAAGATCTCGGAGAGGCGCGCCGTCGCGGTCGCGGTCTCCCCGCGTGCGATGCGGAGGTCGACCGTCTTTTGGCCCTGGTTGCCGCGGAACACGACGCGCACCGGGTCGGCCCAGAACTGCCGTTGCACGACGCACGTCACGCGCACCGTCCACGTCGGCTCGAGCGCGCCGACGCCGCCCACGTCGCCGACGCTGGTGACGTGCGCGCGGTCGACCGGCGGTCGCGGCGCCCACGCCCACTTGCCGACCGCGGCATCGGGGCGCTCCTCCGGATCGTCCGGTGGGTCCGGTGGCTCGTCGGGCGCGGCCTCGGCCTCGGCGACGCCGAGCGTGGCGTCCTCGAGCAGCTCGGCCTCGTCGGGTTCGTGGTCGCGATCCTCCTCGGGCTTCGGCACGACCGGCGGCACCTTGGTCGCGCGACCCGGCGTCATCGTCATGTTCTGATCGCTGCGGCCGACCAGCTCGCTGCTCAGCTGCGTGCGGTGCTCGCGCTTCATGCCGGGGCCTCGGCCTTGACGACGCGCGTGCCGAGTCGCGCGACCAGGTTGCCGAACGCGGCGCCGACATCGACGGCCTCGTGGCCCTCGAGCGTGACGAGCACCTTGAACTCGGTCTCGTGAATCCGCGGATACGAGCCGAGCTTGACGCCGGGAAACGCGGCGACCACGGCATCGAGCTCGGCGGCGATCTCGCCCTCGTCGGCGTCGAGGTAGACCCGCGCGGTCGTCACCGGCACGACGCGGAACCTCTCGCGGAGCTCGCCGAACTGCTTCCGGAACAACGTCGGCACGCCGGGCAAGATGTAGACGTTCTGGAACGCGACGACCGGCCACACCGCGCCGGCGCCGAAGATCAGCTCGGCGCCGTCGGGGACATCGGCGAGCCGCAGGTTCGCGGCGATCAGCCGGTCGCCCCAGTGGGCGCGCAGCCGGGTCTCGAGCTCGGGCGCGCGCACGACCGCGACGCCGAAGCCGCGCGCGATCCCGGCGATCGTGAGGTCGTCGTGCGTCGGGCCGATGCCACCCGAGGTGAACACGTGATCGAAGCGCGCGCTCGCGTCGGCGACGGTCGCGGCGATGTCGTCGAGCGCGTCGGGGATCGTGACGATCCGACGCAGCTCGACGCCGAGCGCACGCAGCTCGCCGATCAGGAAGGCCGCGTTCTCCTCGACGAACTTCCCCGACAGGATCTCGTCGCCGATGATGACGATGCCCGCGGTGGTCATGGTAGGGCCCTCGCTCCGCTCGGCCGCTCGAACCTGGTTCGAGCGCGCGTCAACGCAGGGCTCGCACGACGAACACGGCGGCGCCGAGCACGCCGACCGCGCCGAGTAGCCCGAGCCACAGGATCCCGCGATCGTCGGTTTCCGGCGGCGGCACGATGACCGGCGCGATGACCGGCGCGATGACCGGCGCGCCGGCGGCGGGCAGCACCGGCACCGGCGACGAGGTCACGGGCGTCGGCAGTGGCGCGTTCTTCGGCGGATCGTCGGTCCACGTCGTGACCTCGATCGTCGTGCCGTCGGCGCGGATCGCGGTGACCTCGACGCGGTTGCCGGTCAGCGTCACGCGCAGGTAGTGCAGCACGCGCTCGAACTTCTTGACCGCCTCGACGTCGATCGGGCTCGACTTCGGCCGCAGCGGATACAGCGATGCGCCGCCGCCCCCGGTCACGAAGTAGCGCAGGCCATTCACCTCGGCGCGCTCGTAGACGTGGTCGTGTCCCGAGAACACCGCCGAGACCTGATACTTGTCGAACAGCGGCGACCAGCGCTCGCGAAGCTCGCGGTTACCGCCGTGCAGCGACGTCGAGTACGGCGGGTGGTGCATCGTCACGAAGATGTGGCGGATCGTCTTGTCCTGGCGCGCCGCGATCAGCTCGCGCTCGAGCCACGCCGTCTGGTCGGTGAGCGCGAACGAGTACTCGTTGCTGTCGAGCACGAGGAAGCGCGCCGAGCCGTACGTGAAGCCGTAGTAGCGCTCGGTGTCGTTGCCGTTCTCCGGCACCGAGAAGTACGCGCGGTAGGTGTCGGCGGTGCGCCCCCGCCCCTGGCGATCGTGATTGCCGAGCGTCGGGAAGTAGACGTCGTCGCGCAGCAGCTGGTTCTCGACATCGAAGAATTGCTGCCACTGATCTTCGCGGTTGCCGTCATCGACCATGTCGCCGGTTCCGATCACGAAGTCGGGCACCTCACGCGCCATCCGCTCGACGACGCGCCGGTGCTGCTCGACCGAGCCGCGCGAGTCACCGACCACGATGAACGAGAATGGCACGTCGTTGCCGAGTGGCGGCGCGGTCGCGAGCTCGCCGGTCCACCGGGTGCCGTCCGCGAGCTCGACGCGATACGTGTAGCGGCTCGCCGCGGTCAGCCCCTCGACGCGCGCTTCGGCGATCTTCGAGGCGGGCACGTCGACGATCTTCTGCCCGCCGGGCCCATCGACGATCAGCTTGGCCGGGCGCGCCTCGTCGAGCTGCCACATCACGGTGATCGAGGTCGGCGCGAGATCCTGGAGGTACGGCCCCTTCAACATCTTCGAATCGGCGTGGGCCACCACGCTCGCGAACACGCCGATGATCGCGAGCCGCCACATGGGATTCAGCGATAGCGCAACGAGGCCAGCGCCCCGACCAGGTCGCGCGCCGACTGGCGGTTGTAGCCATAGCGGTCGATCAGGGTCGCGAGCGCCTGATCGGCCCGGGTGCGCGCGTCGCCGCTGACGCTGCCCTCGTTGCCGGTGACGAGCTTGACGAGATCGCCGATGCCCTTGGCGATCGTCTTCTTGTGACGCTCGAAGTAGGCGTCGCGCAGCTTGCGGAGGTGATCGGCGAAGATCTCCGAGAGCACGGG
Organism: Haliangiales bacterium; assembly: GCA_038321315.1. GTDB lineage: Bacteria > Myxococcota_A > Polyangia > Haliangiales > Haliangiaceae > JABFXX01. The sequence continues at coordinate 9,443 of JBBQEX010000035.1, read as the reverse complement.
CTTTTGGCCTTTGTGATCGAGCGACCACGCGCCGATCTTCGCGATCATGCCCTGGCGGAAGTCGTCGGGCTTGCCGGTGATCTCGAGCGTGCGCTCGACCTCCTTCATCATGTTCTCGTCGGGTTCCTCGAGCCGGCCGGTCTGGGCGTTGCGGACCTTCTCCTTCTTGATCGAGTTCATCGCGTGCGCGATGTAGCGGTCGAACACGCGTCCGTACTCGCTCTCCTCGATCAGCCCGACCGCCGCGCGGACCTCGTCGTCGATCCGATCGAACAGCTTGCCGCGCACGACGTCGATCAGCTTCTTGTGATCGTGGAACCCACCGGGCTGGACGTCCTGGCGCAGGAACTCGTAGAGGCTCGCCTGCTTGCAGAGCTCGGTGATCTCGTCGAGCACGACGAGCGGCGACACGTAGTCGTAGCGCGGCGATCCGGCCGCCGCGAGCAACACGGTCTGCATCTCGCGCGGCGACGCGCCGACGCGACCCTCGTAGATCGGATACGCGTCCGACTCGTGGAACAGATCCTTGATGTGCGCGGTGAGCTCGCGCGCGCGATCGGCGTTCAGGTCCGCCGGCACGGTGCCGCTGGTGTAGAGCTCCGCCTTGTCGGCCGGCGTCAGCTTGCCGATCACCTCGGCGAGCGTCGACGGGTAGCGCTCGATCTGCGGCTTGCGCATGCGCGACAGCACCGCCCACAGCGCCGCGACGTAGGCGGTGTGCGGGGCGACGTGGCGCGCGCCCGCCGCCTCCTTGAGCCGCGCCGCGTACAGCGCCTGCTCGTGCTGGAGATCGAGGATGTACGGCACGCGCACCAGCTCGATGCGGCCCTTGAAGCTCTGAAAATCCGGGATCTCGCGGAACGCCGACAGGTGGATGTCGTTCGAGCTGCCGATGAACACGAGGTCGAGGAACAGGGTCGCGCTCGTCATCGACAGCGCGGCGCGCTCGACCGTGGTCAGCAGATACTTGTAGTGCTCGAGCGGCCGCTTCAGGAGGTCGTCGAACTCGATCATCCCGCGGTTCGCGCCGACGACCTCGCCGCCGTACTCGAACAGCGAGACCGACTGGAGCGACGGCGGCAACGCGCCCAGCGTGCGATCGGCGGTGACCTGGCGCTCGGTGGCATCGACCGAGAGCTGCGGCTCGACGGTGACCCAGCCCGTGCGATAGCGGTGCGAGATCTCGAACCGCTCGATCCGCACGTGGCGACAGACCTGGACGTAGTCGCCCTGATAGCTCGCGAGCAGCGCGTCGTAGATCGCGCGGTTCTTCGGCGACAGCGAGCCCTGGCGCAGGTAGTCGCTGATCTGCAGCGGCGAGCCGTCGGGCGTGAGGCGCGCGATCAGCTTCTCGCGCTCGTCGAGCGGGATCAGGAACAGCGGGTGATCGCGGAGCTCGTCGGGGAGCCGGGCGTCGATCACGTCGTCCGGCAGGTACGCGAACGTCTCCGCGGTATCGACGTCGCTGCCGGCGCCGGCGATCCCGCCAAAGCCGATCCCCGAGCGCGTGTGCTTCTGCGCCGGGAAGATCCACGAGAACCGATAGAGCGCGCCCTCGTCGAGCGTCGAGTAGTTCTCGAGGCCGCGCCCGAGGCAGCGCACGAACGTCGACTTCGCCGAGCCGTTGGGCCCGTGAAGGAGCAAGAGCTTGCTCGGGCGGCCGTCGCGCTGGAACCCGCGCAGCGTCTCGTAGACCACGTTCTGGACGTGCTCGTGCCCGAACAGGCGATCCTCGCCATCGGCCCACGGCGCGTCGAACAGGTGGAACCGCCGGACCTCGCCCCACGGATATTTCACGAGGGTCGAGCCGTAGTGATCGAGGCAGTCGACGACGTACTGGCTCGACGACCGCAGCTGGCGCCGCGGCTCGGCGACGACCAGCGCGAGATACTCCGCGTACGACATCACGCGGCGGTTGCGCGTGAAGTCGTCGCGGACCGCGGTACCGAGCGCGCCGAGCAGATCCTTGACGAGCGCGGTGCCCTCGGTCCCGTTCACTTGGCGGCCACCGCGATCGCGATCGTCTCTTTCTTGGCGAGGCACTGATCGTGGTCGCACACGGCGAACTTGAACGTGCCGTTGACCGTGAAGCTGCCCGGCGCGGCCGGCGTCATCTTGACGCTGAGCACGAGCTGCTGCTCGTCGAGCTGGTCGGCGTCGCCCTTGGCCTTGTCGCTGCCGCCGGCGTTGAACTCGGCCTTGGCGAGCGTGACGCCGTTCGGCGCGGTGAGCTGCAGGTGGATCGGGTACTCGGTGTTGACGTGGAAGCCCTGCCCCGGCTTGACCGTGATGGTCGCGGCGCCCTCGGCACCGGCCTTGAGGTCCGGCGCCGCGATCGCGAGCGAGCCCTCGTTCTGCTTGAGCTTGAAGCGATCGTCGCCGGTCGCGGGCGCGGCGCTGCCACCCTTGAACTGCGCGGTCTCGGGGCCCGAGCCGCCGGGCACCATGATCTTCTTGGGACCCGAGGTGGTGGGATCGGCGCTCCCCGTGTCTTGCTGGGTCGCCGACTTCGAGCAAGCGGCCACGAGGGACAGGCCGACAACGACATACGCGAAACGAACCATGCACGTAGCATAACGAAAGATCAGGTGATCGCACTCGAGCCGGGCGCCGAAGGGAGCGGGATGTGGGACATGTAAGCCTGTCCAGATCGCGCCGGGTTGGGTACGATTGCCGTCGAGGGTCTTGAGGAGAGCACAACAGCTCGGCCGGTATCACCTCCTCGATCGCATCGCGTTCGGAGGGATGGCGGAGATCTATCGCGCCAAGACGTTCGATTCGAACGGCCAGGCCCACCTCGTCGCGGTCAAGCGCGTGCTCGCGCACCTCGCCGAGGACGACGACTTCATCCAGATGCTCGTCGACGAAGCCAAGATCGCGAGCGTCCTGCGCCACGCGAACATCGCGCGCGTCTACGAGTTCGCGCGCGCGCACGGCGAGTACTTCATCGCGATGGAACACGTCGACGGCAAGGACATGCGCACCGTGCTCGAGCGCAGCCGCGCGAAGAAGAAGCCGGTGCCGCCGGAGCACGCCGCGTACATCGCGGCCGAGGTCGGCGCCGCGCTCCACGCCGCGCACTCCGCCGTCGACAGCCGCAACCGCGCGCTGCGGATCATCCATCGCGACGTGTCGCCGTCGAACATCATCTGCAGCTACGCCGGCGAGGTGAAGCTATGCGACTTCGGCATCGCCAAAGCGACGCTGTCGCGCGTGACGACGAAGACCGGCGTCATCAAGGGCAAGGTCAAGTACATGAGCCCCGAGCAGGCGCTCGGCCGGAAGCTCGATCACCGCAGCGACGTGTTCTCGCTCGGCTCGTGCCTCTACGAGATGCTGACGCGGATCCCTCCGTTCACCGCGACGAACGAGATGGACCTGCTGATCAAGGTGCGCGACGCGAAGTACAAGCCGGTCTCCGAGATCACGCCGGGCATCCCGAACGAGCTCGAGGTCATCACCGACAAGTGCCTGACCCGCAGCCGCGCGAATCGCTACCAGACCGCGGCCGACGTCGAGACCGATCTGCGCGCGTTCCTGCGCAAGTTCATGCCGAACTACTCGCGCAGCCACCTCGGCCGGTTCGTGCGCAAGATGTTCGCGACCGAGATCGAGCGCGAGCTGCGCATGCTCGAGGAGTACGTGCTCGGCGACGAGGTGTCCGACGACGTCGGCGAGAACCTGATCGGCCGCGACGAGGACTTCGAGTCGCCCGACGTGCCGTTCCAGCCCAAGCCGACCAGCGTCTCGGTCGCCGCGATCGGCCAGAACGACTTCGCGAGCGACTCGAACTTCACGACGATGCCCAAGATGGGCAACGTCGGAGGCGACGACATCCACGGCCAGGACACGATGATCCTCGACACCAGCCGCGGCCGCCGCCGGACCCAGCCGCCGCCGCAAGCGCCGCCCTCGCAGCAGGTGCGCCGGTCACCGACCAAGCCGCCACCCCCGCCACCACGCGCGGCCGGTCGCCCGCCCTCGACCGACTACGACGACGCGGTGCACGGCGCCGAGACCATGATCATCGACATCGGCCGCATGCGCCGCGGTCGCGGCTAGATCAGCGCAGCTCGATCGAGAGCCCGAGGACCTCGTCGCCCGGGCGCACCGTGCGATGGGTCGAGCCGCGCAGCTCGCCCTTGGCTCCGACGACGTCGACGTCGCCGGTCGGCACGTCGCGCAGCCGGAACTCGCCCTGCGTGTCGGTCTCGGCCTCGACGGTGGCCCCGTCGAGCGTGACGGTGACGCGCGCGCCGGCGATCCGCGTGCCGCGATCGTCGCGCACCGTGCCACCGAGCAGCGCGCCCTTCTTGAGCGCGAGCAGCACGTCGTGCACCGAGGTCGCGCCCGGCGCGCGCGAGGCCGGCACGTCGAGCGCCTTCTGCAGCGGCAGGTAACCCGGCTGTTTGACGACGAGCTTCCACGCGCCCGGCACGATCGGCCCGACGACGAAGCGGCCCTTGGTGTCGGTCGTCGCCTCGGACGTCGCGCCGGCCGGACCGTTCGCGATCAGCGTGACGCTCGCGAGCGGCGACGCGCTGGCGTCGTCGATCAGCGCGCCCTCGATCGCGCCGCCGAGCGGCAGGCGCACGCGCATCGGCGTCTTGCCGTCGCCGGCGACCGCGTCGAGCTCGAGTGGCGGATACGCGGGGTGCGTGATCCGGATGCGCAGCGGCCCGGCGGGCAACATGTCGACCGCGAACGTGCCATCGGCGTTCGCGATCGCGTGGCGACCCTCGCCGCCGAGGATCTCGATCTCCGCGCTGCCGACCGGCGCGCCGGTCGCGTCGTCGAGGATGCCGGTGAGCTCGGAGTCGGCGACCGGCAGCACGAGATCCTCGTGGTGCTCGCCGGCGACCTTGCCCTTGACCGCGGCGAGCTCGAGCGTCCGGTGCGCGTCGCCGTGACCGTACGCGCGCCCGCGGAGCTCGAGCTTGCCGGTGAACGGGCCGAGCCGATAGAGCCCTTCGGCGTCGGTGAACGCGCTGGTCGGCGAGGTCGGATCGCCGGCCGTCATCGCCGACACCTCGGCGCCGATCACCGCGAGCCCGTGCTGATCGGTCACCTTGCCGACGACGAACGTGCCCGGCGTGAGCACGATGTCGACGCCGGTGATCAGCTGCCCGGGCTCGACCTGAGTCGGCTTGCTCTCGCCCGCCGCGAAGCCGGTCGCGTTCGCGATCACGATGAACTTGCCCTTGCCGAGCCCGCGGATGCGGAACTTGCCGTCGGCGCCGGTCGTCCAGATCGACGCGCGCGCCGGATCGACGGCGAGCGGCGCCGGCTCGCCGACCATGCCGACCCCGGTTCCCTCGACGACGCTCGCGGTGCGCGCGACCTCGGTGCCGGGCGGCGGCAGCGGTGGAATCGGCCCGACCATCACCCCGAGCTCGCCGCGCGGGATCAGCTGCGGATCGCCCGCGAAGCTGGTGACCGGCGTCGGCGCCATCGTGCGCCCCGAGTAGCGGCGCAGGTGATCGCGATCGACCGCCTCGGAGATCTCGGTCGGCTGCGGCCCCGGCGTCAGCGCGCGCACGACCGCGTCGGCGATCGGCTGGCCATCGCCGTCGACGACACGGCCCTCGACCGCGGCGCCGCGCACGAGCGCGAGCTCCGGGATGCTCTTGCCGGCGATCAGCTCGACGCCGCCGGGGCTCGTGAAGCCGGGCGCGAACGCGTCGGCGATCCACGTGCCGGTCGGGATGCCCTCGAAGCGAAACGTGCCGTCGGGCTCCGAGCGCGCATAGCGCGGCGCCTGATCGTCGCCGACCGGGCGCAGCTCGATCGCCGCGGCGAGCCCGACGCCCTCGTCGCGATCGATCACCCGCCCGATGACGATCGTGCCGGCCTCGAGCGCGAGCTCGAGCGGCCCGAACGGCCCGGCGCCGAGCCGGCTGACGCGCACCGTGCGCGCCGCGAGCGCGCCCTGCCAGGCGTAGAGCTGGTAGCGGCCCTCCGGCAGCGCGTCGAACGCGAACTTGCCGGCCTGATCGGTGTGGGTCTCGAGCGTGCCGCCGATCGCCTCGCCGCGCAGCCCGACCGTCGCGTTGGCGACCGGCTTGCCGCCGTCGAGCACGGTGCCCGCGATCGCGACCTGGCGCGCGACGACGAGGCGCGCCGCGTCCGAGGGCACCGGCACGAAGCGCACCTCGGCCGCGAGCAACCCGGGCCCGGTGACGCGCACGCGATAGCGCCCCGGCACGAGGTTGCCGATCGCGAACCGGCCATCGGCACCGCTCGGCGGCGCGGTCGACACCGCGGGCGCGCCTGCATCGATCGGGACGCCGGCATCGACCGGCACGCCGGCATCGGTCGCGTGCTTCGGTGCCGGGTTGAGCGCGCGATCGGGCATGCCGCGCTCGAGCTCCGCCGAGACCTCGGCGCCGGCGACCGGCAGGCCCGCGCCGTCGACCACGAAGCCGATCAGGTGGACGCCGCCGTCGGGCTGGCCCGGCACGCTCGGGCCGATCGGCGCGTGGACCGCGCCCGTACCACCCGCGTCGCGCACCTGCGGGGTAGCGGTCGGGCCGCGGTGACGATCGCCGAGCACGACGACGAGCCCGAGCGTGATCGCGACCACGCCGAGCGCGACGATCGCCGCGCGCTGCTGGCTCGAGCCCGACATGTCGCAACGATAGCGCGATCTGAGATACGCTCTCCGTGGTGCAGGCCCTGTTCGCGAACCAGCGGGAGACGAACCTCGCGTCCACCGTGGCGCTCGTCGAGGAGGCCCTCACCGAGCTCGGTCACCCGACGCCCGCCAGCCGCATCGAGGAACCCGGCGCCCTGCACGCCTGGCAGATCCCCAAGGGCTCGGCGATCACCCGCGTCACGCTGATCAATCGCAGCCAGTTCACGCACCTGCGCGCCTGCGCCGTCGTGCTCACGCTCGACGCCAAGGTCGACCGCCCCGCCCTCCACGCCCACCTGCTCGAGCAGAATGGCTCCCTGTGCGGCGCCGCGTTCGCGACCACCGGCGATCAGGTGCTGCTCGTCGCCGAGCGCTCGACGCTCGATCTCGATCGCAGCGAGATCCTCGATGTCATCCGCCGCGTCACGACCTACGCCGACGACCACGACGATCTGCTCGTCGCGCGCTTCGGCGGCCGCATCGGCCAGTAGCGTTACGGGTGGGCTTTGACGTCGCGGCCGCGGGGGCCCTCGTCGAGTGCGATCGAGGTCAGCACGTTCGGGCACAGCGTGAGCTCGCCCTGCTCGCGCAGCACGCGGCCGCGCGAGTCGATGAGCTTGGCCTCGGACAGCACGACGAACTCGACCGGGCCCGACGTCGGCTGGCACGACGCGAGGTAGCCGGTGATGCGCGCGCCGGTGTCGTACTCGATCGTCACGCGGTGGCTGATGAGGTCGTGGAGCTTCGCGTAGTTCGGCATGCTGCTCGCCTATAACACGCCCACCCTCAACGATTCCACGGGTCGCCGGTGTTCGCCGCGACCCCCATCCGCACCGTGCCGTCGCGCTCGAGCACCACGTCGTAGACCGCGGTGGAGCCGTCGTCGCCGGTCGCGCGGCACTGGAACTTCGCGCCGGTCGCGCTGATCGGGACGTCGTCGTCACACGCGATCGTGCGGTGCGGGCTGGGCTCGAAGATCAGGTCGGCGAGCGCCGCACCACGCGCCGTGGTCGGCATGAACCACGCCGCGGTGGCACCCGCGCCGACGACCGCGATGAACGCGACTCCGAGGACCGTCCGCACCATCGTCGAGGATACTATCGGCGCCGCTCATGAGTAAGCCCGTCAAGCTGCGCAAGTCCCGGTTCGCGACCGACGCCGACCTCGAGATCAAGGGGGCGTACACGCCGACCGATGCTCCGACCGAGCCGGCGGCGGACGCGGGCGCGTATCCGTACACGCGCGGCGTGCAGGAGACGATGTACCGCGGCCAGTTCTGGACGATGCGCCAGTACGCCGGGTTCGGCAGCGCCGCCGAGTCGAACCGGCGCTACAAGTACCTGCTCGCCCAGGGCGGCAAGGGCCTCTCGGTCGCGTTCGATCTCCCGACGCAGATGGGCCGCGACTCCGATCACGCGATGTCGAACGGCGAGGTCGGCCGCGTCGGCGTCGCGATCGATTCGCTCGAGGACATGCGCGTCCTGTTCGACGGCATCCCGCTCGCCGACGTGTCGACGTCGATGACGATCAACGCGACCGCGGCGACGCTGCTCGCGCTGTATCAGGCGGTCGGCGAGGAGCAAGGCACCGCGCCCTCGGCGCTGCGCGGCACGATCCAGAACGACATCCTGAAGGAGTACATCGCACGCGGCACGTACATCTATCCGCCCGCCGGCTCGATGCGCCTCATCACGGACACGTTCACCTACTGCGCGAGCGACGTGCCGCAGTGGAACACCGTGTCGATCAGCGGCTATCACATCCGCGAGGCCGGCTCCGATGCGGTCCAGGAGGTCGCGTTCACGCTCGCCGACGGCGTCGCGTACGTCGAGGCCGCGATCGCCGCCGGCCTACCGATCGACGAGTTCGCGCCCCGGCTGTCGTTCTTCTTCAACGTCCACAACAACTTCATCGAGGAGGTCGCCAAGTTCCGCGCAGCGCGCGCGCTGTGGGCCGAGCTGATGCGCGAGCGGTTCGGCGCCAAGAACCCCAAGAGCTGGATGCTGCGGTTCCACACGCAGACCGCCGGCGTCACGCTGCAGGCCCAGCAGCCGCTGGTCAACGTCGTGCGCGTGACGATCCAGGCGCTCGCCGCCGTGCTCGGCGGCACGCAGTCGCTACACACCAACTCGTACGACGAGGCGCTCGGGCTGCCGACCGAGGAGGCCGCCCGGCTCGCGCTCCGCACGCAGCAGGTGATCGCGAACGAGTCCGGCGTCGCCGACTTCATCGATCCGTTCGGCGGCTCGTACGCCGTCGAGTCGCTGACCGCGGAGATCACGACCCGCGTGCGCGCCTACTTCGCGAAGATCGACGAGCTCGGCGGCATGGTGCGCGCGATCGAGGCCGGGTTCCCGCAGCGCGAGATCGAGCGACGCGCGTTCGAGCACCAGCGCGCAGTCGAGAAGCACGAGCGCATCGTCGTCGGCGTCAACGAGTTCGTCATGGACGTCGAGACCCCGATGGAGGTCGTCAAGATCGACCCGGGCCTCGAGCGCGATCAGGTCGAGCGGGTCCGCGCCGTCCGCGCCCGCCGCGGCGCCGCCGAGCACGCCCGCGCGCTCCAGGCACTCGACGACGCCGCCGCCGGCACCGCGAACCTGGTCCGCCCGATCGTCGGCGCGGTCAAGGCGATGGCAACGGTCGGCGAGATCGCCGACGTGCTGCGCGCGCGGTTCGGCGAGTACCAGCCGAACAAGTGAGGGCGAAGCCCGAACGACGCGAGCAGCTCGCGTCATGCAACGTGAGGGCGAAGCCCGAACGACGCGAGCAGCTCGCGTCATGCAACGTGAGGGCGAAGCCCGAACGA
>JBBQEX010000034.1:0-80358 GCA_038321315.1 Haliangiales bacterium | reverse complement strand
GGCGTAAGGGCGCTGCCCTTACTTGTTCATGCCGCGAGCTGCTCGCGGCGTAAGGGCGCTGCCCTTACTTGTTCATGCCGCGAGCTGCTCGCGGCGTAAGGGCGCTGCCCTTACTTCTTCTTCTTCGAGCTCGTGATCAGGCGCGCGTAGGCCTCGGCGCCCGACTGCATGACCTGCTGCAGGACATCGAGCTGCAGCGGCGTCATCTCGTTCGGGAAGCCGAGCACGATGTTGACGACGCGCTTGCCGATCGTGATCACGCCGACGCTGGCGTACTCGGGCTCGCGGACGCCGAGCACCTTCCACAGGTACGAGTTCACCGTCGACGGTGACACCGCGCCGTGCCACACGCCGGACTCGGCCGCGACGCCGGTCTGCAGGACGGAGGGCGCCTCGAGCGGGATCAGCAGGTGCTCGACGGCAGCGTGGCCGGGGACCTCGCCGATCGCCTTCCAGCCGAACGCCAGGTGATCGCGCACGGTGAACACGACCGCGGCCGGGAACGCCCCGGCGGCGTAGCCGAGCAGCGTCTCGACGATGCGGTTGCGATCGCCAGCGGTCGCGAGCTCGCGCAGCGCGGCGTCGGCCTGGATCGTCGCCACGACCGGCGGCTCGACCGGCGGGAGCGCGATGATGCCGGACTGGCCACCGATCGGCGGCGGGATCGTGACGCTCGCGACCTCGGCGGGCTGGGCGTCGTCGGCGTCGAGCGAGTCGATCAGATCCTCGGCCTCGAGCTCGAGCGCCTCGGAGTCGTCGAACATCTGGGTCAGCTTGGTCGACCGCAGGTGCGGCTTGGGACCGGGCGCCGAGACGACCGCGATCGGCACCGGCGGCAGCCCGGGCAGCGGCGGCGCGGGCAGGCCGTGATCGACCGCGGTCTCGTCGCCGCGCGGCGTGTCGCCGAACTTCACGTAGCGCGGCGGTCGCGCCACGCCGTAGTAACGCTCGATGTAATAGTAGATCCGGACCTCGGGCGCGACGCGCGGCAACACGCGATAGCCGGTCAGCGCGCTGATCGCCTCGAGCGCGCCGAAGTCGTGCGGATCTTCGATCGCCGCGATCAGCTGGCGGTCCTGGAGCACGAGCGGCACACACTTGTGCTTGAACGCCTGCTGCGGCTGGAGCAGGCGCACCGCGGCGCGCTTGGCGCGCTCGAGCATCGCGCCGGTCGCGATCGGAATGCCGAGCTCGAGGCCGAGGTAGACCGTCAGCGCCTCGAGGTCGATGAACCCGAGCTCGACGAGCACGGTACCGAAGCGGCCCCCGTCGCGGGCCTGGGCCTGGAGCGCTTGTTGGAGCTGGGCCTCCTTCAGCCGCCCGTCGCGAACGAGCATCTCGCCGAGCTTCATCTCGTCGAGACGGTATCACGGGCCCGGCGCGGGACCGAATTCGATGCTATTGCAGGGTGGTGCGCGTCGTCGCGGTCGTGTCGATGTGGGCCGCGATCGGGTGCGGCGGTGGCAAGCACGAGCCCGTGAAGCGCGATCCGGTCGGGTCCGACAAGCCGCTGGTGAGCGGAGCTGACACGGTCGCCGGGCCCGCGAAGCCCGACTTCCCCGAGGGCACGCACTCGCTCGAGCTGACCCACACGGTCGGCGTCCGGCTCGAGCCCGCCGACGATGCCCGCCGGATCGGCACGGTGGCGATCGACACCCGCGTCGGCTGGACCCGCACGAAGTCCGGCAAGGGCTGCAAGAAGTCGTGGATCGAGATCGAGCCGCGCGGCTGGATCTGCGGCGACTACGTGAAGCCGAGCACCAACGTGCCGTTCGGTCGCGAGGTCCCACACCTCGATCGCGGCGAGCTCGTGCCCGGCACGTACGGCAAGGTCACCGCACCGAACTCGGTGACGTTCATCCTGCAGAAGCCCGAGCCGCCGAAGAAGAAGAAGCCCGGCAAGAAGCCCAAGAAGTCCGGGCCGGTCACGTCGCCGCGCGACAGCGAGGACGACGCACCGCCCGCCGACCCGACGACCGCGCACATGGTCGAGGACAAGCCGCTGGTCGGCTCGATCAACGTGCGCGACTACGAGACCGTCACGGTCGACGGCAAGGTCTACTGGAAGATCGCGCAGAAGGACAACGAGTACGTGCTCGCGTCGGCGATCTCGCAGCACAACCCGTCGCGCTACGGCGGCGCGCGCCTCGGCGACGACACGGGGTGGCCGGTGCCGGTCGCGTTCGTCTGGGTCGGTGGCGGCGCGTACACCGCGTGGACGACGAACAAGGCGCAGGGCGGTGGGCCCGCGCGCCAGCTCGCGTCGCGCACGGCGCTGCCGATCTTCGAGATGCTGCGCGACAAGGCCGAGCACCCGATCGCGTATCGCGTCGCCGATGCCGAGTGGATCGCGGCAGGCTCGGTGCGCGTGTTCACGCCGGCTCCACCACCAGCGCTGCTCGGCAAGGGCGAGCGCTGGATCGACGTCGATCTCGACAACCAGATCCTCGTCGCGTTCGAGGGCGACGTCCCGGTCTACACGACGATGGTGTCGACCGGCGGCAAGGACACGCCGACCGACCCGGGCATCTATCGCATGTGGGTCAAGGAGTCCGAGGCGGACATGAAGGGCCTGAACGGCGAGGATCCGTACTCGGTCGCGACCGTGCCGTGGACGCAGTTCTTCTCGCCGGAGAAGGGCCTCGCGTTGCACACCGCGTACTGGTACGACCAGTTCGGGATCAAGCGCAGCCACGGGTGCGTCAACCTCGCGCCACGCGACGCGCGCTGGCTGTACTTCTGGAGCGATCCGCAGGTGCCTCCGGGCTGGACGATGACCGCCGGCGTCGTCGAGGCGCCCGGTTCGATCGTGCGCGTCCGCAACAAGGAGACGCCGAACCCCGAGATCAAGGGCTACGCGAAGGACGTCCAGGAAGCCCGCGAACGGAATCCGCCGCCGACGTGACGAGCCAGGTCACCACCGCGAGCGCGACGACGACGATCCCGGGCAACATGGCGACGACGACCGGATGGTCGATCATTCGCGCGTGAGCTCGACCGCGAGGTGGATGCCGAGCCAGGTGGCGAGGCCGATGACGATCGTGGCGGCGCCGATGCAGACGGCGAGGATGGGATGGGCCATGGCGCAGGCATCGACCACGCCGCGCGCCGGTTGCGCGATATCCTGCGAGACGTGACCGACGATCTGAAGGCGCCGCTGAAGCTGTCGCAACAGCTGGTGATGACGCCGCAATTGCAGATGGCGATCCGGCTGCTCGGGACCGCATCGGACGACCTCCAGGCGCTGATCGACACCCACCTGGCGGCGCATCCCGGGACGCTCGCGGTGCTCGATGGCCCCGACCCGCTCGACGACGCCGACCCGGAAGATCGGTTCCGCCACCTCGACGCCTCGCCGTTCGACGACGCGCGCGGCGACGTGTTCGTGGTCGGCAATCCGCCGCAGGTGCGCGCGAACGGGCAGGGCTATCCACGCTATCGCGCGGTCGGCGATCAGCCCGAGGCCCGCTGGCTGGTGCGCGCGCTGCGCCAGCGCGCGAAGACCTACGCCAAGGTCGTCGAAGGGCTCGTCACGGCGCGCCCGCAGATCGCGACCGCGCACGCCGGCGACAAGCTCGCGCCGGTCGCGCTCCACGAGCTCGCCTCGGTGGTCGGCATGCACGAGTCGACGATCGCGCGCGTGGTGTCGGCGGTCACGCTCCGCAATCTGCACGGTGTGGTCGGCCTGGTCGCGGTGAAGCGCGGCATCACGATCGCGTGATGCCGGTCGCGTGGCGCACGCGATCGAGCACGGCCCGCGCGGTGACCCGGGCCCGCGCGGCGCCATCGGCGAGCAGCGCGTCGAGCCGCGCCGGATCGTCGATCAGCCCGTCGTAGATCGCGCGGGGCCCGGCGAGCTCGGCCTCGATGCGATCGACGAGCGCGAACTTGGCGTCGCCCCAGCCGATGCCGGCACGAAACCGCGCGGCGAGCGCGGCGGTCTCGTCGGGCGTCGCGAGCGTGCGGAAGATCTGGAAGATCGTCGAGGTCTCCGGATCCTTCGGCTCCTCGGGCGGCCGCGAGTCGGTGACGATGCGATGGACCGCCTTCTTGATGTCCTTGGCGGGGGCGAACAGCGGGATCGTGTTGTGGTAGCTCTTGCTCATCTTGCGGCCGTCGAGCCCGGGGACGATCGCCGCGGCGTCGTCGAGCTTGGCGCGCGGCAGCCGCAACACCTCGGCGCCATAGACGTGGTTCACGCGCTGCGCGATGTCGCGCGCGATCTCGACGTGCTGGACCTGATCCTTGCCGACCGGCACGAGGTCGATGTCGAACGCCAGGATGTCGGCGGCCATCAGCACGGGGTAGGTGAACACTCCGACGTTGATGCCGGCGTCGGGGTCGCCGTCGGTGTTCGCCGCGACCGTGGCCTTGTACGCGTGGCCCTTGTTGAGCCAGCCCTTCGACGTGAAGCACGCGAGCGTCCACGCGAGCTCGAACAGCTCGGGGATATCGGACTGGCGGTAGAACAGCGAGCGCGCCGGATCGAGACCGAACGCCAGCCACGATGCGGCGATCTCGCGGGTGTACTGCACGAGCAGCTTGGCGTCGTGGATCGTGGTCAGCGCGTGGTAGTCGGCGATGAAGTACATCGCGACGTCGGCCTGGTCGGCGAGCCGCAACCCGGGCCGGATCGCGCCGGCGAGGTTGCCGAGGTGCGGGCTGCCGGTCGGCTTGATCCCGGTGAGGATGCGCTCCGCCATCAGCCGAGGACGGTGAGGCGCTTGGCGAGGATCTTGGACTCGGCGGCGTCCATCGCGGCGACCAGCTCGGGGCCGAAGATCTGGCCGATGTCGGTGCGCGCGAAGCGATACAGCGACACGCCCCCGCCGTGCGCGCACGAGTAGTCGGGATACTCGTCGGCGACCGCGAGCGTCGACTCCCAGTAGGTCAGCGGGAACAGCCGGCAGATGTTCGGCTTGATACCGTTGAAGTCCCAGCCCTTCTCGATCGACGCGCGGTGGATCGCGCAGCCGCGGCGGTCGTGCGCGAGGAAGATACAGCCGTCGTTCCAGGTCTCGGTGCGCACGACGCTGCCCGACGGGTAGTCGGGGTCGTGCTCGACGTCGGTGCCGAACCACGGCCGGTCGGCGACCTCGGCGCGCAGGAGCGGGCGGATGTCGCCGGCCTTGGCGAGGATCTGGTCGCGCTCGCCGGTGTCGACGTCGCAGCCGTACTGGCAGCACGCGTCGAGCTTGGTCGTGCCGGACTCGACCATCTTGCACGTGTGCGTCATGCAGTCCTCGGCGACCATGCGCGTGAACATGTCGATCTCGGCGCGCTGGAAGCGCGGGTGATCGAGCGCGATCGTGTCCTCGGGACGGAGCTCGTCGTCAGTCATCGTCGCCGACCCTAGCAGACGGCCCTGACGCTGCGACGACGAGCTCGGCGAGCGCGATTCGTTCCGCCGGATCGAAGCCGGCCTCGCGCGCGACCGCGAGCGTCATCGCCGACAGCGTCGTCTGGTCGATCACGCAGTCCGGGTCGGCGGAGGCCGGGCCGTCCTCGGCGAAGTTGCGGTAGCAGCTCTGGATCACGGGCAGCGATCGCGCGTCGCGCATCCGGATCGGCGCGCCGTGCGAGCGGCAGACGATCGGGCGGACCGCGTAGATCGTGCAGCGCCCGTTGCCATCGAGCGCGGCGCAGCGGCCGTCGTCGGGGCGCGACGCGAGCGCGTGGACGGCGGCGCGGCGCGGTGCCTCCCAGGTCGCGAGCTCGTCGCGGATCGCGGCGGCCTCGACCGCGGTGATCGTGAGCCGCGCGTGGCAGCAGTCCGAGCATCCCGAGTCGCACGCGAGCTCGGCGGCGTGGCGCTCCACCACGCGGGCGAAGAACGCGTCCACCTTGGCCGTCAGCTCGCCGTATCGACTCACGGGCGAGGGATATCACGTACAGTCGACCCGCCATGGATCTGAACGACATCGTCGTGTTCACCAAGGTCGTCGAGACGAAGAGCTTCACGGGCGCGGCGGAGCAACTCGGGCTGCCGAAGTCGACCGTGAGTCGCAAGCTCGCGCAGCTCGAGGAGCGGCTCGGCGTCCGGCTCGTCCAGCGCACGACGCGCAAGCTCGCGCTGACCGACATCGGCGAGGCGTACTACACGCGGTGCGCGCGGATCGTCGCCGACGTGTCGGCCGCCGAACAGCTCGTCACCGACATGCAGGCGACGCCGCGCGGTCGCGTGCGGGTCACCGCACCGATCGACCTGTCGACCCGCCACATCGGCGCGATCGTCGCCGGCTTCCTCGGGCTCCACCCCGACATCAACGTCGAGCTCGACGCCAGCGACCGCATCATCGACCTGATCGAGGACGGCTACGATCTCGGGATCCGGTTCGGCCAGCTCCCCGAGTCGACGCTGATCGCGCGCCGGCTGTGCTCGATCTCGAGCTTCCTGTGCGCGTCGCCCGCCTACCTCGCGGCCAAGGGCACGCCGAAGACGGTCGACGATCTCGAGGCCCACGACCGCGTCCTGTTCACGCCGACGCCGCGCATCCAGTCGTGGACGCTCTCGAACGGCGATGCGACCTACGACTTCGGCCGCCCGGCGCGGTTCGCCAGCAACAACTTCGGCGCGGTGCGCGACCTCGCGGTCGCCGGTGGCGGGATCTCGCTGCTCTCGGACTTCATGATCGCGACCGACATCGCCGATGGCACGCTCGTCCACGTGATGCCCGAGTGGGCCGGCATGAAGACCGACGTCCACGCGGTGTACCCGGCGCGCCAGAACCTGCCCCCGCGGCTCGGCCTGTTCATCGAGCACCTCGCGAAGGCGATGAACCCGCCGCCGTGGACCGTCGCTCAGAAGGTGTAGCCGACCGAGAGCTCGCCATCGATACCGATCGGGAACAGCGTCAGCAGATCGTTGACCTTCTTCTCGGCCGCCTTGGCATCCATGTCGCTGGTCTGCGCGTGCACCGCGTAGTGCGCCCAGCCGAGCCCGAAGCGCAGCGTGATGTTGAGCGCGTCGGTCACCATCCAGCGCTTGCCGATGTTGGCGGTCAGCATCGTCGCGCGCACGTCGAGCTTCCACTTCGACATCTGGTGGTTCGCGTCGAACAGCGCCGCGTCGGCCGTGCCGAAGCCCTGGCTCGCGGTGACGCCGAGGAAGCCGCTGTCCTGCCGGCCGCGCCAGTGCCAGCGATAGCCGATCGCGCCACCCGCCGACGTCGCACTCGTGTCGGTGCCGGTCTGGTGCGAGAACGAGCCCTCGATGATGAGGCCGTGCTCGCCGTTCCACAGGTGCTCGTAGCCGAGCGAGTAGCTGCCGAACAGGAGGCCGAGCGGCGAGAAGTTGATCGAGTCGGTCTTCTCGGCGGGCCTCGGCATCGGCGCGGGTGCTGGACCGACGATGCTGTACGACGGATCGGCCGACGGCTGAGCGGTGGCAAGAGCAGGAACGAATAGCGACGCGAGGACGAGCAAGCTCTTCATAGGCTCGACCGACTGTGCAGTCGTCGGGCCATCGCGTGACGCGGTCCGCGCGGGTCCGGTGTGATGCGCGGTTAACGCGCGGAGCGCCAGGCCGTGACTGCGAGCCACAGCCAGCCGGCGATGAACGCCAGTCCGCCAAACGGCGTGACCGCACCGAGCCACGGCGTGTTCGTGAGCGCGAGTAAGTACAGGCTTCCGGAGAACAGCACGATGCCGATCTGCAAGAGGAAGCCGGGCACGCGCGCCGCGAGCAGCCCGGCGAGGACCATCGCGAGCGCGTGATACATCTGGTAACGCGCGGCAGTCTCGAACACCTCGAGCAGCTTGGGCTCGAGCCGGTCCTTGAGGCCGTGGGCGGCGAATGCCCCGGCGGCCACCGCGATCGCTCCGTTGAGCGCCCCGAGGGCGACGATCTTGCGATCGATCACTGCAGGTAGTCCGGGTTGAGGAAGTACTGGACGGTCACGGTCGCGGGTCCGCGGGCGAACCCGAGCTGCTTGACGTGCGCGGCGACGCAGCGGTCGAGGTCGTCGTCGACGCCGTACACCTCGATCGCCCGGGTCGCGCCCTTGGCGTCGATCGCGAACTTGGCATCGACGTGACCGGCGAGCTCCGGTTTGGTCGCGAGCGCCGTCGTGTAGCACGCGACCACCGCGGGCTCGGCGGCGAGCAAGCGGCGCACCGACTGCTGGTCGAGGTTGCCGTCGAGCGCGAGCAAGCCGATGGTGGTGTGGCGGATCCGGTGACCGCGCAAGCCGAGCTCGGGACCCACGGGCATCGAACCGAGCCCGATCGCGCGCGCCCCGGCGAGATCGAGCACGACGAGCAGGTCGACGAGCCCCTGGGCGTCGAGGTCGGGCGACACGAGCACGTCGATCGCTGCCATCGGATCGAGCCCGCGCCGCGCGAACGCGGTCGCGAGCGCGGCCTTGAGGGTCGCGGTATCGGGCTTCGCGGGCAACGCGATCGGCGCGTCGGGCACGTCCTCGAGCTCGAGCTTGCCGGCGGACACGCGGAGCTCGAGCCACGGCGGCAAACGGTCATCCACCATCGGATCGCGCAGGAACTGGAGCCGGAGCGCGGCGAGCTTGCCGGCGTGCGCGACCGCGATCGCGCCGCGCGTCGCGCCGATCGCCGCGATCATCGCGGTCGCTTTCGCGTGCGGGCTCGCGAGGACGAGCGCGGATTGCACCGGCTTCAGGCGATGGTCGTCGACGACCTCGCCGACGATCGATGCTTGCCGCTCGGGATAGTCGTGCGGCGCGCGCGAGAAGCCGAGGTTTCCGAAGCCACCGGCCGCGTTCACCCGCTGGACCCGGGGCAGTCGGTGCTTGCCCCACATGCCCTCGTCGAGCTTCATCGCCGTGCCGGCACCTCCCGACGTGTCGTTGTCGGCCCGCAGCGGATCGTCGGAGCTCGCGGCGGCGGCGAGCGGCTTGCCAGCGTGATCGCGAACCTCCTGCGGCTTCCAGCCGAGCGCCTCGGCCTGGCGCATCAGCTTGTCGAGCTGGTCGACGTCGATCGGCTTGGCCGAGCTCGCGTCGAACGTCGCGAGCTCGGACCACGTCTCCGCGGCCCCGATCGCGAGCTTGCCCGCATCATCGACGATCACGACGAGCGGTGGCGCCGCACCCGGCGCGGACGTCACGGCCAGCACTTCGGACGCGGCGACAGCGGGCACGTGCTGCGTCACGTCGGGCCCACGCTTCCCTCCACATCCCACGACCGCGGCCAAGAGGATCGCGAGCTTCATGCCCGAACCGTAGCCCAACCATCTCACCCGTGGAACGGTGCATCCGAAACCCGCGCCTTGTCGACGTGCGCGGTCGGACGCATCTGTAGGGGATGTCTCAGCACAACATTCTCGAGCTCGACACCAAGATGAACGAGCTCATCTTCTCCGGTAAGGCGATGGATGCCTTCGAGGAGTTCTACGCGGAGGACGTCGTCATGCAGGAGAACACCGAGCCCGAGTACGTGGGCAAGGCGTTCAACCGCAAGCGCGAGCAGGACTTCTTCGCGACCGTCGAGGCGTGGCACGGCGGCGGGGTGACGGCGAGCGCCGCCCACGGCGACGTGTCGTTCTCGGAGTCGAACATGGACGTCACGCTCAAGGGCGTCGGCCGCATCCAGATGACCCAGGTGACCGTCCGCAAGTGGAACGCCGGCAAGGTCGTCCACGAGCGCTTCTATCACAAGTGATCAGCCGACCCGGACCTCGACGCCGTTCGGGATCTCGGTGACGGCGATCGTGACGTCGAGGAACTTCGCGATCGTCGCGATGTTCGTCGTCGCGTGAAGCGACAGGGGGCCGGTGCGAAAGCAGCCTCCTCCGGCGATCGCCATCGGTAGCAGCAACTGATCCGCGAGGTACTCGCCGACCGGCAGGCCGCGCGCGAGGTAGGCGTCGAGCGCGTCGAGGGCGCGCTCGGCGACGACCTCGGCGCGCAGCCGCTTCTCGCCGATCTCGGCGCACAGCTCGCGCGCGCCCGACGCGAGCTCGGCCTCGGCGACGAACACGTTGGCCGGCCCGCCGCGCTCGATCGTGCGCACCGTGCAGTCGGTGAAGCCGCGTGCGCGGGCGACATCGAGCTCGCGCTCGGCGATCGCGGGCGGCAGGTTCGCGACGATCGCGGTCGCGCGCCGGGCGACGACCGCGCCGCCTTCGAGGATCTCGATCGGCGACAGCTTCGCGCCATGCGCGACCTCGAGTACCAGCTTGCCGCCGCCGGCCGGCGCGAAGCCCTCGCGCTCGCAGCGCAGCGTCGCGTCGGCGCCCATCGCGACCACGCGCGGCATGAACACGCGATCGAGGAACTCGAACGGCGGCGCCATCGGGTTGTGCGTGCCACCGGTGATCGTCGCGCGCAACGCCCGCCGGGCGCAGACGATCGCGGGCACCAGGATCGTCTGCACGACGAGCGTGGTCGAGCCCGCGCTGCCGATGTCGATCACGAGGTCGTCCTCGGCGATCCCGTGCGGCACGAACTCGAGCGACATCGAGTCGACCGCGGCGCCACGGGTCTCGGCGTTGGCGAGCGCGGCCGCGGCCTGCACGCACGCGAGGTGCTGGCGGCGCAGGCCTGGCTTGGGGCGCCCGGCGCGGATCCGCCGCATGTGCATCGGCTGCCCGGTGATGATCGACAGCGCGAGCGACGTTCGCAGGATCTGGCCGCCGCCTTCGCCTTCGCTGCCGTCGATGTCGATCACGGAACGGTCAGCCCTTCACGCAGACGACCTGGCGAAGCTCGTGGACGATCTCGACGAGATCGGCCTGCGCCTCCATCACCTTGTCGATCGGCTTGTAGGCCGCGGGTGTCTCGTCGATCACCTCGAGGTCCTTGCGGCACTCGATGCCGGCGGTCGCCGCCGCGTGATCCTCGACGGTGAACCGGCGCTTGGCCTCGCCGCGCGACATCGCGCGCCCGGCGCCGTGGCTGCACGAGTGGAAGCTCTCGCGATCGCCCTTGCCGCGCACGATGAACGAGCGCGCGCCCATCGAGCCCGGGATGATGCCGAGGTCGCCGAGCCGCGCGCGCACCGCGCCCTTGCGGGTCACGAACACGTCCTTGCCGAAGTGGTGCTCCTTGGCGACGTAGTTGTGGTGGCAGTTGACCGCGGTCGCGCCGAGCTCGAACGGCGGCAGGATCTCGCGCGCCGCGCGCACCACGTTGTCCATCATGATCTGGCGGTTCGTCATCGCGTAGCGCTGCGCCCACTCGACCGCGAGCACGTAGTCGTCGAAGTGCGTCGTGCCCTCCTTCAAGTACGCGAGGTCCTGATCCGGCAGGTCCTTCAGGTGCCGCCGCATGTCCTGCTTCGCGAGCTCGATGAAGTAGCTGCCGACCCGGTTGCCGACGCCGCGCGAGCCCGAGTGCAGCATGAACCAGACGCGATCGGTCTTGTCGAGGCAGACCTCGATGAAGTGGTTGCCGGTGCCGAGCGTGCCGAGGTGATTGACGTCGTTGCCACCGCCGATCTTCGGGTGCTTGTCGACGATCGTCTGGTAGTCGTCGACCAGCGTCTTCCATGCCTTGGACACCGGCATCGGCGGTGCTTCCCACGCGCCGCGATCGCCCTTGCCGCCGTGGTTCGTGCGGCCGTGCGGCACGCCGTTCTCGATCGCGCCGCGCAGCGCGGCCAGCGAGTCGGGCAGGAGCTTGGCGGGAAGCGACGTCTCGACCGCCATCATGCCGCACCCGATATCGACGCCGACCGCCGCCGGGATGATCGCGCCCTCGGTCGGCACCACGCTGCCGACGGTCGCGCCCTTGCCGTAGTGCACGTCGGGCATCACCGCGACGTGGTGAAACACGATCGGCAACTCCGCGGTGCGCACCAGCTGGGCACGCGCGGCGTCCTCGAGCTGCACGCCGCGGGTCCACGCCTTGATGGGGACGTGCTTGGTCTCGATCAGATCGTAGCTGGCCACGGCGCGACGAGCATATCAGCGGTAGCCCTGCGCCTGCAGGTTGAACAGCGTCGCGTAGCGGCCGTTCTGCTCGACGAGCTCCTTGTGCGAGCCGCGCTCGATGATCGCGCCCTTGTCGAGCACGATGATCTCGTCGGCCATGCGCACGGTCGAGAACCGGTGGGAGATCACGATCGCGATCTTGTCGCTGGTGAGCTCGCGGAAGCGCTCGAAGATCCGGACCTCGGCCTCGGCGTCCATCGACGCGGTCGGCTCGTCGAGCACGACGATGTCGGCGTCCTGGCGCATGAACGAGCGCGCGAGCGCGACCTTCTGCCACTGGCCGAGCGAGAGCTCGCGGCCGTCCTTGAACCACTTGCCGAGCTGGGTGTCGTACTGCGCCGGCAGCGTCTCGATCACCGGCTTGGCGAGGCCGCGCTCGGCCGCGTCGCTCCAGCGTCCGCGATCGTCGTACGCGCGGTCGTCGCCGGCGCCGATGTTCTCGCCGACCTTCAACTGGTAGCGCACGAAGTCCTGGAAGATGACGCCGATGCGCCGATGCAGCGTCGACTGATCCCACTCGCGGAGATCGCGGCCGTCGAGCAGGATGCGGCCCTCGGTCGGCTCGTACATCCGGGTCAGCAGCTTGATGAGGGTGGTCTTGCCCGAGCCGTTCTCGCCGACGATCGCGAGCTTGCTCCCCGGCGGGATGAACAGGTCGACGTCGCGGAGCGCCGCGTCGCGCGAGCCCGGGTAATAGAACGACACGTTCTCGAACACGATGCCCTGGCCCGGCTTGGGCCCGGTGGTCTCCTTGCCACCGGGCGCCTGCGTCGGTGTGTCGAGGAACTCGTAGAGGTTCGACAGGTAGAGGTTGTCCTCGTACATGCCGCCGACGTCGCCGAGCGCGCTCGACATCGTGCTCTGCGCCTGCTTGAAGATGACGACGTACATCGTCATCGCGCCGATCGTGATCGTGCCGGCGATCGCGGCGAGCGCGATCCACAGATACATGCCGTAGAACGCGCCGGTCGCGATCGTGCCGAGGCCGATCGCCCAGATCGCGCGGTTGATCGTGATCTTGCGATCGCCGGCGTAGAGCTTCGCGAAGATCGCCTTGTAGCGCGCGAGGAACCGCACGCCGAGCCCGAACAGCTTGACCTCCTTGGCGTGGTCTTCGCGCGCGAGCACGGTCTCGAGATACAGCTGCTCGCGGGTCTCCGGCGTGCGCCAGCGCGACAGCCGGAACGCGTCGCCGGAGAACTTGAGCTCGCTGACGAACGGCGGGATCGCGGCGACGACCAGGACGACGAGCGCGATCGGTGAGAACGCGGCGAGCAGCGCGCCGAGTCCGACGAGCGTGACGATGCTCTGGCCGAGCTCGAACGTCTGCGACACCAGCGAGAGCGGGCGGCTCGAGGCCTCGCGACGCGCGCGCGTCATCTTGTCGTAGAGCTCGGAGTCCTCGAACTGCACGAGCTCGAGCGTCAGGGCCTTCTCGAGGATCTGCTCGTTGATCTTCTGGCCGAGCAGCTGCCGCAGCAGGCTGCGCTGCATGCCGAGGAACCGCTGGGTCATCGCGAGCACGAGCACGAGGCCGAGCTCGATCGCGACGAGCTCGATCGCGAAGTTGCGATCGACGACGGCCTGCGAGCCGTGCGCCACGAGGATCGCGTCGATCAGGCGCTTGCCGATCCACGCGACGCCGCTCGGCAAGAGGCCGAGCAACAGCGAGCAGGTCGCGAGCCCGATCGTGAGGCCGCGGTGCGTCGACCACACGAGGCCGATCGCGCGTCGGATGTAGCGGAACACGCCGAGGTAGTTGCGCAGCGCGATGCTGTCGGGTGCCGGCTTGCCGGGGCGGCCGTTCTGCTGCGTGTTCTTCGCGGCATTCGCACCACCGCCGCCGCCACCGCTGCCGGCTCCACCACCGCCACCGCCACCACCGCCGCCACCATCGCCGTAGGCGAGGGGAGCGGGGAACGCGGCGACGGCCATGGCGTTCACTCTAGTCGGACTCGACGGTGCACGCAGGCCACATCGCCTCCGCTTTTCGGGCAGGTCAGGGAACGGCGCGCTCGAGCTCCGGCGCGCACGTCGACACGCCGGCCCCGACGATCCGATAGGGCACGTGGTCGAGCTCGATCCGGTGTTCGCCGGTCTTGCGCCGGATCGAATGGACGGCCGTGTCGTCACCGACCGTGACGAACTCGTAGATCTTGCCGCCCGACTGCGCGACCGCCCAGGCCTCGACCGAACCGGCCGGTAGCGGCACCGGGTAACGCTCGCCGATCCGCGCGGCCGTCCTGGGATCGATCTGCTGCACGAACCCGGGTTTTCCGTCGGGAAAGTAACCGAACAGCGCGCCGTCCCCGGTGCCGGTGAGCTCGGGATCTCCGTCGAGCGCCCCGATCGCGGTCCACCGCGGCGGCACGTGTGGGAGGTCGAGCGTACCGAGCGCGGCGGGGTGTCTCGGCATGACGTAAAGCGTCTCGTCAGTCGAGCCCGATCCGGCGGTCGCGAAGCCCATGCCGAACGTGCTTGGCGCGCCGGGGCCGGTCGCGCGGGTCGCCGGGCCACAGCGCGCGTCGTCGATCGACACCGGGTAGAGCTGGCCGTCGCTGTAGACGATCCACGCGATCCCGTTGCGATCGACCGCCATCGAGTGCGGATGCGATGTCCGCGAGCAGGTCAGCGTGCCGACCAGGCGCAGCGGACTGATCCCGCCGACCCCGCTTCCACTCGCCGCGACCGGCAGCTTGTCGGGATCGAAGCTGAGCAGGTGATCCTGGTTGTCGACGACGTAGATCAGCTCGACCCCGTGCACCGCGCACGAGCCGGCGAGCGTCGACGATGATGCCGGTTCGAGTGGCCGGATCTGATCGAGCAGCCGGCTCGCCTTCTTGCGGGGCGCAGGATCCGGGTCGGCCGCGCTACCGCAGCCGGCGAGCACGACCAACAAGCACACCGATCTCATCCACCACGCACGATAGCCGAAGTAGGATCGCCACCGTATGGCAGACGAGCGCGTGGAAAAGGTCGGCGACTTCGAGATGCTGTGGGACTGCACGAGCTGCTCCGCGAAGGGCCTGCTCGGCAAGTCCCAACGCCACTGTCCGGAGTGCGGCTCGCCGCAGGATCCCGACAAGCGCTACTTCCCCAAGGAGGGCGAGGAGAAGAAGGTCGACGGCCACGTCTACGAGGGCGCCGATCGGATCTGCTCGTCGTGCCAGGCGCCGATGGGTGCGAAGGCCAAGAACTGCACGAACTGCGGCGCGCCGATGACCGACAACAAGGAGGTCGCGGCCGTCGGGGCGCCACCGCCCGCGCCGGTCAAGAAGTCGGGCAAGGGCAAGACCGTGTTCATCGTGATCGCCGTGGCCGTGCTCGCGATCATCGCGATCTGGTACCGCTGCGTGCGCAAGGTCGACGCGACCCTCGCGGTGACCGGCCACACGTGGTCGACCACCGTCGCGATCGAGTCGTGGGACGACGTGCCGCACACGGCGTGGCGCAACGAGGTGCCGGCCTCGAGCCTCGCGGTGGCCAGCTGCATCCGCGAGCAGCACGGCACGCGTCAGGTCCCCGACGGCGAGACCTGCAAGGACGACAAGGTCGACAACAAGGACGGCACGTTCAAGCTCGTCAAGAAGTGCACGCCGAAGACCAAGGCCGAGCCGGTGATGGACGACAAGTGCCGATGGACGGTCCGCGAGTGGCACAAGGTCGACGAGGCCAAGGCGAACGGCAAGGGCACGGCGCTCGGATGGGCCGCGAACGTGCCGCCCGAGATCAAGGACCCGACCAACGTCGTGCTCGGCACCCGCAAGCCGGGCGCGAAGACGCAGAAGCTCGACCTCGTGTTCGGCGGGCAGTCGTGCGAGGACGTGCCCGAGTCGAAGTGGCGCCAGTACAAGGACGGCGACAAGGTCAAGCTCGAGGTCCGCGCCGCGAGCGGCGACATCGTCTGTACGGGACTCTAGCGCCGCGTCGACTTCACGACGGCCTGCACCTTGCGTCGGCGGAGCCGCGTGGCTTCCTTCAGGCGGCGCTCGGTGCGCTCGATCAGTTGTTGCTGGCTGTGCTTGGCGCCGGTCGACGAGCGCTGGATGTAGCTGCCGTCGGACTGCATGTCCCACGCGCCACGCTGATCCGAGAGCTGGGTGTCGAGCAGGTGGCGCAGCTCGGCCTGCAGCCGCGGATCCTCGACGGGCGCGAGGATCTCGACGCGCTTCTCGAGGTTGCGCTGCATCGCGTCCGCCGAGCCGAGGTAGTACTCGGGGCGCCCGTTGTTGTGGAAGTAGTAGATGCGGGCGTGCTCGAGGAAGCGACCGATCACGCTGACGACCTTGATCGTCGACGACACGCCATCGAGTCCGGGTCGGAGGCGGCAGGTGTCGCGCACGATGAGATCGATCGTCACGCCGCGCTGGGACGCGCGGTACAGCGCGCGCACGATGTCGACGTCCTCGAGCGCGTTGAGCTTCCACTGGATGTGGCCGCGGCCGCCCGAGCCCTGGATCGCGATCTCGCGCTCGATCTTCTCGAGCAGCGAGCTCTTCAACATCTTCGGGGCGACCAGGAGCTTCTGGTACTTGCGGCGCGGCTTGTAGCCGGTCGTCAGGTAGTTGAACAGCTCGGTGCAGTCGCGGCCGATCGCGTCGTCGCACGTGAACATGCCGAGGTCGGTGTACAGACGCGCGGTCCCGGCGTGGTAGTTGCCGGTCGCGATGTGCGCGTAGCGGCGCAGGCCGTCGAAGTCGCTGCGGACGACGAGCGTGATCTTCGTGTGCGTCTTTAGCCCGACGACGCCGTAGGTGACGTGGATGCCGGCGCGCTCCATGCGCGAGGCCCACTTGATGTTGGCCTCCTCGTCGAACCGCGCCTTGAGCTCGAGCACGACGGCGACCTGCTTGCCGTTGCGCGCGGCGCGCACGAGGTGCTTGATGACCTCGGAGTCGCGCGACGTGCGGTACAGCGTCATCTTGATCGCGCGGACCTTGGGATCGTCGCTCGCCTCGCGCATGAAGCGCTCGACCGAGAGCTGGAACGACTCGTACGGGTGGTGGACGAACAGGTTCTTCGCGTCGCGGATCGCGTGGAAGATGCTGCCGTCGGTCAGGAAGTCGACCGGCGGGTTCGGCGTGTGCGGCGCGTCGCGCAGCTCGGGGATGTCGAGCGTCGCGATCTCCATGAGGTCGCGCTGGCCGAGCAAGCCCTCGGCCTCGAACACGTCGGCCTGCTCGTCGAGGCCGAGCTCGGCCGCGATCCGGCCGCGCAGGATCGGCGCCATCGACTTGTCGACCTGGAGTCGCACGACCGGCGCGAACCGGCGCTCGCGCAGCTCGAGCTCGATCATCTCGAGGAGATCGTCGGCCTCTTCCTCGGTGCGCTCGGTGATCGCGTTGCGCGTGACGCGGAACATCGCGCACGCCTCGATCTGCATGCCGGGAAACAGGAGGTCGAGGTTGTTCGCGATCACGTCCGCGAGGTCGACGAACGTGCGCGACGTGCCGACGCGGACGAACCGCGACGTGCCGCCGCCGGTCGGCACCTTGACGCGCGCGAGCAGCGGCTCGCTGTCGTTCTCGTAGCGCAGCGACACCAGCAGGTTCAGCGACAGGTTCGAGACGAACGGGAACGGGTGCGCCGGATCCATCGCCTGCGGCGTGACCAGCGGAAAGATGTTCTTCAGGTAGTGCTCGCGCACCCACGCCTGCTGCTGCGCGTCGAGCTCCTTGAACGGCGCGAGCCACACGCCGGTCTCCTTGAGCTCGCCGAGCAGCTTGTCGAGGATCAGGATCTTGCGGCGCTCGAGTCGCGTGATCAGCTCGAGGCAGTCCGAGATCTGCTGCTGCGGCGTACGCCCGTCGGGCGTGATCGAGTGGAGCTGCGCACCGACCTGCTGCTTCAGGCCGCCGATGCGCTTCTGGAAGAACTCGTCGACATTCGAGCTGACGATCGCGATGAACTTCACGCGCTCGAGCATCGGGATGCGGGCGTCGTCGGACTCCTGCATCACGCGCCAGCAGAAGTTCAGGTAGGTCAGCTCGCGGTTGAGGTAGAGCTCGGGGGCTCCGAGGTCACTCGGCGCGATCTCGCCTACCCCGGGCGCCGGTGGCGTCCGACCCGGAAGCTCGACCGGGATCGTGCGCAGCGAGGGCCGGTTCGGGGGCTCGTCAGTGACCAGCTCGAGCCGTGGGAGCGTGATCGTCCCGGAGGTTTCGGGAGTCAGCGTGGGTCGTTCCGCGGCCATGGAGGTCCCAAATTATACCCCGCATGTGACGGGATGGTGGCTGCCAGCCACCGATCTCAAGGGGTTGGAAGTCCTAGGAAAGTTGGCGGTGACCCGCGCGGTGGTGGGGGCTTGATCTCGATCCCGTTGAAGACCTGGAACTGGCGGCGCTTGGTGCCCTGCTCGACCCAGACCTTGCCGGCGTCGAGCCCGGCCTCGTGGATCGGCGTGGCGCCGAGCTCGACCCGCCACAGGCCGCGACCGGACGCGAGGTCGATCCCGACGAGCTGGTGCCAGTCCGAGCCCGACACGATCTCGTAGGATCGGACGTGATCGGTGACCGTGAGCGGACCCTCGGCGCTCTGGGCGATCGGGCCGTGGTTCGGCGCGAGCACCATGCCGCCGAGCTTGCGACCATCGGTCATCGAGAACGCGAAGATCTCGGCGTGCTCGGCGCGGACGCAGCGCACCGTCATCGCGGTCGCCGACCACGCGACGCCGGAGCGCCCGGTCTTGCCGGGATACGGCGGGATCATCGCCTGCCACATCGTCTCGCCGCCGGCGCGCGCCTCGACGAATGCGCGATCGCCGCCGACCTCGGCGCGCACGACGATCTCGCCGCCGCCGTCGACCTTCACGGTGTCGAGCACGTCGCCGGCCTCGGGATGCGCGTGGACCATGTACCAGACGCCGACGCCACCGACCGCGAGCCCGATCAACACGATCGCGGGTCCGAGCATGCCGAGCCGTCGTCGCGGTGCCATGCGGCGCAGTCTACTTCACGGCAGTTGCTCGGACGAACCGAGCGCCACGAACATCGAGGTCGTCAGATCTTGTCGCCGACCGGTTTGCCGCCCGGAATCACGACCGTGTGGTCGAACGGCTTGGGCTTGGCGAGGCCGGTCGCGACCGAGTTCGCCTTGCTCTGCGCGAGCACGCGGCGGCCGGTCGCGAAGAACACGGTGATCTTGCCCGGCTCGGCGAGCTCGATGACGCCCTGGCCGAAGCTCGGGTGGTCGACGCGCTCGCCGACCTCGTAGAGCTCGCTCGCGCCGTAGCGCCGCGGCGGCCGGTTGAGATCGGCGGCGACCGCGGGCTTCTCGAACCGCTCGACCGGGGCCTTGGGGACCTTGGGCGCGCTCGGCGGTCGGAACTGCGCGGGCGCCTTCTTCTCTTTCGGCGCGCCGTTCGGTGACTTGTGGCGGTGCTGTCCACCGCACTGCTTGCACTGAACCTTGACGATCTGCTCGCCGACCTTCGCGACGACGACGTGCCAGACGTCTCCGCACTTGTGACAGAGGGACTCGACGTCGGCCCCGACTCCTGCGGACATGCGGCGGAGACTAGCGCGCCTGATGTTTCGCGTCGATCTCCGCGTCGTGCTATCGGGATGACATGAGCCAGGCGGCGGCGGATGCGCTCGTGGCCGAGGGTGACGAGCTGTTTCGGCTCGAGCAATTCCCCGAGGCCGTGCTGCGATTCGAGAAGGCGGCTCAACTGTTTCCGCCGCACGCACTCGCGTGGAAAGGCCTCGGTAATTCGCTGCTCTGCGTCGGTCGCGCGCACGATGCCGCGCGTGCCTTCGATCACGCGATCGGCTTGAAGCCGATGAGCGCGACCGCGCTGTGGGGCGGCGCCGTCGCGCACGCCGAGGTCGGCAACAAGGTGATGGCGCAGAACTACCTGCGCCGTACACTGCTGTTGCAGCCGACGTGGATCGAGATGGCGCACTCGGTCCCGCAGCTCGCCGTGTTCCTGACGGTGTCGACCCGCGCCGCCGATCTGATCCGCGCCGCGTTCGGCACGTTCTCGGCGCGGACCTATCGCCACGCGAGCGATCAGGCGCGCTCGATCGACGTCGGCCGGTTGATCAACCAGCCGCGCTTCGCGCACTTCACGTACGTGACGATCGGGATGTCGAACACCGAGTGGCCGGCCTCGTCGCGCGCGCGACCGCGCGTCGAGCTGATCATGGCGACCTTGATCGACGGCGAGGTCTGCGGCCAGATCCTCGCGAACCTCGCGTTCCACCTGAGCTCGACCGGGTTCTTCCCCGAGCCGGGCGTGATCATCCGCGACGTGATCGGCGCGCTCGGCGCCGGCGACCTGTCGCAGCGGCTGCCCCACGTGTTCATCACCGACGCGCGCGACTGGGGAGTCCGGTTGCCGCTCGACGACACGCCGCCGCCGATCACGATGGTGCGCGTCGTCCCGGTCAGCGAGGCCGAGTACCAGATCTGGAAGCGTGGCGTGCCGGCGTTCGAGGCCTCGCTCGTCCAGCGCCGGGTCGATCTGTGCGATCTCCGCAGACCTGGGTGATCGAGCAACCATCGGGGCGCATTGCCCATTCCCGGGGATGCTGAGTCCCGCGGATCGACGCTTGTATGGTCCCGGACACCGTGCCAGATTCCGCGCGCCTATATGAAGCACCTCGCGACTGTCAGCTTCGTCAGCCTCCTCGCCATCGTCGGTTGCGAGAACGCTCATTCCAAACTCGACGAAGTCCCCGCGCCAAAGGAAGTCGTCTCGCCGTCCAAGGCGCCGAAGCCGACGCCGATGGCCGAGAAGCCCGTCGCTCACACCGGCTCGATCGAGGATCGCGTCGCCGCGCTCGAGGCTCGCCTCGATCGCTCGGCCGAGGCGCTCAACTTCCTCGACCAGGCGTACAACGCGCAGAAGAAGCAGGCCGAGGACAAGGAGCGCAGCGAGCCCGCGCCCGACGCGATCTTCGCGGTCGACATCGCCGGCAACCTCAAGGCCGGCCAGTTCGACGGCGCGATCGACGCGCCGATCACCATCATCGACGCGTTCGACTTCGCGTGCCCGTACTGCCGCAAGGTCTCGACGACGCTCGACGAGATCGTCAAGGAGTACGACGGCAAGGTGCGCGTCGTTTACAAGGACATGATCGTCCACCAGCCGGCGACCGACGCGCACTTCGCGAGCTGCGCGGCCGCCAAGCAGGGCAAGTACTCCAAGTTCAAGGCGGCGTTCTGGGAGAAGGGCTTCGACCCGTACGCCGCGCAGCGCGACGTCTCCAAGCTCGGCAAGGACAACATCTTCGCGATCGCGCAGGAGATCGGCCTCGACGTCGAGAAGATGAAGGTCGACATGGCCGGCCCCGACTGCGCCGCGCACATGGCCGGCGACCGCAAGGAGCTCGAGAAGTTCGAGGTCAACTCGACGCCGACGCTCTACGTCAACGGCACCGTCGTCGGTGGCGCGCTCCCCAAGGAGTACTTCAAGGAGATGATCGACCAGAAGCTCAAGGTCGTCGCGCAGTCCGGCGTCAAGGCCGGCGAGTTCTACGACAAGGAGATCATGGGCAAGGGCGAGAAGAAGTTCCGCAGCAAGGTCGATCCGAAGCCGCAGTAGCGATCAGGCGAGCTTCGCGCGTGGGAACACGCGCTTGAGGGTCGCCCGATCGATCGCCGGCCGCATCACGAAGCGGACGGTCTCGGCCTTCGGTAGCGAGAGGCCGGTGAACAGCCCCCGGGTCTCCGGCATGGCGGCGAGGAAGCGGTCGTGATCGACCGTGATCGCCAGCGCGCGGACCTCGCCGACGTGCGGCGACGCGAGGAATTCGCGGAGCGCCGCGACGTCCTTCGCCGACTGCATCCAGAACGGATCGCGGAACGTGATCGTCCGCAGCCGCGCGGTGTGCGCGGCCCCGGCGATCGCGCGCAGCCCGGCCGCGTTCGGCCTGGCCACCCAGAGCTCCTCGATCGGATCGTGGTCGAACAGACGGGCACCCTTTTTGCCCCACACCGTGCCCGTCATCGTCACGCGCGCGACGAAGCCGCGGCGCAGCTCGACATCCTTGCCGTCCTGCATCGCCTCCTTGCTCCACGCCCGCGCGTGCTTCTTGAGGAGCTCGTTCACCCGTCGCGTGAGCGCGCGTTTCTCGACGGGTCGCCGGGTGCGGGCCAGCGCGATCTGCGCGGTGATCAGCTCGCCGCGCGGGTCGCCGGTCTCGGTCAGGTGGTCGGCATAGACCAGGCGCGCCTGATCGTCGTCGGGATGCGCGAGGATCTCGGCGAGCAGCTTCGCGCCTGCGTTCGCGGCAGCGCGGGGCTTCGCGGGCTTGCCGCCGGTGACGAACACGCGGTCCGTCGCCTTGGCCGCCGCCCACGCCTGGGCGCGCGCGACGTTCTTCGCGAAGTCTTGCTGCCAGGGACCGACTTCTTTCCACACGCGACCCGGCGTCGGTCGATCGGCATAGCAGGTCCGGATCCCGACGACGACGCCGGCGCGCCGTACCGGACGGACCGCGAGACACAGGGTGGACTTGCCGAGGATCTCGGCGCCGCCGTGCCGGACCGCGATGCCATGGGGATCGGCGAGCGCGTCGGCGATCGCCTGATCGATGTCGGCACGCGTGAGCAGGAGCTTCTTGCGCTTGCCGTTCGCGGCCGCGAGGAGCGTCTCGATCGCGTCGGTCACTGGCGCAGGGGCGTGCCGTTTCCCGGCTCGTAGTTCGTGATCGACATCTTGAGATCGCCGTAGTCGGTCTTCGCGACCACCTGCAGCGGCACGCGACCGGCGTCGTCGCTGACCCAGATCGAGAACGGGCGGTCCTCGGTATCGGGGAACCGTGCCCCGTCCCGGCCGAGCTTGTAGCTCATGGCATCGAACCGCAGCGCCGGGAAGTCGCCGAGGTCGGTGACGAGCTTCTCCTTGCCCTTGATCGTCATGTCGACGTGCCACAAGAACCGCGAGCGCAGGATCTCGATCGAGACCTTGCTACCGGGCGCGCCTTCCCACGAGCGGAGCGCGACGAGGAACGTGTTGTAGTCCCAGCCGTCCTTGCTCGTCGTCTGCTGCGGCTCGGGCTGCGGCGGATCGTCGTTCAGGTGGAACGTGATCGGGATCGTGCCGTTCGCGAGCTTGCCGGTGAGCGCCTCGGTGCGCTCCTTGTCCTTGCCGTTCTTGGCGAACTCGTCGGTCGTCCACTTGAGCGAGCGACCGGTCGCGACGTCGATCCACGACGAGAAGTTGTCATCGATCTTCACCGCCATGCTCGCGAGCCCCATGGCCTTGGCGTGCGACTGGACCTGGATCGTCTTCTTGCCGTCGACGTCGGACAGCTCGGGCGCGATGATCAGCTCGTACTGCGCGACGTCGAGCCCCTGCAGCACGAGCTTGTACGTCATGTGCTCGCCGGGCGATACGAGCGGCGCTCCGTCGGGGAGCGCGTTGACCGGACCCTTCGCGACCGGGGCATTGCTACCTCCGTTCGGGGTCGAAGTCCCACCACTACCCGACGAGTGCGGACAGGCGGCGAGGGTGAACAGCGAGGCGGCCAGGAGCGTGCGAAGCAGCATCACGCCGAGAGCCTATCATCTAGGATCCGCTTGGGCCTTGGGGTAGGGTCCGCGCCAGAGGTAATCGACCGATGGAAACGAAGAACCTGGAGCGGGTCGTCATCCGATTTGCGGGCGACTCGGGCGACGGCATGCAGCTCACGGGCAGCGAGTTCGCCAAGGCGGCCGCCGAGGCCGGCAACGACATCTCGACGTTCCCGGACTTCCCCGCCGAGATCCGTGCTCCCGCCGGCTCGCTGTTCGGCGTGTCGGGTTTCCAGCTGCACTTCTCGTCGTCGGAGATCTACACGCCCGGCGACGCGCCCGATGTGCTCGTGTGCATGAACCCCGCGGCCTTGAAGACGAACCTCAAGGATCTCGTCGAGGGTGGCACGCTGATCGTGAACTCCGGCGCCTTCATCGAGGCGAACCTCAAGAAGGCCGCGTACAAGAGCAACCCGCTCGACGACGCGTCGCTGCAGAAGTACAAGGTCCACTCGATCGACATCAACGCGTTGACCAACGCGGCGCTCGCCGACACGACCCTGACGAACAAGGAGAAGGGTCGCGCGAAGAACTACTTCGCGCTCGGCCTGGTGTTCTGGATGTACGGCCGCGAGACCGAGGCCGAGGTAAAGCGCATCCACCAGCAGTTCGCGAAGAAGCCGGAGTTCGCCGACGCGAACGTCAAGGTGTTCAAGGCCGGCTACCACTACGGCGAGACCGCCGAGGTCTTCCAGACGGTCTACAAGGTGCCGCCCGCGACGTTCGCGCCGGGCATGTACCGCAACATCACGGGCAACGAGGCGATCGCGCTCGGGCTCGTCGTCGGCGCCGAGCTCGCCGGCAAGAAGCTGTTCTACTCGGGCTACCCGATCACCCCGGCGTCGTCGATCCTGCACTCGCTCGCGAAGTACAAGAACTTCGGGACGATGACGTTCCAGGCCGAGGACGAGATCGCGGCGATCGGCGCGGCGATCGGCGCCGCGTACGGCGGCTCGATCGCGGTGACCGCGTCGTCGGGCCCCGGCATCGCGTTGAAGGGCGAGGCGATCGGGCTCGGCGTGATGACCGAGCTGCCGCTCGTGATCATCAACGTGCAGCGCGGCGGTCCGTCGACTGGTCTGCCGACCAAGACCGAGCAGTCCGATCTCGCGCAGGCGATCTCGGGCCGCAACGGCGAGTCGCCGATCCCGGTGATCGCGGCGAAGAGCCCGGGCGACACGTTCTACTGCGCCGTCGAGGCCGTGAAGATCGCGACGCGCTACATGGTGCCCGTGATGCTGCTCAGCGACGGCTACATCGCGAACGGCAGCGAGCCGTGGCCGCTGCCGAACCTGAACACGCTGCCGCGGTTCGACGTCACCCACCGCACCGATCCGAACGGCTACTTCGTCTACCAGCGCGATCCCAAGACGCTCGCGCGCGAGTGGGTGATCCCCGGCACGCCGGGCATGGAGCACCGCATCGGCGGCATCGAGAAGGACGCGCTCACCGGCAACATCTCGTACGCGCCGGAGAACCACGAGAAGCAGACCCACGTGCGCGCCGAGAAGGTCGCGCGCATCGCGCAGGAGTTCGGCGAGCTCGACATCAACGGTCCCGAGACCGGCGACGTCCTCATCATCGGCTGGGGCGGCACCTACGGGTCGCTGCGCCAGGCGACCGAGCTGCTGCGCAGCCAGGGCAAGAAGGTCACCCACGTACACGTCCGGTGGCTGTCGCCGCTCGAGCCGAACCTCGCCAAGGTGATCCACAACTTCAAGCACGTGATCGTGGCCGAGCTCAACATGGGCCAGCTGCGCTCGATGATCCGCGACAAGTACCTGGTCGACGCGATGGGCCTCAACAAGATGCAGGGCCAGCCGTTCTACGTGCGCGAGATCTGCTCCGCCGTCGACAACCTCCTCAACAACGTCGTCACGGCATCGCCTGCCGCGACCCAGCCGCAAGCGAACGCATAAGCCATGAGCGATTCCGTCAAGATCAAGCTCTCGAAGAAGGACCTCGAGTCCGACCAGGACGTCCGCTGGTGCCCGGGCTGCGGCGACTACGCGATCCTCGCGACCGTGCAGCGCACGCTCGCGAACCTCGGCGTCGCCCGCGAGAAGACCGTGTTCGTCAGCGGCATCGGCTGCTCGAGCCGGTTCCCGTACTACATGAACACCTACGGGTTCCACACGATCCACGGCCGCGCGCCGACGATCGCGTCGGGGCTCCACATCACGCGCCCCGATCTCGACGTCTGGGTGATCACCGGCGACGGCGATGGCCTGTCGATCGGCGGCAACCACATGGTCCACGCGCTCCGCCGCAACATGGACCTCAAGATCATCCTGTTCAACAACCAGATCTACGGGCTCACCAAGGGCCAGTACTCGCCGACCTCGGCGCTCGGCACCCGCGCGCCGTCGACGCCGGGCGGCTCGATCGATCACCCGCTGAACCCGATCGCGCTCGCGCTCGGCGCCGGCGCCACGTTCGTCGCGCGCGCGGCCGACACCGACGCCAAGGGCCTCGGCGCGATCCTCGAGGCCGCGTACACCCACAAGGGTGCCGTGTTCATCGAGATCCTGCAGAACTGCCCGGTGTTCAACGACGGCGTGTGGGAGGGCGTGAAGGACGATCCGAAGGGTCGCCAGATCGCGCTCGTCCACGGCAAGCCGCTCGTGTTCGCCGACGGCACGAAGGGCATCAAGCTCAACGGTTCGCTGATGCCCGAGGTCGTCGACGTGTCGAACGGCGACACCTCGCAGCTGCTCGTCCACGACGAGCGCGGCTCGATGATCTACGGCCAGGTGCTCGCGCAGCTCGTCACGCCGCTCTACCCGATGCCGATGGGCGTCCTGTATCGCCACGACAAGCCGACGTACGAGCAGCTCGCGATCCAGCAGGTCGACGACGCCATCGCCAAGCAGGGCAAGGGCGACCTCAACAAGCTGATGTACTCGGGCATGGTCTGGGAAGTGAACGCGGACGGCTCGCGTAACGAAGCCTAGCGTCCCGCTTTCACCGCCTCGATCCAGCCGAGCCCGAACCGCGTGTCGGGCTCGAGGTAGTGGCCCTCGCTCCACTCGTTGAGCGACGACACGAACACGAGCTCGGTCGGGTAGCTCGCCGCGAGCGCGACCGCATCGCGAAAGCGATCCGGGTGCTCGCCGACGACGATCGGCCACCACGGATACTTCTGCGGCTTCGCGCCGCCGAAGTCGGCACCGCGCGGTGACGCGTCCCAGCCCGGCGTGACCGCGGGGTGATACGGCAGCCCGCTCGCGCGCGCGATCTCCGGCCACTGCGTGGCACGACTCGCGACACACGCCGCGTAGTCCTGGAGAAACTCGCCTTTCCACTCGGGCAGGAGGACGTAGTTCGTCACGCTGTCGAAGCCGATCGCGCGGACGTCGCCGATCGTCGCGGCGTTGGGCTCGATCGCCGCGAGGTGGAGCAGCGGAAAGCCACGCGACGCGAGCATCTCGCGGGCGCGGGCGATCGCGATGCGGGCGTGCTCGACGCCGAGCTCCGAGATGAAGAACGTCGAATCGAAGATCGAGAAGTACGCGCGGCCGTCGACGCGGAGGTAGTTGTCGCGCAGGAAGTAGCGCTCGGCGAGGTACCCGATCAGCTCGACGAAGTCCGCGACGTCCGACGGCACGAGCCGATCGGCCTCGATCACCGGCGTGTCGGTGCGCGCGACCGGCAGCACCCGGCGCGGCATCCGGTTCGCCCACATCAGCGCGAACGGGAAGCGCTCGCCCGACGGCGCACCGAGGAAGCCGAGGTCGAGCGCGTCCTGGAACACGCGCTTGCCGCGACACCAGAAGAAGCCGTAGACCAGGCCGTCGATGCCGTGATCGGCGCACAGCGCGACCCGGCGCTCGACGGCGATCGGATCGCGATCGTCGTAGCGCCCCCACAGCGGGAGCCGCGGCTGGACGTGACCCTCGAAGCGCGGCGGGCTCGCGTAGACCAGGTCCCACTCGGTGAAGCCCGGATAGAAGCTCGCGTCGCGCTCCGCGATCGGATGCCAGCCGGGATAGACATAGGCCAGCACGCGCATCGCGCCGACAGCGTACGATCGTCTAGACTCGCCCGGCCATGGCCCACGTCGTTACCGCCGAAGAAGTCGAAAAGACGATCACCGCCTTCACGCGGCTCGATCAGCGCGGCGACAAGCGCGCGATGAACAAGCTCGCACAGCGCCTCCAGAAGGAGCAGCCGTTCCTGCTCCAGCACGCCGCCGCGGTCCGGACCGATCACGGCGACACGGTCGGCGAGGCCGCCGTGTTCTACGCGACGCTGGTCTGGGCGATGTTCGACCGCGGTGAGGAGGGCACGCTGCCGCGCATCACGGTCCAGAACCTCGCCGATGCCGAGCAGGTCGTCACCGCGGCGCTCGCCGCTGTGCCGGGCGTCGCCGAGCGCGAGCCGCACGAGCGCGTCGCGCCGAACCTCGTCGAGACCCAACCGCACATCTACGCCAAGCTCGCCGAGCTGCTCGCCGAGGACGTCAAGGAAGCCGCGATGACGCTCGAGACCGCCTCGACGATCATCAAGCCCACCGAGGTCGTCATCGAGGCCTTCGATGCCGCGATGAACGGCCGGCGCGCCGGCGAGCGCCAGGGCACCATCGTCGTCGAGGACAAGCCCGGTCGCAACGACCCGTGCCCGTGCGGCTCCGGCAAGAAGTACAAGAAGTGCCACGGCGTCGACGCCTGAGCCTGTGAATTGGGGACGGTTTCAGCTCTGGCCCCTTTTGGCGTACGCCAAAAGGGGCCAGAGCTGAAACCGTCCCCAATTCACAAGAGCCGGCGCCAGAACGCGCGCACGGCATCGGTCCACTCGACGGCGTTGGCGGCGGCGAGCTTGAACAGGCGGTAGACCGCGGTCTCGGGGATCGGCTCGGTGGCGGGCTGCGTCGGCGGCACGACGGGCAGCGCGAGATCGATCGAGGTGACGCCGCCAGCGGTGGCGACCGTGTGATCCGGCGCGACGCTGCGGATCAGCTCGCGCATCGGCTCGTTGGTGCCGAGCAGCTCGCAGTGGAACGTCGCGATGTCGCGCTCGGCGGCGGCGGCGACGAGCCGGAGGAACAGGAGCTTGCCGAGCCCCTGGCCTTGCACGACGTCGGCGACCGCGACGGCCGCCTCGGCGACCCTGGGATCGGCGAGGCGGATGAAGCGCGCGATGCCGAGGCCGACTGGCTCGCCGTGCCCGTCGCCGTCCTCGCGAACCGCACCGATCGCGAAGTGTGACTCGTGGTCGAGCTCGGTGAGATAGCGGAGCTCCTCATCGGACAGCGAGCCCTTCGGCGCGAGGAACCGCGCGTAGCGTGACTCGTGGGACAACCCGTCGAAGCCGGTGCGCAAGAGCACCTTGTCCTCGGGCGCGACCAGCCGGAGCCGGACCACGGTGCCGTCGCGCAGGACCACGCGTTCGACGTAGTCGAGCGTGAAGAAGCGGGGTGGCACGCCACGATGATAGCGTCGTCGGCGATGCGCGCGACCGCCATCCTGCTCGTCGTCATGAGTTGTTGCACGCCCGAGTCGCGGCTGACGAGCGAGACTCACGTGTCGCGAGGTCCGGATTCAGTCGACGACCTCCGCGCGAGTGAGGCGCGGACGCACGGCTGGGAGCTGTGGCGCGCGATCACGCAGCGTGCCGGCACGAGCTACGTCTGGGAGACCTGGCCGCGCTCGGATGTCGCGTTCGGCAAGCCGGATCGGCGGTTCCGGACGCTGGTGCCGTTTCGGGGCGTCGACCGGATGGAGACCGAGCAGCTGCCGGTGATGTTCGCGGTCGCGTTTGATCCGACCGCGGCCGCCCACGTCGCCGCGCTCGGCGGCACCGCAGGGCTGGTCGCGCTGCGCGGGCTCGGCGCGCCGGTGCCCGAGTTTCCGCGCACCGCGATCGCGCTCAAGCTGGTCTGGTATCCGATCCACGCGCACGGCCTCACCGCGATGCCGATCTGGGACGCGGCGCCGTCGCACCCGTCGGCGGTCGGCAACCCGGACACGACGTGGCGGCGCGCGATCGCGGTCGATCCCGGCAACTCGACCAGCGGCGAGGCGACCGTCACGTTGCGCGGCACGCACTACGTGGCGCGCGTCGTGCCGCTCGCGAGCTTCATGCACGCGGTGCTCTCGACAGACGCCGACGTTGTGGCGGCGCGAACGGCCGCGCGTGACTCGACGCTCGCGCGCGGCGACTTCGTCGCGCTGGTCGCGATGCACGTGACGACCAAGGAGCTGCCCGACTGGATGTGGGCGACGTACTGGTGGCACGATCGAGACGACGGGAGGTTCGCGCGCGACCGGCCGCGCGATCTCGTTGGGCCGGCGAGCCACTACTTGATGGACGTCACGCTCGACGCCGCCACGCCGAGCTTCAACCCGTGGCTCGAGGCCCGGTTCCCCGACGGGCTCGACTCGAACTGCGTGAGTTGCCACCAGCGCGCGGCGTTCGGCGCGACCGAGTACCTCCCGGTGACGCGAGGTACGACCTCACCCGACGACGACTACTTCGACGGCCGGCTCGCGACAGACTTCATCTGGTCGCTGGCACTTGAATCACGCTGATGCAACGCTCGTCGGATGGGCATGCGC
The DNA here is from genome assembly GCA_038321315.1 of Haliangiales bacterium. Lineage (GTDB taxonomy): Bacteria > Myxococcota_A > Polyangia > Haliangiales > Haliangiaceae > JABFXX01. Next base: position 50,373 of record JBBQEX010000034.1, on the reverse strand, counting down.
AGCGCGATCGTGATGGCCGTCCTCGCCGCGTCGACGATCGCGAGCGCGCAGCCGAAGCAGCTCACCCCGGCAGACCGCGTGCTCGCGAGCGTCAATCGCTATCGCGCCCAGGCCGGCATGGCGCCGGTCACGCTCGATGCCAAGGCGAGCGCGGGCTGCATGGAGCACGCGAACTACATGTTGCTCAACAAGGACACCGGCGCGATGGTCGGGCTCAACGCGCACAAGCAGGATCCGAAGCTTCCCGGCGCGACCAGCGCCGGCGCGGCGTGCGGGCGCGCGGCCGATCTGTTCCCCGGCGTGGCGGATCTCGACACCGCGGTCGATGGCTGGATGGCGGGGCTCTACCACCGTCGGCCGATCCTCGCGCCGACGCTCGATCGGATCGGAGTCGGCTACGCGCCGCTCCCCGACGGATCGCTGATGGCCGCGCTGATGTTCCTCGACGGTCGTGACGTGCCCGGCTGGCCGGTCGCGTATCCCGCGAACAACCAGACCGCGGTCCCGCTCGAGTTCGGCAACGAGATCCCGAACCCGGTGCCGAACAACGGCCACGGCGGCTATCCGATCACGCTGCAGTACCCGGCGTTCGACAAGGTCACCGCGGTGAGCGCGACGCTCGCCGATGCCGCGAAGCACGCCGTGCCGTTCTACCTGTCGACGCCCGAGCAACCGGCGACGAGCTTCGGCCAGTACGGCGTGATCTGCGTGATCCCCAAGGAACGGCTGCGGCCGGGCGCGACCTACACCGTGTCGATCACCGCGACGTGGACGACCCACGGCAGCGAGACGCGCACCTGGAGCTTCACGACGATCCCGCTCGTGCGCGTCGACGCCGCGGACGAGGCCGCGATGTTCGCGGCGCTCGGCAAGCCGAGCCTCGTGCACGGCACGGTCGGCTACGGCGGCATGATGAACCGCGACACCGTGTTCCTCCAGCTCGCGTCGAAGACCACGCGGGTCACGATGATCTCGGTGATCATCCCGATCTCCGTGTGGCGCGCGATCACCCACGACGATCCGACCGCCTGGACCGGCAAGGTTCTCGACATCGAGGCCACGCCGCAGCTCGTGCAGAGCAAGTACCTCAACGTGTCGATCGCGAGCGCCGCGCAGCTGCGGATCGTGCCGTGAAGCTCTGATCGCGGTGCCGCGAGTACGCGAGGTTGTCGGCGATCTAGATCGAAACGACGAGCAGGGCTGCCGCGGCGGCCGCGATCCCGACGCCGACCGCGATCGGCAGCCGGTACGACCGCGGCTCCGGCAAGTACTCGTCATCGCCGAGGCTGATCAAGGCGACCGCGCGCTCGACCGTCTCGCCGTTCGCGAACCACGGGTCTGCGAGCTCGGGATCGACGAGCTCCATGTCGACCTCGAGCTCGACGTGGCGCAGGCATGGGCGCCACAGCTCCGCGAAGCCATCATCGAACGCGGGAGCCATGTCGAGCGCTGCGTGCACTACACTCATCAAGCCGCAGCCGTGCGAGCAGGTCAAGAAAACGCGCGGGTGCGCCCGGGGTAGTGCGCGTCGGGTACGCGTCGGGTATGGCTCAAAACACGATGGCAGCGGCAACCGCAGCGATCGCGGAGAGTCCGACCGCGACCGGGAGTCGATACGAATGCTCTGGCTCCCAGTAGACGCCATCGTCGACGTCGTCGCCGTCATCGGCGAACCACGGATCGTCGAGCGGAGCGACCGGCTCGATCACCTCGGCATCGTCATCGATCAGATCGGCATCGACCAGCTCGATCTCGATCTCGCGCGACGGGCGGCGTAGCACCGGTCGCGTGAGCTCGAGGAGGTCGTCGGGTCGCGTGGAGTGATAATCGAGCGAATTCTGCACGACCCTCGCTACAGCAACCCGCGCGCCAATCGCGCAAGTGCCCGGATCACGCCGCGAGCGGAAAGAACCGAGCGCGATCGACCGCGGGCTCGGCGAACAGTGCGCGCTGGTGCCTCGCTGAATCGACGACGGCTTGCGGAACCGGTAGGCGGTAGCGCTCGAGGAGCGCGATCGTACGTGCGGCGCCGATCGCATCGACGATCACGCTCGGCGGTGCCCAGTTGAATCCGAACGCCATGATCCGATCGATGTCGCGCGGCTTGCGCACGACCTTGCCGACGAGCCCGAGGCCGTAGCTCACGTAGCCGAGCAGGATCTGGCGGAGCACGTCGGCATCGGGCCCCTCGGCGTCGGCGAGCACCGTCATCGCGCCGATGTGACCGCCGCTCGCGAGCGCGGCGCGCATCGCGACGACCAGCGCCGAGGGCTCGGGCTGGACGAGCGGCACGAAGTCGAGCGTCGCGACATCGAGGACGAAGTGCTTCGCGGCTTCCTTCTTGCCGACCTGCTTGAAGAAGCCACCGCCGGCCTTGCGACCGAGGATGCCGGCGCCGATCGCGCGCTTCATGTATGCGGGCAGCGCGAACTGCGCGTGGCCGGTGTCGTGGGTCGTCGCGTAGAGGTTGTCGACGATCGCGGCGTGGACGTCCCAGCCGACGAGGTCGATCGTCGCGAGCGGCGCGAGCGCGCGCCCGGTGTGCGCGCCTATCAGCTGATCGATCGCGGCGAAACCGTATTCCTCGGCGTGCTGCGCGACCTCGTTGAGCAAGCGAAACCCGAGGCGGTTGCCGGCGAAGGCCGGCGTGTCGGCGGTCTCGACGACCTCGCGGTTGCAGCGCGTGACAAGGAAGTCGCGCACCACGGCGAGCACACCCGGATCGGTACCGGTGTGCGGCACGACCTCGCAGCCCCGGATGATCGTCGGAGGGTTGAACAGGTGGACGCCGAGGAAGCTCGCCTGGAAGTCGGCCGACCGGTCGCGGCCCATCGCCGCGATCGAGAGCCCCGAGGAGACCGTCGCGACGATCGTGCCCGGGCGGCGGATCGCGTCGAGCCGCGCGAAGATCTCCCGCTTGACGCTGAGGTCTTCGGACACCGCCTCGAGCACCAGATCGGCATCACCGACTGCGGCCTCCAGACCCTCGTAAGAACCGCATTCGATGAACCCGGTTGCGATGGCGCCCTTGCCAAGCTGTTCGGCACGGGAGCGTCCGGACTCTGCCTTCTCGACGGTGCGAGCCAGCATCACCGTGCGAATTCCAACGCCCGCGAACACGGCTGCAGAGCCCGAGCCCATCGCCCCGTTCGCACCGAGCACCACGACCTTGTGGATCGACTTCATGGTCCCGATCTGGAAGCAATTCGGAGACCAACCATGACGCACCAGGTCATGCGATCAGAACAGGATTCGGAAACCCACCTGCGCGGAGGTCGGTGCGTAGCGCGACACGGTGTTCTTGAAGTTCGGGTTGCGCCCGATCGGGGACGCCGTCTCGCTGCCCGCCGCGTCGATCGACTTCGCCCAGATCAGGTCCTTGTAGGTGCCGCCCGAGATCGGGTTGACGTTGTTGAGCGTGCCATCGAGCGTCACAGCCGGCGCGTACGTCTGGTCGACCCCGAACGTGCCCTGGTTGTTGTAGAGGTTGAACACGTCGGCGAACACCTCGAACGCGGTCGTCTTGGTGAGCGCCTTGCCGTACGACAGGTGGAGGTCGAACGAGTGCTCGAGCGGCGTGCGGCCGAGCGCGCCGCGCGGCAACAGGAACGACTCGTCGGGCCCGTACAGGTAGTGCGCGCCGAGCGCGTTGATCGGCGTGCCCGAGGTCGCGCGGGCGCGCGCGCCGATCACGATCCGCTGGCGGTTCGGGAGCTGCCAGGTGTAGTAGCCGTCGAGCTTGAGCGAGTGCGGCCGATCCTGCGGCAGCGCGCCGTAGCGGTTCGACAGCAGCTCGATGAGGTCGTACTGCGACGAGATGTTCGGATCGACCTGGCCGTTGTCGTACGACGCGCTGCCGGGGTAGTTCCCGAACGTGCGCGAGTAGGTGTACGAGCCCTCGAGGAACAGCCCCTTGGTCGCGCGGTGACCGAGCGTGAGCTGGACCGCGTGGTAGTCGCGCGACGGGCGATCGAACGAGCGGATGCCTTTGTAGAGCTTCAGCTCGTTCGCCAGCTTGGCCTTCACCGCGGCGTCATCGGTGCGCGCGATCGCGGTCTCGAGCCGCGTCTGCTCGGCGTCGGCGAACTCGCCCGGGTTCGCGATCACGTAGGTCTGCGCGCCGTCGGTCGAGACGTCCTCGATGACGCGCCCGAGGCTGCGATGCTGGTACGTGATGCCGAGCTTGGTGTGCGGATCGATCATCCATTCGAGGCCGCCGAGGATCTCGTCGAGATACTCGGCCTTGATGCCCGGTGCGACGAGGACGCCGCTCGAGCCGAGCAGCGACTCGGTCGACGGCTTGGACTTGCAGTTGGTGCCGTTCGCGCCGCCGATCTTCGGGTCGATCGGGCCGCACGCCGCGCCGCCAAACGTCTGCACGTCGGTGACCTCGCCGCCGAACGAGCGGTCGTTGATGTCCATCGGGATCGACTCGTAGAACCGGCCGAACGCGGCGAACACCTTGGCGCGGCCCTCGTCGGTCGGATCCCACATCACCCCGATGCGCGGCGCGAGGTTGCCCTTCAGGTTCATCGCGACGTCACCGATCGTGTTGCCGGTCAGCGGATCGACGGTGCCGCGCTGCTGCTTGGCGTAGTACAGCTTTTGCTCCTCGTAGCGCGCGCCGAGGTTGAACGTCAGGCTCGACATCGGCTGCCACGAGTCGCGCAGGTAGGCGGCCCAGTTGCCGGTCTGGCCCGACACCTGGGTTCCCGGATCGCCGGCGACGCCACTCGTGTACTCGCAGCGAAACATCTTGGGCTTGCCCGTCGGGCCGGTGTCGCTGCTCGGCGTCGAGCACGTGTGATCGAACCGCGGATCGGCATCGCCGGGCGCCGCGAGCTGGACGTAGCGGGTCACCAGGATCGTCGACGCGCCGACGTCGTTCTGGATGAAGGCGCCGCCGCTGTAGAGCCGCGACGCGATCTTGCGATCGTCCTCGTAGTCGAGCCCGGCCTTGAGCTCGTGCGTACCGATCGCCTTGGCGCGCTGGGTCGCCGAGAGTCGAATGGTGCGGCGCTCCTCGGTGTCGTTCTGCACCGTGCCGGGACCACCGGTCGCGTACGCCTGCGCGCGCATCGGGCAGTTCGTGATCAGCGTGTAGTTGTCGTTCGGCGTGCCGTCCTTGCAGTAGTCGGCAGTCTTCTGCGACTCGCCGCCGAGCCCGGTCCACACGCCGAGCGTGCCGTCGGTGAGGAACTGGCGCGGCGTCGAGTCGAGCGACGGATCGATCGACCCGCTGTCGATGTGCGAGCGATGCCAGGCGAGCGTCGCCTCGAGCTCGGTGCGATCCTGGTTGAGCTTCGACGTCCAGCGCGCCGCGAGATCGGTCGTCAGGCCCTTCGAGCGCGTGCCGCTCGTCAGGTCGCCGACCAGGCCCGGCGTGCGGCTGCTCGACGGCACGACGATCGCGGTGACCTGTGCCTGGTGCTGCGGCGAGACCGCGAGGTTGACCTTGCCGAGCAGCGAGTACGACCGCGTGGTCGCCGCGCGGACCTCGCTGTCGATGTTGTCGGTGATGTAGAACCCGGTCTTCGGATCGATGTCGGGCTGGCCGTTCGCGTTGCCGCCGTCGGCCTCGATCCGCGCGTCGCAGTCCGAGAGCTTGCCGTTGTCGAGCACCTTCCGGCAGTCGGTCTGGCGCTTGGTCGTGCGCGTGTAGTCGGTGCGCTCGAGCGTCGGCGCGACGCCGGCGTAGAACCACAGGTGATCGCGGACGATCGGGCCGCCGAGCTCGACGCCGAAGTTCGCGTCGTACGCCTTGTCGCCCGTGACGTCGATCGATGCCGCGTTGATCGGCGCGACGCGCGCGGCGCGCGTCAGGACGCCCGGCGTGATGCGGCCGAAGATCGAGCCCTTGAACTCGTTGGTGCCGGTCTTGGTCACCGCGTTGACGATGCCGCCGGTCGCGCGGCCCCACTCGGCGTTGTAGCCGCCGGTCAGGACCTCGAGCTCCTCGACGAACTCGTTGAGGACCGGCGTGCCGACCGTTCCGTAGGTCAGGCCGGTGATATCGATCCCGTCGACCAGGTAGCGGTTCTCGAGCGACGTCGAGCCCGAGAACGACACGCCGAGCCCATCGTTCGCCGCGCCGGCCGCCGCGCCGGCCTGGGTGTCGATCGTGCTGCCGGGCTGCGGCAGGCTCTGCATGTCCTGCTGGTTGCGCTTGAAGCCCTGGTCGGTGCGGTCGAGGATGATCAGCGGCTTGAGTCGATCGTGGATCTCGATGATCTCGTTCATCTGGAGCTGCGCGAACACCGGCACGGTCTGGTTCGCGCCGACGTGGATGTCCTGAGACTGCTGGGTCTTCTCGGCGTAGAAGTTGACGACGTAGTCGCCCGGCAGCAGGTCGTCGATCTTGTACGTGCCGTCGACATCGGTGAACGCCGAGTGCTCGTCGCCGCGCGCCTGCGACTTGATGATCACCGTGATCCCGACGAGGCCCTCGTGCGTCGCCTTGTCGGTGACCTTGCCGCTGATCGCGCCCGTCGTCGGGGACTGCGCGAACACGGTGGTCGAGAGCAGGAGCAAGACAATCGCGATCGGATATTTCGACACTGATCGACGAATAGAAGGTCGCGAGGTCTGCGACAACGCAGGAGCGATCAACGCACGTGACATGCCGCGTGCGACGGCGGTCGCTGCTGTCGCATGAGACGACGTGGTGACGCGCGCGGGCAGCGTCGACTGACCGCCTCGACTAGTGTCGCAGCTCGCGCCGGATCACGAGCCGCAGCGCACTCCAGGTCTCGTCGATCGCGCAGACCTTGTTGTCGACGAGGCCGGTCGGCAGCGCGACCTCGCGAACGACGTGCTCGGTCATGTCGGTCGCGACCTTCGACGCCCGCTTGGGCCACGCGATCCAGATCGCGCCGTGCTGGGCGATGCGGCCGCGGGCGACCGGCAGCCGGGCCTCGAAGTCGGTCCGTCGGCTCACGAACACGATGACGACGTCGAGCGGTCGGGTGCCTCGCAGGCTGGTGCCGACCGGCGTTTCGAGCGACTTGCCGAACTCTGCAGGTCCACCGATCACGACCACCGCGGATCCCCCCACGATGCCCAGCTTCTTCGGCAGTGGCGTGCCCGAATAACCCGCCATGTCCGGAATCATCGTGCCACATCGGGCGTTTGGATCGGTGCGTGGATCATGTTCGCGAACAACCCGTGTGATCTGGCGGTCTGGTGCAAGTTGCTGCGTGACAAGGGCTGGACCGGCCCACAGATCGCGCGCTCGCTCGGTCGCAGCGAAGGCTACGTCAACAATCTGATCCGGATCGTCGAGCGCGGATCGCCGGCCCTGCTGCTGCGATGGCACGCCGAACACGCACCGAACGCCGGGCTCAAGCACGCGTGCGCGACCGACTGGCTGGTGCACGTGGTCCTCCTGCCCCACGGTGAGCAGGACCTCGCGCTCGCCGAGCGGCTCGAGCGGACCGAGCGACGCGTGACGCAATCCACCATGTAGGCAGCTGTCGGCATCGGCCGGATCGTCGATCGCGCTCGTCGGCGATGCTAAGATTTCGGGATGGACAGCTCCGGGGGCATCGCACCGTCGAACGTCGACGGCAGCATCGAGCCCGGCACGATGATCGGCGAGTACCGCGTCGAGCACCTGCTCGGGCGTGGCGGGATGGGCGCGGTGTTCGCCGCCGTCCATCCGGTGATCGCGAAGCGGGCCGCGATCAAGGTACTCCACCTGCAGCTGTCGATGAACCGCGAGGCGGTCGAGCGGTTCGTCCAGGAAGCCCGCGCGGTCAACCAGATCGGCAACCCGAACATCGTCGATATCTTCGCGTTCGGCTCGCTGCCGGACGGCCGCAGCTACTTCGTCATGGAGTGGCTGCGCGGCGAGAGCCTCCACGAGCGGATCGAGCGAGAGCGGCTGCCGATCGCAGACGCGCTCGTGATGCTCGAGACGATCACGATCGCGCTCGAGGCCGCGCACGAGAAGGGCATCGTCCACCGCGACCTCAAGCCCGACAACGTGTTCCTCGTCGAGGTGAAGGGCGATCGCCCGCAGGTGAAGCTGCTCGACTTCGGCATCGCCAAGCTGTCGGGCACCGAGTCGACGCTGTCCCAGCGCACCCAGACCGGCAACATGATGGGCACGCCGGCGTACATCTCGCCGGAGCAGGCGCGCGGTTACGCGGTCGACCACCGCACCGATCTGTACGCGCTCGGCGCGATGGCGTTCGAGATGATGACCGGCGAGCTCGTGTTCGTCGCCGACAACGCGGCTGACATGATCGCGAAGCACCTGCAGGGCACGCCCCGCCGGCTGCGCGAGCTCAACCCGGATATCCCGGACGTGCTCGACGATCTGGTGTTTCGCCTGCTCGCCAAGGAAGCCAAGGATCGCCCGTCGCTCGCCGAGACGCGCGAGATCATGCGCGCGGCCCGCCAGCAGATCGCGATGACGATGATCGGCGGCACGATGGGCTTTGGCGACTCGACCACGCCGGACGTGCGGATCTCGTCGCTGACCCGGACACCGGTGCCGGGCTCGATGATGCGTCCGGCGACCGCGCCGGTGACGATGCACGAGGCCGCCCCGGCCCGGAAGCGGTCGCCGCTGATCTACGTCGCGCTCGCGGGCGTGTTGCTCGTCGGCGTCGGTGTGTTCGCGATGATGACCTCGGGCGAGAAGGCCGTGCCTCCACCACCGCCGCCCGCGCCGATCGTCGAGGTCAAGACCGTGCCGGTGCCGGTCCCGGTCCCGACGCCACCGCCACCACCCGTCGTCGTCGAGACCAAGCCGCCGCCGGTCGTCGAGGACAAGCCGCCCGCCGTCATCGTGAAGAAGCCGCCGCAGGTGACCCGGCCGCCGGTCGTCAAGAAGCCGCCGGTGGTCAAGAAGGGGCCCAAGCCGCCCGTCGACGACGACGCCCCGATGTGATGATGGGAGCCTCCGTGAAGACACCACTACTCGCCCTCGCGCTCGCCTCGCTGGTTCCCTCGATCGTGCACGCACAGCCCACGCCCGCCGGGGCGCCGGCCGATCCGGCCGAGGTCGCGTACCAGGAGGGCAAGCGGCTCTACGACATCCAGGAGTGGGATCAGGCGATCGCGAAGTTCAAGGAGGCGTATCGGATGCGCTCGGACGCGCCGTCGCTGTTCAACATCGCGCAGTCCTATCGCCTGAAGGGCGACTGTCAGAACGCGATCTCGTTCTACAAGACGTACCGCCGCAACTTCCCGAATGCCGAGAACGGCGCCAAGGTCGACAAGTTCATCGCCGACCTCGAGACCACGTGTACCAAGGACGCGGTGGTCACACCGACGACGAACCCGGCGGTCACGACGCAGGTGCCCGAGCCGACCAAGGTCGAGCCGACCAAGGTCGAGCCGACCAAGGTCACGCCACTCACGCCCCCGACGAACCCGGTGAAGCAGTTGCCTCTGCCGATGCCGCGCGAGGAGGATCCCGGTCACACCAAGCGGCTCGTCGGCTACGCGCTGTTTGGCGTCGGCGGGGTCTCGCTGATCGGCGGCATCGTGTTCGGCGTCTCCGCGCACGGCAAGTCGAACGACGTCACCAACGGCTGCGGGCCGTGGGATCCATCGCTGCAGACCGACGGACAGCACGCCCAGCGCGACTCGCGGATCTGCTTCGGCCTCGCCGGGCTCACGCTGATCGGCGGCGGCATCTTCTACTACCTCGGGCACAAGCAGACCGAGGACGCGCGCACGCCACAGCTCGCGATCGCGCCGAGCGACACCGGTGCCTCGGTCGTCTGGTCGGGCTCGTTCTAGCTAGAGCTTCGCGCGCGCGACTTCGATCGCGGCACGCGCGGCACTCCGCAGCTTGACGAGCCGGAGCCGCTCGTCGGCGGTCGGCTCGTGCAGGCGCTGGTAGTACGCGTCGAGCCAGCGCAGCGCCGCGAACGGCGAGGTCACCGCGATCGCCGCGGCGGCGATCGACAGCGGCGGCGGCAGGAGCGCGAACGACGCGCCGACGAGCCCGGCCATCCACACCGGATAGACGACGAGCGCGGCGCCGAGCTTGATCGTCGACACCGCGTCGGCGTCGCTCCGCTTCGCGACCATGCGCGGGATGAAGTACGGCAGCGCGTACAGCGCGAACCCCGACGCGGCGAGTGGCGCCTTCACGAGATCGCGCCACGTGCGGGGCCGCGGCAGCTCGACCTTGGGCGACAGCCCGACGACCTGGGCGTCGCGCACGCCGAGGGTCTCGAGCTCGGCGTAGTATGTGTCGAGCGCGCCGGCGACCGACGCCACGACCTCGGGCGCGACGCCGCGCAGCGTCTTGCCCGCGAGCTCGACCTGGCGGCCCATGTCGCTCCACGCCTGCATCGACTCGTTGCCGGCGTCGTTCGCGAGCAGCTCGGCGACGCGCACGATCCGCATGCGATCCTGGTGGGTCTCGCCCTCGACCAGGAGCTCGCTGAGGTCGGCGTCCATGATCGCGGTCGCCGCGCGCACCCGCGCCTCGCCATCGGCACCGGGGACCTCGGCGAACTTGCGGACCGGGCCCCACAGCACGAGGCAGCGCGAGCGAAACGTGTCGCGCTCGTCGAACTCGAGGGCGGCGGCCTGGAACGTCGGCGGCACACCACCGGCGGCCTCGGCGGCGAGCAGCATGCGGGCGGCGCCGGTGCGCAGCGGCGCGAGGTGCGGCTCGCTGTGGCTGGTGCCCTCGGGGAAGATCAGGATGTTGCCGCCGCCACCCAGGTGCGTGGCGATCTTGTCGAACGCGTCGTCGTTCGCGCCGGCCTGCTTGTCAGGCGAGTCCTTGCGCCGCACGATCGGCACCGCACCCGCGCGGTTCAACACCCACTTGAGGCCGGGGACGTTCCACAACGTCGACTTCGCGATCGGCGAGATCTCGCACGCGGCGTCGGTGAGGACGAGGATCGGATCGATCAGCGCGTTGTAGTGGTTCGACACGAACACGCGCCCGCGCACCTCCGGTCCCGGCTGCTGCCCCGCGCGCTCGATGTCGCGGAAGTACAGCCGCATGATGCGGCGAAACGTCGATACGAGCGCGGCGCGCAGGGCGTCACCGCGCAACGGATCGCCGTTGAGTTCGTCGGCGAGCTGAGGCATGCGCTTCCAGCGTGCCACAATGTATGATTCCAGGGTGAGCTGGCCCGAGCGAGAGCAGGCACGCGAGCTCCGAGCCGTCGCACCGCTGCTCGCCAACGGCGTCGTGATCGGCCCGGTCACGTTCGTCACGACGGGCCAGCAGACGATCGGCATGACGTCGGCCGAGCTGCTGCGGCGCAACGAGACCGCGGGGATCGAGATCGGCATCGGCAACGCCGCGATCCCGATCGGCAACTGGTCGATGGGTCGCTACACCGGCATCGGGCTCGTCCAGCTCGCCGTCCCGATCCCTCCGGAAGCCGAGCTCGAGCCGCTGTCGATCTCGGCGGCGTGCGCGACGCCCGAGACCCGGGGAGCACCGGCAGCGCTCGTCACGTTCTCGAACGGCAAGCGCATCTTGATCCCCGTGCACGTCGATCCGGTCGGAGGCCGTGAGGTGGTCGCCCACCTCGCGACGCCCCACGACGCGGTCGCTGCCGACCTCGTGGTCGACGGCGCGCCGCTGTTCGCGTGGTTTCCCGCAGATCCCGCGCTCGGCCGTAAGTCCGAGGTCGTGATCCTCGCGCTCGGCCACCCGTATCGACTCCAGACGTTCAAGCCGCGGGTGTTGCCCGCGCTCGTCGAGCTGTGCAGCCTCGACGATCTCGGCCGCGCGCTCGCGTATCACAGCGAGGAACGCACGGATCTCCCGCCCGCGGCAGGAGAGATCCAATCGCCACCGAACGAGCCGGTCGAAGATTAGTCGCCGCGGCGCAGGAGCAGCATCGCGAAGGCGCCGACGCCGACCGCGATCCCGACGGCCGCAAGCGGGTTCGCCTTGATCGCGCGCGTCAGGTTCTTCAGGAGGGCGCCGCCGCGATCGGTGACGTCATCGGACACGTCGCCGAGCTTGTCTCCGATGTCGTGGATCGTGGACTTCAGCTGGTCGAGGCGGTCGGTGATCACGGATTCGATTCCAGACTTGCTCATGTCAGAGGTTCCTTCTCGGGTTTGCATTCGATGTGCTCGGGTTCACTCAGCTCGATCCGGGCGACGATCTCCGGCGTCCAGCGCAGCTGATTCGAGAGCGGTGCAAGTTCGGTGCGCGCGGTGCGGAAGCGCACCGTCTCCATACCGTCCAGGGGCTTCATCTCCAGCGTCGACCGCTCGTCGGCCGTGACAGCCCGGCTCGCCACCGCGATCGATCGTGCGGTATCGCGCACGCTCGCCGTGGTCGGGCGGTCGCCGGCGTCCTTCTGGAGCATCGCCATGACGAGCGTCGCGAGGTCGTTCGGCACGCCGAGCATCGGCTTGGCCTCGTGCAGCAGGTGGCCACACACGACCTCGGCGATCGTGTGACCCTCGAACGGCACGTTGCCCGTGAGCGCCTCGTAGGCGACGACGCCGAGCGAGTAGACATCGCACGCGGGCGTGATGTCGTCGCCGCGGGTCTGCTCGGGAGACATGTAGCTCGGCGTCCCGGCCATCATGCCGTCCATCGTGATCCGGGTGGCGAGGGCGTGTCGCGCGATGCCCCAGTCGATCACGCGCAGCGTGAAGTCGGGATCCTGGTCGAGGATCAGGATGTTGTCGGGCTTGAGGTCGCGATGGATGATGCCGCGGACGTGGGCCGCAGCGAGCACCTCGGCGATATTGGCGATCAACTGCGCGACCCACTGGGTCGGCTGCGGTCGCGCGAGGCGCTGGGCGAGCGACTCGCCACCGACCAGCTCCATCGCGATCCACATGCGCCCGTCGGCGAGCCGACTGGTCTCGTAGACCCGGGTGATGCCCGGGTGACGGATCCCGTCGAGCGCGGTGGCCTCCAGCGCCATGCGGGTCGCCATGCCGGGCCTGTTGAGCAGCTCGCCGTGCATCACCTTCAGCGCGACGAGCCGGGGCAGGATGGTGTGGACCGCCTGGTAGACGACGCCGAAGCCGCCGCGACCGAGCTCCTTGACGATGCGGTACGAGCCGACCAGCGAGCCGGGTTGAAGGTCGGTCACAACAAGCGAAGCCATGACGGGGTCCTGTGCAGAAAGCTTGCCGGCCGCGTAGGGTGCCAGATCGTAGTAGAATTTCCTCGAGGTGGGCCGCCGCGCACGTGCGGTGACGCTCGCCTGTAACTCGCGGGACCAGTCTTCGTAGGGGATGCGCCATGACGAACGCTCCATCGCGCGAGATCACCCCTCGCGAGACCTACTTCAACCGGCGCACGTTCATGCGCGGCGGCATCGTCGCTGCCGGCGCGGTGGCCACCGGCCTCGTGTACCGCAAGCTCAACGGGGTTGACATCATCGACTCGCACACTCCGGAGATCGCCGGCGTCACCAAGCCGACCAGCCCGGGGTTCCGCGTCACCGGCGAGGAGCTCACGCCGTTCCCGTCGATCATCAACTACAACAACTTCTACGAGTTCACGACCAACAAGGACAAGGTCGCGAGCACGGCGGAGGGGTTCTCGACGACCGGCTGGAAGATCGCGGTCGAAGGCCTGTGCGCGCGACCGCAGGTGTTCGACCTCGATGCGCTGCGGAAGCTCGCGGCTCCCGAGGAGCGCGTCTATCGCATGCGCTGCGTCGAGGCCTGGTCGATGGTGATCCCGTGGATCGGCATCCCGCTCGCGACGCTGATCGCGAAGGTCGAGCCGACCAGCGCGGCGAAGTACGTCGCGTTCGAGACGCTGCACGATCCCACCCGGTTCCCCGGCCAGAAGACCGAGGTGCTCCCGTGGCCGTATGTCGAGGGCCTCCGGCTCGACGAGGCGATGCATCCGCTCGCGCTGCTCGCGACCGGGCTCTACGGCCACGAGCTGCCGCCGCAGGACGGCGCGCCGGTGCGCCTGGTCACGCCGTGGAAGTACGGCTTCAAGGGCATCAAGTCGATCGTCAAGATCTCGCTGGTCGCCGACCAGCCACCGACGACATGGAACAAGAGCGCGAAGCTCGAGTACGGGTTCTACGCGAACGTCAATCCCAACCACCCGCACCCGCGGTGGAGCCAGGCCACCGAGCAGCGCATCGGCGAGTCCGGTCGCCGCCCGACGCTGCCGTTCAACGGCTACGCCGACCAGGTCGCGAGCCTCTACACGGGGATGGATCTCGATGTCCACTTCTGATCTCGTCGCGGCGCCGAAGTTGCCGATCATCGACGCACCGTTCGCGAAGCGACTGGTGATCGCGTGCGGCGTCGTGCCGGCCGTGTTGTTGCTGTGGGATGCGTTCCGTCACCAGCTCGGCGTCAACGACGTCAACTTCGCGATCCGCTCGACCGGCCTGCTCGGCCTCACGTTCCTGTCGCTGTCGCTGGTCGTCACGCCGCTGCGCCGGCTCACCGGCTGGAACGCGCTGATCGCGGTGCGCCGCAACCTCGGCGTGTTCGGCTTCTCGTACATCGCGGCGCACTTCATCATCTTCTTCTGGTGGGATCGCGGAGGCTCGATCAGCTCGACGCTCACCGAGATCGTCGAGCGCGTCTACCTGTGGTTCGGCACCGGCGCGCTCGTCATCATGATCCCGCTATCGATCACGTCGACCGACGCGATGGTGACGCGGCTCGGGCCCAAGCGCTGGAAACTCCTGCATCGGCTCGCGTACGTCGTCGTGTTCTGCGGGCTCGCGCACTACTACTTGCTCGTCAAGGCCGACACCACGAAGCCGTTCGCGTTCAGCGTCGTGTTCGGCGCGCTGATGCTGTATCGCATCGCGTTCCACTACATCGATCTGCGCCGCGAGGTGACGGCCGGCAAGGTCAAGCTCGCGCAGGCCAAGGCCAGCGGTCCCAAGAAGAAGAAGTTCTGGCAGGGCGAGCTCCGGATCGCGCGGATCTTCGACGAGACCCACGACGTCAAGACGTTCCGCATGGTGCCGGTCGGCGGTGGCGCGCTGCCGTTCGAGCACGTCGCCGGCCAGTACCTGAACCTGGCGCTCACGATCGATGGCAAGCGCGTCAACCGCTCGTACACGATCGCGTCGTCACCGACGCGCGCCAACGCGTACGTCGAGATCAGCGTGAAGAAGTCGCCGACCGGCTACGGCTCGAAGCACCTGCACGAGACCTGGAAGGAGGGCGACACCGTGAAGGTGTCGGCGCCCGCCGGGAAGTTCCTGTTCGCCGGTCACGAGGCCGAGCGCATCGTGCTGCTCGCCGGAGGCGTCGGCATCACGCCGGCGATGTCGGTCATCCGCTCGCTCACCGATCGCGGCTGGCCGGGCCAGATGTACCTCGCGTTCGCCGTCCGTACCCACGCCGACATCATCTTCAACGAGGAGCTCGCCTACCTCCAGAAGCGCCACGCGAACCTCCACGTCCTGATCGTGCTGTCGGCGGATCCGGAGCACCCGTGGGACGGCCCGCGCGGGCACCTGACCGCGAAGCTGCTCGGCGACTTCGTCCCGAAGCTGACCAATGGCCCGATCATGATGTGCGGCCCGACGCCGATGATGGTCGCGATGCGCAAGATGCTCGTCGACGAGCTGCACATCCCGGACGCCGAGGTTCACGAGGAGGCCTTCGTGTCGCCGCCGATGCCGAAGACCGACGCCGAGGCCGCCGCCGGCATGGAACCCGAGCCGAGCGCCGACGGGCCGATCGACTGCCACTTCACGAAGACCGACAAGCGCACCGAGGTGGTCGGGCTCACGATCCTCGAGGCAGCCGAGGAGTGCGATGTCGCGATCCCGTTCGAGTGCCGCTCGGGCATCTGCGGCCAGTGCAAGACCAAGCTGGTCTCGGGCCGCGTGACGATGGAGGTACAGGACGCCCTCACCGCGGCGGATCGCGCGAAGGGCCTCGTGCTCGCGTGCCAGGCACGCCCGGTCGCCAACGTCGTGATCGACGCCTGACTCGGTTCAGCACGAACCGCACGACGGCGTCGATCGCGTCGAGTTAGCGCGACGCGAGCGGCAACGTGAACGCGAACTCGGCACCTTCGCCGCGCTGGCTGGTGGCGACCAGCGTGCCGCCGTGCGCATCGACGATGCCCTTGGCGATCGCGAGGCCGAGGCCGGAGCCGCCACGCTTGTTGCGCCCGGTCCAGTAACGATCGAACACGTGCGGCAGCTCGTTCTCCGCGATCCCGGGCCCGTGGTCGCGAACGGCGATGCGCGCCTCGCCGTCGAGCCGCTCGAGCCGCAGCTCGATCGCCGTGCCGCGCGCGTGCTTGAGTGCGTTGCCGATCAGGTTGCCGAGGACCTGGAGCACGCGATCGCGATCGGCGGACACCAGCGTCGGCTCCGATGGGAACGTGGTGTCGATCCGCGCCTTGGTATCCTTGACCTGGAGCTCGTGATCCGCGGCCGCCTGCCGCACGACCGCGGCGGCATCGATCGGGTGGAGGTTCAGCGCGATCGCGCCATTCTCGATCGCGTTGGCCTCGAGCAGGTCGGTGATCAGGCGCTCGGCGCGTTGTGCCGCTCGCTCGATCGCCGCGATGTAGCGCACGCCGGCTTCGCCCTGACCGCGCAGCGCCTCGCAGGCGAGGCCGATCGCGTGGAGTGGGCTGCGCAGATCGTGCGACACGATCGCGAGGATCTCGTCGCGCGCGCGCGACGAGCGTGCGGCCCGGCGGGACTCGAGCGCGAACCGGATGCGGATCGCGATGCGGCGGGCCGTCAGGTCGGCCTTCGCGAGGAAGTCGGTGACGCCCGCGGCCACGGCGGCCCCGAGCGCGTCATCGTCGTACGCCTCGCCGATCAGGATGATCGGCGTGTCGAGCTTGCTGGCGCGCAGCTCGCGCACGACGTCCAGGTCGCCGTCGACGAGGATGCAGTCGAACTCGTGCGCGGCGCCGAGCGAGCCTGGCACGCCGTCGACGACCTGCACGGGCGCGAGGTCGCTCGACTCGATCGTTTGACGCAGCGACGCTAGCCCTCCGGTGGGCGCGACGACGAGCAGCTTGAGCATCCCGCGAGCCTAGCTCGGTTCGACGCCTTCGTTGCCGTGCGTGGGCGTCGGTGGAACCGAGCTGCTCGCCGATCGCATGTCACCATTCGTGATCGAGCGCTCGCGGAGCGGCTCCGAGGTCTTCTCGGACTTGTCCTTGGGCTCCTCGAGGCGCCGGTAGAGCGACCGGCGATCGATGCCGAGGATGCGCGCGGCGTGCGTCTTGTTGCCGCCGACCGCGGCGAGCACCTGACGAACGTAGCGACGCTCCATCTCCGAGAGCGTGATCAGCTCGCCGGGCGACTCGGTCGTGATCACGATCTTGCTGCTCTGGTGCTCCTGCACCTTCAGCGGCAGATCGTCGACCGTGATCTCGTCGAGCCGGCACAGCGCGACCGCGCGCTCGATACAGTTCTCGAGCTCGCGGACATTGCCGGGCCAGTCGTAGTCCATGAGGAGGCGCGCCGCGGGACCCGAGATCCCGCGCACCGCACGCCCGGCCCGCGCGGCGAGCCGATCGAGGAAATACTGGGCGAGCAGCAGGATGTCGCCGCCGCGCGAGCGCAGCGGAGGCACCGGGATCGCGACGACGTTGATCCGGTAGAACAGATCTTCGCGGAAGCGCTTCTCCTCGACCTCGGTCTCGAGATCGCGGTTCGTCGCGGTGATCACGCGGGCTTCGAACGCGACCTCCTCGTCGCCGCCGACCGGGCGCACCCTGCGCTCCTGGAGGACGCGGAGCAGCTTGACCTGCATCTCGAGCGGCATCTCGCCGATCTCGTCGAGGAAGATCGTCCCGCCGCCGGCCTGGACGAACAGACCCGGGCGGGCCCGCTTGGCATCGGTGAACGCGCCGCGCAGGTGACCGAACAGCTCGCTCTCGAGGAGCGGGGCCGGCATCGCCGCGCAGTTGACCGCGACGAACGGCTGGTCGCGCCGCGGCGACAGGTTGTGGAGCGCGCGGGCGACGAGCTCCTTGCCGGTGCCGGACTCGCCGGTCACGAGCACGGTGGCGTCGCTGTCCGACACGCGCCGGATCATCTCGATCGTCTCGCGGATCGCCGGGCTGGTGCCGGCGATGCCATCGATCGGGTTGCGATCGGCGGCCGAGCGGAGGCGCTTGACCTCGCGCTTGAGCGACAGGTGCTCGAGCGCGCGGCCGACGGCGATCGCGAGGGCGTCGACCTTCACCGGCTTGGTGATGAAGTCGTACGCGCCGGCGCGGATCGCGGCGATCGCGGTCTCGAGGCCACCCTGACCGGTGAGCACGATCGGCAACACGTCGGGGTGTCGGATCTGCAGCTCCTGGCACAGCTCGATGCCGGACATCCCCGACATCTGCACGTCGGTCACGACGACGTCGACGGTTTCGGTGCGCAGACGCTCGAGGCACTGGGCCGCCGAGTTCACCGACTCGACATCGAAGCTGCGCTTCCGCAAGTTGTCGCGGAGGAGCGTCGCCGTGTCGTCGTCATCGTCGACGATCAGGATGGAGCCATTCACGTGGAGCCTTTCTGCTACGGACGGTTCGGGGTTCTCGCGATCACGCCGCGGGAACGACCAGTTCATTCTTGACGTCGGAGATGCCCGGAACCTCGCGAACGCGAGCCTCCACCATCTCGATCGACTGCATGTCGGGAGCCTCGCCGACGAGCGTCGCGCACTCATCGGTGATCTCGATCTTCACGTGCGACAGGTCGCGACCACCCAGCGCCATCGCGGCGAGTGCCGCGGTCACGCGGCCGTGGAGGGCGTCCTCTTCGGGCGTCGTCTTGCGATAGCCGTTGTACGCGGCGATCTCTTCTTCCTTGGTCGGTCGAAACGAACCATCGGGCCCGACGACCGTTCGACGAGCGATATCGTCGTAGGTGAGCGGCTTGTTCGTCATGCGATCGGAGCGATGCACCTGGGGTGCCATCATAACTGTCTGGAATCGCGAGCGAGAACCGGGAAGGGTGCGCTCATGCGCCCAAACGTGGCGCAATCGCACGTACCACAATGCTCCAGCACTCGCTCAAGTGCGTCAAATCCAATCGCGAGCGTGGTTGGTCCCGATGGTGCAACTCGCCATCCCATCATGCTCAATGCAACTGACCAGCTGAAGGACCGCGTCGAGGCGCGCAAGCACGAGCTCCTCGCCAAGTACAACACGCTCAAGGCCGATACCCGCGCCGAGGCCGCGACCACGCGCGACAAGCTCAAGAAGAAGCTCGACGAGGTCGAGGCCCACATCAAGGAGGGCTGGGACGCCGCCAAGCTCAAGCTCGACAACTGGTTGTCCACGTCCGACCACGACTGATCCACGACTGATCCACGACGCGTGCGACCTCGCTCTCCACCCCGAGCGAGGCGCGCGCTGACCCCCGCCTCCGTGGCGGGTCCCGCCGATAGTCCACCCGACTATCGGCGGTCCTTTTTTTCGGTCGCGCTCCACAGCGACTCGGGCGTCGCCCCGGCCTCGATCGCGGCGCGCCACGCGGCGTGGAGCTTGCGGCCGGCCGGAGCGCTCGGCGGCAGCTCGACCGCGGGCAGATCGGCGACCCACGCGAGGTCGTCGCGAAACAGGTCGAGCTCGTCGGTCGTGCGGGCCTCCGGGGGAATGTGCGCGTACAGCGGTGGGCGTGCACGAGTGGGGAGGGTCGCGGCGAGCACCGCGAGGTCGGCTGCGCCGAAGCGATCGGCGAGCCCGATCGCGCGTGCGGCCGCGTCGAGTCGTCCGTTCGCCGCCTCGTAGGCCGCGCGCGCCAGGTCGATCCGCAGCGCCTGATCGCGGCCGAGCTCGGACGCGTAGGTCGCGCGGTCCGGGAGCGGGATGTGCCCGACGACATCGGTGTCGAGCAGTGCGTAGCCGCGACCGCTGGGCAGCGCGCGGCGCGGATCGAGCCGGCCGAACGCGGCGACGTCGGCGCCGATCACGAAGGTGCCGTCGCGCAGGGCGTTGGCGACCAGCGTGTCGGTCTGCTGCGCCGGCGGCACGAGGACGAGATCGGGGCGCGAGCCGGCGATCTGCTGCTCGCGATCGATCGCGACAAAGCCGGGTGCACGGGTCGCGATCACGAGCCCCGGACCGGCGGGCAGCTCGTCGATCAGATCGGCGGCGAGCCGCGCGGGTGCGGCGCCGGCGTCGTCGAGCCGGACCTCGGCGCCGAGCACGGCCGCGACGCCGACGATCGGCAGCCCGGCCCCGAGCGCGACGATCCAGGCCGGCGTGGTCGGCAGCGCGCGGCTGATCGCGCGCAGCACGATCGGCGTGCCGATCGCGAGGATCGAGATCAGCGCGAGCGCGTCGTGATCGATCGCGATCGCGTCGACCGTGGCCGCGAGCACGACGATCGCGACGAGCCGCGCGCGCGGCAACCCGGTGGCGGCGCCGAACAAGACGCCGAGCAAGCCGATGCCGACGACCAGCGCAGCCGAGCCGCGGCCCGACGCCCCGACCACCGCGGCGAGATCGGGGTCGAGGAGCGGCACCGTGCCGATCGCGCCGATCCACAAAAGCACGGCAGCGCCGCCGATCGCGCCGATCGCGGCGGGTCGCGCCCGGCGATCGAGCTCGACGACGACGACGATCGCGATCACCGCGCCGAGCCACGGCGCGGCACCGATCACGGCGATCGCGGCGACCGTCGCGCGGATCGCGCGCGCGCGATCGTGGGGCGCGAGGAGGAGGGCGACGACCCAGACCAGGCCAGCCGCGGCGAGCATGCCGGGTTGCGCGGTGCCCATCGCCTCGCGCACCGGCGGTGCGATCGCGAGCAGCACCGCGGCGATCGCGCCGGGCAGCGGCTGCTTGACCAGCGCGCGAGACGCGGCGACCAGGCCGGCGAGCGTGGTCGCGCCGAGCACCGCGGCGAGCAGGCCGAGCCGGAACGCGGGATCGCCCAGCGGGAGGCGGACGAACCCACCGGCGAGCAGATCGTAGAGCGGCGCGAAGGCGGTGCGGTCGAGCCGGACCGCGACGATCTCGCGTTCGCTCGGCGCGAGCCAGCTCCCGCCCGCAGCGGATCCGGCGAGCCAGATCAAGGCGATCGCGAACATGATCAGCTCGGCGTGGGCCGCGACGAAGGCGGCGCCACGGGTGACACGCGAGGCAGGCGCCGGCATGGCCGGACGGTATATGATTACGGTCTCTAATGGCCTCGATCCGGATCGTCGACGTCTGGCTGCGCAGCCCGGCCGCGCAACCCAGCCACTATCGATCGGTCATGGTGATCTCCGAGAAGTGGGCCGAGCAACGCGTGATGATGCGCGCCTACGCCGACAGCCGCGACCAGACGTTGCCGACGATCACGCTGCACGGCATCGAGCTCGCGATCGGTCCGGCCGGCACCGACGTCAACGGCCCGTGGGGCATTCACGTCGACGGCGACAGCGGTCGCGCGCAGGAAGTGAAGACCCAGCTCGAAGGTGCGGCCCGCCGGGTCGCCGGCAGCAAGGGCAACCCGCCGCGGCTGCTCGACGAGGAGGCGACGTTCGATCGCGAGCCGACCGCGAACTGGGGTCCGGGCGCGCCCCGCATGCTGCCGCGCCGGCCCGAGAAGCGGGACACCCAGACCGACTTCGTCGCGACCAGCCAGAGCGCGACCCGGGTGCCGCAGGTGCCCGTCGCGACCACCATCGAGCCGCCGCGGGCGCAGTACGCCGGGGCGGTCGCGCCGAGCTCGCAGGAGCTGCGCCGCACCCCGCGGCTGCGCACCCCGACCCGCCAGCCGGCGCCGGCCTCGCCCAACGCCCGGACCGCCCTGGGGTACGCCTCGGGGTCCGGGGCCCAGTCCGCGGTGATCCGGCTCGGCCTCAACCCGGCGGTGTCGTCCCGGCTCGGCCGGCTCGTCGACCGCACCGTGCCAACCGAGTTTCACATCGACTCCCGCGAGCGCCGGGCCCTGAACGCGCTCGGCGAGGCCGATCAGCTGTCGGCGCGGGCGATCGGCCAGCTGCTCGACGTGCTCGACGCCGTCGCGTTCATGGAGGAGCTCGTGCGCAAGCTCGAGGGCTACCAGCTCGATCTCGTCGAGCCCGGCGACTTCATCGGCGGCGAGCCGACGTATCGCTTGCGTCGCTAACCATCGATCCCCCGAGGCGATTGTGGTACGCAACCTGCCGCAATGCAGGTCTCCATCGAAGACGTTTCCCCGGTCGAGAAGAAGATGTCCGTCGAGATCCCGTGGGAGACGGTGTCCGAGAAGCTCGGCAACGCCTACCGCGAGCTCGGCAAGGGCGTCGCGCTCAAGGGCTTCCGCAAGGGCAAGGTCCCGCGCCCGGTCCTCGAGCAGGTCTACGGCCAGCGCGTCAACTACGAGGTCGCCTCGGAGCTCGTCAACGAGTCGTTCTACAAGGCGAACCAGGAGCACAACCTGGCCGCCGTCGCGCCGCCGCGCGTCGAGGAGGCCGCCCCGATCAAGAAGGGCCAGCCGTTCTCGTTCAAGGCGATCATCGAGGTTCGCGGCGAGGTCATCCCGAAGGATTACAAGGGCCTGCCGATCGAGCGCCGCCGGCTCGACATCCCGGAGACCGCCGTCGAGGAGTCGCTCGCGACCCTGCGCCGCGAGCACACCGAGCTCAAGCCGATCGAGGGCCGCGAGGTGACGCAGCTCGGCGACATCGTCGGCATGTCGGTCACCGGCACGATCGGCGAGCACCAGATCAACCAGCCCGAGTTCGCGGTCGATCTCGAGGACGGCGAGCGCGAGCCGCTGCCCGGCATGGCCGCGGCGCTGATCGGCATCCCGCTCGACACCAAGGACAAGGTCCTCGAGTTCGAGGTCCCGGCCGATCACAAGGACGAGAACCTCCGCGGTCGCCACGCGAACCTGACGGTCTCGATCCTCGAGGTCCGCGCGAAGGACGTGCCGGCACTCGACGACGAGTTCGCCAAGGACACCGGCAAGGCCGAGACCCTCGACGGTCTCAAGGCCGCGCTTCGCAAGGAGCTCGAGGACAAGGAGCAGGCGACGATCGATCGCGAGGCGCGCGAGAACGTGCTGCGCGAGCTGATCAAGAGGAACCAGATCCCGGTCGCGTCGTCGCTCGTCGAGCGCGCGGTCGAGATGCAGTTCCAGCGCCTCCGCCAGATGCTCGGCATGAAGCCGGACAAGAACGATCGCAACGCCGGCCTGACCGACGACCTGCGCGACAAGATGCGCCCGGCCGGCAGCGACGAGGTCCGCGGCCAGCTCCTGCTCGAGGCGATCGCCGACAAGGAGAACCTCGCCGTCACCGACGACGAGATCAACGCGCACGTCGAGACCACGGCCAAGGGTCGCGGCACGCCGCCCGCGAAGCTGCGCGCCGAGTGGCAGCGCGACGGCCGGCTCGACAACGTCGTGTACTCGCTCCGCCAGGAGAAGGTCCTCAAGTTCCTCGTCGACGGCGCGGCCGTCACCGAGGTCGAGAAGCTGACCCAGCAGGGCACGCCGGTTCCGGAAGCGCCGGCGCACGGCCACGAGGGCCACGTCCACGGCCCCGACTGCGACCACTGATCAGCCGTAGGTGAGCGCGGCGCCGATCAGCGCGCCGCCGAGGACGAGCCACGCGGTGTTCGGCTTGTATCGGATGAGGATCGCGGCACCGATCGCGGCGATCGCGATCGTCGGCACGTCGACGATCGCGGCGCGTCCGAGGAACCAGGTGACCGCGGCCATCAGCGCGAGCGACGCGACGTTGACGCCGTCGAGCACGGCGCCGGCGAGCTTCGACGCGCGGATCCGCGGGATCAGCGGTCCGCTGATCGCGACGAACACGAACGCCGGCAAGAAGATCCCGAGCGTCGCGACCGCGGCGCCACCGGGCCCACCGAGCACGTAGCCGACGAACGTCGCGGTCGTGAACACCGGGCCGGGCGTGACCTGCCCGACGGTGACGGCGTCGAGCAGCTGCGACTCGGTGAGCCAGTGCAACCGATCGACGAGGTCGCCGCGCAGGAACGCGAGCAGCACGTAGCCGCTGCCGAACAGGATCGCGCCGGCCTTCAGGAACACGACGAACAGTGGCCACAGCCCGAACGTCGTGGCGGTCGCGGTGGTCGCGCCGCCGACGAACGGGAGCCACGACGCCGCGGGGCGGGTGCGCGTGCGGATCGCGTGCGCGATCGCCATCGCGACGCCCGCGCCGGCGAGCACGACCAGCTCGTCGACCCCGGCGAGGCTGGCGGCGAGCGCGGCGACGCCGACCGCCGCGAGCACGCGCGTCTTCACCGCGGTGCGCCCGAGGTTCCACACCGCCTGGACCACGATCGCGACGATCACCGGCTTGACGCCGTACAGGATCCCGGCGACCTGCGGCAGCGTGCCGAACCGCGTGTACGCCCACGCGATCGCGGTCACGATCGCGACCGCCGGCAGGATGAAGCACAGGCCCGCGACGACGAGCCCGAGCCAGCGCGCGCGGACGTGTCCGATGTGGATCGCGAGCTCGGTCGAGTTCGGTCCGGGGATCAGGTTGGTGGCACCGAGCAGATCGAGGAAGTGCTCGCGCGTCAGCCAGCCGCGCCGGCACACGACCTCGTCCTCCATCATCGCGATGTGGGCCGCCGGGCCACCGAACGCGGTGAACCCGAGCTTGCCGAACACCCACGCGAGCTCGCGGAGACGTCCGGCCATGGCGCCTAGAACAGCTCGACGTCATCCGCGAGACCGTTCGGGATGATCGGTCTCGCGAGCCAGTGACTTCCCGAATCGACCACCGAGGTCAGGAAGCTTGCGCGCACCCACTTGTAGCGCGCGAGCACGACGTCGGCGTCCTCGACCTTGATGTAGAGGCCCTCGGCCTCGTCGCTCGGATCGGTCTCGCGCACCGCGCGCTCGACGTCGACGCCGGCGGCGAGCGCGGCCTCGCGCAGCCGATCGCGCCACGCGTCGGACTTGTAGAGCGAGCGCGCGACGAGCTTCGGGATCGCATGCGGGCGATCGATGATCCCCTCGTGCAGCACCGGCACCGAGACGACGGGCGAGCCGGCGAGGTGTGCGCGCCGTCGGGTCGTCGACCAGAACACGCCGGTCGCGTCGCGGATGTCGAACTCGAGAAAGTAGTGCGGCAGCGTGTCGTAGAACACGGTGTGCTTGGCGTAGACCCACTCCCCGTACAGCGTCAGCCCGTCGGGCAGGAGCGCAGCGAGCGCGGCCTCGTGGGTGCGCGCCCACTGCTTGAACAGGTCCCAGTGCTTCTCGCGTGCGCCGCCGACCAGGAAGTGGCCGCGGCTCTGGAGCCGGACGCGACCGTCCTCGTCGAGCGAGATCCCGGCGTTGGCGCCGTCGAGCTTCTCCTCGATCACGCAGTGGGCGCCGCGCAGCGTCGCGAGTGGCTCCTGCGCGAGGTCGTGATCGCCGGGCTGCAGGCGGGAGCCCTCGAGGTGATGCGTGCGCGGGTACTTATTCATGACGCGAACACCTGGATCGCCATCACCGGACCGCGACGCACACGATGTGGTTGAGCACGTGCTCGATCGTGCAGCGCCGCGCGCCGGCCGCGCGGAACATGCGATCGAGCCGCGCGCCGTCGAACAGCTGGACGTGCTCGGGGTTGTCGTCGGCGTGCGACGGCACGGTCGCGATCACCGCGGTCCGCGCGACGCGCACGGCCTCCTTCGCGGCGCGATCGGGGCCGTCGCCGGGCAGATGCTCGAGCACCTCGAGCGCGGTCACGCAGTCGACCGCCGCGTCGGCGAACGGCAGCCGCGTGATGTCGGCGCGTGCGCCGGCCAGCCGCTCGACCCCGCCGCGCGCGACATCGGCGAACAGCTGCGCGCGATGCGGCAGGAGGTCGACGCAGGTCAGCTCGAGGTGCGGCAGCGCGTCGAGCAGCGGCCACACGAACGCGCCGCGCCCCGAGCCGAGATCGACGAGGCTCGCGACGCCGAACCCGCGCAGCGCGCCGAGCACGGGCCTCACGCGCTGGAGCTCCATCGCGCGCTTGAACCGGTGCAGGCGCAGCCCCTCGGCGACGCCGCGCGCGACCGCGGTCTCGTCGTCGACGTCGCGCGCGAGCCGCAGCGCGCCGCGACAGTACGCGGCCGCCAGCGCGAGGTAGTGAGTCGCGTCCGCGATCACGCGCCGCGCGCTTGCCGGATCAGCCGCAGATACGACGTCTGCGCGCGCACGGCGAGGTCGCCGAGCTCGTCGACGAACTGCGGCGTCGGCGGCTCCTGGCGATGAGCGTAGACCAGGTTGACGACGCGTTGCTTCACGAGGATCGGCACGACGACGACCGCGGTCGGCTCGGGCAACGCGCCCACCGCCGTCCACAGCGCGGTCTCGACCGGGCGCGCGGTCGACGTCGCGGGGCCGACGTACGGCTGGCCGGCGTCGTGCGCGGCCTGCAGCGCCGACGCGCCACCGAGCGGCAGCGACAGCTCCTCGATCGAGGTCTTGCCGATCGCGGGTGGCGCGATGTAGCCGCGCCAGCCGAGCGCGTTGCCGTCGCGGACCAGGAACAGCACGAGCGTGTCGCAGCGGCCCTTGGCATAGTCGAGGAACGCGTCGGCGATCTGGTCGCGGTGGGTCGCGGTGTCGATCCGCTCGCACGCGGCGGCGAACGAGATCACCGGGGGCAACGTGGTCATCCCCGACGCGCTCGGTCGCAGCGGCGGCGACTGCGCGGGTGGTGGCGGCTGGATCGTCGAGGCGCGACGCGAGCGCGGCTGGAGCGTGAACGGTGGCGGGATCACCATGCCGCCTGCGGGCTGGGCGCGGCGGCGCTCGTCGGGCGCGGCCGGGTTGGCCTCGGTGCCGCCGACGTTCTCGGCGCCAGCGGTGCCGGTGCGGATGAACCGGGCGCGCCGCGGCAGCCCATAGAGCTTCTCGAGGTAGTACAGCGCGCGCAGCTCGGGGACGACGGCGGGCGCGACCTTGAGGCCGAGCCTCATGCCGACCTCGTCGAGCGCGGCGCGGTCGGTCGGGTCGACGAACGCGACCGCGATCGTATCGGTGCTCGCGCCGACCATCCGGAGCGGGATCGCACGCAGCCGGTGGGCAGCGTCGGCATCGAGCTTGGCGACCAGCGCGGGCTCCGCGTCATCGAGCTGGCTCGGGCTCGCGACCGGAAACCCCGACATCTCGGCGAGATAGGTCGACAGCAGCTCGAGATCGATGAACCCGAGCTCGACCAGGTTGGTGCCGAGCCGGCCACCGTAGAGGACCTGGTTGCGCAGCGCCGACTCCAGCTGCGAGAGCCCGATCGCCGCGTTCCGCAGCAGGAGCGTGCCCAGCTTCACCCGGTGATCCTACCGTAACGCGTGGGATCACTCACCCCTGCTTCGACGAACCCCTTCCGGCGCAGCTGACAGGCATCGCAGCGCCCGCAGGCCTTGTTATCGATGGGGTCGTAGCAGGAGTGCGTGATCGCGTAGTCGACGCCGAGCGACATCCCGAGCACGATGATCTGCGCCTTGGTCAGCTCGATCAGCGGCGCGTGGACGGTGAATCCGCCGCTGCGCGTGGCGACCTGGGCGAGGGCCTCGAACGCACGCACGAACGCCGGCCGGCAGTCCGGATAACCGCTGGCATCGAGGACGTTGACGCCGACGAACAGGTCGCGGGCCCCGATCGACTCGGCCCACGCGAGCGCGAGCGCGAGCAACACGGTGTTGCGGGCCGGCACGTAGGTGACCGGGACGTCGCCAGGCGCGCCGATCTCGGCGAGCGAGCGATCCTTGGGCACCGCGACGTCGGCGCTGGTCAGCGCCGAGCGCGCGAGCGGTGCGAGATCGACGCCGACGATCCGGTGCTCGGCCCCGAACGCGGCGGCGACCCGCGCGGCGGCATCGAGCTCGACCTGATGGAGCTGGCCGTACTTGACGGTCAGCGCGTGGCACGCGAACCCCTGGGAGCGGGCGACCGCGAGGGCGGTGGTCGAGTCGAGCCCGCCCGACAGCAAGACGACAGCGCTCGGCATGGGTCGCATCATAGCGGCATACTCCGCGCGTGACCTGGCGCGAGCGGATCCCGGCGCGCGCGATCGTCGTGCTGGCGATCGGCGGGCTCGTCGCGTGGTCGGCCTGGCAGCGCTGGCACCTGCTGTCGACGACGCCGTTCCCGATGGGGATCGACGGCTACTTCTATCCGGTGCAGCTGCGCGCGTTGCTCGAGACCGGCCACCTGCAGTACCCGGCGTCGCCGCTGGTGTTCTGGTGGATGCTGCCGTTCGCGGCGGCGACCGATCCGATCACGGGCGCCAAGCTCGGCGCGGCGATCGGCGGCGCGCTGGTCGCGATCCCGGCGTACCTGGTCGGCGCGCAGCTCGGACGCGCGCGTGGCCCGGGCCTGGTCGCGGCCGCGATCGCGACGACCAGCCTCGGCTCGACCTACCTGACGATCGAGTTCGTCAAGAACGGCGTCGGGTTGACCGTCGCGCTGACCGCGGTGTGGCTCGTGTTGCGCGCGGCGGTCGCCGAGCGCGTGACGTGGCGTCAGGTCGTGCCGGCGGCGATCGCGGTGATCGCGGCGGTGCTCGCGCACAAGATGGCGGCCGGCCTGGTCGTCGCGATCGGCGGACCCGCGCTGGTCGTGCGCCTGCCGCGACGCCACGTGGTGATCGGAGGGATCGCGGTCGTCGCGGCGTTCGGCGTGCTCGGCGCGGTCGCGTCGCGCCGGTTCGTGTCGGCCGACGATCTCGCCCAGCTCGGCGGGCTGATCTCGGCAACACCGCGGTGGGACGCCCCGGCGCTCGCGACCGACGGCTTCACGCTGACGATGGCGCACGAGGCCCTCGCGGGGGCGATCGTCGCGCTGATCGCCGCCGCGGTGCTCGTGCTGCGCGACCGGCTCGCCTACACGCCGCCACCGCCGATCCGCGCTGCGGCGTGGGGCGCGATCTTGCTCGCGATCGCGATCGGGTTCCCGTTGCTCGCGGTCGACGATCCGCAGGGGCTCGGGTTTCGGCTGCGGCTCGCCGCGTTCGTGCCGCTCGCGCTGGTCGCAGCGGTCGCGACCCGCGTCCTCGTGATGCGCCTCGCGACGCTCGACGCCGACGCGCTCGCGCTCGCCCTCGCGGCCGTCGTGGTCGGTCGCACGCCGGCGCGCCTGACCGTGCCGGGTCAGTACGTCCCGCACCCGTCGCTGGTCGCGGCGGTCGCCAATGCCGAGATCCCGCCGGGCACGACCGCGATCGTGCCCGAGCGCCAGATCGCGTTCATGGTCGCCTGGTACACGCGCGCCCCGGTCAGCCTGCATCCGGGTATCGGTCCACAGGTCCGGGTGCTGCCCCTGTCGTTCAGCGGCGACGGCTCGCCGCTCGACGCGGCGCTGACGGCGGCCCGCGGCACTCCCGGGATCGTGCCACCGATCGGCTCGCATCCCGGCAACGCCAACGGCCTGGTCGTGGTCACCGAGGCCACGTGGTCGTGGCTGCTCGCTCGTCTTCCGCCGGCGGACCGCGCGTACTACGCGGCCTGGCACGTCATCTGAGAATCAGATGAAGAAGTGACCGAGGACGGCCATCGAGAGAGCGGCAAGGGCGGCTGCGATCGTACCGAGGCCCACCTTGGGGCAGCCGGCCGTCACACTGAGGCGTTGGTTCACGGCCCAACAAATGCCTCGGTTGTCTGCGGCCGTCAAGTTCATGGCATGGGGATCGCGCAGGTCTATGTTCCTGAATAGATCCAAGCTATTGCGGCGACAATTCCGATCGTAAATCACTTGCTTTGGGCGGCCACTCGATCCCATCTCGCCCCGATCCGACCGAGTAGGTCACCACGTGCGCCTCGCCGGGATCGGGCACGGTCCAGCGATGGAGCATCCGTCCGATCGCGATCGCGGGCACCGGGATCGCGCGCGCGCGATTGCGTGCGTGTTGCTCGCTCGCCGCGGTCTCGACATACACGACGTGGGTGCGCGCACGGTAGTCCCGCATCAGCTCGAGCAGCTGACCGCGCAGCGAGACCGTCAGGTTGGTCGCGTTCCACGCGAACGCGGTCCCCGATCGCAGATAGCCGCGGGCTCGCTCGCGCGCGGCCGCGATGACCTGCGCCTGATCGTCGGCGGGATCGACGTCGAGCTCGTCGCGCAGGCCGTCGAGCGAGACGACCGGCAGCTCGGGGCGGTGTGTGCGCAGCCAGTGATCCTTGCCCGATGCGGGCAGCCCGGCCATCACGATGACCTCGCAGCTCGTGTCGTCGTGTGCCGCGTGATCCGGATGGCGATTGGGTCCCTCGATCCACACCCGGCGCGTGTGATCGCTGGCGAACGCGCGCGGCTGATCGAGCACGCCGAGCTCCCGGCAGTGCTCGGCCCACAGCGCGCAATGCTCGACGATCCGCGCCTGGTCGGCCGGGTCGCTACACCGACGACCGCGCCCGTCGGCGTCGGCGACCAGCGTCAACCAGCGGTTGACGACGCCGAGCGACAGCCGGATCGCGAGGCGCTCGCAATCGGGCTTGGTGATCCCGAAGAACGGCACCTGGTGGCTCCGGATCAGCGCGCATACATGCTCGCGGGTCCCGAACGGCACGCCGGCCTGCCACAGCGCGATCCGCGCGAGGTGCTCGCCACGCGCCGAGTGCCCGCGCGACGACAGCTTGCCGTCCTCGTCGCGGGTGGTCGACGGCTTGCCGATGTCGTGGAGCGCGACCGCGGTCGCGACGATCGCCCGAGCCACCGGATCGAGCGCGGCGTACGCGGCGCCGTCAGCGAGCGCGGCGAGCGCCATCTTCGTGTGGGTCCACACGTCGCCCTCGGCGTGGAACGCGGCGTCCTGCGGCGTCGCGGCGAGCGCGGCGGCCGGCACGATCGGCGCGAGGAACGCCTCGACCGCGGCGACGTCGAGCGCCGCGCCGGGAGTCACCTCGAGCATCAGGAGTTCCGTTCGGACCAGACGCGGACCCAGTTGCCGTCGGGGATCAGCGTGCCGTGCTTGATCGCGCTCGGATCGGCGAGCGTGTAGATCCAGGTCCACAGCGAGGTGCCCTCGAGCGGGCCGCCGGTCAGCGTGACCTGCTTGAGCACGCGCGCGAAGTCGTCGCCCTCGTAGGCGTCGAGCAGCGCGAACGTGGCTGCGAGATCGTCGAGCCAGATCACCTCACCGACCACCTTGCCAAAGCCGTTGCCCTCGGTGAACCCGGGGTAACCCATCGGGAATTCGTAGATGAAGCCACCGGTCACGGCCGGCATCGAGCGCGAGATCGCGTTGGCGACGATCGACCGCGCGGTCTGGCCCGACAGCAGCGTGCCGTACACGAACAGGCGGTCGAGCACCTCGTGCGACCCCGTCGTGCGCTCGACCTCGAACGACCCCGTGCGGCGTACCCGCGACATGACCGCACCGTTCTACCCTCGGGACGCGAGCGCCGCCACTTGATCGAGGAGGGGGACGACCATCGCCGCGCCGGTGCCCTCGCCGTGGCCGAGCCCGACCTCGAACACCGGGACGAGCCCGAGCGCCTCGAGGATCTTGGGCTGGGTCAAGGTGCCGTTGTGCGCGGCGATCAGGTAGCCGCGGACCGCGGGCGCGAGCCGGGTCGCGATCAGCGCGGCCGCACCGGTCGCGTAGCCGTCGAGCACGATGGCGATGTTCGTGCTCGCGGCAGCGAGGATCACGCCGGCCAGCACCGCGGTCTCGGGGCCACCGAACGCCGCGAGCAACTCGAGCCCGGACGCCGCGGCGCCGAGCTCCTTGCCGCGGGCCCACGCCGCGGTGAGCGCCGCGTCGTCGGAGTCGGGCGCGGGGCCACCCGCCGCGCCGAGCAGCCCGGCCGACGCGATCTCGGCGCCGACCCCGGCCGCACCGAGCACGAGCACGTCGTGGCCGGCCTCGGTGATCGAGATGGCGAGCGCGATGCCGGCCTCGAGCGCGAGGGCGGCCTCGACGACGGTCATCGCGGGCTCGGTCGGCGCGCTCGGCCGGCCGCCGAGCTGGATCGCGACAGCGGGCACGTGGCTCGGCTCGCGGACGCCAGCATCGACCAGCACGATCGGCAGCCGCGTCGAGCGCGCGACCTGCGCGAGCGCCGCGGTGCCGGCGTCGATCGCGCGCAGCGCCTGGATCGTCGGGTGGTCGATGCCGAGCGCGATGCCTGGATCGCCGACGCCGTGATCGCCGGCCGCGACGATCAGCGTGCGGCGCGCGGCGCGTGGCGACGGCGTGTGCTGCGCGCCGCCGAGGATCTGCGCGAGCCGCTCGAGCACCGGCGCGCCGGCGCCGGCGACCCGGCGGCGGGCCTCCTCGGCGAACGCGCCGCTCGCCGGGCCGATCGCGTCGATCACGTGGCGAACGACCGCGCTCATGCGCGGGCCCACATCGCGGCGTTGCGCTTCTGACGGAGCAAGATCCCGACGAAGAACGGGCCGCCGAGCACCGCGGTGACCGCCCCGGTCGGCAGGTGATGCATCGGCACGATGGTACGCGCGAGCGTGTCGCACACCACCAGCAAGATGCCGCCGCCGAAGATCGACGCGGGCATCAGCAGCCGATGGTCGGGGCCGAGCATGCCGCGCAACGCGTGCGGCACGATCAGCCCGACGAAGCCGATCGGGCCGACCAGCGCGATCGCGGTGCCAACCAGCAGCGATGCGACCACGAACACGACGCGCTGGGTGCGCTCGACCGCGACGCCGAGTGACGCGGCGACCTCGGGTCCGGCCGCGAGCGCGTTCAGGTCGCGCGCGTACCACACGAGCACCGCGCAGCCGCCGAGGATCGGGATCGCGCCGTAGCCGACGACGACGAGCCGCACGCTGTCGAGCCCGCCGATCATCCACTGCAGCATGTGGGTCACCTCGGAGAAGTCGCTGGTGTACTGCACGAGCACCGAGGCGGACGAGCAGAACATCGAGACCGTCACGCCGGCGAGCACGAGCGTCGCGGGTGGCAGGCGGCGATCGATCTGGCCGAACTTGTAGACCACGAACAGCGTGGCCGCCGCGCCGACCAGCGCCGCGCCGCCGACGCCGAGCGAGCCGAACGCGCCCTCGACGCCGAACCGGATCGCGAGCACGGCGGCGAGCGCCGAGCCCGACGAGATGCCGAGCGTGAACGGCTCGGCGAGCGGGTTGCGCAAGAGAGCCTGCAGCGCGCAGCCCGCGCCGGCGAGCGCGCCACCGACGAGCAGCGCGCCGAGCACGCGGGGCACGCGCACCATGAAGATCGCGTGATCCGGCGACGCCGCGTCGAGCGCGCCAGGCCCCATGACGTCGAACCGCCAGCCACCGCGCTCGAGCACGATGCCGAGCAGCGGCGCGATCAACGCGACCACGATGGCGAGCGCGACGCACGCGCCGAGCACGATCGCGAGCCGGCGTGCGGTCAGCGGGCCGCGCGGGCGCGCGGCGACGAACTCGCTCATGACGCCGGCACCGCGAACTTCTCGCCGTCGGGGAGCACGCCGACGTGGATGCCGAGCCCGAAGGCCGCGCGGGTCGCGTCGGCGGCGAGGACCGCCTCGGGCGTCCCGCGCGCGGCGAGCGTGCCACCGGCGATCAGCCACATCGCGCCGCCGAAGCGCAGCGCGAGATCGAGATCGTGCGTCACGACGATCGCCGAGCTGCCGGCCGCACACTGCGTGCGCAGCATCTCGAACACGTGGCGCGCGTGGATCGGATCGAGCCCGGTGGTCGGCTCGTCGAGCAACAGGCACTTCGCGCCCTGACACAGCGCCTGCGCGACGATCACGCGGCGGGCCTCGCCGCCCGACAGCTCGTCGAACCGGCGCGCCGCGAGGTCGGCGACGTCGCACGCCTCCATCGCGTCGCGCGCGGCCGCGCGATCGGCGTCGCTCGCGAGCCCGAGGCCGCGCTGGTGCGCGTAGCGACCGAGCAGCACGACCTCCTCGACGCCGAACGGGAACGCGAGCTCGTAGCTCTGCGGCAGGTAGGCGAGGTCGCGTGCGATCGCGCGGCGCTCGGTGCGCGCGGGATCCTTGCCCCACCAGCGGATCGTGCCAGCGCGCGGCGCGATCAGGCCCGCGAGCGCGCGCAGGAGCGTCGACTTGCCGGCGCCATTGGGCCCGACGATCACCACGAGCTCGCCGGCGGCGACCGTCGCGGAGATGTCGGACAGCACGTCTCGGGCGCCGAGCGCGACCGTCGCTCCGGTCAGTTCCAGCCACACGGTGTTAGTCTACTCGTTGCGCTCTAACTTCTGGCAACTCACCGGAAAATCCGGTACCCATGGACTCGGTGCGGAGGCGTAATAACCGCGTGACGATGAGCCTCCCGGTGGAGCTCATCACGAACGGCAAGAAGCTGCGCGCGGTGACCCAGGACCTGTCGCCGCTCGGCATGTTCGTGCGCCTGTCGCCGCCGCTCCCGGTCGGCACGATCGTCCAGCTCGTGATGTCGCCGAACGGCCAGCGCCTGGTCACGACCGGCCAGGTCACGCACTCGCTGTCCGAGGTCGAGGCCAAGACGCTCGGACGGTTCCCGGGCGTCGGCGTCGTGTTCCGCGATCCGGTGCGACCTTCGGACGAGCAGTTCGCCGAGGCCGTCGCGCGCATGCTCGAGAGCCAGGCGCAGACGCGGCCCGCGGGCGAGATCCGCATCGTCGTCGCCGATCCCGAGACCCGTATCCTCGAGCGGCTGTCGACCGCGCTCGGCAACGCCGGGTTCTTCGTCGCCACCGCGACCAACGGGATGGAGGCGATCGGCGCCTGCCTGACCAAGACGCCCGATGTCGTGTTGATCGAGCGCGACATGCCGGTCGTCGACGGCCTCCACGTGCTCCAGGAGATGGGCCGGCACGCCGAGCTCGCCAGCGTGCCGGTGATGATGATGTCGTCGGAGACCACCGATCTCGCGCGCCTCCAGGCGTTCCAGCTCGGCGCCGCCGACTTCATCCCCAAGCCGTTCACCGTGCTCGAGGTCATCCTGCGCGCGCGCCGCTGGGCGCTGTTCACCCAGCGCGACGCCACGCGCATCATCCTCCGCGGCACGCTCGCCGAGCTCGGCCTGCCATCGCTGCTCACGATCTTCGAACAGGAGCGCAAGAGCGGCCAGCTCTCGCTCACGCACAACGAGCACGTCGCGTGGATCGAGTTCTCCGAGGGCAAGATCGTGCACGCCAAGTCGACCGAGCTCGAGGGCGATCCGAAGGCGACGATGATGCGGCTGCTCGACTGGCGCGAGGGTTACTTCGAGCTCGCGTCGGGTATACCGAGCGGCAAGCCGCTCGCGGTCGGCTCGATCACGCACCTGTTGCTCGAGCACGCCCAGATGCGCGACGAAGCCCGCCGGTGAGAGCCGCCGTCGCGATCGTCGTCGTCCTCGGCTGCAAGTCTCACGATCCCGCGCCGCCCGCGGTCGTCCCGGTGGTGCCGCTCGACGCCGCGCCGGTGGTCGCCAAGGACGTGCTCGCGACGATCAACGCGACGATGGCCAAGCTGACGATCTCCGACGCCGGCGTCGGCCCGATCACCGCGGCCACCAAGCCCGCCGAGCTCGCCACGCTGTACCCGGGCGCGAGCTCGGAGCATCAGGAAGCCGAGGACTACAGCTTCGAGGTCTACAGCATCGGGCCCAAGGGCAAGCCCGAGCTCACCGCCATCACGACCAACGGTGGCATCGGGTTGTTCAAGGTCACCGTGCTCGGCGGCAACTTCGCGACCACCGAGGGGATCACGATCGGCTCGACGATCACGCAGCTCGCCGAGCGGTACCCCGACGTCACCTGCAAGTTCGAGAAGTACGGACCGAACCCCGAGGACTTCGTCGAGGCGCTGTTCTGCGCGACGTCGAAGTACAAGCACGTGACGTTCAACCTCGACGCCAAGGGATGGACGCAGAAGCCCGGTCCGGTGACGGTCGCCGCGATCGCGACGCGCACGATCCAGAAGATCCTCTGGGTGCCGACGCCCGCGAAGTAGTCAGCTCACGGGATCCGGTCCGTACGACAGCGCGATCCAGCGCGACAGGTTCGGCGCGGCAAAGCCGATCGCGTAGGTCTTCGGATAGATCACGCGCGGCTGATCGTGGCGCAGCGCGTGGACGATCTGGCGGGCGAGCTCGCCGGGATCGCCGGTCGGCGCGAACCGGCCCGCGAAGCCCGCGCCGCCGTAGTCGTCGCGCGCGCCGCGCTCGAGCGCCGACTTCACCGGGCCGGGATAGACCGTGACGACGCGGATGCCGTGCGGCGCGAGATCGGCGCGCGCGACCTCGGAGGCCATCGCGATGCCGGCCTTCGACGCGCCGTAGTACGCGCAGCCCTTGAGCGGGACCTTGCCGGCCATGCTCGCGACATTGACGACGAGACCGCCGCCGCCGCGCGCGACGATCCGGCGTGCGACGAGGTCCTGCAGACGCAGCGGCGCGAGCAGATCGATCGCGACGAGATCGCGCGCGTCGTTCCAGTCCCAGGTCGCGAGCTGCTGCACGCGCATGACGCCCGCGCAGTTGACCAGGCCGTCGAGCGGCCCGTGGTCGCGCTCGATCGCGTCGACCACGGCGGGCAGGGCGTCGACGTCGCGCAGGTCGACGACGTGCGCGCTCGCGTTGCCGAGCTCGTGCGCGAGCGCGTCCGCGCGATCGCGATCGAGCAGCGCGAGCGCGACCTCGGGCCACTGCGCGCGCAGCGCCCGCGCGATCGCGCCGCCGATCGCGCCGGCCGCGCCGGTGACGAGCACGTGGTGCGGCTGGATCACGAGAGGCGCGCGTCCAGCGCGAACCACAAGACGAGCGTCTTGTCGCGCTCGCCTCTCCACATCGCCGGGCCGAGGAACAGGCCGGGCGACAGCTCGCGGATCTCGTCGTGGATCTTGCGGATGTACGACGGGTTCACCGCGAGGTCGTAGTCGAGGATCAGCGTCGGCTTGCCGTCGATGGCGGAGGCGCCGAACAGCGTCTCGAACGGGAACAGGTTCTGGCGTCCGAGCACCCGGGGCAGGCTGACGCGGTTGTGCCCGACCCCACGCGTCTCGCTCGACGCCGCGAACGTCTTCCCCTCCCAGACGAACACGTCGGAGCCCGCGAATCGCCGCAGCGGGCCCGCGATCGGCCCGGGGATCCCGCGGATCGCGAGCATGCGCCCGGTGAGCGCGCCGTCGGCGGCGCGCATCGTCGTCGACACGGTCGCGGCGCGATACAAAGCGTCGAGCTCGAGGAGCGAGCGCTCGGCGAGCGTCGCGAGCGAGTGCGAGGTGGCGCGAGGCGCGGTGGTGGAGCGAACGGCGGGCTGGGTCTCGAGCATGGGGGTCCTTGGTGGTGAGTGACTACTGCGCGATCATTCGCCAGCACGTCGCGCCAGCTTCGGCGAGGCGTGCGTCGTCGAGCTTGAGGTATCCGAGGCGGCTCGCCTTGACGAGCCCGACGAACGCGCCCCACAGGAGCGCGATCGTGACGTCGACCGGCGGACCGCTCGTGCGATCGCGCAGGTGCTTGCCGGCGAGCCACATCGGGCCGAGCACCTCGAGCTCGAGCTTCTTGCTCTTGTTGTCGAGGTACGGCACGTGGTCCTGCATCTCGAGGAAGCGAAACGCGTGCGGCTCGACACGCGCGAAGTTGCCGAGCCGCGTCCACAGATCGGTGAACCAGCGCTTCGCGGCGGCGAGCGTTGCGTAGTCAGTCGGGGTCGCAGCGCCGTCGAACAGCGCGGTGGCGAGCCGGCCCTTGGCATCGCGGAACACCTCGTTGACCAGCGCCTCCTTGTTGTCGAAGTAGCGATACAGCGTCCCGGTCCCGACGCCGGCGGCCTCGGCGACCTCCGGTACCGCCGTGCCGTGGAAGCCGCGCTCGGCGAACACGACCAGCGCGGCATCGAGGATGCGGCGGCGCTTGTCGTCGACCAGCGGTCGTCCACGCCCGCGCTTCGGCGGGGTGCCGGATGCGCGATTATCGGAACGAACGTTCATTCCGTAATTGATACGCTGGCCGTGCGCCGTGGTCAAGCGCGTATTCGATCAGTAGGCGACGCCGAGGGCCGCGACGAGGCCGATCGAGCGATCGGTGGCGGCCGACACGCCGCGCTTCATGCCGTTGAAGCTGAAGCTGACCTGGCTCGCCTGGGTCGCGAGCCGCAGCACGAACTGATCGGAGACCATGATGTCGACGCCGCCGTCGAGCGTGACGCCATACGCGGTCGCGTGGCCGAACTGTGCCGAGCTCGCGATCGCGCCCGACGACAGCAACAGGAGGCCGTCGAGCTGGCCGAAGAACATGACCTTGTTGGCGACCGGCGTCGTGAACCACAGGTCCGGCGCGACCGACGCGTAGTCCGTGTCGGGGGTGTCGAGCTGCTCCGGGTTGACGAGGTTCGTGCGATCGGGGAGATAGTGGCGCCGGTCGTAGCCGACCCCGAAGCCGAGCGCCGAGGCGGTGCCGACCGGAAAGCGATAGCGCGCGCCGACCCAGTAGTGCACCTGGTCGATCGGGACGCTCTGCGCCGTGCCGGGGATCGAGATCGAGAGCCCGAACGTCTTGTCGTAGCCGCCGTAGATCCCGAGGCCCGCGGTGCCGGTCTTGTTCGCCGCGAACGGGAACACCTCGAGCTCGACCATGCCGCTCGGCGCGGCGGTCCCGGTGGTCGGCGGCGCGTTGGTCGACGACGACTCGTAGGTCAACCGGCGCACGCCGTAGGTCGCACCGGCATCGACGCGGAACGCGGCGCCGGCCGCGCGGGCGGGCTTGTCGTCATCGTCGCCGTGCCGCTTCTTCTTCTTCTTGACCTTGGTGTCGTCGTCACCGTCGCGTCGGTCGGCGACGACCTTCTTCCTCGGCTTGTCCTCATCGGGATCGCGCTTCTTCGGCGGCGGCCTATCCTCGTCAGGATCGCGCTTCTTCGGCGGCGGCTTGTCCTCTTCGTCGTCGGTCCCGGTGACGCCGGCGACCAGCGTCGCGAGGTCCTCCTTGTTGTTGTCGCGCAACGCCTCGACCGACTTGTACGGCACCGACGTCGACGTCGTCGACTTGCCCTTCGCGCGCAGCGACAGCTTGAGGGTCTTCTTCTTGCCCTTCTTCTCGACGTGCCCGGACAGCACGGCGTCGACGCCGAGCTTCGCGATCAGCTTCTTGGCCGACTTGTCATCGAGCTCCCCGGAGATCCCGAGCTTGACCATCGCCTTGCCGGTGTCATCGGACGTGGTGACCCTGACGTCGTGGCCGAGCAGGTCGGCGAGCGCGTCGGCGATCTCACCGTTGGAGTCGCCCTTCACCGGCGCCACCGCGATCCTGGGCTTGGCGCTCGCGACGCCCGAGAGCATCACGACGACGAAGATGATCGCGAAGCGCGGCACCTGACTGCCAGGATACCGGTCCGCGTCGGGCGCCGTTGTTACAGCGTGCGCAACAGGAGCAGATATTCGACGTTGCCGGCCGGGCCGGTGATCGGCGACTCGATGGCCTCGCCGGGCGCGAAGCCGTTGGCGGCCGCCCAGCTCTTGACCTTCTCGACCGCACCGAGGCGTGCTTCGGGGTCGCGGACGACACCACCGCGAGCGACGTGCTCGCGACCGACCTCGAACTGCGGCTTGACGAGCGCGATGATCGGCTTGCCGGCGGGGGCGCGCATGAGCTCGGCGATCCGCGGCAACACGAGCGCGAGGGAGATGAACGAGACGTCGATCACGGCGAGGTCGCACGGCTCCGGCACGAGCGCGAGATCCATCGCACGCACGTTGATCCGCTCGAGCACGACGACCCGTGGATCCTGGCGCAGCGACCACGCGAGCTGCCCGTAGCCAACGTCGATCGCGTAGACGCGCGAGGCGCCGCGCCGCAGCAGGACGTCGGTGAACCCGCCGGTCGAGGCGCCGATATCGAGCGCGACCATGCCCGTCGGATCGATGCCGAGGTCGGTGAGCCCCTTGTCGAGCTTGAGCCCGCCACGTGAGACGTACGGGTGGTCCTCGCCGCCGACCAGCGTGATCTCGGCCTTGGGATCGACGAGCATGCCGGGCTTCACGTTGGTGCGCCCCTCGACGCGAACCGCGCCGCTCATCACGAGCGCGTTTGCCCGTTCGCGGCTCGCGGCCATGCCGCGGTCGACGAGGATCTTGTCGAGTCGTTCTCTGGGCATCGGGTCCGCGACGGAGATGTACCGCCTGCCGGCGCCCAACGATAGCGGCTTGACAAATAGCACGACCGTTCTATGGTTGATTCGTGGCGAAAGGCGAAGAGACCCGGCAGGCGATCCTGACGCGCGCGTTCGACCTCGCGAGCGTCGTCGGAGTGTCGGGCCTGACGATCGGGCGCCTCGCGGAAGAGACCGGGCTGTCGAAGAGCGGCCTGTTCGCACACTTCGGATCGAAGGAAGCGCTCGAGGTGGCGGTGGTCGAGGAGGCCGCGCGCCAGTTCGTCGAAGCGGTCATGGTACCGGCGCTGCGCGAGGTCCGTGGCGAGCCGCGCGTCCGCGCCATGTTCGAGCGCTGGATCTCCTGGGGCGAGCGCCCGGGCGGGTGCTTCTTCGTCGGGGCGAGCGCCGAGCTCGACGACCGACCCGGCCCGCCACGCGAGCGGCTGGTGCAGGCGATCCGCGACTGGGTCGACGCCCTCGCGACCGCCGCGCGCATCGCGGTCACCGAGGGCCACTTCCGGACCGACCTCGATCCGGAGCAGTTCGCGTTCGACCTCTACGCGATCGCCGTGTGCGGTCACACCTTCGCGCGCTTCCTGCGCGACCCTGCGACTCGCGACCGCGCGAGAACCGCATTCGAGCGTCTCGTCGCGTCAGCTACATCAGCCGCGCGCCTCGAATCCCGAGCCCGCCGTTAGGCATCACAAGGAGCAGTTCGATGAGTGAAGCCCTCCGCAAAAATAGCACGACCGTTCGCTCGCGAAACCTGGTCCGCATCACGCGCGCGGCCCTGCAGACGGCCTACCTCGTGTCCGACGACCTCGGGACGAACCTGGCCGAACGGCTGTTCACCACGCCGCGTCGTCACACGCGACCGGCGCGCGAGCTTGCGGTGCTCGCATCCGGACGGCCGTTCACCGTCGACGTGATGCTGCGTTCGCCGCGCTGGTCCAACGCTCACACCAAGGTGGCCGCATGGCGCTGGGGCCACGGCCCGACCGTCCTGCTCGTCCACGGCTGGGAAGGTCGCGGCTCGCAGCTCGGTGCGCTGGTCGCGCCGCTCGTCGAGGCCGGCCTGTCGGTCGTCGCGTTCGACGCACCCGCGCACGGCGATTCGGCCGGCAGCCAGCTCTACCTGACCGATCACGCCGACGCGGTCGCCGACGTCGCCGCGCACATCGGGCCACTCCACGCGATCGTCGCGCACTCGTTCGGCGCCCCGGCGGTGCTGCTCGCGCACACGCGCCACGGGCTCGCGGCCGAGCGCAACGTGATGATCGCGCCGAACGCGCTGATCGACGACTCGGTCGCGCGGTTCGCCCGCACCGTCGCCCTCGACGATCGCGATCGCGCGACGTTCGAGGATCACCTCGCGCGGTCCAGCGGCGTCACGCTCGGCGCGCTCCGGCTCGAGCACCTGGTCGGCGAGCGCAGCTCCGCGCTGCTCGTGATCCACGATCGCGAGGACCGCGAGGTGCCGTTCGAGCACGGGGTGCGGCTCGCCGAGCTGTGGCGCGACGCGACGCTGGTCTCGCCCGAGAAGCTCGGCCACCGCCGGATCCTGCGCGATGCCGACGTGATCGCGCAGGTCGTCGGCTTCGTCGGCGTCGGCGTGCGACCGCCGACCAGCGACCTCGTGCGCGAGGTCGATCGCTGGCTCGCGACTTCGCGGTAGCTAGAATTCCTCGAAGCGCATGCCGAGGCGGGCGGCGAAGCCAGCGTCGGCGGGGCCGCGACCGAGGTGCGTGCTGCGCGCGAGATCGAGGTCGGCGTCGCGCGCGAGGACGAGGCCGAGGCCGGGCAGCGGCTTGCGACACCAGCAGACCGGCGGACCCGGCAGGTGCGTGCAGGCGGCGACCGGCAGCGCGAAGCCGAGCAGCTCGCGAAGGCGCGCGACCACCGCGTCGACGCCGGCGCGATCGAGGCCCGGCAGCCAGGTCGTGCCGGCGACGTGCGGCCGCGCGGCGAGCCGATCGCGCGCGCCTTCGGCGAGCCGGACGCCACTCGCGACCCGCGGCCGGCCGATCCACACGAGACGATCGAGCTCGACGATCGTGCCGGCGTGGGTGCCGGTCGTGGCGCGGACGAACGCGATGTCCTCGATCGCATCCCATCCCTCGTCGGCGCGCGGCGGCTCGTAGCCGCGGCGAAACCGGAACAGCGCGCTCGGCCCGATCGCGGTCGGATCGGCACGGATCTCGTCGGGCTCGAGCAGACGGCCATGCTGCGCGAGCATCCGCGCGGCCGCGTTGCGCTGGGCGTCCTCGAGCGACGTCTGCATCACGAGGCAGCGCGCGGTCGCGCCGTGGCGATGCGCGACCTCGATCACCTCGGCGCGCGACGCGCGAGTCGCGTAGGTGTTGTCGAGCACGACGTGACGCGCGCCTTCGGCGAGCGCGCGATCGAGCGCCTCGGCGATCCCGCGCAGCGTGCCGCCGCGCTCGTCGCGATTGAGCCGCACGGCGCCGCACGCGACCCGAGCGGCCGCGAGCGTCGACTTGCCGGAGCCGGGCATGCCCGCGATCGCGACGACGTCGGCGCCGCCGGCACCGACGGGACCGTCGCCGATCGCGACGAACCGGCGGGCGAGCTCGGCGCGGGCATCGTCGTCGAGCGCGAGGTCGGCGGCGCGGCCGATCGAACGCGCGGTCGCCACCGTCGTCGCGCCGGGCAGCGGCACGATCACCGGCGCGAGCGAGGCGAGCCACGCGAGCGCGACCTCGCATGCGGTCGCCGCGTGGCGCTCGGCGATCGCGCGCACGATCGGATCGCGCGCGAGTCGCCGGGCGCCGGCCGGCCCGCCCAGCGGCCGATGCGCGAGCACGCGGATCCCGTGTGCGACACACGCGGCGACGAGCCCGCCACGCAACGCGTCGAGCTTCCACGGCGATAGCTCGACCTCGACCGCCGCGATCTCGGTGATCGCGAGCGCGGCCTCGAGCTGCGCGAGGTTGACGTTCGACAACCCGACGGCGCGCACGACGCCGTCGGCCCGCAGCTTCGCGAGCGCGCGCGCGCTGGTCGCGAGCTCGACGCGCGGATCGACGACGTGCAGCAGGTACAGGTCGATTGGTCGACCGAGGCGCTCGCGGCTCGCGCGCGCGGCCGCGGCGAGGTGGCGCGCGCGACCGTCCGGGACCCACGCGCCGTCGGGTCGCGTCAGGCCGCCCTTGGTCACGATCGTCGCGGGGCGCGCGAGTCGCGCGATCAGGCGCTCGTTGTGTCCGAGGTCGGCGTCGTCGTGCGCGTAGACATCGGCGGT
This sequence comes from Haliangiales bacterium, assembly GCA_038321315.1. GTDB lineage: Bacteria > Myxococcota_A > Polyangia > Haliangiales > Haliangiaceae > JABFXX01. The sequence continues at coordinate 7,259 of JBBQEX010000034.1, read as the reverse complement.
ATCGAGTAACTCGATGCCTGCATCGAGCGCACTCGCGATCACGGCGAGGCCGCGGTCGTCGTCGCGGTCGCGCTCCGTCGACAACCGCATGCAGCCCAATCCCATCATGCGGTTACGAGATCGTCCTTGATTTCATCGCGCAGATCGCTAATGTGACCTCGCTATGTTGGCTGTTCAGCACGTTCCAGCTCGTTCCTAAACGATCCGCGAACCCGCGTCGTTCGTCGACGCATTGCTGAAAGAGTCTATGTCAAAGCAACCTCGTGACCGTCGTGGTCACAAGGATCTGCAGTTGTGCCGTCAGGTGTTCGATGCCCTGTCGTACGCGCTCGCCTCGCTCGACGATCCGATGATCGACGACCTGGTGCTCGCGTCGGTGGTGCCGGCCCCGTCGAGCGCTCGCGTGGAGGTCACCCTGGTTCCGTCGCGTGACGAGTTCGACTACGACGAGGCGCTCGCGCGTCTCACCGTGATCGCACCGTCGTTGCGTGCCGACGTCGCCGGTGAGATCTGTCGCAAGCGCGCGCCGGAGCTGGTGTTCCGCATCGTCCATCCGATGCAACTTGCATGATCCGTGAGACCGTTCGGGCGATGCCCGATCTGGTCCAATTTTCCGAGACTGCTCCGCGGATCGCGGAGTGGGATCATCCGCTCGCCGACCCCAACCTCGAGGACGCGGCGATCGTGCACAAGCTCGCCGGGCTCGCGCGCGTCCCCGGCCTCGGCGGGCTCGAGGCCGGCTATCGCAAGAAGTTTCGCCACAAGTCATGGCAGTACATGACGGCGTGCAGCGACGACGTGTTCGTCGCGTTCATCGTCGGCACCGCGGGCTTCGCCGGCAACGGCTTCGTGTACGTCGTCGAGCCAAGGACCGCCGCGGTCGCCTCGAAGTTCGCGATCACGCCGCTCAATCGCGGGACGCACCTCGCGGCATCGAGCGCATCGGGTCAGCATCGCTTCGAGGGCTCCGGCCTCCGCATCGAGATCGACAACCTCGACGGCGGCCGCCGGTTCCACGCACGCGCGAAGACCGACGGCATCGCGCTCGACCTCGAGTTCACGAGCGAACCGGGCGACGAGCACTCCGCGCAGTGCGTGCCGACGCCGAACGGTCGGTGGAGCTACACGCACAAGTTCGGTGCGCTGCGCGTCGCCGGCACGATCAGCCTCGGCGGTCGTACGATCGCGCTGACCCGGGAACGCGCGCTCGGGACGGTCGACTTCACGAAGGCGTACGCGCAGCGCCACGCCGTCTGGAAGTGGATCGCGCTCGCCGGTCGCACGCGCGCCGGCAAGGTGGTCGGCATCAACCTGGTCGATCCGACGCCCGAGGCCGCGTTCTCCGAGAACGCCGCGTGGATCGACGGCAAGCGCCACCCGCTCGCGAACGTGCATCTCGACGTCGGCCAGCTCGATGATCCGAGGAGCCCGTGGCGCCTCCTTGCCGACGGGCTCGAGATCGACATGCGCGCGATCACCCACGTCGAGCAGAAGCTCGATGTCCCGCTGGTCAAGCACCGGTTGCGTCACGTGGTCGGCGCGTTCTCGGGCTCGCTGGTCCTCGCCGGCGAACGCCACGAGCTGGTCGATGTCGTCGGGATCGCCGAGGACAACGACACCTGGTGGTGAACACTGTTGCCCGAACAGCCAGTTGGCTCGGGCCCGCGCAGTGAGTAGGGTGCTGCCATGGTTGCGATGAGCGTTCGCGAGATGTTTCCGCTCGGGTTTCCGTGGCCGACCCTCGACCCGTTCCTGTTCTGCGTCCATCACGACGACGCGTACCCGGCCGGCAACGAGCGCCTCGGCCCGGCCGCGTCGCTCGCCGGACGTCAGCTCGGCTCGGACTTCGCCGGCAAGGACGGCTGGCGCATGTATCACGGCGAGGTGGTGCCCGGCTTCCCGCAGCATCCGCACCGCGGCTTCGAGACCGTGACGATCGTGCGCCGCGGGCTCATCGATCACTCCGACTCGCTCGGCGCGACCGCGCGGTTCGGCCGCGGCGACGTGCAGTGGCTCACCGCCGGCAAGGGCATCTCGCACTGCGAGATGTTCCCGCTCGTCGACAACGCCGCGCCGAATCCGGTCGAGCTGTTCCAGATCTGGCTCAACCTGCCCAAGGCCGACAAGCTGGTCGACCCGCACTTCACGATGCTGTGGGACGACAAGATCCCGCGCCACGTCGAGACCGACGCGAGCGGCAAGCAGACCGAGCTCACCGTGATCGCCGGGACGATCGGCGACGCGCGCGCACCGTCGCCACCACCGAGCTCGTGGGCGTCGCGCGTCGACAGCGACGTCGCGATCTGGTCGATCCGGATGCAGCCGGGCGCAACGTTCACGCTGCCGCCCGCGAAGGCCGGCACGAACCGCGTGCTGTACTTCTTCCGCGGCGCGCGCCTCGAGATCGCCGATCGCACGGTCACCAAGGCGTGCGGCCTCGTGCTCGAGCCCGCCGTCCCGACGCAGCTGACCGCTGGCCCCGATGCCGTCGAGCTCTTGCTCCTGCAGGGCCGCCCGATCGGCGAGCCGGTCGTCGCGCACGGGCCGTTCGTGATGAACACGCGCGCCGAGATCCAGCAGGCGTTTGCCGACTACCAGCGCACGCGGTTCGGCGGCTGGCCGTGGCCGAGCGATGACCCGGTCCATCCGCGCGCCGAGGGCCGCTTCGCGAAGCACGCCGACGGTCGCATCGAGCAGGCGAAGTGAATCTCGCCGACTGGCTCGCCGAGGGCCCGTTCACGCTCGCGATGTCGAGCGGCTTCTTCGGATTCTACGCGCACACCGGCATGCTCGCGACGCTCGTCGATCGCGACCACCGCGCGCGCGATGTCGCCGGCTCGTCCGCGGGCGCGCTGGTCGGCGGCGCGTGGGCCGCGGGCGTCGAGCCCGACGCGCTGGCCGAGGTGCTGCTCGGGCTCGAGCGCGCGCACTTCTGGGATCCTCGGATCGGCATGGGCCTGCTCGCCGGCAAGAAGTTCGATGCGCTCCTGCGCGAGATGCTGCCGGTCACGCGGTTCGAGGACTGCCGTGTGCCGTCGAAGATCAGCGTGTTCGATATCGCGCGCCGCGCGACGACCGTGCTCGCGACCGGCGATCTACCCGACGCGATCCGCGCGTCGTGTTGCGTGCCCGTGATGTTCCACCCGGTGAAGATCGACGGCCGCGCGTACTGGGATGGCGGCATCCTCGATCGCCCGGGAATGGCTGGCGTGCCGGCCGCGAATCGCGTGCTGTATCACCACCTCGCATCGCGCTCGCCGTGGCGGCGGGGTGCCCCGGTGATTCCGGAGCGACCCGGCATGGTCACGCTCGTGATCGACGACCTGCCGCGCAGCAATCCGTTCGAGCTCGCCAACGGCCGACGCGCGCTCGACCTGGCGCGAACCGCCACCGCGCGTGCGCTCGCGACCCCGATCGCCGACGGCACCGTCCGCGTGCGTGCGTGATATCGTCGGCGGATGCTCCAGAAGATTGTCCTGCTGTCGCTGTTCGTCCTCGGGCTCGTGATCGCACCGAGCGTCGCGCGCGCCGACGATGCGGCCGACGCCAAGGCGTTCATCGCCAAGCAGGTCGAGCAGATCAAGAAGGGCGACGTCGCCGGCTTGAAGGCGGGGTTCACGATGCGCCTGCAGGAGAAGATCACGGAGACCAACGTGAAGAAGGCCGCGGGTCAGGTCGCCAAGATGCCGATCGACGAGCTGGTGTTCGCGGTTGCGGCCGCGGGCAAGGACTCGCTGAAGATCAAGATGAAGAACGGCCGGACGCTGACGACGCTGGTTCGCGTCGACGGTCACTGGGCCGCGGACACCGTCTGGTTCAAGTAGCCGTTGAGGGCGCTGCCCTCACTTGCGCTTCGACGAGTGCCACGGGCGCGGCGCGTTCGACCACTTCTCGATGATCGGGTCGCCACCGCAGCGCGAGACGTAGCCGTCGCCGAACTGCTTGGCCTCGACGTTGCGACCGTCCATCGCGAGCGACTCGATCAGCTCGTGCGCGGCGACCGGATAGCAGGTCGTGCTGGTGATCGCCGTCAGCTCCGCGATCCGCTCCTTGCGATGCTGCGCGATGTCGACGAGCTCGGCGCGGATCGTGTCGGTCGCCGGCGGTGGCGCCTTCTTGCCCGGCGCGATCGCGCCACCGTATGCGACCACGGCGACGAGCAGCGTCGCGACGATCGTGCCGATGAACGCGCGGTTCTTCTGCTTGCCGGAGATCGGCAGCTTCGCGAGGCCGGCGGTGCGCTTCTCGATCGCGGCCCAGTCGGCACCGGGGACGACGAGCTTGAGCTCCTCGATCGCCTTGCGCGCGTCGTCGAGGCCGGTCGAATCGATCCGCGGGCGGCCGTCCTTGCCCTGCGTGATCACCGAGCCCTTGGCGAGCGGGCGGACCTTGTCGTAGCCGGCGGTGTTGACGCCGCGCTGCGCGAGCAGGCGCTTCGCGCGATCGAGGTGGCGCCAGACCTCGGGAAAGAACTGCGCGTCGCCGGTCGCGGTCCACGGGTCGGCGAGCTTGGGATCGCGAAGGCGGCGCGCGGCGTGCTCGCATCCGGCGACCAGCGCTTCGCCGATCAGGATCGCACCCACCGCGGAATCATGTTCGTCGAGCTCGTGAGTAACGTCGCGATACATGGCTGCTCGAGCATAGCGCCGGTCCAGGAGGCTGTCAGTGGCAATCATCTTCGGTCGCGTACGCGAACCCGATGTCCCGATGCACGACGTGCTCGAGCAGGTAGAACCCGAGGGGCTCGATCTCGACGGTCGTACACCAGCGCCCGAGGGCGTTGTGGTGCCCGCAGGTCCCCGGATCTGCTCCGGGATACGCGCACTCGACGCGCTTCGGGAGCGACAGCGCGACCAGCAGCCCGAGGAGGCCGGCCCATCTGCGACCTCGAAAGGTCATCCGCGGATGGTTCATGAGTGAAGGGAGCTGCCACCGAGCAAGCAGGACACCCCGAGATCGGTGGCGGTTGCGGCGAGCGTGGTGGCGATCACGCCGCGCATGTTGGCACTATAGCTGACCCTTGATCTCGCGGATCGGGTCGACCTCGGGTGTCGAGGGAGGCTGGGTCACCTCGACCGGCTGGGGCGCGGCGACCATCATGCCCATCATGGGCATGTACTCGACGTGGTCGTCGACCACGGTCTTCAACGCCAACCGGTTCTGATTCGCGCCATATGCGCCGGTGGCCGCGAGCAACACGGCGGCGCCGGCCAGGATGCGCGTGCGTCGGCGGCGCTTGATGCCGATCGAGCAGTCCTTCAGCAGGATCGTCCCGTCGGTGCGCTGGAAGTAGCGCACGCAGAGCTTGCCCTCCTTCTCGACGATCAGCGCCTCGGCCTCGTCGCGTGTCATGCCCGACAGGTTGTAGACGTGCTTGTTGCAGTCGCCGCAGGCGCGCGCGCGATCGTCGCCGGACATCTTGTTCCAGTCGGCCGAACACGGTGCCGCGACCTTGATGTTGTCGAGGACGGGCAGCTTCGCGCGCGCGGTGTAGGCGTCGATCAGCGTGCGGGTGTCGGCGAGCTCGCGGAGGTTCCGGGCGGTCTCGGACTCGAGCGTGTCGCGTCGCGCCGTGAGGGCGTCGAGGTCGTTGCGAAAAGCGGTCATCGCGGAGGTAGACGTATGAAAGTGCGACTCGGGTTCGAAAAACTTCGCTAAGGTCAGACCCATGCGACGCGTGCTCATCGGTGTCCTCGTCGCGGCCGGTGCCTGTGGGGCCGACCAGGCCGCCGATCCGGGAGGTGGTGGCACCTGTACCGCGATCCCGGCCGAGGAGTCGGGTGACGGCACGTACTACGCCGCGACCGGCGCCGGGAACTGCAGCTTCGACGCGACGCCGGACAACCTCGACGTCGCCGCGATGAACGCGCCGGACTACGCGAGCGCGGCGTGGTGTGGTGGTTGCGTCGAGGTCACCGGGCCCAAGGGCACCGTCACCGTGCGCATCGTCGATCAGTGCCCGGAATGCCTGAAGGGCTCGCTCGACCTCAGCATGGAGGCGTTCGCCAAGCTCGCCGATGTCTCGGCCGGCCGGGTGCCGATCACGTGGCACGAGGTCGCGTGCAACGTGTCGGGCCCGATCGCCTATCACCACAAGGACGGCACGAGTCAGTACTACACGGCGATCCAGATCCGGAATCACCGCTATCCGATCGCGAAGCTCGAGTCGAAGGACGCGATGGGCACGTGGCACGCGATCCCGCGCAAGGACTACAACTTCTTCGTGCCCGACGCGGCGCTCGGTCCGGGGCCGTACGCGCTGCGGGTGACTGACACCCGCGGCCAGGTCGTCGAGGACGACGCTGTCCCGCTGATGACCGACGCGACGGTCGCGGGCGCCACGCAGTTCGCGACGTGTCCTTAAAGCGACGCGGTATCGACGACGAGCCGCAGATCGCGGATGTCGATCAGGTCCGCCCAGCCCCACACGGTGCCGGGTAGATCGAGCGTGAGCGTCAGGTCGACCGTGCTGCGATCGCCGGCGACCGTGATGTCGACCGGGATCGGCGGCAGGTGCTGCGGGCCGAGCGCGCTCGTCGTGCCGTCGATCGTGACCGCCCACGACAGCTGGAGCGACAGCATCGTGGATGCGGTCGCGGCGTTGTCGCCATCGGTCCACTTCGTCGGCGCACCCGCGGGCACCTTCTCGAGATCGAGCTGCAGGTGCTCGAGGCGCGCCGGCACGCCGACCGCGTCGGGCGAGATGTCGATCGGCGCGAGCATCAGCTTCATGCTCGAGATCTCGAGCTGACCGGTCGCGTCGGCATCGGCGACCACGAAGCCGTTGTCGACCGTCAGCGCGACCTCGCCGCCGACCCAGCCATTGCGTGACCATCGCCGCGCGGTCAACGCGCCGCCGCTGGTCGCTGGCGTGACGATCAGATCGGTCGCCCTGGTGAGGTGATCGCGGACCGACGGATAGACCGTCGGTTCACCGGTCGGAGATGGAGAAGCGCAGCCCACGAGGACAAGGGAAGTCAGGATGATTCGACGCATGCCTGGGGCGTTCTGCACATCGCAGACCAGCGCTGGAGCGGAGGTCCGACCGCCCAGATAGCTGATTCAATGAGGTGAATCTTATGACGCGGTGTGACATCTGGACACTGGCAAGCCGGACAGCCGCCCACTCCGGACAGGCTGTGAATTGGGGACGCTTTTCCGAGTTGCTGGTGGGGGGGCCCCACGCCGGCGAAGCGGCGGGCAAGCAGCGGTTGCTCGGCCCGATCGGCAACCTCGCGCTCCCCGGCGCGTCGCAGGTC